>JBPCPV010000009.1:0-149116 GCA_050998805.1 Chloroflexia bacterium | reverse complement strand
ACGGGTCGCTGCCCAGCAGGGTGATGACGTCGGTGAGCGGGTTGTAGGAGAAGACGCGGGCAGTGGCTGTGGCCGCGCCGGCCGCCGAGCCGCCCACGCAGTAGATCTGCGCGACGCCGCCGACGGTCATTACGCCGCAGGCCATGTTGTTCACCTGGTTGTCCGGGTAGACGGCTGTCTTGGTGGCCCAGGTGTTGGTCGCCGGGTTGTACTCATGCGGGTTGGTCAGGTCGCTGCCCGCGGCGTCCGCGGTGCGACCGCCCATCGCGTAGAACTTACCGTTGGTCGGGAAGTAGATGCCGACCGCGCGCACGACGGCTACCGCGTCGAAGTTCGCTCCGGCGGTCCAGCCGCCTGGGTTAGGCACGCAGACGGTAGATGTGGCCGTCAGGGTCGGCGGTGCCAGGGTCGGCTGGGTCGACGGTACGGCAGTCGGCAGCACAGGTGTCGCGGTCAGCGTCGGAGGCACTGACGTGGCTGTGCGTGTCAGCGTCGGCGGCACAGGTGTCGCGGTCAGCGTCGGCGGCACTGACGTGGCTGTGCGTGTCGCCGTGTTGGCGACTGGTGTGGCTGTGTTCGTGGGCGTGGGCGAAGCGGCGATGCAGGCCAGGGTGTAGATCTGGGCCGTGCTGGCCGGCGCGCCGGCATTGCACTGGGATTGGGTGAAGACTGTGCCGTTCTTCTGGACGCCGATGGCCCCGACCGTGGCATTTGACGGGCCGAAGACGCCATAGACGATCTGGAAGTTGGTCTGGCCTTCCTGGAAGACGATCTCGTAGTTGTTGTCGCTGCCCGCGAGGCAGGTGGTGGCCCCGTTGTAGCGGCAGGCGCGCCATTCGACGTAGAAGGTGCGGTTGGGCGCGCTGCCCGTGGTCAGCGTGAAGATGCCCTTACCCGCCGCGCCGGTGATTTGGTCCACCGCGAACGGGAAGATGGTGTAGGTCGGAGTGGTTTGCGGAAGGCAGCCTGAGTAGAAGAATTCGTACGGCGTGCCGAAGGCCATATCGCCGTTAGAGCCGACCTGCGCCGTGGTGAATGTCTGGTCGTAGAGCGTGATCGGGAAGGGTAGGGTGACAGCCGTATGGCAGTCGTCGCAGTGGTTGCCGGTGTCGGTTACGCCGGGCACGATGGCCGCTGCGGAGTTGGTGATGCTATAGGTCTGGCCCAGCGGGCAGGCCGTTGCCGTGGAGGTCGCCGTGTTGGCGACCGCTGTGGCTGTCGCCGTTGCCGTCGCTGTAGCAGCGACCGCTGTGGCCGTCGCTGTGGTGGTTGCTGTGCCGCAGGCGGCCAGGGTGTAGGTGTAGAGCTGACCTGTGGCTACCGGCGGAGCGGTGCCGCCCGTGGGGTCGCAGCCGACCTGGGTGAAGACAGTGGTGTTCTTCTGCACCCCGACCGTCAGTGCGCTGTCGTTCGCCGAGCCGAGCGCCGTGATGAGGCCGTAGACCACATCGAAGCGGGTCTGGCCTTCGTAGAGCCGCACTTCGTAGTCGAGCGTCGGCGCGCCGGTCTGGCCGAAGTAGACGTTGCGCCATTCGATGTTGAAGATGCGGTTCGGCGCCGTGCCGCTGGTGCTGGTGAAGATGCCGCAGAGCGGGCAGGCGTTCGTAGCGGTATTCTGGTCGGTCCAGTAGGGGCCGATGGTGTAGGTGCCCAGGCCGTTCGGGATGCAGGTGATGGCGTAGGTGCCGTTGGCGGCGCCGAAGAAGAGGGCACCGTTGGAGCCGGCCTGGGCGCTACTGTAGCTGTTATCGTAGGTGGTGTAGGAGAAGGGCAGGGTGACAAGCGAGAGAATATCGTCGCCGCCCACGCCGTCAATCTTGGTGGTGCCGGGTACGATGGCACCCGCGCCGGTGGTGATGTTATAGGTCGGGGCGCAGGCGGTGGCCGTGGCAATCGCGGTCTGCGTCGCCGTGGGGATCGGGCCGGTGGGCGTGGCCGACGGGGTGCCCGGAACCGCCACGGCCAACTGCTGCGTGTTGGGGATGTCCGCCGCGCCGGTGTACCCGCCGACGACGTTGAACAGGTTGCTGCCCACCGGGGCGAAGCCGCCGTTGGTGTGGTACACCGCTTCGTTCAGTGTATCTACAGTCGTCCAGGTGTTTGCCACCGGGTCGTAGCGTTCGGTTCGGCCGGTGGGGCTGGCCCCGTTGCTACAGAAGCCGCCGCCAGCGATATAGAGCCGGTTGTCGGGGCTGACGCCTGATGCGCCGAAGTAGCAGCCGACGGCCATGGGGGCCACCGTGGACCAGGTGTTGCCGGCGAGATTGTAGGCGTAGGTGGTCGTGCCCAGCAGGCCGCCCGCCATATAGATGTTGCCGCCGATCAGCCCGCCGTCGGAGCCGTAGGTGGCGACGGGAATGTTGGCCCCGCTGCTCCAGGTGTTGGCCGTGGCATCGTAAATATAGTTGCTGGCGAGGGGGGCCGAGAGGTTGTAGCCGCCGATGGCGTAGACCTTATTCGTGGCCGCATTGCACACGACCGTGGACCAGAGGTTGCCCGGCGCGGAGGGCACCGGCGCGCCTGTGGTCCAGGTGTTGCCGGCCACGTCATAAATGTAGTTGACATTGCTGGCGGCCGCCCCGTTATAGCCGCCCGGCACATAAATCTTGCCGTTCATCGCGCAAGATTCCATGTTGTCGAAAGGCACGGGCAGCGGGGCCATGAACTGCCAGGTGTTGCCGACCGGGTCGAAGCGTTGCACCGTGCTGGTGATGGCATAGGTGGTGCCGTTGTAGTATTCCCCGCCGACGATATAGAGGAAGCCGGCGACACTGCTTGCCGCATGGCGGTCGGTCGTGACCGGCTCGGGCGCTTTCTCGACATAGACGAATGGCACCGCCGGGCGGGCGGGCACCGCACCGGGCGGGAGCCCGGCATTACTCAGCGTCGTGGGGCCGCTGCCCTTGGCCGCCTGCGGGGGCGGGGCGGGAGCCGAGCCGGTGTTCGGCAGGCTCGCGCTCGAATGACCGTCATTCGGCAGTGCCGCGTTCGCCACACCGCCGATGCCGGCCAGGGTGAGCAGCACGACGAGCGCCGCCAACCAATAGAGCCGCTTAATGTTCCTCATGAGATTCCCCAATCCTTTCCTGATGCCGTTCTCTAACCTTCTTGCCTTCCTCAGAGCCTGTTAGAAAAGCGTCTTTCCCCCGCACGAGCCAGCTTCTAGCCGGCACCTACGGAGGGCACCTTTTCGACAAACTCTCACAATTCGGTGGGTACAGCAGATACGCAGCGTGGAGGGACGCAAACAGCCTCCGGCCTGGTTCCTTTCTTAATGCAACGAGTAGCGCCGCAGTTCCTTTGGGACAACGCGAAATTAAATCAAGCCCATCATATCACAATAATTGCGGCTTGTCAATAGGGTAGCGTTCCGCTTTTTGCAGCGACTTTGCGATCAGTTTTCAGCCGTCAGCCGTCAGCCGTCAGCGAACGGACTGCCGTCCCGCCCTCGTCCCGCCCCTGTCCCGGCGGCCCTCGCCGCAATCCGCAATCCACGCCCTTTCGTGCTTTTTCGTGTTTTTCGTGGATGGATATTTAGGACCTTCGCTTGTCGCGCTCACAAGCAGGGCGCTCCACCCAGAGATTCTTCGCTGCGCTCAGAATGACAGTGTTGGGGGCAGCGGCTGACGGCTGACAAGCTGATAGCTACAAGCTGACGGCTGATAGCTGACAAGCTGATAGCCGACGGCTGACGGCTGAACCCCCGCCACGCGCTGCGGGTACTACTGATATGGGCGCTTGACAGTCCCGCCCCATCTGATATAATGCAGGGACAGTCGTGCGACGTGCCGGCCGCATTGGGCTACGGCTAGCTCGTAGCACTGAGACGCATTTCGTGTTATCTAGAAGCCATAAGGAGGAAAGGTATGAAATCCAAACGGATTATGAGCCTGGCGAGCCTGCTGGCGGGGGCGAGCATGTTGCTCGCGGCCTGCGGCGGCACAGCCACCGACACCCCGGTGCCGGCCACCGACACACCGCTGCCGCCGACCGCCGCCGCGCCCGCGGCAGCGACCAGCGCGCCGACGGCCATGACGGCACCGACGGTCACCAGCGGGGCAGCCATGGCGAACACCCCCGCCGCCGGCACCACAGTCACAGGCGCAATGACCCCGACCGTCGCCATCCCCGTCGCAGCTGCCGGCATGTTCTCCTGGCGCGCCTACGCCGAGCCTGAGACCTTCGACCCTGCCCTCATGCAGGAGAACCTCTCGATCGACATCGGCCAGAACCTCTACGATGCCCTGCTCGAACTCGACCCGAAGACACAGGCCGTCCAGCCGGCGCTCGCCGCAAGCCTGCCCACAGTCAGCGCCGACGGCACAGTCTATACCTTCAAGCTCCGCCAGGACGTCAAGTTCTCCAACGGCGACCCATTCACCTCAGCCGACGTCAAGTACTCGTGGAACCGCGTGCTCAACAACCCGAAGGCCCCCTACGTCTTCGTGATGGACGGCATCAAGGGTGCCCAGGATGTAGAAGCATCCGCCGTCTCCACCGACACAACCAAGACGAAGATCACAGAGGCATCGGGCATCGAAACTCCCGACCCCTACACCGTCAAGGTCACGCTCACCGCCCCCAGCGCCTACTTCCTGTCGGAAGCCACCGTCTGGACCTACTTCATCGTCAACAAGAACGTCGCCAAGACCGACTCGAGCTTCACCGAGACCGGCAAGCACCTCGGCGCGGGCACCGGGGCGTATGTCCTCAGCGAGTGGAAGCACGAGCAGTCCATCACGCTCACCAAGAACACGAACTACTGGCGCGCCCAGAAGCCGACCGTAGACGTGTTCATCCCGATCATCAAAGACACCGCGACCGCGCAGGCCCAGTTCGAGGGCGGCCAGCTGTCGGCGCTCGACGGCCCGAACGCCGCCGACCTCCAGCGCATCCAGAACGACGCTACGCTCAAGAGCGACCTGCACAGCGTCGGCCAGGCCCGCAGCGTCTGGATCGGCTTCAACCTACAGAAGCCGCCATTCGGCCCCCAGAGCGATCCGAAGGCGATGAAGCTGCGCGAGGCCATCGCCATGGCGATCGATCGCCAGCAGCTCGTTGACCTCGCCCTCTCCGGCTCGGCTCAACCCCTGACAACCCTCCTGCCCGCAGGCGAGCCGGGTTACAAGCAATACACAGCCTACCCGTTCGACCCCGCCAAGGCCAAGCAGGCGCTCGCCGATGCCGGATACCCGAACGGCCAGGGCCTCGACCTAACCTACACCTACCGCCAGCGAGATGCCGAAAAGAACGTCGCCGAGCAGATCCAGGCGCAGCTCAAAGAGAACCTCGGCCTCAACATCAAAGTCGAGGGCATCGAGTGGAAGATCATGCTCAACGCCCGCCAGGCCCACACCTATGAGATGTTCTACGGCTCCTGGGGACACGACTATGCCGACCCGCAAGACTGGCTCTCGGCGCTCTTCACGACCAAGCAGATCGACAAGGGCAACGACCCCGCCTACAGCGATAAGCAGTTCGACAGCCTGACCGACCAGGCCGACAAGCTGGCCGACCCCGCCAAGATAGCCGACCGCATGGGCCTCTACAACCAGTCCGAGAAGCTGCTGCTCGACTCTGCGGCGATTGTCCCGCTCTACCAAACGACCCGCTATTGGGAGATTAGCCCGAAGTGGACCGGCTACGACACGAACAACTCGTTCATCTTCCCGTTCAGGCTGGTGAAGCCCGCCCAGTAGGGCGCGGCGGATCGAGCCTGTACTAGTCTACGCTGCGCGCCCGGCGGCCGGAAGCCAACTTCCGGCCGTGGGGCGCGTAGTAACAAGGGTCCGGCTATGGCTGCTTATGTCATTCGGCGCGTGCTCGCCATGATACCGTCCATGCTCGGTATCGCGCTGATCACCTTTACGCTCATGCATATCCCGGCGGGCGGGCCGTTCGCCTCCGAACACTCCAACCCGCAGATCACCGCGCGCATCGAGGCATCGTATGGCCTCAACCAACCGCTCTGGCCCACCTTCTACGGCACCGGTGCCGACATCTGGCGGATCGTCTTGCTGATCGCAGGCTTCCTCGCGGTAGGCGGCGGCGTCTTCGTGCGGCGGCTCAAGACTGCCCTTACCGTGCTGGCCGGCAACAGCCTGATCACGCTAGGTGCTGTCTTCGCGTTCTGGGTCGCCCTGATGATGTTCCAGGGGCCGCCGGCCAAGTTGAGCGGCAGCGGTTTCGCAGTCGGCCAGTTCGTGCGCTTCATCTGGAACATCACGCGCGGTGACCTCGGCACCTCGTTCAGTCAGGTCGGCCGCCCCGTCGTAGACATCATCAAGGAAGCGGCCGGCAACTCGTTCTTGCTGGGCGCGAGCGCCTTCCTTATCCTCATCGCCCTCGCCGTCCCCCTCGGCATACTTGCCGCAGTCAAGCAGAATACCTGGGTAGATTACGCGGTGAGCGCCTTCTCGCTCATCGGCTACTCGATCCCGAACTTCGTGCTCGGCATCGTGCTGATCCTAGTGACCGGGCTTTGGCTCAGGATCCTGCCGATCGCTCACTGGGGCGACCCGAAGGATCTCCTGCTGCCGGCCTTCGTGCTCGCGATCCGCCCGATGGCAGTGCTCACGCGGCTGACGCGGGCGAGTATGCTCGAAGTGCTCACCCAGGATTACATCCGCACCGCGTGGTCGAAGGGCCTGGCGGGGCGCGCCGTGCTGCTGCGCCACGCCCTCCGCAACGCCCTCCTGCCGGTTGTCACGGTGATGGGCGATCAGCTCGGCGACCTCGTGACCGGCAGCCTCGTGGTCGAGACCCTGTTCAATGTGCCCGGCATCGGCCAGTTCTTCGTGCAGAGCGTGAACCAGCTCGATTACGGGATGATTATGGGCACAACGCTCTTCTATGCCGCATTGGTGCTGCTGATCAACTTGGTGGTAGACCTGTCGTATGGGGTGATCGATCCGCGCGTGAGGCTTGGCGGGGAAGCGAGGGCTTGACATGGCAGTGATAGGCGCTTCAGATCTAGATACGCCGTTCGATTTCGCGCAGACCGGCAAGCCGCGCACCCTCTGGGGCGACGCCTGGGTGCGCCTGCGCCGCAACAAGCTCGCCGTGCTCGGCGTAGCGGTGCTTCTGCTGCTCTCCATCGTGGCCGTCGCAGCCCCGTTAGTCGCCCCCTACCCATACGACAAGACTGTTCGCGACCCGGTGACCCACCGCACGATCCGCAACCAGGCCCCGTCTGCCGAGCACTGGTTCGGCACCGACTCCCAGTCGCGCGACGAGTTCAGCCGCGTGGTCTATGGGACGAGCATTTCACTCTCCGTCGGCCTGGTCAGCGAGCTGATCATCCTCGGCATCGGGCTGCCGCTCGGCCTGGTCGCCGGATACTACGGCAAGTGGGTAGACATGGTGCTGATGCGTATCACAGACATCATGTACGCCTTCCCGACGGTGCTCTTCGCCGTGGTGATCCTGGCGGCTATCGGTCCGAGCCTCATCAACATATACCTCGCTATCGGCTTCACATTCTGGCCGCCTATGGCGCGGCTCGTCCGCAGCCAGGTTCTGTCGCTCAAAGAGAAGGAATATGTCGAGGCGGCGCGGGCGATCGGCGTCCGCCCCTGGCGGATCATGTTCACCCAGATCCTGCCGAACGCGCTCGGCCCGGTTATCGTCGCCGCGACCTTCGGCATACCGTTTGCTATATTGATCGAAGCCTTCCTGAGCTTCATCGGCATCGGCGTGCCGATCCCCCTGCCCAGTTGGGGTGCGATGATCTCCACTGGGCGCGACCAGATACGCTCCGAACCCTGGCTGGTGATCTTCCCGAGCGCCGCGCTGGCGGTGACGCTCTTCGCGTTCAATTTCTTTGGAGACGGCCTGCGCGACGCCCTAGACCCGCGCAGCCGCAAGTAGGAGGCCCTATGTCGGTACTGCTCCAGGTCAAAGACCTCCAGACGCAGTTCTTCACACAAGACGGGGTGGTGAACGCCGTCAACGGCGTCTCATTCGACCTCTATGAAGAAGAGACCCTCGGCATCGTCGGAGAGAGCGGCTCCGGCAAGAGCGTGACCGCGCTCTCCCTCATGGGGCTGATCCCGCAGCCGCCCGGTAAGATCGTCGGCGGCGAAGTCCTCTTCAAGGGGCAGAACCTCGTCGGCCTGCCGGAAGACGAGATGCGTAAGATCCGCGGCAAAGAGATCGCCATGATCTTCCAGGATCCGATGACCTCCCTCAACCCAGTGCTCAAGATCAGCCGACAGATCGGCGAGTCGCTACAGCTCCACATGGGCATGAACCGCTCGGCGGCGAACAAGCGGACCATCGAGCTTCTCAAGCTCGTCGGCATCCCGTCCGCCGCAGACCGCTTGAACGACTACCCCCACCAGTTCTCCGGCGGTATGCGCCAGCGCGTGATGATCGCGATGGCCCTCAGCTGCAACCCGAAGCTACTGATCGCCGACGAGCCGACGACGGCGCTCGACGTGACCATTCAGGCCCAGATCCTCGACCTGATCAAGCGTCTGAAGCGCGAGTTCGGCACAGCGGTGATAATGATCACGCACGACCTCGGCGTCGTCGCCGGCATGTGCGACCGGGTGCAGGTGATGTATGCCGGGCACCTGGTGGAGCAGGCGTCAGTCGAGCAGCTCTACGCCGACCCCCGCCACCCGTACACCCTGGGGCTGATCCGCTCGGTGCCCCGCCTCGACGAGGCTCGCAAAGAGCGGCTCGAACCGATCCCCGGCCTGCCGCCGGACCTCGTGAACGTGCCGCCGGGCTGCCCGTTCTACCCACGCTGTAGCTTCCACATGCCGGTCTGCCTGGATCAGCGCCCACTCTTGCGCCCAGTAGACGCCCAACATAATGCGGCCTGCTGGGCCGACATCAAAGAGGCGGTGAAGACCCATGCCTGAGAACGAGATCCGCACCGACCGTGCGGCCACCGGCCCACGGCGCAGCGCCGAAAGCAACGCCGCAGGCACCACGGCGGGCGGGTTCGCTAAAGACCCCGACACGATCCTGCGCGTCGAAGGCTTGAAGCTCCACTTCCCGATCACCAGCGGCATCATCTTGCAGCGGCAGGTCGGCCAGGTCCGCGCCGTGGACGGGATCGACTTCACCGTGAAGCGCGGCGAGACGCTGGGGCTGGTCGGCGAGTCGGGCTGCGGCAAGTCAACCACCGGGCGAGCGATCCTCCAGCTCTACAAGCCGACCGCCGGCCACGTCTATTTCAACAACGTGGACCTCACGACCCTCAGCGGCGAGGCCCTCCGCCGCCAGCGCCGCGAGATGCAGATGATCTTCCAAGACCCGTATGCCTCGCTGAACCCCCGCATGACCGTCGGCTCGATCATCTCTGAGCCGCTACAGGTCCACGGCATAGCGAGCGGCAAAGAGCGCCAGGAGAAAGTGCAGGATCTCTTGCGCGTCGTCGGCCTCAACGCCTATTACATCAACCGCTACCCGCACGAGTTCTCCTGCGGCCAGCGCCAACGCATCGGCAGCGCGCGCGCGCTCGCGGTGAACCCGACGTTCATCGTCGCCGACGACCCGATCTCCGCGCTCGACGTGTCGATCCGCGCCCAGGTCATTAACCTGATGGAAGACCTCCAGGCCGAGTTCAACCTCACCTACCTGTTCATCGCCCACGACCTCTCGGTCGTGCGCCACATTTCGGACCGAGTGGCCGTGATGTACCTCGGCAAGATAGTCGAACTCGCCGACCGAGCCGAGCTATACCAAAACCCGCTACACCCCTACACGAAGGCTCTGCTCTCAGCGGTGCCGTTGCCCGACCCGCCGGCTGAGGCAAAGCGCGAGCGGATCATCCTGCAAGGCGACGTGCCAAGCCCGATCAACCCGCCGTCCGGCTGCCGGTTCCACACGCGCTGCCCGGTCGCCATCCCCGCCTGCTCTGAGATAGACCCCCCGTTCGAGGAGAAAGCACCCCAACACTGGGCGGCGTGTATACGTGTCTAGGCTGGAGTTCGCCGAGTTCTTCGCGGGCATCGGCCTCATGCGGCTGGGCCTCGAAAGCTGTGGCTGGCATCTCTCGTTTGCGAACGACATCGACGCTCAGAAGTATGAGATGTATCGCGGGCACTTTTCCGACGCTGAACAGCACTTCCGGCTCGCCGACATACATCAGATTCCCGCAGAATCTATCCCATCCGTCACTTTGGCGACGGCATCCTTCCCCTGCAACGACCTGTCTCTGGCCGGCGCGCGTAACGGCCTGGCAGGCAAGCACTCCTCTGCTTTCTGGGGGTTCATGCGGTTGCTGGAGGAGATGGGCAGCCGTAGACCGCCGCTCGTGTTGTTGGAAAATGTCACCGGCTTCCTCACCTCAGCCCACGGTGCCGACTTCCGCGAGGCCCTCCTGGCGCTGAATAGACTGGGCTACAGCGTTGACGCCATCATCCTGAATGCGGCCGATTTTGTGCCCCAAAGCAGGCTCCGGTTGTTTGTTGTCGGCGTTCAAGAGGGTCGCTCCCCTACAGTCAAGATCGAAGAGCAGCAGCCAGCCTTTTTCGGGAGCCGTATCCGCCCTCCGGCCTTAGCCGGTTTCATCTGGGACCACCCTGAAATCCGATGGCGGCTTCGCGCCTTGCCGAATCCCCCTTGGAGAAGCCGGGAGCTACCCGCGATCCTCGAAGACCTGGTACCGGCCGCGCCTGAGTGGTGGAGTCCCGCTCGCGCCGCCTACCTGTTGAACCAGATGAGTTCCCGCCACCGCGAAATCGCCGACCGGATGATAGCCGCCCCGGATTTCTCTTACGGCACCGTTTTTCGGCGCGTCAGGAACGGCAAGTCTATGGCCGAGCTAAGGACAGACGGTTTGGCCGGATGCCTCCGCACGCCACGCGGGGGCAGCGGCAGGCAGATCCTGTTCAAGGCCGGGCGCGGGCAATACTTCGCCCGCCTGGTGACGCCTCGCGAGTGCGCCAGGCTAATGGGTGCCGACGACTATAGGATCGCGGTCCCCTCTAATCAGGCGCTTTTCGGCTTCGGCGATGCAGTCTGTGTGCCGGTCATCGAGTGGATCGCGGAGCACTATTTGAATCCACTAGTAGCTGAATTGGAAGGGGTGCTTCCGGCCTACAGCACGAAGGCAATTGCCTAGATGCCTGCCCAGAGAGTGCCGCCGGAAGTTGGTGCCATCAACAAAGCCATCGGTGATTTTCTCAACCAGAAGGACGATACCGGGAGGGTTATCGGGAACGCCCGCTACGGCATCTATGCTTTCTATGATTATGACGGAGAGCCTATCTACGTAGGCCAGACGACGGAAAGACTGCGTGTGCGAATCCGCCGTCATCTTACGAATCAGCGTACAGATGCCGTGGCAATGAACGTTTTGGACCCGTTCGAGGTCGCAGAGGTAGAAATCTGGCCGTTCTACTTGGAAGGCATTTCTACTGCTGAGGTGAAGGACAGATTGGCGGCTGCTGAGTATAATGTCTTCCAGAAGGTCTTGCAGGATTCCACACTGAAGGCGGTGCTCAACGAGAAAGATATACCCGCCAAGCCACCTATTGCGCTTCCCGACTCCCACAGAAAGCGGATTGTGCCCGAGGAGATCTTTGAGAGCCGAAAGCACCCGGATACGCGCATAGCCCGCAGGGCGCAAACTATAGCGCAGCTGGCTCGTGTAATAAGCGAACGCGATGTATCCAAGGGCTTGAGAAGAACGCTGCTCACCCAGGCCAAGCGCCTCGAGCGGCTTGCCACGCAGAGGTTAAGCGAAATAGAAGGGCTATATCCAGTCGAGACGCTTGACGATGACAAGGAGGTAAAGCAGCAATGAGAAAGCGGCCATTTCGCTTCGGCATACAGCTCCACTCTATCGCATCTGGCGCGGACTGGGTGGAGAAGGCGCGCAAAGCCGAAGACCTCGGCTATTCGACCCTCCTGGTGCCCGACCACTTCCCGCGTGGGCTTGGGCCGGTCGCGGCGCTGACGGCTGCGGCTGCGGCGACGACCAGCCTGCGCGTCGGCAGCTTCGTCTTCGACAACGACTTCCGCCACCCCGCGCTGCTGGCTAAAGAGGTCGCCACGCTCGATCTGCTCTCCAACGGGCGCACCGAGTTCGGGATCGGCGCAGGCTGGCTGCGGAGCGAGTACGAAGAAACCGGCCTACCGTTCGATCCGCCGAGTGTCCGTATCAACCGCCTGGAGGAGGCTCTGCACATCATCAAGGCGATCTTCACAGGCGACGATGTTAGCTTCGCCGGCGAACATTACACGGTCACCGGCCTCTCAGTCTACCCTAAGCCGGTGCAGCAACCGCACCCACCGATCCTGATAGGCGGCGGGGGGCGGCGCATCCTCGAGTTGGCGGCGCGGGAGGCCGACATCGTCGGCTTCGGTGCCAAAGCGCGCGCCGAAGGCGTCTCCGGCCTGGAGAGCCTCAGCGCAGCTGCCACGGCCCAGAAGATCGCCTGGGTTCGGGAGGCCGCGGGCGACCGCTTCGACGCCCTCGAGCTGAACCTCCTCGTCTTCGCGGTGGAGCAGACCGACAATCCGCAGGCTGCTGCCGCGAAGTTCGGGCAGGAGGCCGGCATGTCCGCAGCCGAGGCGCTCGACAGCCCACACCTATTTTTCGGCACTATCGAGAGCATGGCTGAGGATCTACACCGCCTGCGCGAGAAGTTCGGCTTCTCCTACATTGTCGTCCAGGAAGGGAATATGGACGCGACGGTACCCATCGTAGCCCGGCTCGCGGGAGAGTAAACATCCAGGTCGGCAATCGCGCGGCGGAGCGAGGCTGTCGCCCTGTGGAGCAGCAGCTTCACGGCACCCTCGCTGCGATTCATCGCGCGGCCCACCTCAGCAAGCGGCATCAGCTCGGTGCCGCTGTAGCGCAGCCGGATCGCCCGGAGCTGGTCGGCGGTCAGCAGGTGCATCGCGCGCGCGAGCAGGTCGCGCCGGCTGCGGGCCTGCTCCATCAGCTCCAGGCAAAGCTCCGGTCCTGCCTCTTCCGATGCAGGCTCGGCTATCGGGCACTCAGGGTTTTCGAGCGGCACATAGATAATGCTGCCGTTGCGCCGATGATGCGACGCGATTGTCGTCGCCGCGATCCGGTAGAGCCATGCGCTGAAAGGGATGCCCCGCCACTGGTAGCGCGGCAACGCCTTGAACGCCGACAGAAAGACCTCTCCGGTGATGTCCTCGGCGGTGCTTGTGTCGCCGGTTCGCCGGAGCACGAAGCTATAGACCAGCGGATAGTAGACTCGGTAGAGGTCGGCAAAGGCGTCGGGGTCCGCCTGGGCGGCGGCGATCATCGCAGCCTCGCGCGCAGGGCCGCCCGTGGGGCTGTGGCCGGTGAGCATATAGGCCGAATCGAGAGCCGAACTGGCGATCATGTGTAGTCTCCTCCTGAGCGGGCGCTGGTAGATTAAGCCCATTGTAAGGGATCTTTAACCTCCGGCAATCGGCCCAGGGGGGGATTTAGGAATGAAAAATGACCTACCGTGGGGTAGGTCTTTAGACGGACACGGCATAGGGCAAATGTCCCGGTCGGTCAGGCAAGGCCCTTTTCGCGTGCGTAGAGCGCGGCCTGCGTGCGTCCCTCGAAGCCGAGCTTTTTGAGGATGCTGCTGACGTGGGCGCGGGCCGTCTTCTCGGCCATATCGAGTTCGGCGGCGATCTGCTTGTTGCTCATGCCGTGTCCCAAGAGGCGCAGGACGTCACGCTCACGGGCAGAGAGAGCGTCTTCGGGATGGTGCGTCGGCTGGGCGACAGCCCGCATCAGGGACCGGGCGACGCGGGGTGCCAGAGCCACCTCACCCCGTGCCGCAGCGCGGATCGCATCGAGCACGACCGAGGCCCCCTCTGTTTTGAGCAGGTAGCCCTGCGCCCCGGCGCGCAACGCCTCGATTATGCTGCTTTCTTCCTCTGCGCTGCTCAACACGAGAACATGAGCGCCCGGTGCGGCCTCGCGGAACCGTGGGAGAGCTGCCAGCCCGTCGAGGTTCGGCATCATCAGGTCGAGCAGTACGACATCCGGCTGGGTTTGCTCCGCCAGTATCAGCGCCGCAGCACCGTCACCGGCCTCCCCGGCAACCTCGATGTCCGGCTGCAACTCGAGCACCATGCGTAACCCCTCGCGCAACACCGAGTGATCGTCGGCGATCAGCACACGGATCGGCTTTGCCATGTCCGCCACCTACTCGTACTCTCCACGCTTGCGGGCATACGCCCACGCTGTTACAATAGATAGGCCATTATACGCGATCATGCACGAATGCGCGAAAGGAACCTACATGAAAGAGCTACCGGCGGACCTCACCGGCCGCTTCGAGATACTGGTCGAAACAAAACACACGGCGGACGCCCTCGGCAACGTGGGCATGAAGGTGTTCGCCACCCCGTTCGTGGTCTGGGTAATCGAGGCCGCGGCATATGAAGCCGTCGCAGACTACATGGAGGCCGGAGAAGGCGTCGCCGGCACCCATATTGACCTGCGTCACCTCGCGCCGACCGCAGTGGGCCGGAGAGTGCTCGCCGAGGCCCGCCTGGTGGAGCGCAAAGGCCGCCGCCTCACCTTCCAGGCCACCGTCAGCAGCGGCGGCCAGGTCGTCGCCGAAGGCAGCTATACGAGCGTGGTGGTAGACCCCGCGCAGATCATCGCCACAGCGGCAACGTCCTGAGTTCCGGCGAGCGATCAGCCGTCAGCCGTCAGCCGTCAGCTACGAGACAGTTGCGCCGCCAACTCTTCGACATCCGTCGCGGGCGATTGGCAGGCGTAGTGGACGCAAACGTAGGCCGTCGCCTTGCGGTCGCGCTGGGGGCGGCCTTCGAACAGAGGGATCGCCCCGATAGCCGCCGAGTCGTCGGGCGCGGCTGCGGCGACGACCTGGTGGGGGCGGAACGGGCCGAAGACGACGGCGAGCAGCGCCTGCGTGTCGGACGCATCGGGCACGCCGATCAGGGCGACCTCTTGCACATCGGCCAGGTAGAGGTCGAGCGCGCAAAGCATACGCCCGACCCCGCTCGCGTACTCTGAGAGCAGCGCGCCCGCGGCTTCGAGCGTACCCCGTGCCTGCTGCTCGTAGGCTTCCTCCATCGTATAGTAGTACAGCTTCAGGAGCACCTCAGCCGCGACCGAGTTGCCGGATGGGATCGCGCTTTCGAGGAGGTCTTTCGGGCGTGTGATCAGCGCCTCACTCTCTGCCGACGTGTCGAAGAAGCCGCCCGCCGGGTCTGCGAAGCCGGATATCATCGCGTCGGCCAGGGCGCGGGCTGCGGTGAACCGGCGCGGGTCGAAGTCCGCCTCGTAGAGCGCGAGCAGGCCGTCGGAGTAGAAAGCGTAGTCCTCGAGTACCGCCGCCAAGTGCGCCCGACCGTCTTTGTAGGTCCGCAGCAGGCGCGCCCCGCCCCACATCGCGCCGAGCACAAAGTCGGCGTTCCGCTCGGCGGCCCGCCGGTAGTCGTCGCGCCCGAGTATCCGCGCGGCCTCCGCGAAGCTGCGGAGCATCAGCCCATTCCAAGAGACCAGCACTTTCTCATCGCGGCCTGGGTGGACTCGCGCCTCGCGCGCCGCCAACAGCTTCGCACGCGCCGATGTCCGTAGTTCGAGCGCACGCTCGAGCGGCAGCCCCAGCTCATGCGCCACGGCGTCGAGGGGACGGGAGACATGCAGGATATTCTTGCCCTCGAAATTGCCGCGCTCGGTCACGTCCCAGTATGCCTTCGCGAGCTGTGCCGCCTCATGGGTTAGTGCGGCGTCCACTTCGGCGGGCGTCCAGACGTAGAACTTGCCCTCCTCGCCCTCGCTATCGGCGTCCTGCGTCGAATAGAACGCTCCCTCTGGGCTGGTCATCTCGCGCAGCACGTAGTCCAGCACCTCCTCGACGATCCGCCGGTAAAAGGCGTCGCCCGTGACCTGGTAGGCGTGGAGGTACAATTGGCTCAGTAGGGCGTTGTCGTAGAGCATCTTCTCGAAGTGGGGCACCAGCCAGTGGTTATCTACCGAGTAACGGTGGAAGCCGCCTCCCAGCTGGTCGTAGATGCCGCCGTTCGCCATGCCGTGCAGCGTCTGCTCGATCATTGCCGGCAGGCGGGCATCGTGCGTGCGGTGGTACTGGCGCAGCATGAACTCCCAGGCCATTGCCTGCGGGAACTTGGGCGCTCCGCCCAGCCCCCCGTGCCGTTCGTCGAACTCGGACGCAAGCTGCGTCGCCGCCCGGTCCAGCACCCCCGGCTGCACCGCCTCCGGCGCGGGCGGGATAGAGCCCCGTTCGGCGAGGAAATCGGTCACCTCCTGGGCGCTGGTTTCGACCTCCGCGCGCTGCTCCTTATAGACGCGCGCCATTGACTGCAAAACCCGCTTGAAGGACGGCAGGCCGTGCCGGTCCTCCGGCGGGAAGTAGGTGCCAGCGAAGAAGGGCTTGCCTTCCGGCGTGAGGAAGACGGTCATCGGCCAGCCGCCGCTCCGGGTCAACGCCTGCACGGCAGACATGTAGATCGAGTCGAGGTCCGGTCGCTCCTCGCGGTCCACCTTGATCGAAACGAAGTTCGCGTTCATCAGCGCAGCCGTCTCCGCGTCCTCGAACGACTCGTGCTCCATGACGTGGCACCAGTGGCAGGCCGAATAGCCGATGGAGAGGAGTATCGGCTTGTCCTCAGCGTATGCGCGCTCCAAAGCCTCCGGCCCCCAGGCATACCAGTCCACCGGGTTGTTCGCGTGCTGCTGAAGGTAAGGGCTTGTTTCGCGGCTCAGGCGATTCGGCATCGGCGGCTCCTTCTCGATCCTATCTGCTCTCAGCCCCGCAAGGAGTATGCCAGGGGCAAGGGCCAGTTGGAGGCAGCGCCGAGACTGCAAACTACTTGGCAGGGCTCGGGGAAGTTGCTATAATGCTCTACGTTGTGCCCATACTAAATGAATGGAACAGTCTACCCATTCACACAAGGTACGGTACTGCACTTGCCTGGAGCCCCGATGGGCGGTCTCTAGCAAGCAGCAATGATGCCGATTCCATCGACCTCTGGGATGTGGATTCTGAACGCCTGTTGCGAACATTGGAGGGCCACGGCAACGGTGTTGATGCGCTCGCATGGAGTCCTAATCCGACGCTCATAGCGGGTGCCAGTGGCGATATAGGTCCGGTCGAGATCGGGATCGCGGACCCGGCAACGGGTGAGAGGATACATCTGCTCACTGCCCACGATGACTATCTCTCCGACCTCGCGTTTAGCCCTGATGGACGCTTGCTGGAGAGCTCTGCGGGGGGGGGTCGAATTATGGGACGCCGTACGAGGGGTTGGGTTACGGTCGCTCGACGGATTATCCAGCGTTTGCTTCAGCCCTGATGGGCAGACACTTGCAACGGGTGCTAGAGGCGGACGCGCCTGGATAGGCAATGGATATGACTACGGCGCTATCAAAATCTGGGACGTAGGCACAGGGGAAGAACGCCGGACCCTACTTGGCCCATACACCACAATATCTGGGCTTATATTCGGCTCGGATGTGGATACCTTAGTCAGTGATGAATGCAATGGCTATTCTGATCCAAGGCACGGAGTGCATGACCGGTGATGAGTTGGCTTCGGCTGCAAGGGGAGCGTCCTATTGACCGGCCACGGCATTACTGGCAGAGTTTGCTGCTCTGGCCACGTTGGATATGGCTAAGCACACTCGGCTCGATGCTGGGATGGTTCTTAGCTACTTTCATAGGCTTCCTGACTATATTCGTCGGTTTCTTGGCGGCAGGCGGCGTCGTTGGGTTGGCTGTTGGGTGGGCGCAGGGGCGATTTCTAAGAAATGCTGGCCCCGCCCGGATCGACTCCGTACAATGGGAAAAGAGCACGGCATGGGGCGGAGCCGCGGCTTTGCTCGCCTACCCCTTCATGTTCTCCGTCCCAAACGAAATCTTTCAAATATATCGTTCCTCAGGAGGTCTTACGGCTATGGAGTTGCTGTCGGCGCTGGCGGGGGCCGCAGTCCTGGGCACTTTCCAATGGCGAACCTTGCGGAAATACCTGCAGAGCGCGGCTTGGTGGATACCCGCTAACCTGGTCGGTTGGGGCGTAGGGTGGTATACTGCAGATACTATTATAACGAGCTTGCTAAGCGGTTTACCTAGTCCGGACGGACCAGCTATCCTAGCCAGTGCCTTCTTTCTCTATGTCGAGGTGAACATGGCAACGGTGATAGCCAACGCGGTTACTGGTCTTGTACTGCTTTGGCTGTTGCGTCAGCCTCGGCCCGAAGCCCATGTTGCTGGGCAGTGAGCGCACCCTAACAACCTGATAGATCAACCGTAGCCTCCAACCACCTGCTCTGGGAGACGCCGAGCGGGCCAATCGGCAGCGGGGAAACCTTCATCGGCAAGGGCAGCCTGCTGCTCCCGCCCGCCCCTGAACCTGACCAACCCCAGATGGGCACGCTCCAGACGGTGGACACGCTCGTCTACCTGCACTCCGACCAGCTCGGCAGCGTGGCGGTGGTCACATCGGGCAGCGCGCCGGCGAGCGTGGTCAGCCGCCAGGCGTTCGACCCCTGGGGAGTTGAACCGCTACAGCTACACTTTAGATAACCCAGTGCGATACAATTGATCCAACGGGACACTATGTAGCGTACAGCATCGCACCTCCTCCCTGGTTTTGCCCTCCGATTCCTGTCCCTGCTAATGTGCCTGGTTATATCCCACCCGGAGGTGTCCAGCAGGCTGGTATCGGCGCTGCGTTCGTCGCGGCTGCCCGGTTTGTTGCACGCAGTCTCTTTGGAATAGGAGCCGCGATACGCGGCGCTCGGTTCGTTGGGGCTTTTGCTTCTGCGGCAAAACTCCTTGAACATTTCCAGAGTTATGCAGCTAAACTCGGCTTCGGCACGGTAGATGAGTATCTAGCAGGGGCGCAGAAACTCGTGGCGGCCGGACTCAGTAATACACTGGGAGTACAGACCTTCGTCCGAGCCAATGGAGATATACTGTTTTACAACGCTAACACTAATCAGTTTGCCGCTATCGCCAGCAACGGTGTCATCAAAACATTCTTTGCCCCGATAACGGCGTCCAGTATTGGCTCGATCAGATCAGGTGAGTCTGCTGAGGAGGGATCTCAAGATTTGGTCCGGAGTTCGGCAGAAGATCTCGGATCGGTTTCGGACCGCACGCGCAGTGATGCGGCTTTGCCAGATCCGCGCGGGGATGGTGCGTCGAACAAGGCAACCGACGCGAAGAGTAATCGACCGTACCCGCTGAATTGCTTGAGCTGCCAGCTTCCGTAAAGGCGGGGTGCCAACAACTGCGCGTCGAAATCTCACAAGGAGGCCGTAAAGACGTGAACCTCATAACCGATCTATCACCCGACGATGCGAGAATCACGAACGTTATTTGTGCGGCCTATTCTGCGCGCGCTAAGTTCCCCATCTCGCTAGAATACTTGGCAGAAAGGTGGACTCGCTTTGTTGCGGAGGTTGAGCAAGGATACCGTGCTACAATTTACGATTATACAAATGACCTGAGCGTAAGAGACTTATGGGAAGACCTCCTTCTCCGGGTTCCCCAGCCTCTTCGCGCGAAATTACTGGTGATGTTAACGCCCTGGGATGACAGGTTCTATGAAGCGACGAGACCTGTAGTGAAGCCACTGCACACAGGTGCCGAAGCCGGACGGCATTGGTGGTTCCGCGTCCCGAAGAATCTCTCTGGGGATCTCGAGGGCGATCTCCAATCTGAAGGACTTCTGGAGTATTAGGAACGGCTTTTATAATGGGTCCAACACCTGATACGGGAGCCGGAGAAAGCAATAGTCGGCGGACCCAAGCCGCCTCGCATGTTTCCAACACGAACACCGAACCCGACATCGGCAGGGAGACGACCCGACGACAGCCGAGAACCACCTACTCTGGGAGACGCCGACCGCAGGTGGAGTGCCGAGCGGGGAGGCACTGATCGGCAAGGCCAACCTGCTGCCCCCCGCCGGCCCCTCTGCCCGACGAGCCACCGCTCGGCACGTTGCAGAGCGCCGACACGCTGGTCTACCTGCACACCGACCACTTGGGCAGCGTCTCGGCGGCGACCGACAGCGGCGGGTCGGTGCTATCCCGCCAGGAGTTCGACCCCTGGGGCGCGGTCCGCTCGGGCAACTCTCAGACCAGCGTGAACTTCACTGGTCGGAGGCTGGACGGCACCGGCCGTAACCAAAAGGCGATTCGGCAGAACTTGCATAACTCGCTGCCCTATGGTATAATCCATGCAGTACGTGGCCGTAGCTCAGCGGATAGAGCGTTGGGTTGCGGACCCAAAGGTCGTAGGTTCGAGTCCTATCGGCCACGCCAAGCCGACCTGTCGTATCATAGCAGGTCGGCTTTTTTCTTGGAGAGGTCGCCTAGTCCGGTTTATGGCGCTCGTCTCGAAAACGAGTAAGGTTAATAGCCTTCGTGGGTTCGAATCCCACCCTCTCCGCCGCTACCCGCTGTGCGGCAGCGCGGTAAGCAGAACAACCACAGATCCCAATTTTGGAGAGGTCGCCTAGTCTGGCCTATGGCGCTCGCCTGGAAAGCGGGTAGGGAGCAATCCCTCGTGGGTTCGAATCCCACCCTCTCCGCCCTTTTCCGATCAACCAGTCCAGTCGAGTAAGGAGAAAGATAGATAATGGAAAACCCAGAAGACTTGGGCGGCCAAGTCAGCCCCGAAGAAGCAATGCGCCAGCTCCTCCAGCTGCGTATGCAGCTCGGCAAAGAGCGATTCGCTACCCTCTCCTCCCAGATGGGTATGCCCGCCGAATTGCTCGATCAGATCGAGGAGTCGGTCGTCCAGGTAGGGGCGAAGAAGCCCGGCAGTGGACTGCTCGACGCTTCCGGTCGCCCGATCGGTGGGGGCAGCACCGGCCTGGTGGACTCCTCGGGGCGGCCGATCGGCACCGCGCCGAGCCTTGACGGCGTTCACGCGAACGGTGTGGGCGAGGCCGACGAGGATCTCGACGAAGAGATGGAACTCGACGAAGAAACCGGGCGGGAGATGTTCCAGGAATTGGTAGGCGTCCGCATGATCATCGGGTCTGAGAACTTCAGCACGATGGCCGACCAGATGGATATGCCGGGCGATGCGAGCGAGATGGTCGAGACCGCCGCCGAACAGATCGAGGCCGAGATCGCCTCGCGCTACTCTAGCCCCGAAGAGGCGATGACTGTGCGGCTCGTGAACGCCCGGATAATGATGGGCACAGAACGCTTCGCGGACTTCGCCGCCCAGGTCGGTATGCCCGCCGAGGTAGTCGGCCAGGTCGAGGAGATCGCCGGCCAGCTCGAAAGCGAGACTGAGGAAGGCGCGGACGAAGGCGCGGACGACGCCCTAGACGAGGGGCCGTCCCTGGCATAGCTCGGTGTCGCCAGCCCAAGCCAACGGAGGTAACCACGCCATGTCCACCGATCCCCAGGCCGTATACGAAGACGTTGCCGACGAGCTTGTTATCACAGACCGCGCCGCTAGGAGCCAGATGTTCAGTATGCCCTGCCTCAAGTATGGGAGCAAGGCGTTCGCCGGGTTCCACCACGGGGCGATGGTCTTCAAGCTGACTGGGCAGGCCCACGCCGACGCACTGGCGCTGCCTGGTGCCCACCTGTTCGACCCAGGCGGCTCGGGACGCCTCTGGCGCGAATGGGTCGAGGTGCCGGCCACGCACTCCGCCCGCTGGCCCGAACTCGGTCGCTCCGCGCTCGAATATTTGAGCGGGTCGCGCTGACCATGCCCGCCCGACAACAAACCAAGACGGTCTACGTCTGCCAGCAGTGCGGCAGCGAGTCCCCCAAGTGGCAGGGGCGGTGCCCCGACTGCGGCGAGTGGAACAGCTTCACGGAGATCACCGTCGGCGGGTCGTCGGCCTCTGCGGTAGGGCGGGCGACTGCGCTGCTGCGCGACGACGCAAACAAGCCGGTCTCCCTGCCGGAGGTGAGCGCGGACGCTTTCCCCCGGCTGGTGGTGCCCGGCACCGAGTTCAATCGCGTGCTCGGCGGAGGCATCGTGCCCGGCTCGCTCGTGCTGATGAGCGGAGATCCGGGGATCGGCAAAAGCACTATACTGCTGGAGGTAAGCGCGCAGCTTGCCGTCGGCGGGCGCAAAGTCCTCTATGTCTCCGCCGAAGAATCGATCCAGCAGATCAAGTTGCGCGCCGACCGGCTCGGCGTGAACCAGCCCGACCTCTACCTGCTCGGCGAGAGCGACCTCGACACGGTACGCACCCACATCGCCGGCATGAAGCCCGGCCTGGTGGTCATAGACTCGATCCAGACGGTCTTCCTGCCCGACCTGCCCTCGACGGCGGGCAGCGTGACGCAGGTGCGCGAGTCGGCTGCGGCGCTGATGAAGCAGGCGAAGTCTTCGCACATACCGATGTTCCTGGTGGGCCACGTCACCAAAGATGGCAACATCGCCGGACCGCGCGTGCTCGAACATATGGTGGACGCAGTGCTTTATTTGGAAGGCGACCGCTTCCACCAATACCGGCTGCTGCGAAGCGTGAAGAACCGCTTCGGCTCCACGAACGAGGTCGGCGTCTTCGAGATGGCCGCCGAGGGGCTGATCGAGGTGCCCAACCCGTCCGCCGCCTTCCTCGCCGAGCGGAGCAGCGGCGTCTCCGGCTCGACGGTCGCGGTGACGATGGAAGGCACCCGGCCGCTGCTGGTCGAGGTGCAGGCGCTGACGACGCCGAGCGCAGCGCCCATGCCCCGGCGCACGGCGAACGGCATAGACAACAACCGCCTCCACCTGCTGCTCGCGGTGCTCACGAAGCGGATGGGCGTGCCGTTGTATAATCAGGATGTCTACGTGAACGTGGTCGGCGGCCTCAAGATAGACGAGCCTGCCGTTGACCTCGCGGTTGCCGTGGCGATTGCCTCGTCGTTCAAGAACGTGCAGGTGGACCCGGAGCTGGCGGTGGTAGGCGAGGTCGGGCTGTCGGGCGAGCTGCGGAGCGTCAGCCAGTTGGAGAGGCGGCTGAACGAGGCCGCCAAGCTAGGCTTCCGCCGGGCGATCTACCCTAAGAGCGCCCGCCCTCCCCGCGTAGATGGCGGCATACAGGCCCGCGCCGTCGCCGATCTACCCGCCGCGATTGAGGCGGCTTTGACGGCGTGATTGAGAATGACCTCGCCCGCTATTCCCGACAGATGGTGCTGCCGGGCGTGGGCCGCTCCGGGCAGGCGCGCCTTGCCTCGGCCCATGTGGCGATCCTCGGCCTCGGCGCGCTCGGCTCCGCGATGGCCGAGAGCCTGGCGCGGGCTGGCGTGGGGTCGTTGCGGCTCATAGACCGGGATTACCTCGAACTCCACAACCTCCAGCGGCAGAGCCTCTATACCGAGGCCGATGTGGCCGCCGCCCTGCCCAAAGCCGTCGCCGCCGCCGCCCATCTGCGCGAGATCAACAGCAGCTTGGCCCTTGAGCCGCTCGTGCTCGACGTGACCGCCGAGACGATCCGCGAGATAACGGCAGAGACTGACCTTGTGCTGGACGCGACCGACAACTTCGCGGCGCGCTATTTGCTCAACGACGCCTCGGTGGAGACCGGGCGGCCCTGGATCTACAGTGCAGTGCTCGGCACTTCCGGTATGCTCATGACTGTGCAGCCGGGACGAACGGCGTGCCTGCGCTGCGTCTTCCCGGAGCCTCCGGCTGCCGGCTCCGCGCCGACCTGCGAGACGGCAGGCGTGCTCGAGCCTGCGGTCGCCGTGGTCGCGGGGCTGGCGTCGGCAGCCGCGCTCCAACTGCTGCTCGGACAAGATCCGCCGCCCGGCCTGCTCGCGCTCGATGTCTGGAACGGCGAGTTCGACCGGATCGGAGACGGCGCGCTGGACCCGGCCTGCCCGGCGTGCGGCCTGCGACGGTTCGACTTCCTCGGAGGCGGGGCGCGGGCCGCGCTCACCGGCACACAGCTTTGCGGGCGGCAGACTGTGCAGGTGCGGCTAGCCGGTGGACATATGGATTTGCCCGCGCTCGCCGCACGCTGGCGGGCCGCAGGCTACGGCAACGTGCTGGCTAACGACTACCTCGTGCGCCTACTGCTCCCGCCCGCAGACGGTCAACCCGATGCAACCGAGCTGACCCTCTTCCCCGACGGTCGCGCCATCGTCAAAGGCACCGAAGACCCGGCAGCGGCGCGGAGCCTCGTCGCGCGATACGTTGGTTATTAATTCTGAGGGTGGATACCAAAAAGCTTAAGGACATAGTTATGACAGATAACTTCAGCCAGAACGATAAGGCTCAACAGAAGACCGACCTCGCGATGGAATTCGGCATGAGAATAGCGCCGTTGAATACACTAGCCCGCGCTCACTCAACGCCGTCCTTACGAGACTACCAAACGGCTTTTGCACTCCTACATCAAGATAACGAGCAGTGGTATGAGCATGTATGTGTCTTTACTACAGTGTCTGGTATTCGTCTTGAGCCTATGTCTCTGCGCCTCGCAACTGTCTTTTTTGATGTGCTGGACTCTTTTGAGAATCAGTTGGGTTCTCCCGCGACTTCACCTCAACTTCAGCTTCTCCAACGGACGCTCGGGGAACGTCTTGGTATTCTTAAGCAGGATTTCCGCCAACTGATTGACATGATTCCTATTGACTGGAACTTAACTCTCAGCGAAGCCGATAAGCCCTTCACCTTTTACATGCATGTTCTTGATCTGGTATCCGGTACTCGGCAAAGGCTGCATTATCTGGATCGTTACCTCAAGCCAGATTTCTTCAGACAATACCTCCGGAATCTTGATCCGAAGTTGGAAATACGGCTAGTAACGACTCACGGCAAAACCGGAGACGACTATGGCATTGAGGGCGTCAGGGCTGTGTCTAGTGTGTTCAAGCAAGAGTTCAAGAATTACCAACTTGTGGAACTTCCGCAATCCGAGTTCCATGGCAGACAGTTACGTATTGACGAGCAAGTGTTCTTGTTAGATGCAAGCACCTCCGATGCAGGAAAATATCCTACTGCATTCGGGCCGATAGCTAACGCGGTGGAAGCAAACCGAATTGTCGACGATCTAATACTCAAAGGCAAGGTTATAGACAAATCTTAACGCTGCTAAACTTGAAAGAGTGGTCTTGACTTCTCAATGGTGGCTGCTGACCACTAACCATTAAAGGGCCGCTTGTGATACCGGGACTCACCCACGAAGAGACATTGACGCTGCTGACGAACCTGGCGCGGGCCGGAGCGATACTGATCGTCGGGCTGGTGGCGGCGCGGCTGGTGCGGGCCTGGATCTTGCGGCTGGGGCTGAAAAAGCGGCTCGCGGCCAACACTGCCGCGCTGCTCGGCAACCTCGCCCAGGTCGGGATCGTCATCTTCGCCCTGATCCTGATCCTGCCGAGCTTCGGCGTGGATTGGACCGGCTTGCTCACCTTAGTCGGCGCGGTCGGGCTGGCGGCCTCTCTCGCCTTCCAAGACCTGCTCAAGAACATCATCGCCGGGATCTACATCCTGATCGAGCGCCCCTTCCAGATCGGAGACACGATCACGATCCAGCGAACCGGAGAGCCGGTCAGCGGCACGGTGCAGTCCATCGAACTGCGCGTGAGCAACCTGCGGACCGTGGACGGCTTGCAGCTGATCGTGCCCAACGGCACTCTCTTCACCGAGATTGTCGTCAACCGGAGCGCGATCAACCTCCAACGCAGAGTGATCAGCGTCACGATCGCGCCCGGCGACCAGACGTTGAGCAGCTTGACCGCCAAGATCGGCGACGCGCTCGCCGAGGTGCCGGACGTGAGCAAGAACCCCGCGCCCTCCACCCGTGTAGAGAGCGTTTCACCGACCGCGCTCAAGCTGCATGTCGAGCTTTGGTCGCCGCCCCAGGCTTCCAGGCAAGCGCTGGAGGCGACGGTGCTCGCCCTGCGCGACGCCCTGCCCTCCGCCGAAGTCGCTGTGGTCAGCTGATGGGCCGACGTCTCGGCCTCCTCGGCGGCACGTTCGACCCGGTCCACTACGGCCACCTGATCATCGCACAAGAGGCCGCATCCTACCTCGCGCTCGATGAGGTGCTCTTCCTGCCTGCGGGCATCCAGCCGCTGAAGCGCGGCCTGCCGATAACCCCCGCCCCCGACCGCCTGGCTATGCTCGAACTAGCCATCGCAGGCAACCTACGCTTCGCCGTCTCCCGCGCCGAGTTGGACCGCCCAGGCGTCAGCTACACAGTGGACACCCTGGACCGGCTACGCGCCGAGTGGGGGCCGGAGGTCGGCTTCTGGTTCATCATCGGCGAGGACTCGCTGGCGAACCTGCCGGCATGGCGCGACCCAGCGGGCATCCTGGCACGCACCCGGCTGGCCGTCGCCCCCCGGCCCTCCGTGCATGTGCCCTGGCCCCGCCTAGAAGCCGCCCTCCCTAATCTGCGCGAGCGGATCGACCTCGTGCCCGCTCCACTGATCGAGATCAGCTCCACCGACCTCCGCGCCCGTGTGGCCGCCGGGCACCCGATACGCTACCAGGTGCCGGAGGCCGTGGAGAAGTATATCTTCGCCCACCGGATCTATGTGAAGTAAGCAAAAGGGGCCACTCCTATATGGAGTGGCCCCTTCTTACCGCCTACCGCCTACTCGCCTCAGCTCTTCACGAAGTCGAGGAGTGGGAAGCTGCCTTCGATCACCTTGCTCGGGTCCACGCCCAGCCAGCTCTTGAGCAGGCTGCTGTAGACCGAGCGGAAGTCCATCTGGTTCGTGACGTCGCCGTCCTGGAGGTGGGACAGGTCGGGGGCCGTGCCGTAGAAGCCGCCTTTGACTTGCCCGCCGACCAGGAACACCGGAAGCGCAGTGCCGTGGTCGGTGCCCTGGCTGGCGTTCTCCGCCGCGCGGCGTCCGAACTCCGAGAAGGTCATCATCATCACGCGGTCGGAGTGGCCGCTCGCCTCGAGGCTCTGGTAGAAGCTGCTGATGCCGGCGTCGAGGTCGGACATGAGCTGGTTGTGGGTGCGGGCCTGCTGCGAGTGTGTGTCGAAGCCGCCGAGCGATATGTAGAAGACGCGAGCGCCGACATCGGCCTGGATCACCTTGCTGATCATCTTCAGGCCCTCGGCGAAGGGGTTGGTCTGGTGGGTGATGTTCGTGTCGGCCGGGCCGACGATCTGCTTCAGCAGATCCGCGCTGTCGAGCGCCTGGAGCGCTGCCATACGCACGAAGTCGTCTATCCCACCGGGGTGGGCCGACGCCGTTGAGACGATCTTATTGATCGCGTCTACCTGCGCCGTGCGGTCGGCCTGGAAGCGGCCGTCTGTGCGGAACTGGTAATCGTTGATGTTCAAGAGCGAGGGCACGACCGTGGTTTCGGTGTAGAGTGTGCGTGGCAGGCTCGAGCCGATGTTCAGCCCCTTGATCCGGCACATCCTGTCCTCGCAGTCCTCTGCGGCCAGTAGGCGACCGAGCCAACCGGTCGGCTCGTTGACATCGGGGCGGGCGGTCTGCCAGATCTCCATCGCCCGGAAGTGGGAGCGGTTCGGGTTCGGGTAGCCGACATTCTCCAGCACCGCCAGATGGCCGTCGCCGTAGAGCCGGCGCATGTTGGTGAGCGCGGGGTGGAGGCCGACCCGGTCGGTGAGGGGGAGCACCTGGGTGCGTGGCACCGCGAGGTGCGGGCGGAGGCGGTAGTACTCCGAGTCGGCGTATGGGATGACCGTGCTGAGGCCGTCGTTGCCGCCGCTGAGTTGGACCACCAAGAGCACGTTGCGAGAGAGGTCGGGCGCGCTGCTGCCCGCCTCTCTATTCGTGGCTGTGCCGGGGCCGGAAACGCCGGGCACGGCCTCAGTTGCGGCGTAGGCAGCCTTCACCAGGAAGGACGGGGCAACCACGCCGAGTGCGGCGAGTTGGACGCCGTTTTTCAGAAATTCGCGTCGTGTAAGAGCCATAGCGTCCTCCTAGTTCAACTGATAGCTGGGGCTGCTAAACACCAGCCGCAGTAGTCCGGCCGTCTTGACGGGGTTGGAACCGCTGCCGAGATAAGCCGTCAGGTCTTGTTGCAGGGGTGCGGCAGGGGCGGCCGGCATCGCCCATTCGAGTGTGTTGGCGACCCGCGAGGCCGCGTCGCTTCCGCCGATGGCACCGGCGATCCGCCCGATGTCGGTCACCGGCTGACCTCCGGCGCGGAGGCCGAGCAGCTGTTCGGCGAAGGTGGTGCGGGCGAAGTAGGTGCCGGGGTTAATCCAGCTCCTGCCGCCCGGCCAGCCTGCTACGTTCGGCGGGTTGAAGAGCATCATGCTCATGCTGCTCACCGAGCGGGCAATCAGGCGGAGGGTGTTCGGGTCGAGGCTGCCGCGCATCGCGGCGGCGGCCCCGGTCTGTTTGAGCAGGCCGACGACGAACTCAGGCGGGTTCTTCACGGTCGCGAAGTAGTTGGCCTCGGAGCGGAAGTCGTCGCTCAGGAAGAGCGCCCTCAGCATCGCGGTAATGTCGTGGCCGGACTGCATGTAGACATCGGCGAGGCGGTTCACGCCGTCGGTCGAGGGCGTATCGTTCACGAACCAGCGCCACATCTTGCGGCCGAGGAA
This sequence comes from Chloroflexia bacterium, assembly GCA_050998805.1. Taxonomy (GTDB): domain Bacteria; phylum Chloroflexota; class Chloroflexia; order QHBQ01; family JAICKM01; genus JAICKM01. The sequence continues at coordinate 120,682 of JBPCPV010000009.1, read as the reverse complement.
CGTGCCTGTCTGGCGCATGTTCACGAGGATCTTGAGTACATCGTCGCCGTTGAAGTTGCCGGTGTGGCCGAGGATCGTCTTGCTGCCGGTGTCGTGGCGGTTCGCCAGGAAGCGGAAGTTGCCGTCTTGGGTCGCGCTCCAGCCTGTGAAGGCGCGGGCGTTTTCTTTGACGTCCTGCTCGGTATAGTTCCCGATGCCGATGGTGAAAAGCTCCATGACCTCGCGTCCCCAGTTCTCGTTCGGGTGGCCCTTGACGTTAGTGTTGTTGTCGAGCCAGAATATCATCGCGGGGTCGTGAGCCACGCCCGAGAGCAAGTCGTCGAACTTGCCGAGAGCCTTGCTCAAGAAGAGCTGGTTCTGCGCGTACATCAGCGGGGGATACTTCACCTTCTGGACACCGGTTGCGAAGTGGTTGTGCCAGAAGAGCGACATCTTCTCTTGGAGCGGACGCTTTGTGTAGAGCATCCGCGTCAGCCAGAGCGCCTGGCCGTCAACGATATTCGCGTCGGGGTCGAGCGCGGAGGTGGTGTCGGCGAGCAGGTTCTGCGTGTCGCTATCGTCCACTTGGTTGGGCGAGAGCAGGCGGTTGACCGCGCCTTCGTAGCCGAGCGCGGCATAAGTGTCGAGTTCGTCGGGGCCGGCACCGAATCCGGCCCGTCGCAGCAGGTGGGCCGCCCATCGGCGGTCAGCAGTAGTCATAGCTAGTCTCCTTGTGAGCTTTCAGCAGTCAGCCGTCTGTTCGGCTTTCTTCCAGTGTACCACTTGGCCGCTCAGAGTGGGTTAGCGGGAGGTAAGGTGTTTGTAAAATCTTTGTAAAGCCGGCGGGCGCGGCTGTGGCCCACACAGGGGCGGAGATCTGATATAATGGGGCCTGATTACTTGATCCACGAAAGCACACGAAAACGCATGAAAACGGTGAGAGTGGCCGAGGAGGCCGGCGATGACATGGACTGTACCTCAGATCAAGGAGTTCCAAGACGCGCTTCTTGACGCTTTCCGGCAGAAGTCGGATCTAAAGCAAATGGTCTTCTTTGGCCTCAGTGAAAACCTGGATGCTATCGTGGGAGGTAGCTCTCTTCGGGAAATTATTTTCAACCTGACGGATTGGGCTGATGCACAGGGCAAGCTGGATGATCTGCTCGCAGCAGCGATTGAGGCGAACGGCAACAATGCGAAGCTGAAGCAGTTCGCCGCCAAGACGCAGGCCGCCGCCGACGGCAAAGGCAATCAGCCGCAGGCGGCCTTGCGCGATTTGCCGAGCGGGGACGAATCGCAGGCAGATGGGGTAAGAGGCGAGTATCAGCCGGAGGCGGCCTTGCGCGATTTGCCTGCGCCTCCGCCGGCGATCAGCAACGTAGCGCCGCTGCCCCCGCCTTCCGCCACCGGCTCGTCCGACCGCCCCGAGATCGGCATTGACGACAAGGACAGGCTGCGCCGCCTGCTGACCGGCGTGTTCAACGACTATCTGGACGACAGGGCGAAACGCAGCGACTTGCTGTTGGATGCTGGCCTCTCGAATATGTGGATCGGCAACCTGAGCCTGAGCGGCCCACCGGCGGAAGCGGCGAGTTCGCTGCTGAACCGGGCGAGCACCGGCTTTCCCCTGCAAGAGGGACGGAGGGGCTACACGGTGCTCGGCGCGATCCTCAACCAGATCCTTGAGCGCGGGCTTGTGGATCTGGCCGATGGGCAATATACCGCCTCGGTCATCTCTCGCTACCGGCTGATCGACACGGCGCGCAGGGGCGTCAGCGTCTCGCGGCTACTCCAAGCCCTGATGCAGTTCGTGCCCCAGTTCAGCGGGGAGGCTGAGGCGGCGGTGCGGTCTATGGTCGGCTTCGACCGCTTCCTCGATGCCGTCTGGCTCGACCAGGGCGCGGCGGCCTGCCGCTCGGTCTGCCGGGTAGAGACGCCGGCAGAGTACGGCACCGGCTTCCTGCTCGGCCCCGACCTGCTGCTGACCAACTACCATGTGGTGCAGCAGGTGCTCGACGATCCGAGCCTCGCGCCGCAGGTCGTGCTGCGCTTCGGCTTTAAGCGGGACCAGAACGGCGGCGTGGAAAACGGCGACACGTACAGCCTGGCCGCCGACTGGCGGGTGGACGACAGCCCGAACGTGCCCTCCGGCCTCGACTATGCGCTGATGCGCCTCGCCGACCCGGCCGGGCAAGACGCGGTGGGCAGCGGGCCGCGCGGCTGGCTGAGGCCGGTGCCGCACCGCTTCGAGCACGGCGAGGATCTCTACATCATCCAGCACCCGCAGTTCCAGGAGAATAAGCCGACCGAGCCTCTGAAAGTCGTGCTCGCGCCGAACTCGGTGGACAGCGAGAACGCCGACCGCACCCGCGTCACCTACGCGACGAACACCGAGCCGGGGTCGTCGGGGTCGCCCTGCTTTACGCGCGACTGGGAGCTGGTGGGGCTGCACCACAGCTCGCTCAACCCGACAAGCAACGAGGGCATCCCGCTGGACGCTATCATGGCGCAGCCGAAGGTCAGGGCAGCGGTACGGACGTAGTTTTGAGTTATGAGTTTTGAGTTACGAATTACGGACGGCGGTGCGTAGTGCGTAGTGCGTAGTGCGTGGTCGGGGCAAAGGGAACATCTGTGGGAGAGTCGCTCTGCGCTCGAATTACGGGGGCCTGGCCGTCCACGAATGGCGGGCCACGAATACACGAATGGAATGCTATGCGGGAACTGTGAGGGGGGAAACCTCCTCATGGGCCAGCATATAAGCCGCGTACATGAGCGCGGCGCGTATGTCGGCGGTCTGCAAGCGCGGATATTGCTGTAGAATCTCGGCTTCGGGGATGCCCTGCGCGACCAGGCGCACGACTAGCTCGACCGGGATGCGCGTCCCGCGAATCACCGGCTTGCCGACCATGACCTTTGGGTTCACTTCGATGTGCTGTTGTACCTGTTCAGGCAGCATGTAGGCATCCTCCTTTAGCGATACGGCTCGCTGAGCCATTATACTCCCGTCTCGAGTGGATTCGCAAGCTGAAGCTCACCCCAGGGGCACCGGGTTCGACGGCTCTCGCGGGAACAGGATGCCGAGCAGCACGGCGGCCTCGGGTCCGGCGTAGCAGTCGGGATAGATGTGGTTCACCTCGGCGAGCGTGCGGTGGCCGAACAGCAGATGCAGGAAGGTCTGGTCGGGGAAGTGGGCATCGCCGTCTTCCAGCTTCGTCGGGCTGTAGGTGCCGACCTCAGTGAGCCTGCCGCCCGTGAAGCAGAGGGTCATCTGCGTCCGGTAGAAGTTCAACCGCAGCGTGCCGGTGTGCCCGACCATGACGCTCGCGGCCAGCCGTCGCTCCAGCGCAGGCGCAATGTGGCGCACGAAGGCCGGCAGGTCGGGCACGCGGATGTACCAAAACCAGGTGGGCCGGTACACCTCCAGGAGGTCGCCCAGCGCCGTGTAGACCGGGTGGCCCGGCCCCAAGTTGAGGGCGAGGCTCGTCAGAGGCACCGCCCGCGTCCGGTTGGCCTCATCGAGTTGCGCCTGGAACTCCTGGCCCAGGAAGATTGCCATTGCGCGCAGCGATTGGCCGGGCAGCGCCGCGAGTTCGTCCACAATGAGTGTCTTCACCAGCTCGGGTTCGTCGCCGGCGTCTTCGGGGCGCGCCTGGGCGTAGCCGACCGGCGCTCCTGCCGCATCCTCCACCAGCCGGAACTGCTTCCAGCCGAGTTCGTAGCGCCACTCGGCGGCATCGCGGAGCCTCGTGAGCAGGCTGTGGCTGCAATGGAGGGCGTAGAGCCGCTCCAGCACCGGGATGTCGGCGGGCGTGGCGGGGCGCAGCCGATATGGGACCGGCGCGTCCAGCGACCGTGGGGGAATACGGAACGGGAGCCATCGGTGGCCGCCGCCGTTCGCCACGGTCATCTCATAGCCGAACTGGCGGTAGTACCAGGGGATGCCGGTGATCGCCTGCACCAACTCGCCCCGCGCCGCGCTGCGCGCATGGATGGCCTCGAATTGGGCGCGCACTAGCCCCCGGCGGCGATAGGCCGGGGAGGTGCTGACCAGTTCGGGGCGGCCCACCTTGAACGGGATCTCGGCATAGGCCCAGGTCTGTGAAATCAGGACCAGGCTGGAGACGATGCGGCCCCCGGCATGGGCGTCCGTCACGATGGTGAAGTCGCCGGCGCAGGCGGTGGGGTGCTCGCCGCGCATCAGATCACGGGTCCAGTTGCCCACCTCTTCATTCGGCTCGGCGGGGTGGTCGCTCCAATGGTCGCTGAGGTGGCGGATATTGTACGCGGCGAGGGCCTCGGCATCGTCGGGCGTGGCCCAGCGCAGGGTCAGGCCATCGCCCAGGTCGCAGGGCAGCCCGGCGGCTTCCCCGGGACTTTGCATGGCGTCATTATACCCCTGGCTTGACGGGATTCGCAAGCTGTCTATGCCCCAACCTCCACCACAAATCGCTGGCCCGCGCCCGCCGTCGCCACGATCTCCAGCCGGCGGCTCTCAGCGTCGTATCGCACGCGGTCCCAGGCTTGCCCGTCGTAGGTGACTCGGCGGACGGCGGGAACGCGGGCGCAACTCAGCAGCACAGGGGCGTCAGGGGGCGGTTCGCCGAGCGGTTGGGTGGCGATGATGAGGCTGCGGGCGGCGGGGTCATAGACGGCCTCCGAGATGCCGAGGTGGGCCGCCGCAGCGGGGTCGGGCGAGGAGACCGAGTCGAGGCAGGGCTGGGAGGCGAGGGCGGGGTCGCGCGGGGCGTGGAACAGGCGGAGGAGGAGCGCGGCGTCGGCGTCCACCAGGGCTGCAATGGCATAGAGCGCGGTTGTGTGGAGGGTGCGGGGGGCACCGGCGTAGGAGAGTTCGGGGCCGGACCAGACGGGGCCGAAGTTCGCCGCCGCATAAGCCGCGAGCCGGTCGGCGGTCGCCCGGTCGCCAACTCCGCGCGCGACGATCAGTCCGAAGGCGGTGTTCAGCGCGGTGTCCGAGATCTCCATCTTCTCACAGAGCGGGGCGGAGCCGACGTATAGGCGACCGCCTTCGCGGCTCAGGCGCTTGCGGTAGCGCGGGTAGAGGCGGCGGACGAGCGCGCGGTCGAACGGCAGCAGAAAGGCCAGCCCCCAGCTATCGGTGAACTGGAAGGCGACCGGGGCGGTCAGGTGGAGGCCGCGCAGGTAGCAAGCGCCGAACAGCCCCCGCGCCGCCGGGCCGTGCAGCAGCATCTTGCCGCGCACCCAGCGCAGCCATCCGGCGTTCGCCGCGCTGTAATCCGTGCCGTGGGTCGCGTCGTGGATCGCGTTCGACGACATCGCGTGGTTGTTGCAGGGCACGTAGGCGCAGGCCGGCTCGCAGGCCACCCCGTGGAAGTAGTTCGCCCGCATCTGCTCGACGATCCGCCGGGCGACCTCGCCGTGGGTGTAGGGGTAACTGACCCCGCTCTCCGGGTCGGCCAGCACGAAGCCGCGGTCGTAGCGGTAGTCGCCGCCAGCGCGCTCGTAGAGGCCGAGCATCGTGCCGAGGTGCCCGCTGAACTGCACATTGTCCTGCGCCACAGGGTCGGCGGGCGGCGGCATGGGGCCGGACGGCCTGCGGTGTCCGCCCATCAGCACGGCGACGTGCCCCGCCGGTTCCGCCCCTCCTTCGGAGGCGGCTGGCTGCCGCCAGTATCCCCATGCCCGCACGTCGAGCATCCGCTCCACCGCCGCCCCAAGCGCAGCTACATAAGGCCGGGTGTAGGCCGGTGTATGCAGGCCGAGTGCCGCCACGGCATAGGACGCGAAAGCAAGCTGGAACCGCAGCCCGAAGTTCATCACGTCCGATTGGGGCGCATAAAACCCCTCCCAGTGCGGATTGCGGAATGGAGGATCGTCGTCGGCTACGTTGATCGGGTGGCCGGTGAGGACGCGGTAGAGGTAGGCTAGGTGGCCGAGGGAGTCGCGTGTGAGCGGGGTCGGCGGCGCGGCAGAAGCTGGATTGGGCATGGCATCACGCTCCTCGACCACCGACTACTAACCACTATGAGACACGGCCTACGCACTAACAACCAACCACCAACCACTCGCCGCGCTACTCGTGCCGGAGGGCAGCCAGAGGGTCGAGCCGAGAGGCGCGGGACGCCGGGTAGAGACCGGCGAGCAGGCCGATGATCGTGGCGAAGACCAGCGCACCGGCGACCAGCTCCGGGGTGAGCACGAAGAAGGGGGCCGTGATGCTTACCTGCTGGCCTTGGAGGTAGAGGTGGGCGATCCAGTCCAGCAGGCGACTCAGCAGCCACCCGCCTATCACCCCGAAGACGCCGCCGATCAGCCCGATAGCGCTCGCCTCGACGATGAAGAGCCGCATGATGTCGCCGCCCGACGCGCCGAGCGCCTTGAGCACGCCGATCTCGCGCGTGCGCTCGAAGATCGCCATGATCATCGTGTTGGCGATGCCGATCGATGCCACGAGCAGCGCGAGCAGGCCGATGCCCGATAGCGCGGTTTCGATGATCGTGAAGATCAGGTTCACCTGGTCGAGCACCACCTGGAGGGTGGCCGATTGGAAGCCCATGGCCGTGACCGCCTTCGAGACCTCTCCGGCGTCTTTGAGCGAGGCGGTGCGTAGGACCACCGGCAAGTAGCCTTCGGTTTCGAGGATGTCGGGGGCGTTGAACCACCACTTCTTGATGTCGAGCGCGTCCGCTGTGCCGATCTGCACACCGCCGAGCGCGGCGCTGACGCCGACTATTGTCGTCGGGAAGTCGGTCTGCTCGCCGCGCGGGGCCTCGACATGCAGCGTGACCTTGCTCCCGACGAGGCTGGGATATTCGGACGCCGGGATGTTGCGGGAGCGCAACCACGCCTGGCTGAGGACCAGGCCGCGCGCATCGGTACCCTGCGGCAGATCGTGTCCGGCGATCATCTCGGCTTTCGGCGAGAACAAGGCGGCGGGGCTGATAGTGCCGACGAACCGCACTGCCTGGGTCTTGCCGTCGAGCGGCATCGTGATGTTGAGGCCGTCGGGCAGGTTTACGTGAGGTTCCACCGACAGCACGCCGGGCAATGCGCTCAACCGGGCGAGGTCAGTAGGGCGGATCGGGTGCGCCGGGCGCTGGAGCGCCGAGAAGTTAGTGTTGGTTTCGGACTGGCCGGTGGTGTCGGGCGTGACGAAGACGGTTTGCAGGCCCCACTGCATGATGGTATCGGTCACCTGGGTCTGCATACCGATGCCGGCCGAGATCATGGTCACAATCGTCAGGATGCCGACGAAGACCCCGATAGAGGTGAGCACGGTGCGGACTTTGCGGCGGCGGAGGTTGCCGAAGCCGGTTGCGAGGATGTCGCGCGGCGTCATGGCTTCACCTCGATCTCGACTACCCGACCGTCGCGCAGGTGAACGATCCGGTCGGCGTAGGCGGCTATGGCGGGGTCGTGCGTCACCAGGATAAGTGTGAGGCCGTCGCGGTTCAGCTCTTCGAGCAGGCTCATCACGCCCCTGCCGGTCGCGCTGTCGAGGTTGCCGGTCGGCTCGTCGGCCAGCAGGATCGGCGGGCGGTTGGCGAGCGCGCGGGCGATTGCGACGCGCTGCTGTTCGCCGCCGGAGAGTTCGCTCGGCTGGTGGCCGGAGCGCTTGCCGAGGCCCATCTGCTCGAGGAGGTCGCGGGCGCGCTCCCGCCTCTCGACGGCGGGCCGCCCGCTCAACATCATTGGCATCTCGACGTTTTCGAGCGCCGTCCGGTGCGCCAGCAAGTTGAAGCTCTGGAAGACGAAGCCGACACGCTTCCGGCGGTGTTCGACCAGCGCATTCTTGCCGGCCCCGGCGATGTTCACCCCGTCCACGACGATCTCGCCGCTCGTCGGAGCGTCCAGCCCGCCGATCAGGTTCAGCAGTGTGGACTTGCCGGAGCCGGATGGACCGACGAGCGCGATGAACTCGCCCCGCGCCACGCTCAGGTCAACCCCGTCCACCGCAGAGACGAGGCCGGTGCCCATCTTATACCGGCGCACCAGTCCCTGAAGCTCGATGATGCTCGGCGTCGGGGCTGGCGCGTCCTGGCGAAGTTCTTCGACGTATTGCTGTAGAATGACGGTATCCCCCTCGTCAGCTATCAGCCGTCAGCTATCAGCTAAGAGACAGTGCCTCGGCTGATAGCTGATAGCTGACTGCTCGCTCTACTTCATGCTCTCGGCGATCTTCAGCATCTCGTCCTTCGAGAGTTGGCCGCCGATTGAGAGCTGGAGGTTGGTGCCCTTCTCCTGCCAGGAGAGGATGGCGGTTTGGGCGCTGCCGGCCTTCTCGGCGGGGGAGACCGCGAAGTGGCCCTGCACGCCGCGCACCGTGACGGCTTCGCCGACGGCGGGGGCTGTGCTGCGGGGCGCGGTCGCTTGACCTCCGGCGTTCGCGTCGCTGCCGGGGCGGAAGCCGATATGGTCGCCGCTGCCCTCGCTGATCCAGAAGGCGGGGGCGTTGCTGCCGCCGCTGTAGCTCATGGTGATGTTCGCGCCCTTGCCCATGATGCCGCTGCTGCCCATGACCTGCACGAGGGTGGAGTTCGCGGGCAGGTAAGCCGGTTCAAGCAGGTGGAAGCCTGCGGTCTGCGCGGTCTGGCGGGCCTGCACGATGGTCATCGCGCGCGGTACCATGCCACTGAGGTCAACCACATGCCCGCCGTTCGGCAGGCTGAACGTGAAGGTGCCCGCCGGAGCTGGCTTGTTGAGTTCGAGTGTCGTCATCTCCATACTGCCGTTGCCCTGCTTGGCGTCCACGGTCGCTTTGACCGGCACCCAGGTGGTCTGATCGACCCAGAGCGTGGCCTTCACACCGGCGAGTACCGTGGCGGCGGGGCTGCCAGCCTTCGGCACCAGGTCGAGCCGGTAGGTCTGGTAAGCGCCGACCTTCTCGCTGCCGACGAGCGTGTAGTCGGTCAGCGCGAGCAGTTGGTCTATGGCGTTTTGGAGGTTGGGGTTCGCCAGCATATCTTGGAGGTCGGCTGGGATGTTCGCCTTGCCGGCCAGCTCGCGGAGGGCGTTGCTATCAACCTTGTAGGCCATCTTCTGCTTAGGGTCATACGCCCAGATATAGTTGCCGTCGTGGACGAGGATCGCGCCCACCAGCTCCGGCTTGCTCGCCGCGAGGACGACAGCGCGCAGCAGGTTCGGCTTCTGATACCAGATTTCGGCGGTCACGTCGCCGGTCATGTCCTTCATGCTCGGGCTGCCGACGGTCGCGCTTGTGGCCGCGCCGTTCACCTGCGCCTTGAGGGTCACCACGATGTGGGCGGTGTTGGTCGAGGCGGCAGCGTCGCGCAGGTGCTGCACTATGTCGGCACCGGTCACCTGTGTGCCGCATCCGGCCAGGCTGAACGCTGCCATGCCGAGCAGGGCAACGAACAGTAGATAGCGTTTCATCATCTCAGAGGTTCCTTTCACTCTCGTTCCCGGATTTTCGCAGCGGCCCCAGAGGGGCGCATCTCATCATACCTACGTAGTATACCACGCGAATGTGACATGGGTAGGCGCGCTCATGTTACCAAATGTGACACCTGCCGCGGAGTTTCGAGTTTCGAGTTTTGAGTTCTGAATTGCGATCGCTGACTGCTCACGGCGGGGCCGTCGGGACGGCGGCGGTACGGCCGGCGGGGGCGGGCCGTCCGCGAATGGCGGGCCACGAATACACGAATGAGCCGATTGCGGAGTGCGGAGTGCGGAGTGCGCCGGGACGACGGCGGTACGGGAACTTTGCCGACGTATTTGCGTCATAACAAATGGTGCTGTGTTTGCAGATCACGCAACGAAGTGGTAAGCTGGAACAGAGGGCCGCCGGACCGATTTGACGCCGATTTCACGGAGTTGCCGAGGAGACATCTATGGCTAGCACCAGCCCAGATCCGATTCGTATCCGTCCCACACCGCCGGATTGGAACGACGCGAGCCGTCAACCGGGCAGGTTCTGGGGGCTGGTCGCACGAGTGGCTGCGCTGACGCTGCTTTTACTGGGGGTCGGATGGCTGCTCATGCGGGAACAGGCGGGCGTGAATTACGGCCCAGGCGCGACTCCGACCGCGAATCCGGCACCCGCTTCGGCGCAGCCGCACAGCACCGACCCTTATGGCTACCGCTTTAGCACGATGCCGATGCACGCCGACAGCAACATGGTGGTGATCAGCTTTACGATTGCCCCGCCGACGGACCGCGCCCAGTATCCTACTCCACTGAGTTGGGCGTCACAGGCTGCTCGCTTGTCTGCCGAGGGCAGCACCGATTTGCCCCCGTTAGAAGGCGGGATTGGATGGAGTACTGATCCGATGGGCCGTATCTTTCCTGGCCCAGCGGAAATCTCTATGGCCTTCGACGCGCGGAACTTACACGCGACCGGCGCGGTGATCCCCTTGCGCCTCACTATGAACTTGTTCGGGCACACCTCTGTCGGTGGTGGAGGCCCGTTCAGGTTGTCAACTCCTGTACCAACACAGCCTGTGATGCAGATGATCAACACACAAATACAGTTTGAGCAGCTGCTTCGTGTTCCCTTTGATGCGCGCCGCATTATCGCCGAACCCGGTACGCGAAGCGAATCGGGAGGCGTGGCCGTAACGCTCGACCGTGTAGTCGTCACTGCCTCTGAGACCCGATTCTACTCCCACATGAGCTATACCGGGAACGCTCGGCTCTCTCCCTGGTCCCTGGGTCTCACGCTCCACGGCGATAGTTGGACCATACCGACGGTCTACAACGACTCAGGGGGCGGCAATCCGACTGACGGCAGCTACGTGTTCCGCATCGAAACCAATCTGCTCGACAAGCCGAGTCCCTGGACCCTGACGCTGCCTCCTGTCAGCCCTGCCGGTCCCCAGGGCCTCCCGCAAAATCCACCGGCACCCGAGAGCGGCCCCTGGGTCTTTCTGTTCTCCGTGCCTCCGGTCAGCACCTCGGCGACACCCGGAGCCGCCCCAACCCTGCGTCCCGGCCTCACACCTGTCCCCAACTTCCCGTGGGGTGTGCCGACCACGGGGCCTCCTCCGCTGGGCACCCCGTCCCTGACCCATGAACCAATCCCGCCCGGCGGGCAGGGCACCCCATTGCCGACCCAGGAGCCAACCTCGCCCGTCCCATGACGCAGCTTCCACTGGGAACAGCCCGCTACAAGTGGTATAATATCCCAGCGGTGCACGCCTACTGCCTACTCCGATGGAGGTAGAACTATGCTCAAGCAAACTCGCACCCTCGATCTGTGGCTCGCCCTGGCTGCGCTCTTCGGCGGCCTGCTGGTCGGCTACGTGAACCTGCACACAGATGAGACGCCGTTCGTCGCGCTGCCTCTACTGGTGGGGACCGCGCTGCTCGGCTTCGTTGGCCCGCGCGGGGCCTGGAGGTGGGCCTCCATCGCCGTGCTCGTCGTGCTGCTGATGCTGGCCTACGCCACCCTCGCCGACATGAGGATCATGAAGCTGACTTTCCCGCGCAGCGAATTCGGCGGTGCGGCCGTCGGAGTGCTGCTCTTCTCCTTCACGGGCGTGTATCTCGGCGTCCTAGCCCGCAAACTGTTCAGCACTCCGGCTACAGAAGAGGGCTAGGTCCACCCCACTTGCACCGGCCTCTTGCTCCGCGTATAATCGCCGGCATGAGCAGCCAAGATCGAGCCGTCAGCCGTCAGCCATCAGCCGTCAGCGAGGAGCCGGCAGCACCAGGCGGCACTCCGCACTCCGCACTCCGCACTCCGCACTCTGCACTCCTCGCCGTCCTGCTGTTGCTCGGCCTGCTGCTGAGGTTGCCGGGGCTGGGGCTGCTCGGCACCGGCGACGTGCGGGTCTGGAAGGTCTGGGCCAATGCCGCGACCACGCACGGGCTGACACAGGCTTATCCCCTGGCGCACCAGCGGCCCGGCGTCTGGCCCCCGCTCTCGTTCAACAGCCTCGACCAGGTGCGGCGGGGCCGGATCACCGCCGGGAGCAACGTCTACGACCATGTGTCGGCCCCGACCGACTATCCGCCGGGCGCGGTGATGGTGCTTTGGGCCGTCGGCGGGATCTATCGCGCCTTCTTCGCGCCCGACTTCGCCAACAGCACCCCGTTCAACGTGCTGATCAAGCTGCCCCTCGTCCTCGCCGACGCCCTCGCCGCCTGGCTGATCTTCGCCTTCGTCCGAAAGCGCGCGGGGCCGGAGCGCGTAGGCATCGCCTGGGCGGCCGCGCTGGCCTACTGGTGTAACCCGACGCCGATCATCGCCGGGCCTGTCCTCGGCTACCTCGACGCGCTCTTTGGGCTGCCTCTGGTGCTCGCGCTCGGTCTGTTGGCGGCAGGCCGGTATGCCGGCGGCTGGGCGGCGTGGGGCACGTCGCTCATGCTCAAGCTACAGGCGCTGTTCGTGGCTCCGGCGCTGGCGCTCCTCAGCCTCCGGCGCGGCCCTGCGCGTGTGGCCGGCTATGCGGCGGCGGCCCTCGGCACCGTGTTCGCCTTCTGTGCGCCCTTCCTGCTGCGCGGCACATTCGTCGGCGTGCTCGCCGGGATCGCGAACAACGCACAGGAGGACTATCTCTCCGCGAACGCCTGCAACCTCTGGTGGCTCTGGTCCTACTTCTGGGAGTGGAACGCCGAGGGCAAGGGGCCGGGCGCGCTCGTGAGGATCGTGCCCATCTCTGAGATCTCCGACTTGCATGTTGCCGACCTGAACGCCTGGGCCGTCGGCCTATTCGCGGCGTTCATCTTGCTGACGGGGCTTGTCTGGGCGGCGGCACGACGGGGCGGGGCCGAGCCGCCGGGCGTGGCCGACCTCTTCTTGGTGCCGCTACAGCTCTACGGGGCGACGATGCTCCTACCGTCGATCCACGAAAACCACCTGCTGGCGGTTCTGCCGCTGTTGGCGCTGCTCGGCGGGCTGGCCGCAGCCGGAGGGAAGGCAGGGCACGCGCGCCAACTCGTATTCCTCTACGTCGCGCTCTCGCTCGAAATCGCGCTGAACCTGCTGCTTTTCTACGGCTTCGGCAAGGGCACCATCGCGCCGATACCCCGCGTGGCCTTCGGCATGGACCTGACCGTGCTGGTCGCGGCGGCGAACGTGCTGCTCTTCGCGGCGACCCTGGCGGTCTGGGGCGTTGGGCTGTTCGATCCACGAAATACACGAAAAGGCACGAAAGGTACGAAATTGCTGGAAGCTGAAACTGAGAGCTGAAAGCTGAGAGCTAAGGAGCAGCCATGGAGATCAAGTACGTGATCGGGGACGCGACGAGGCCGCAGGGCAAGGGGCCGACGGTGATCGCGCATATCTGCAACGACATCGGCGGGTGGGGCGCGGGCTTCGTGCTCGCGGTGTCGGCACGCTGGCCGGAGCCGGAGCAGCAGTACCACGAATGGCACCGTGGGCGTGATCCCGGCGGCGCGCCATTCGAGTTGGGGCAGGCGCAGTTCGTGCAGGTCGAACCTGAGTTATGGGTGGCGAACATGATCGCGCAGCACGGCGTCGCCTCGGAGAAGGGCCGCCCGCCGATCCGCTACGACGCCCTCCGTGAGGCGCTGGGCCGCGTCGCCGAGTTCGTGCGGGAGCACAGGGCGAGCGTCCACATGCCACGCATCGGCTGCGGGCTGGCCGGAGGCCGCTGGGAGGAGGTCGGCCCGCTCGTGCAGGCCGAGTTGGCCGACAAGGGAATCCCGGTCACGGTCTATGACCGCCGTTAGGCGCGAGCTGATCGCCGTCGGCGCGGCGGGGCTGCTCGGCCTCGCGCTGGCCTGGCAGGCGCCCGGCCCGATCAGCGTGGACATCGGCAAGCCCGACGAGATCTTCCTGACGAACTTCGAGAGTCCCGAAACCGTCGCCGGGCGCGACTACCGATGGAGCACACACGATAGCAACATCCACTTCCCCGGCATCGGCGTCGGCGACTGGCGGGTGACGCTCGTGGCCGCCGCGGGCAGCCGCCCGCAGCCGGTCCCCCTGACGATCCTCGCCGGGGGCGACCCGGTCTTGCAGGTGCCCGCCGCCGACCCCGGCTTCCACACCTACAGCTTCGTCGTCCCCGCCCGCGATATGCCGGTCGGCGACATGTCGCTCGACCTCGGCATCGCCGCGTACCGCCCGCCCGGCGAAAACCGCGACCTCGGCCTCGCGGTGGACCAGGTGAGGCTCGAGCCTGCTGTGCCGCTCGCGCCCGCGCCGCTCGCCTGGCTGCTGCTCGTGGCGGGGCTGACGGCGTTCTACGCGACCGGGCGGCTCTACTGGGGCGCGCGGGCGGTGGCCGTCGCCACGGCTCTCGCGGGGCTGCTGCTGGCCGTCACGGTGGCTTGGGCGCGCCTCTCGGTCACGCCCTACGCGTCCTATCTGCCGATGATCGGCGGGCTGTTCTTCGCGGGTCTCTACACGCTGCGCGCGACTTTGCGTAACTCCGCGAAGGAGGTCAACCTGCTGCCTGCGCTGTTCGTCGGCTATGCGCTCTTCTCCATGGCCGCGCAGGTCGTTTTCCTGGCGCGCAAGCCCCTGCCCGACGACTTCGTTGCCTTCTACCGGGCGTCGGGGCGGCTGCTCGCCCACCAGCCGCTCTACGACCTCGCCCAGCTCCTCCGCAACCCGCTCGACGCAGGCTACAAGTACCCGCCGCTCTTCGCGCAAATCCTCACCCCGGTGGCCGGGCTGCCGATGCGGACGGCGCTCGGCGTCTGGAACCTGGCGAACCTCTGTTTCCTGGGCATGGCGCTCTACGCGATCATGCGGGCACACGGCAAGCGTCCCGCAGACGCAGCGCCCGCCGGACTCGCGCTCGTCGCGCTCGCACTGCTCTTCCAGCCCGCCGTGGACACGCTGATCGCCGGGCAGATGGACCTCTCGATCCTCGGCCTCGTGGCGCTGGCATACTGGGCGTTGCGCGCGGGGAGGCCGGTCCTGGCGGGGCTGCCGTTGGCCGTGGCGGTGCTCTTCAAGCTATATCCGGGGCTGCTGCTGGTCTTCTTGCTGATGCGGCGCGAGTGGCGGGCGCTATGGAGCTGCCTGGCCGCGATGGCCGCGCTGGTGGCGGCCTCGATCCTCTTCGTCGGCCCCGATCCGTGGTGGAGCTTCCTGACGGTCGGCCTGCCCCACAACGGCGGGCCGAGCGCCTGGATAGAGAACCAGAACTTCTCCGGCTTCCTCGGTCGCCTGCTGACCGAGCGGATCGACCTCGAGCCGTTCCCCGCCGACCCGGCCTGGAAGGCGCAAGTGGTCGCCGTGGGCACGCTGCTCTGGGCGACGCTGCTGCTCGCGGCGGTCATATGGGCGGCATGGAAGCCGGCGGCGCGGCGCTCGACCGCCTACGCGCTCGGCTTCGCGGCCTTCACGGCTGCGTGCGTGATGGCGCTGCCGAACGCCTGGTACCACTACATGACGCTGCTTCTGCTGCCGCTCGGCATCGCCTTCTTCGCGCTCGAAGAGGCCGGAGGGCGTTGGTGGGCAGAGGCGCGCCGCCCTCTGTCGGGGGCGCTGGCCGCGCTCGGCACCGGGGCGGTGCTGCTCGCGTTCGGCACCTACCAGGTCGTCTGGAACGGGATCAACCTCGGCGGCCCCTGGAAGCTCGGCCTGTCCTACAAGTTCTACGGCAGCGTGTTGCTGCTGGCGAGCCTGCTTTGGATGCTGCGTCAGGCAGTAGGGCAGGGAGAACAGGGCGAGGATACAGTCGGCCCCTAACCCATCGAGAGCGCGTACACGCGCTCAACAACCTCTCCGCCCGCCCGGTATCGCCGCTTGCTGTGGTCGCTGTCGCTGCGGTAGCGGCGGTATGTCTGCTCCGTCACCGTCAGGGAGCCTCGCTGCGCCAGTATATCACAGATGGCCTCGTGGGGCATTATCCCCTCGCTGTTGTAGCTGAGGAGCAGCAGCCGGCAGCGCGCGTCGCCGACGAGATCCCGCAGAGCCGCCAACGCGCCGTCGGTCCGGCAGTAGGCCGACTTCTCGCCCTGGTATGGCCGCAGCCCCGACTTGCCGTAAACGGCCGGGTAGTCCCAGAGGGCCACGGTTTCGAGGATGTGGTAGTTCGTCGCGTACTGGCGCGAGTTATACGGCGGGTCGAGGTAGAGCACATCGCACTCGATTTCGCGCGCCAGGGCGTTCGCGTCGCGGCGGTGGACCTCGTGCCGCCCTTCGCTGCACACCAGAGGCGGCAGGGTCAGCGTCAGCGGCTTCTGCGAGCGCGCTTCCCAGTATTTGAGGAACGCGCCGTAAGTCCCCGTGGTGTTCGACACGCCGGGTACCGCTTCGAGCAGAGAGGCCAGCAGGACATAGCACCCGGCCTCGCTGACGGCTCTCTCCCGCGCCCAGCCGGCGATGCGGCAGCGTATCGCGTCGATCTTGCCGGCGTTGGCCGCCGAGAAGTACATCCGCCGAAACTCCGCCGATGCGGTGCCCTCGTCGGAGTAGTTGTCGAACATGAAGTCGCGCACAGGCGGCAGGCTGTTCAGGTACGCGAGGAGCTGTTCCAGGCGGTCCACTTCGGCGTTGTTTTCGATGTACGCCTTGCCGAAGACATAAGAGTACTCCATTAGGTCGTTGGAGATGACCCGGTAGCCCTGGCGCTTGAAGTGACGCCCGACCACGGTCGTGCCCGCGAAGAGGTCGCAGAAGACGCCGCCCGCAATCCCGTGTTCGCTCACGGTGCGGTCGATCAGACCGAGCAGGTTCTCTTTGCTCCCGATATAGCGCATGGGCAGTCGGCTTCCCTCCGCTTGAGTATACGCCAAAGTCGGGCGGGCCTGCCACTCGTTGTCTCCACAAATCGAGTGGGGTGGTGTATAATGGAGGCATGAACCTAGCTGATCTGCTGACGGCAAAACGCGAGGAGATCCTGGACACGGCTGCCCGGCACGGCGCGCATAACGTGCGCGTCTTCGGCTCGGTTGCGCGAGGCGATACCGGCCCCGACAGCGACCTGGATCTGCTTGTGGAACTGGACCCCGACCGCAGCCTGTTTGACCAAGCGGCCCTCTGACGGGAGTTGGAGGAGCTGCTAGGCTGCAAAGTGGATGTCGTGGAACCTGAAGGTCTCCATTGGTATATCCGCGACCGTGTGCTGAGTGAGGCGGTTGCGCTGTGAAGGACGACCACATGCCCTTCCCCACCGACCTCGAGATCTCCCGCGCCGCCACGTTGCTCCCGATCACCGAGGTCGCGGCGGGCATGGGCCTCGAGGCCGACGACCTTGAGCTGTACGGGCAGTACAAGGCCAAGATCAAGCTCAGTGTCCTCCCCAAGCTCGCCGAAAGGCCGAATGCGCGCTACATTGACGTCACCGCGATCACGCCGACGCCCCTCGGCGAGGGCAAGACGACCACCACAGTCGGCATCGGCGAGGGGTTCAAGCACCTCGGCAAGCGGGCCATCGTGGCGATACGCCAGCCCTCGATGGGACCGATCTTCGGCATCAAGGGCGGCGCGGCCGGCGGCGGATACAGCCAGGTGGTGCCGATGGAGGATTTCAACCTCCACCTCACCGGCGACATACACGCCATAGGCGCGGCGCACAATCTCTGCTCGGCCTTCCTCGACGCCTCGCTGTTGCACGGTAACCCGCTCGGCATTGACCCGCTCACCGTCACCTGGAAGCGCGTCGTGGACATGAACGACCGCGCGCTCCGCCAGATAGTCGTCGGCCTCGGCGGCAAAGAGAACGGCATCCCGCGCGAGACCGGCTTCGACATCACGGTGGCCTCCGAGGTCATGGCGGTGCTCGCGCTCTGCACCGGCATGGCCGACCTGCGCGCGCGCCTCGGGCGGATCGTGCTCGCCCGGCGCTACGACGGCAGCCTCGTGACGACCGAGGATCTGCGCGTGGCGGGGGCGATGGCCGCCCTGCTGCGCGACGCGATCAAGCCGAACCTCATGCAGACGCTCGAGAACACCCCGGCGCTCGTCCACTGCGGGCCGTTCGGCAACATCGCCCACGGCAACTCCTCGGTGCTCGCCGACATGATCGGCATTAAGTGCTGCGACTACCTGGTCACCGAGAGCGGCTTCGGCGCGGACATGGGCATGGAGAAGTTCATGGACATCAAGTGTCGAGTGAGCAACCTCCGCCCCGACGTGGCCGTGATGGTAGCCACGGTGCGCGCGCTCAAGATGCACAGCGGGCGCTACCGGGTGGTCGCCGGCAAGCCGCTTGACCCCCGCTTGGAGCAGGAGGACACCGACGCGCTTCGAGACGGCATGGTCAACCTGACCGCACAGATACAGAACGTGCAGCGGTTCGGCGTCCCCTGCGTCGTCTGCGTCAACCGCTTCCCGACCGACACGCCCCGCGAGGTCGAGATGATCCAGGAGGCCGGGCTGGCGGCCGGCGCGGTCGCTGCCGTGCCCTCGACCCATTTCACCGAGGGTGGGGCCGGCGCTGCCGCCCTCTGCGAGGCTATCGCGCAGGCCGCCGAGGGACCGAACAACTTCCACTACCTCTATAGCCTCAACTGGCCGCTCAAAGAGAAGATCGAGGCGATTGCCACCCAGGTCTACGGCGCGGCGTCGGTCTACTACGAGCCGGCCGCCGAGAAGAATCTCAGGCTCTACACCGAAAAGGGCTACGGCGAACTCGCGGTCTGCATGGCGAAGACACACCTCAGCCTCTCCCACGACCCCAAGCTGATCGGCAGGCCCACGGGCTACCAACTGCCGATCCGCGAAGTCAACCTGAGCGCGGGCGCGGGCTTCATCTACCCGCTCTGCGGCGAGATGAGGACCATGCCCGGCCTCGGCTCGTCGCCGGGCGGCGCGAATATTGACGTTGACGCCGAGGGCAACGTCACCGGCTTGTTTTAGCGACCGAGATCGGCTACAATAGGAATGTTGGTAGGAATGTCGGTGATCAGCCGGTCATCGGTCGCTATGTTCTTGCCCGAATTGTTCCTATTCGCGCGGGCGTCGTGCGCGTTCCAGTCAAAAGGAGCTTCCTTGTGAAGAAAAGGCTCGTTATATCCCTGGCACTCTTGCCGATGATCCTCGGTCTCTCCTGGGCCACCGTCGGTGGGGCGACAGCCACGCCGAACAGCTCGCTGCTTGTGATCAACGAGGTCTATGCGCCGACCAACTCGAACTTCGCGGGCCAGTATTTCGAGATTTACAACGGCACCGGCCAAACGATTGACCTATCGAGCTACTCGATCTTCAACAGTGCCGGATCTGATCGGCTGAACACACTGCCCAATCCGCTGATCGGGCCGGGGCAGAACCTGGCAATCGGCGCGAACCTGCTTCCGAACCAGAGGATCGGCAGCGGGCTGAACCCCGCGAGCGATTTCCTCGCCCTCGTGCTCAACGGCCCGCAGGATGTCACCATCGACCAACTCAACTGGGGCAGGGTGGACCCGACCTGGCCGAACTTCTACCGCTTCCAGCCGTATTTCAGCAACCCGCCGACGATGCCGACCGACGGCACGAACAGCCTGCAACGATACCCGAACGGGCACGACACAGACCAGGCGAGCGACTTCGTGTCGTTGCCGGGCAGCCCGAGCAACCCCCCGCCGACCTACACGCCGACCACCACCCCGATCGGCACCTCCACCGTCACGCCTACCCCCCTGACCGCCACGGTCACGCCGACGCCGTTCTGCGCCGACGCCTATGAGCCGGACAACCTCCCGACTCAGGCCCACAACCTCGACCTAGCGACCGAGCAGACCCACACGATCTGCCCGACGCGCGACGAAGACTGGTTCATAATCAACGTCGTCACCGGCAAGGTCTACACCCTCTACACCAAAGACCTCGGCGGCAGCCTCGACACCATCATGGCAGTCTACACCTACCCCTACGACGGCACCAAAATCGCCGAGAACGACGATCAGCCCGGCTGCCTCTGCTCGCGCATAGACATGAACTTCCCGTCGAGCGGCCTCTACTACGTGCGCGTGCGCGACAACCGTGGCCTCGGCGGCCTCGGCTGGACCTACACGGTCGGCTTCACCGCCACCCCCGGCCCCGCTCCGACCAACACCCCCCTACCTACAGCCACGCCGAACCCCTTCGCCCCCACCGCCACGCCTATCACCGCGCCCTGCCTCGACCCGTATGAGCCTGACGGAGTGCCCGCCGCCGCCCATCTCCTGCTGATCGGCGAGATCCAGCCCGGCCACAACTTCTGCCCCGGCGGAGACGCCGACTGGTACAAGTTCTTCGGCGGTCGGGGCAAAGCCTACACGATCCAGACCTCGGACCTCGGCATCGGTGTGGACACTTATCTCTACCTATTCGACAGCGACGGCAGGACGATACTCGCGCAGAACGACGACCAGGTCGGCCCTCCGCCCGGCGGCAGCCCGAACGATGTTGTAGCTTCTCGGCTCGATTTCTTCCCGATACGGGACGATTTCTACTACATCATGGTGAAGAACAAGGGCGACCTCGGCAGCCCCACGATGACTTACAACGTCAGCCTGCATGTGCAGGCGAACGTGCCCCCGCCGGCAGGCACCACAACGCCGATTATCGCTCCGATCGTCACCGTGACCAACGGGCCTGCGCCGACCGCAGCCCCCTTCCCGACCTCTCCGCCCGGCCCCGCCGGTGCCACCTCAACGCCGACCCAACCGCCCGGCCCCGCCGAAGCCACTGCCACGCCGACCCAGCCGCCGCCCGGCCCCGCCGAAGCCACCTCGACGCCCGCGCAGCCGCCGCAGCCTGCCGCTACCACCCCCACCCCCGTGATCGAGACACCCGTCCCCGGCGAACTGCCCACTCCCACCGAGCCGGTGGTGCCGCTGCCCCAGACCGGGGTGGACAAAGTGATGATGCCCTTCCAGGTCTATCTGGACCGCAACGGCAACGGGCGCTACGATCCCGGCGAGGGCGTCTACGGGTTGCGCCTCGTCTTGCAGGACGACGGAGGCACGACTGCCGCCGTCACCAACCGGCCACGGGGCGCAGCCTCCGCCTTGCTGCACCGCAACGCCCCTGTCACAGTCTCTATCCCTTACCTGCACTGGAGCGGCAAGGCCACCGTCGGGCCGAACGGACTCATGATCCGCCTGCCCGCGCCGGTGCTGCCGGCGCGCATCCCGTAAGCAACGTCTTGGAGGGTTCTGAGGTTCGATGAGCAGCAATCACGACGAACACGGTACGCACGCGCCCGAGCACGGGATAGACACCGAAGGGGTGCCGGCCACCGTCGCCGAGGCGAGGACTCCCCTGCGCGCGTTCATCTGGCCGGGCGTCATCACGCTGATCGTGCTATTCCTGATTTGGGGGCCGGTGACCGGGGCCTTTAGCCTCTACAACGGCGGCCTCGACGCCAACGGCAAGCCGACGGCGACCATCGCCATCCCTATCGAAAGCCCGACGACGGCAGCCAACTTGACGCCTCTGAGCACGGCTGGGGCTAGCCCTGCGCCCGCGCTGGCCTCAGCCGTGGCGACACCACCGGCCACAACTCCGACCTCTCTCCTGGTAACCGACACGCCTCCGGCGGCTATCACCGAAACGCCCCCGGCGACCACCGGCGCATCCGCCGTCGTACCGCCGACCGACATTCCGCCTCCGCCGCCCGCAACGCCGTCGCCCGCCGGCCCTGTGCTCGAAACCGCCGTCCCCGCTGCTGGAAGCCCCACGCCGGGCGCAGCAGGCTCGCCGCCTTCCGCGCATCTACAGAACGACGCCCCCCGCAGCCTTAGCTTCGGCGGCAAGAAGTATAATGTCGCCGTATCCGACACGACCCTGCCCAACTGGAGCTTCAGCAAAGACCCATCCGTCGCAAGCTGGGCCGGCGGCACGAACGTCAACTATATCCTCGGTATCGCTTACTCGCCGGAGAACGCGGCGCTCTTTGCGGCCTCCCGGCCCGCCGACACGATCACACTGACCGGCGCGGATGGCACGGTCTACACCTACGTTGTGGATCAGGTGGGGCGCGTCTCCTCCTCAGATGTCGGCAAGCTGGCCCAAGACCACCCGGCGATAACGGTGCTACTCCTGGGAGATCCCGCCGGAGACCGCGCCCTGGTTCAGGGCCACTTCCGGGAGACCGCTTCCACTCCATAGCGGCGGCTGCCGATCCGCAGCCTTCGCCTTCTCTCGCATAGCCGCAGCTATGAAGTCGCGGAAAAGAGGGTGGGGCGAGGTCGGACGGGATCTAAGCTCGGGGTGGAACTGGCTGGCGACGAACCAGGGATGGTCGCGCAGTTCGATCACCTCGACTAAGCGGCCGTCGGGCGAGAGGCCGCTGATCACAAGCCCCACCTCCTCGAGCCGCTCCCGATAGGCGTTGTTGAACTCGAAGCGGTGGCGGTGGCGCTCATTCACCTGCTCGGTCCCGTATGCGGCGGCGGCCTTCGTGCCCGGCACCAATTTGCAGGTGTAGAGGCCGAGCCGCATCGTGCCGCCTATGTCGGCGATGTCGCGCTGGTCGGCCATTATGTCTATCACCGGGTGGGGGGTGCGCGGGTCGATCTCGGTGCTGTTCGCTCCGGCCAGCCCTGCCTCGTGGCGGGCGAGTTCGATCACCGCCATCTGTAGCCCGTAGCAGAGGCCGAGATAGGGTATATCGCGCTCGCGCGCATACTGCGCGGCCATCATCTTGCCCTCCACCCCACGGTCGCCGAAGCCGCCCGGCACCACGATGCCGTCCACCCCGCGCAAGAGGGCGTCGGTCCCCTCCTCCTCGATCGTTTCGGTGTTCACCCAGCGTATCTCCACCGAGGCGTTCTGCGCCAGCGAGGCGTGCTTCAACGCCTCGGCCACGCTCAGGTAGGCGTCGTGGAGTTCGGTGTACTTGCCGCAGATCGCTACCGTGAGGCAGGCGCGCGGAGAATGGATACGCTCGACGAGGTTCCGCCATTCCGCCAGCTCCGGCGCGTGACCGCCGAGGCCGAGCCGCGTCACGATGTAGTTGCCCAGCCCCGCGTCTTCGAGGATCAGCGGCACTTCGTAGATACTGCCGACAGTAGGCATCTCAACGACCGCGTCCTCGTCCACGTCGCAGAACAGCGCGATCTTCGCCAGAGTGTCCGGCTCGACCGGGTAATCGGCGCGGCAGAGGATCACCGTCGGGTTGATGCCGATGGACCGTAACTCCTTGACGCTGTGCTGCGTCGGTTTGGTCTTGAGTTCGTGTGTCGCGCCGATGTAGGGCAGATAGGTCAGGTGGATATACATCACGTTTTCGCGCCCGGCATCACGGCGCATCTGGCGGATCGCCTCGAAGAACGGCAGCCCCTCGATGTCGCCGACGGTGCCCCCGACCTCAACCAACACCACATCGGCACCCGACTGCCGGGCGACCGCAGCGATCCGCGACTTGATCTCGTTGGTGATGTGCGGCACCACCTGGATAGTGCCGCCGAGAAAGTCGCCGCGCCGCTCGCGCGCGATCACACTGTTGTAGATCTGCCCTGTGGTGACGTTCGCCGCGCGCGTCATGTTCTCGTCAATGAACCGCTCGTAATGGCCCACGTCGAGGTCGGTCTCCGCACCGTCGTCGGTCACGAAGACCTCGCCGTGCTGGTAGGGAGACATCGTGCCGGGGTCAACGTTGATGTAGGGGTCGAGCTTCATCACGGCGACGGCCAGCCCCCGGCTCTTGAGTATCCGCCCGATGCTGGCGACGGTTATCCCCTTGCCGACCGAGGATACGACGCCGCCAGTCACGAAAATATACTTAGCCATGAATTCGCCCTCCTCTGCCTCTAAAGCCGTGGGGCCGGAGACTTCCGGCCTCCGGTCCCCAAGTTTACGATTTCACTTCGAGCACCACGACCTGTGTCGTCTCCGGCAAGTCGCTGGGGCCTTTGATCACCAGCTTGTCCTGGGCCTGCCAATCTTTGAGGCCCATCTCCTTCGCGAAGCGGTCGATCGGTTCCAGGTTGGCGGTTTCGGGTCCGGTCTTGTACATCATCGGCACGACCAGCGACGGCTCGATCTGCGCGATGATCTCGACGGCGCGTTGGGGTTCGAGCATGTCGGGCGCGCCCACCGGCACTATCAGTACCGAAACGTTGGTCAGCGCCTCCACCTGCGCCGCGCTCAGTGTATGGCCGAGGCCGCCGAGGTGGCAGATCACGATGTCGTCCATCTCATAGACGAAGACAGTGTTCTTGCCGTGCAGAGCGCCCTTCTTGTTGTCGGCGAATGTGCCGACGCCGGTCAGGAACACCCCCTTGACCTCGTATTCCCCCGGCGCGTGCAGCACCCGTGGGTCGCCTTTGATGTTTGCGACGGCAGCGCGGTTCTCGTCGCGGCTCACCGTCACGATGTCGGCGCGGGGGCGCGGGGGTTCGATCCCCAGCCCCTTGTCAAACGGATCAATAACGACCGTCGCGTCTTTGCCCCGCAACCGGAAGCAGCCGTAGCCAAGCCATGTGATTTCAGGCATCAGGTTCTCCTCTCAACCCCCAATTATACCACAAGTCGGCGGTCCGCGTAGGCTCCGGCTTGCTTGACATCGCGCCTGATATTTGGTACGATCTGTATATAGAAGTTGGAGTTGTCGGTTCCGGCACCACGTTGTAGCGAGACAATTCTCCGCACCTGATTCCCTTCGGCAGACCTCAGCTTCATCTATAGAAGGCCCAAGTACACAACCGCCCTCCCCTTGGGCGGCCAGGGCGCTCTCTGGGCCTGAAGTAACGTGTTCTTGAATGGAGGCAGCAATGGATCGTACTCAAGGTGTCGTTAAATGGTTCAACGACAGCAAAGGCTTCGGCTTCATCACCGGGCCGACCGGCGAAGATGTATTTGTGCATTTCAGCGCGATTGAGGGTGAAGGCTTCAAGACTTTGACCGAGGGGCAAGAGGTCGAGTTCGACCTGCAATCCGGCCCCAAGGGACTGCAAGCCGCGAACGTGACCAAGCTCTCCACCTCGCCGAATATCCGCACCCGCCCAGTAGACGGTGAGCAAAACGACTACGGCGTAAACGGCAACCAATACTAAAAAGTGCTGGGTGCCGAGCACTCACAATGCGAGTGAAAGCGCCCTTGCTCTCAATGGGTGAGGGCGTTTTGGCTTCCCCCAGAGAGCGGCATTATGTACGTGGCCTCATCCAGGGCCTATCAGCTTTCAAGGGTTGGGCCAGGCACGGCGGTTTGCCGCTTTCTGATAATTCGTGCCTGGCGGTTATACTAAAGTATCTTTTTCCGAGGCCCTCCTCATAGGCAAAGATACTCCGATCGGAGTATTTTTTGGAAACCGGCCAAAAACGGCCGGCGAGATTGACCGCGCGGCGGCGCGGCGGTCCTTTTCAAGGCACGGAGTAGGGCGTATTCGGCCTGCTATTTTAACCCTCTCACTTTTAATATCCATTTCGAGGGGCATTTACTGCCATATTTTGGGGCCTTGGGGGCAAAGATACTCCATTTGGAGTAGGGCGTCCTCCATCCACGAAAGGCACGAAAAACACGAAAACCGGATAGTGGTTGGTGGTTAGTGGTTGGTGTGAAGGTCGCCGGCACCCAACGCCCGAGCGTAGGCGGCTTCGGCTGCCTCGGCCAAGCTGGCCCACGGGAAGACCGACCAGGCGCGGGCCTGCGCTGCGGCCCCAAGTGATGCCCGCCGAGCAGGGTCGTTGAGCAGCGCCGCGATCCCAGCCGTCAGCCCCTCTAGGTCGCCAGGCGGTGCCAGCAGCCCGCTCTCATTGTGGACCAGGTACTCACTGACCTGCCCCACGCGGTGCGCCACGATCGGCAGGCCGAGCGCCATCAGGTCGAGGAGCTTCACGGGGCACTTCGCGCGGTTGACCAGGGTATCCCGCATGGGGTAGAGCGCGACCGTGCCGAGCGAGAGCAGCGCGCCCAGGTCCGCGCCCTCAACCCGACCGGCGACCACGACGCGCTCTCCCAGGCCGATTGCCGCCGCGTCATCGCGCAAGCGGCTCTCCTCGCCGCGGAAGCCCGCGCCGACCACCAGCAGCCGCAGTCGGGGCCAGGACGCCGCCAACGCCCCCAACACACGCAGCGGCCAGCCCACCGGGAACTCCACGAAGCGCGTGTAGAGCAGCAACACCGGGTCCGCCGCGCCGAGGCCGAGCCGCTCGCGGAGCCGCCTGCGCCGCCCCTCATCGGCTGCCCCAGCCATAAGCGGCGCGTACTTCTCCGCAGAGACCCCGTTCGGCAGGTAGAACACCCTCCCCGGTGGCACGCCGAGGCCCCACGCCTGCGCCTGCAACGTCCGGCTCGCCGTCGTCACTGCGCCCGCCATGCGGGGCAGCGTGGTCTCCTGCCATTGGAAAAGCGCACTCCGGAGCAGGGGGTAACGGTTCACGCGGTTCCAACCGCCGCGCCCCTCCCAGTCGTCGGTGTCGAGCACCCAGGGGCGGCGCAACATACTCAGTCCGAGTCCGGCCAGCCCAGCGTATGCCTTCGGCTTGAAGACATGCACCACATCGGGCCGGTCGTGCAGCGCCTCGAGCAGCAGCCCCTCGGGCCAGCCGAGCGGCCCCGGCAGGCGGGGGCGCGGCAACTCGACCACCTCCACGCCACCCTCCCACGAAACCCGGCCCCTCGGCGGCGCGCTGGGGTCGTCCCAAGGCGGCACGATCAGCCGCACGCGGTGTCCACGCTCCACCAGCACCTGCGCCAGAGGCAGCGCGCGCGAGCTTGCCGTGCCTTTTGGCCGCAGGCCGAACGGCGCGACAAAGGCAATGCGGAGTGCGGAGTGCGCCCCGTTATCGGGCATAGGCGTAGGCGCTCCAGCCGCCGAGGTATTCCCGCAGGCGGCCATCTTTCAGCTCCCAGATGCGGTCTACTACGTGGTCGAGGAAGTAGCGGTCGTGGGAGATGACGACGACCGCGCCCTTGTACTCGGCGAGCGCCTGCTCCAGCACCTCGGCTGACGCAATGTCGAGGTTGTTGGTCGGCTCGTCGAGCAGCAGGCAGTTCGCGCCACTCAGCATCAGCCGAGCCATCTGCACGCGGGCCTTTTCGCCGCCGCTCAGGGTGCGGATCGGGCGGCGGCAGCTCTCGTAGCTGAACAGGAAGCGGCCCAACATGCCAATGGCCTGCTGCTCATACATCGGCTGGGCCTCCCGCAGAGCCTCTAGGGGCGTGGCGCCCATGTCGAGCGTCTGGTGCTCCTGGGCGTAGTAGGCCACGCGGATGCTCGGCCCGATCCAGACCTCACCCGCCGTCGGCTCATCCTCGCCGAGGATCAACCGGAAGAGCACCGACTTGCCCGCGCCGTTCGGCCCGACGATGCCGACCCGCTCGCCGCTCCGCACCAGCCCGTCCAGATGCCGCAGCACCTCGACCGGCCCCTGCCCGTCCTGCCGAAAGGTCTTGCCCACGCCCCGCAGCTCGATCACCTTCTGGCCGCCCCGCTCGGCCGGCCGCAGCCGCAGGCCCATCTTGCGCCGCTCCAGCACCGGGCGCTCCACTTTCTCCATGCTGTCGATCTGCCGTTGCTTGTTGCGCGCCTGCTTGATGTGCCGCTCGTCTATCACCATGCTCGCCCACAGCTTGAAACGCGCCACCGCCTCCTCAAGGTGCTTGATCTCCTTCTGCTGCGAGACGTAGTCCATCTGCTGCCGCGCCAGCGCGAGTTCCCGCTGCACCGCGTAGGCCGAGTAGTTGCCCTCGTATAGCGCCAGCTTGCCGTCGCTGAGTTCAGCTATCCGGCTCACGGTGTCGTCGAGCAGGTAGCGGTCGTGGGAGATCAGCACAACCGAGCCATCGAAGTCCCGCATCGCGGCTTCCAAGAACGCCTTGCCGTCAAGGTCGAGGTGGTTGTCGGGTTCGTCGAGCAGCAGGAGGTCCGGCCCGCCGAGTATGCAGCGCGCCAGGTAGGCGAGCTTGCGCTGCCCGCCGCTCATCGCGTCCAGAGGCTCCGCCATCTCGTCGGCGCTGAAGCCGAGGCGCTTCAGCAGCCCCGTGGCCTCGTTCAGTAGGCGCGGCCCGCCCTCCTGCTCGTAGGCTTCGAGCAAGCGGCCCTGCCTCTCCACCAGCGCGTCCCAGCGATCCGGCGAGGTGGCGGCAGCCGGGTCCGCGAAGCCGGCCTCGACCTCGGCGAGTTGCGCCTCCAGCGCGGCTATGTCGGGCCGTGCCTCCAGCGCAACCGAGAGCGGCGTACTGCCCGCCGGCGCAGGCACGTCCTGCGGCAGCATGGCGACCCGCAGCCCCTTGCGCGCCGTCACACTGCCTCCGTCCGCAGGCTCGGCCCGCGCCATCAGGCGCAGCAGGCTCGACTTGCCGGCACCGTTCGGGCCGATCAGCCCGATCCTCTCCCCCTCGTCTATCTGCCAGGACAGATCCTCGAAGATCGGGCGGGTGCCGTAGAACTTCGAGATCCGGTCAAGGTTCAGCAGGAGCACAGGTCACGCCTCACCTAGGGCCTCCCCCGCCGCATCCATGCGCGCCAGGGACTCGTCGCGGCCTAGCTGCGTCAGTGTCTCATAGAGAGGGGGGCTTTCGCGGCGGCCCGTGACCGCGACGCGGAGAAGCATGAACAGGTCGCCGGCCTTCTTGAAGCCGCGCTCCTCGGCGAGCCGGCGGATAGCCGCCTCCCAGGTCTCGTGGTCCGGCGGCCAGTCGAGGCCGGAGTGCATCTCGCGCGCCGCCGCCAGGTGCTCGCGCAGGGCCGAGCTGTCGAACTGCTTGCTGCTGAAGAGCGCGGGGTCGTATGTCGGGTGGGCGAAGTAGAACGAGGCCAGGTCGTCGAACTCGCTCAACACTCTCAGCCGGTCGTGCAGCAAGGGCAGTACCGCCTTCACCTGCTCCGGCGTGTAGTTCGTGTAAGGCACCAGCCGCTCGGCCAGTTGCTCGACAGAGAGCGCGCGGATGTACTGTCCGTTCATCCAGAGCAGCTTGTTCATGTCGAACACCGAGCCGGACTTGAGCATCCGGTCGGTCGAAAAGGCCGCGACGAACTCGTCCAGACTGAAAATCTCCTTGCCGTCCGGGGGAGACCAGCCGAGCAGCGCCAAGAAGTTCAGCAGCGCCTCCGGCAGTATGCCCCGGTCCCGAAAGCCCTCCAGCCGGGTCTTATCGGGGCTTTTGCGCTTCGATATTTTCGCGCGGTCGTCGTCGAGCAGCAGCGGCATGTGGGCGTGCAGCGGCGGCTCCCAGCCGAACGCCTTGTAAAGCAGGATGTGCTTCGGCGTCGAGGAGATCCACTCCTCACCGCGCACGATGTGGGTGACGCCCATGAGGTGGTCGTCCACCACCACGGCGAGGTGGTAGGTGGGGAACCCGTCGGACTTCAGCAGGACTGCGTCGTCCATCAGCCGGTTCTCGAAGCTGATCTCGCCGCGCACCAGGTCAACGAAGCTGGTGATCCCCTCGTCGGGCACCCGCAGCCGCACCACCGCCCGCTCGCCGGCAGCCAAGCGCGCGCGCACCTCCTCCGGGGGCAGGCCGAGGCAGCGGCGGTCGTAGCGCGGCGGCTCTTTGCGGGCCGCCTGCTCCTTCCGCATCTCGGCGAGGCGCTCAGGCGTGCAGAAGCAGTAGTAGGCGTGGCCCCCGGCCACAAGCTGCTCGGCGTGCGCCCTGTAGATCGGGCGGCGCTCTGACTGGCGGTAGGGGGCGTGCGGCCCGCCCACGTCGGGGCCTTCGTCATACGGCAGGCCGACCCAGCGCAGCGCGGAGAAGATCCCCCGCTCCGAGTCGGGGTTGTAGCGCAGCTGGTCGGTATCTTCCATGCGGAGGATGAACTGCCCGCCCGTCTGCCGGGCGAGCGCATAGTCGAACAGGGAAACGTAGGCCGTGCCTACGTGCGGATCTCCGGTAGGCGAGGGCGCCACGCGGGTGCGTGCGGGGAGCATAGGATGCCTCCTTTGGCTGACACAGCGGCTTGGCGCAGTGCGGCGTGAGTCGCCGCCGGTGAGAGTACACGATCCCCTCCACGCGGCCGCTGTGCTTTAATTATACGCCGAGCCTGGCCCCCGCGCAATCGGCCAATCGGCCCATTTTTTTCATGGCGTGCGCTTCGCGCTGATCCGAGCCTCCAGAGCCCGCATGACCTGTTCATGTGGCTTCGTCGTGGCCGCTCCGGCGCGGTACTCATCTAGGGCTTCCTGGATCGCCTGCTCGATAAGCCAAGTTCGCGGCCTGTTTACAGCCGCAGCCAACTCGTCCAGCCGGGCGGCGAGGCTATCGTCTAAACGGATGGGCGTAGTCTTGGTCATAGCTCTGGCTCTCCCTCTGATCTGATAACAAGAATCGAGGCTTGATCGGCTCTTAGCGTTGGATTTTGTCCGGGTGAAGTCGGATCCCCAGATACAACTTGCGCCGCGAAACCAAGTGTGATAAAACAATCATATGAGCAGAACATACACTTATTTTGCGGCACTCGTCGGCGTGATCTGCGGCTATTTCATCATCCGCTCATTCGTCTTTGGCAACTTCTTTGCCCAAGCAAGAACGGTGGGTAATGACGTGGTGCAGGGCATCCTCATCGGCTTCGGGCTGGCGTTTGTCACGGCCCAGATTTTCGCGCGGATCAAGGCCACGAAGGTCAATGGCTGGATCACCATGTTCGGATTGGGTGAGCCCGGCAACGGCATGTTGCTGCGCGCCGCGCATGCCCAACTATTTCCCGGTCCGGTGAACGTCCCGCAAGAGGCGATGTATTGGTGGACGAACGCAGATGGCGCGGGCCATGCGCTCTCCGGAGCGCGCGACTACATCATGCACTTTCCGGCAGGCGGGCTTCCGCCGAACAATGCATTCTGGTCGCTGACTATGGGTAATGCGAAAAATCATTTTGTGCTCAATCCGATCAATCGCTATAGCGTCAGTGATCGTTCCGGCCTCGCGCAAAACCCGGACGGTTCGGTCGACATTTACATTCAGAAGAGCGCCCCGGCCGGTCACGAGTCGAATTGGCTGCCGGCGCCTTCGGACAAGTTCATCCTCTGGTTGCGCGCGTACATCCCCGGCGAGGCCATTCTCCGTGGCGAGTATGAAGTGCCGCCGGTTGTCGAAGTGAGATGATGTATATGGAGTACGAGCATTTGCTTATATTCGGTGGGCTCTGTGTCGCGACATGGCTCCTTGTCATCTACTTGTGGCCCCGTCTGCTGCTGTACGTGTACAAGCGGGCGATCCTCGTGAAGGGGTTCGGCGACGGCCCCATCCCGGTCAATACGCTCTATACGGAGCCCCAAGAACTCTTTGCCGAACCCCTCGCTTCGCAAACCGCCGGAAGATCGAATGCGATGACGGTTGGCGTGAACCACGACACGCTCGCTACGGTCGGCTGGCTCGATCTCTCCAAGGGGCCGCAAGTCCTGCACGTCCCGGGCATGTCAAATCGCTACTACAGCGTGCAATTCACTGATCCGTCGAAAAACATTAATTTTGCCTACGTCGGCAAACGCACCACGGGAACCGAGGCCGGCGACTACCTCGTGAGCGGCTCCGGCTGGAAAGGAGTCGTGCCGCAGGGAATGTCACAGATATCCTCACCGAACAATTCGGTGCTTGTCATCGGCCGCGTACTCGTGGAAAGCGACAACGATCTCCCGACCGCCTATGGCCTTGCAAAGCAGATACAGCTGACACCACTAACCCAATAACATCCCAATCGATGACTAAGTGCCTACCTGCATGTATGTCACCGTATTCATCCTACCGTCTTCAAGGCAGGGGCGGCATGGCCCTGCGGTATCACAACAGTCCGTGGCGCGCGTCTTGCACACTCCTCCCCGGCGCAAGCGAGCAGCGCCGAGAAGGAGAATTGGCGATGGATGCATTGACGACGAAGGCTCAAATGCTGGAGATCATTCAGGCCGAACACGCGGCGTGGCAGGCGTTGCTGGCCGCGATCGGCGAGGAGCACATGATGCTACGGGGGGCCGCGGGGGCGGATTGGACGGTTAAGGATGTCGTCGCCCACCTGACCGCCTGGCGTGGGCGGTCGTGCGCCTACTTGCGGGCGGGGCTGCGTCAAACGGAGCCTGCGCCGCCTCCGTGGCCCGCGGAGTTCAACGAGGATGACGCGGCGGGGGTCGCGCAGATTAACAACTGGTTCTACGAGGCCGACCGAGATCAGCCGCTCGCGGCGGTGCTAGGCGAGTCGGAAGCGGCCTGGCAGGAGATGGCGGACCTGGTGCGGGCGCTGCCGGAGGCCGACCTGCGGGAGGCGGACCGCTTCGCCTGGCTGGGCGGCGCGCCGTTAGGCCCAGCGGTGCTCGACGGATCGTTCGAGCACATGCACGAGCATATCCATATGCTGGCGATTCAGGCGTGGCTGGCGATGCGGAACGCCTAATTCATGCTTTTTTCTCGCGCGCTTTTGCCGCAGCATTATTGAGATTCTCGGTAACTCGAAATTGGACGATTTTGCTTATCAGGTCCATCGGTAAGGGCTGACTGATGGGGAACTTTACAGAGCTCTTTGTGGTCTCATACATGGATAATTCAGCCTTAAATGCCTCAATCCCGCTTGCCGTTGGATAAAACCCAATGTGGTTCTTAAGCGCAGCAAAGTAGACTAAGTTCCCGTTCAGCGCGAACGCGGGCATTTGATAGCTTATTCGCTCCTCTGCGTCGGGCGCAGCGGCTTTGATGACGGCCCGTACTGCTTCAAGGAGCGCTTGTGTGTCTTCAGGGAAGGCGGCGATATACTCGTCAGTTGAACGGAAGCCTTTGTGGGGTTGCATGGGCGCTCTCTCTCCTACTATTTGTTCCTGTGCGTTTCCATTATATAGCCGACACTGCAATATTGTCAAGAGGTTAGGTGGAAGTGCCGAGATTCTTCGCTGCGCTCAGAATGACAGTGGAAATGGTGGTATAATCAGAGCATGATCCTGCTGCAAATCCTGGCGTTCATAGTCGGCGCGCTGATCGTTCTCCGCACGCTCGCCTCGGCCATCGTCACCTTCGTGATGCCGCGCAGCGGGCGCGACCAGCTGACGCGGGTAGTTTTCCTGTTCGTGCGCCGCATCTTCGACCTCCGCAATCTCCGTTCGCGGACCTATGAGGACCGGGACCGTGTGCTCGCGCTCTATGCGCCGATCGGTCTGCTGATGCTGCCGATTGTCTGGCTGTCGCTTGTGCTGCTCGGCTACATGTGCATCTTCTGGGCAGTCGGCGCGGGCGATTGGGAGGCTTCATTCAAGCTCAGCGGCTCATCCCTGCTCACCCTGGGCTTCTCGAGCGTGGACGGCCTGCCGATGACCGTCCTCGCCTTCTCTGAGGCGGCGCTCGGCCTGATCCTCGTCGCTCTGCTGATCGCCTACCTACCGACGATGTACGGTGCCTTCGCCCGCCGCGAGGCTGCCGTGACGATGTTGGAGGTGCGTGCCGGCTCTCCGCCCTCTGCGGTCGAGATGTTCGCGCGCGCCCAGCGCATACATGGCTGGGAGAGACTGCCCGGACTCTGGGTCACCTGGGAGGCATGGTTCGCCGACCTCGAGGAGAGCCACACCTCGCTGGCCGCGCTCGCCTTCTTCCGCTCGCCTCAGCCTGGCCGCTCGTGGATAACCGCAGCCGGAGCGGTGCTCGATTCCGCCGCGCTCGCCAACTCGACGCTCGACATACCCCACGACCCCCAGGCCGACTTCTGCATAAGGGCGGGGTATTTAGCCCTACGGTATATAGGCGACTTCTTCGGCACCGAATACGACCCCTCCCCGAAGCCCGACAGCCCAATCAGCATCACCCGCGGCGAGTTCGACGCCGCATGCGAGCAATTGGCCGCCGCGAACGTGCCCCTCAAGCCCGACCGCGAGCAGGCATGGCGCGACTTCGTGGGCTGGCGCGTCAACTATGACACCGTGCTGCTCGCCCTCGCCGCCCTCACCGCCGCCCCCTACGCCCCCTGGATCTCGGATCGTGGCATCTTCCGGCCCACCCCTCCCATCGGAGGCAGGAAGCCGAAACGTCCGTAAAGCACCGCCCCCGATATTGCCCCCATCCGGCTGAGATGCTATACTATATGCTGGAGATGCTGTTACTGACGGCTGATAGCTGACCGCTCAAGAAAGGAACCAAACCAGATGCAGACTACCCAACCCGAAATGATGCCGGACACGCTGCCGTCCGGCGGGGGCGCTGAGAGACAGGGCTTCTTGATCAAAGTCAACAAGCATGTGCAGAGGTTCGACGGAACTATTTGCCGGGACGCACGCAACGTGCATTGTGGGGCCTCAGAGACCTTCCGCAACAACTTTTGCATGAACGGGCGGCCCGATTGCTACGACCTGCGGCTCTTCGCGCCGACCGAGCCGTATTTGCGCCGGAGACTGAACTACGACGGCTCGCAGCTTATCGCGACGATGCGCGCCCGCGACCTTGCGCTTTTCTGGACCTATCAGATCCACGGGACGACCGGGCGCGCCTCCCAGAACCCGATTTTGTGCGGCCTGTACGTCACCGACAGCTTTGACGTAGACGACAACATGCCGCCTCCGGTCTATACGATCTATCCTCGGCACGATTCTATGCTCTATATTGACTGGCCGCTCGACGCGGTGCCGGTGACACGCCGCGCGCTCGGCGAGCACCCTTGGACGCGGCAGATCGCGCCCGCCGACCTGCCGTGGCTGCTCGGTTGGCTGCGCGACCAGGTGGACGAGCGCGCCCGGATGATGCGCGGGCGCCAGAACTTCGACACCCAACTCGAACTGCTTGATCAGTTAGTGGACGAGTTCGGCGAGGACACTTCGTCGCCGCTCTACGCCCAGATGGCGCAGGCCGGTGTGCTCTCGCTGCCTCTGGCCCCGACTCCGCTCCCTGCCCTGGTGCAGACCAGCCCGCGCCCCCTGGCCCATTCGCCGGTCGAGCGCCTTCAGCAGGTGGCGGGCAGTCACCAGCTCCACTACCCCCTGCCGTTGCTCACGCGCTTCCACATCTCGATGGCGACCCACCCGCTCGTGATACTGAGCGGGCGGTCGGGCAGCGGCAAGACGCGCCTCAGCCGGATCTACTCCGAGGCCGAGAACGCGACATACGGCTTCGTCCAGGTCCGCCCCGACTGGGTAAGCCCGTCTTATCTCTGGGGCGTCTACGACTACCTCGCCGGGTGCTTCGCGCCCACCGAGTTCGCCCGCCAGGTCCGCGAAGCCGGCGACGAGTGGGACCGCGCACGCCGCGAAAAGCGCACGCCGCGCACCTACGTCCTCTGCCTCGACGAGATGAACCTCGCGCGGGTCGAGCATTACTTCAGCGATATACTCTCAGCAATGGAGCAGCCCGAAGAAGAACGCTGGGTGCATCTCTACAGCTCTTCGCTCAAAGACAGCAGCGGCTTCCCCGCCCGCCTGCGCCTCACCCCGAACATCCACTTCGTCGGCACGATCAATGTGGACGAGACGACCCACATCCTCAGCCCGAAGGTCGTGGACCGCGCCCAGATGATCCGCATAGACCATGTGGACCTCGGGGAGTTTCGCGCCCTGCTCGCCGACAACTATGACCCCGCGCTCCTCGATTTCGTGTTCCACCACCTCGAGGAGATCCACCGGCGTATGTCGGACGACCCCGGCCAGCAGTTCGGCTACCGGGTGGCGCAGCAGATCCTCGATTGGGTGGCCTCGGCGAGCCGCGCCCCCTACTACCTGCCCCGCGAGACTGCTCTCGACGCAGGCATCAGCCAGAAGATCCTGCCCCGCTTGCAGATCGACCCGGATAACGACGCCCAGATGGCGATGTTCGAGAAGCTACAGGCATACTTCGAGCAGTTCGACCGCGCGAACCCCGGCTTCGATGAGACGCTGCGCTGGCTGCGGGGGCGGCAGGAGCGGCTGAACCTCGCCGAGGCGGTTAGTGGACAGCAGTAGGACAGTCGGGCCTGAGACCGTCGAGCTACGGCTGGCGGGTGTGCCGGTCGCCTGGGGGTCGGAGGTAGAGCTGGCTGCGGGCGCGCCCCCGGCCCTCAGCCTCCACTGCGGGCCTGATGTCCCCCGGGGCGGGGCCGCGCTCGGCCTACAGCTCGATGTGGACGCCGACCCCGAAGACCTGCCGAGCGGTTACCGGGCTGTGGTGGGCGGCGAGCCGGTCGGCATGGAGAGCCTCTCCTGGGGGGTGCGCTCGGCCCGCCGCGAGTGGCAGCAGCAGTTCGCGGCCCGCCGCTACGTCGGCGAGACGCTCGTGATGCTCACCGAACACGGCCAGCCGGTGGCCGGTGCCGAGATCCTGCTGCGCTTCCGGCTGGACGACGCGGACCAGGCCCGCTACGACTACATGCGCGCGGCTCTGAGCGCGCAGGACAGGCGGGCCGTGCGCGAGCTAGGCGGCATCGTCGCCCTGCGCGGCGGGGAGGCCGGAGCGACGCCACGCAGCCGCCTGGAAGCCCGCTGGGACGCGATCCGCAAGGCGCACGAAGGGCTGGGGCCTGCCCTCCGCCCGATCCTGAGCAGCCCGCATACCGCCCTCAGCTATGCCCACGACACAATCGAATGGTCGGAGCAGATGGGTGCAGCCGACCTCAGCGGCAGCAGTCCGGCACCGGGCACCCCCTGGATGCGCGTGCCTGCGCGCGCGGGGCTTGCCGTCACCCGGCTGCCCCGCCGCTTCACCCGCCCCCACGTCGAGCTGCGCTACGATGTGCCCGCGAACCGCTACGTCCGCGACACCGTGGACCTGCTGATCAACGAGGCGCGCTCCCTCGAGCGCGACGCCGGCAAGCTCGCCGAGGACATCCAGACCCGGCTCGCGGGGGCGACGCACCGTCATCGCCGCGAGCGCCTGGAGCGCGCCCTCGACAGATGCCGCAACCTCGCTGCGGGCGCGCACCGCCTCCGCCAACGCAGCGTTGCGAGCTGGCTCACGACCGGCTTCCTCGGCAGCGTCCGCCCCGCCAAACCCTCCGCGACCGACCTGGTTTGGCGCGACAACACGTATTACCGCCGCGTGCGGCTGATCCGGCACGTTCTCGACGCCGAACTGCGGGCCGCCGAAGACGCCCTGCTCGACAACGACATGGTCACCCCATACGCGAGCATCAACGAACTCTACGAACTCTGGATGACGATGCTGCTGCTCGATACGCTCTGCACGCGGCTCGACTGCCGGCTGCTGGCTAAAGGCGGGCGGCCCGTGGTCGCGGCACCCGACGCGCAGCCGAGCTACCTGCTGAACCGCGGCTCGTCCGCCGAACTGCGCGCGCCCTCCGGCAAGCGGCTGGTGGTGCGTTTCGACCAGGAGTACCCTGCGCTGACCGTAGAGAGCGACTACAGGCAGCGTGCGCGCCCTCCTGCCTATGGGGTGGACCGCAGGGTCTGGGCGGCGGCTAAGGGCAGGCCCGACATCGCGCTAGAAGTCTGGGACGACGCTTCGGAGGTACGGGTGCCGAAGATCATCGTCTGCGACGTCACCTGGAGCGTGCGGCTCGACACACAGGTCACGAAGTTCCTCTACCGCGAGGCTATCCGCGACTTCACGACGACCGGCGCGAGCGGGCAACCGGGCCGCCCTGTCGTCGCGTCATGGGTCGTCTACCCGGGCGCGCCCGCCGAAGTGGACTACGAAGACGACTACCGCACGGGCCGCCTGCCGCTCGCCCCCGATGCAGGCGCGGGCGCGGCTCTGGCCGGTTACCTGGAGCCGCTGCTCGCGCTGGCGGAAGGACTTTAAGGCAACAAGATGGCCGACGAATACATCGCCTCCAACAAGCAACTCTGGGATCACTGGACGCGGCTCCACGAGAAGTCGGAGTTCTACGATCTGCCTGGCTTCAAGGCGGGCCGCGATAGCCTTAATCCAACCGAGGTCGCGGAGGTCGGCGACGTGGCGGGCAAGTCGCTGCTCCATCTGCAATGCCATTTCGGAATGGATACGCTATCCTGGGCGCGGCGGGGCGCGAAAGTGACCGGCGCGGATCTCTCTACAGTGGCTATCCAACTCGCCCGCTCGCTGAGCGCCGAACTCGGTATCGAGGCGAGCTTTGTTGCCGCCAACCTCTACGACCTGCCCGCGGCTCTGCAAGGCCAGTTCGACATCATCTACACCGGCGGTGGGGCGCTCTGGTGGCTACCCGATATGGCCCGCTGGGGCGAAGTCATCGCCCACTTCCTGAAGCCTGGCGGTATTTTCTATGTCCGCGATCAGCATCCCGCGGCGATGGCCTTCGAGGAGGTAGATGGCCGCCTCGAGCCGCTCTACTCCTACTGGGAGCGGACCGAGCCGCTCAAGTTTGATACGCATGGTTCTTATGCCGCGCCCGATGCGGATCACAGCTTCGTCGAATATGGCTGGATCCACTCGCTGGGCGAGATCGTCAACGCCCTGACCACGCAAGGGCTGCACATCGAGTTCCTGCACGAGTGGCCCCACAACTTCTTCCAGATGTTTTCCAGCATGGAGCGCGACGAGCAGCGTCGCTGGTGGCTGCCAGACCACGGCACATCCATCCCAATGAGCTTTTCGCTCCGGGCCAGGCGCGAGTAGGGAAAGGCAAGTGGCATGAACAGACAGACCGACAACCGCACCGATAATCTGACCCTGCTCGGCTCGGGGCCGGGCACGCGGCCCAGCGAGACCCTCGAGGCGTTCCCGAACCCGCACCCCGACCGGGCCTACCAGATACGCATCGAGTCTCCGGAGTTTACCGCGCTCTGCCCGATCACCGGCCAGCCTGATTTTGCGACAATCGTGCTGGAGTACGTGCCGGGGCCGCGCTGCGTCGAGCTTAAAGCCTACAAGCTCTATCTTTGGCACTTCCGCGACGAAGGCGCGTTCCACGAAGACGTGGTGAACCGCATCCTGACCGACCTGGCTGCGGCGATTGAGCCGCGATGGGCGCGCGTCACCGGCGTGTTCAACGTGCGCGGCGGCCTCTACACGAGTGTGGTTGCGGAGCACGGCGACTCCGCGCTGGCCGCGCCCTACCCGGACCTCCGCCCCGGCAAGTGGTAGGCGGCGCGGGCCGAGCGCTGCTCGCTCTGCTTTTCGAGCGGGCGACAGCCGTGCAGAGCAGGCCCGCTCCCAGCACCGTGGAGGTGGACGCGGAGGTGCGTGCCGCGCTCGCCCCCCGCGTCGAAACGCTCTCGAAAGGCTGCGGAAGCTGGACGGGGCGCGAACTCGGCACGCTCTATGAGGCGCTGCTGGCTCCCGACGCTCGGCGGCGGGCGGGGATATACTACACCCCCGCGCCGGTCGTTGACTCCATCCTCGACGCGACGCTCGCCCCACTGCTCGCGGCTGCGGGGGCCGCGCCCGACCCCCTGGCCGCTATCCGCTCTATCCGCGTGCTCGACCCGGCTTGCGGCGCGGGCTACTTCCTTGTCGCCGCCGCCCAACGGATCGCCACCGCGCTCGCCGCTTCCGGCTCGCCGACCGCCGGCTGCTGGGCCGCCGCCTGCGAATGCGTCTACGGCGTGGACAGCGACCCGATTGCCCTCGACCTCACGGCCTACGGCCTCTACCTGGCGGGGCCGCAGCCCGAAGCGCCGGATAATCCGCACTCCACACTCCGCACGTCCACGGGCGGAGCCGTGTCTTACAGCCGGTCAGCCGTCGTAATTCACAACTCAAAACTCAAAACTCAAAATTCCTCCAGGCTGCACTTGGGCGACGCGCTGGGGGCGTTGCCCGAA
Organism: Chloroflexia bacterium; assembly: GCA_050998805.1. Classification (GTDB taxonomy): domain Bacteria; phylum Chloroflexota; class Chloroflexia; order QHBQ01; family JAICKM01; genus JAICKM01. The sequence continues at coordinate 81,342 of JBPCPV010000009.1, read as the reverse complement.
GGTTGGGCGGGCTTCGATGCGGTGGTCGGCAACCCGCCGTATATCTCGCACCGGGCGCAGCCCGCCGCGCAGAAGTCGGAGCGGCGCGCCCGCTACCGGACGGCGCGCGGGCAGTACGACCTCTCGGTGCTGTTCGTCGAGCGCGGGCTTGAGCTGCTGCGTCCCGGCGGGCTGCTCGGCTACATTCTGCCGAACAAGTTCATGGCCGCGGAGTATGGTGGGCCGCTGCGGGCGATGCTCGCGGAGGAGACAGCCCTGCTGCGGCTGGACGACCTGTCGGCGGCAGCGTCCTTCCCCGGTACGGCGGCCTACCCGGTGATCCTCGCGGCGCGCAAGGGGCAGCCGGAGCGGGGGCACCGGCTCGCGCTCGGCGGGCCGGGACGGGACGATGCGCTTGTGGCTCAGGCTGCGTATTGCGGCCTCGACGGGCGGATCATGCCGGCCGCAGCGACGGCGGAGATGCTCGCGCTGGCGGAGCGGATAGCGCGGCAGCCGAGCCGCCTACCCGCCGGGGCGATCCGATGCGGGGTGGCCCGCCCCGGCTACTCGCGCGCGGCGATCTCGGCGGCGGAGTACTCCGCGTTGACGCCTGCCGAGCAGGCCGGCTACATGCCGCTGCTCCAGGCGCAGGACATCGGCCCAAACACCCTCCGGCGGCGCGCCGAGGCCCGCTACCTACCGCGCTCGGCGATGAGCGGAGCGCAGTGGGCTGCGTTCTGCGGGCCGTCGGTTGTGGTGCCGGGGATAGCCCGGCGGCTGACGGCGGCGCATACCGAGGGCGGGCGGGCGCTTGGCCGGGTCTATTGCATCGCGGACGGGGCGACGCCCTACCCACCGGATGTGCTGATCGCGCTGCTCAACTCGCGGCTGCTCGGCTGGTACTACCGCTTCCTCTACTGGCCGGTGCATCTCTCCGGCGGCTACCTGCGCTTCAACGGCCCCTACCTGGCGCGCCTACCTCTGCCCCCGCCGGAGGAGGCCGCCCCCCTCGCTGACATGCCGCAGCACGACCGCGACGAGGCGATCTGCCGGATCTACGGCGTCGCGTCCCTGTAAGCGCTCAGCCGTCAGCTGTTGACCCCGACATAGATTGGATGTCACTTCAATTACTTTTGGTCACACAATCTCTCTTCTACTCTTATACTCGTCTGACTTGCGTCGATCAAGAGCGTCAAGGTTTGAAAATGTCCGGGAACCTTCCGAACAAATAATAAAGGTGTGGGGTACTCACTGTCGCCGCCTCCTAGCCAGCCTTTGCCATTCATAGTCTCCCTGTAAAATCCTTCTACAGACACGGGACTGCTTTGAGCCACCCAAAAGGACAGGGTCGGACAGGCAGCTTGATCTGCTGTTGCGTCAGTGGTTGAAACCTGGACAGCTCCAGGATAGGTGGGAATATCCCGCATCGTAATCGGTTGTCGGTCCGCCATATAGCGAAACACGCCAAGAACAATTATGAGTACCACGAAGATGCTCGCCAGCAGACCCAGACCACAGCCTGTGCTTAACCGCGTTCTTTTCACCACTGTTGTCTCCAATTACGGCACGATCAGGCTCCGGCACGTCATCTCCGGGGCGGGCGGGATCTCGAGTATGTCGAGGATCGTCGGGGTGATGTCGCAGAGGCGGCCGGGGCGGAGCTTGGCATCGCGCAGGGGCGAGGCTTCGGGAGAGACAACCAGGAAGGGCACCGGGTTCAGGGTGTGGTAGGTGTGGGGTTCGCCGGTCGCGTAGTCCTCCATCTGTTCGCAGTTGCCGTGATCGGAGGTGATCAGCAGCACGCCGCCCTGAGCCAGAACGGCGGGCACGACGCGCCCGAGGCAGGCGTCTACCGTCTCGACGGCCTTGATCGCCGCGCTCAGGATGCCGCTGTGCCCCACCATGTCGCCGTTCGCGTAGTTCACCACCATGAAGTCGTAGATCCCGCTCCCGATGCGCGCCAGCAACTCGTCGGTCAGCTCGGGGGCCGACATTTCGGGCTTGAGGTCATAAGTGGCGACCTTCGGGGAGGGCACCATCACGCGGTCCTCGCCGGGATAGGGCGCTTCGCGGCGGCCGTTGAAAAAGAAGGTGACGTGGGCGTATTTCTCGGTCTCGGCGGAGTGGTACTGGCGGAGGCCGTGGTCGCTGAGGATCTTAGCGAGCGGGCGCTCCACCTCCATCGGGTCGTAGGCCACCTGCACCGGCAGCCCCGCCTCGTAGCGCGTGAGTGTGGCGAAGTAGAGATCCTCGAGGGGCCGACCACGGTCGAACTTGTCGAAGTCTTCGAGGACAACCGCCTTCGTAAGCTCGCGGCCTCGGTCGCCCCGGAAGTTGAAGTAGATCACTGCGTCGCCGTCGGTGAGCGCAGGGGCGTCGGGGCCTTCCATCACGGTCGGCACGATGAACTCGTCGGTCACGCCATCGGCGTAGGAGAGGCGGATCGCGGTGAGGGGTGAGTCGGCTCTGTTCCCCTCGCCGTGGACGATGGCGTCGTATGCCTTCTGCACGCGGTCCCAGCGGTTATCGCGGTCCATCGCGTAGTAGCGCCCGATGACCGTGCCGACGCGGCCCAGGCCGATCTCGTCCATTTTCGCCAGCGCGTCCTGCATGAAGCCGAGGCCGCTGGTGGGCGGGGTGTCGCGCCCGTCGGTGAACGCCTGGTAGATGACCCTGCCGACGCCCTCGCGCTTGGCAAGCTCGAGCAGGGCATAGAGGTGGTCGGCATGGCTGTGGACGCCGCCGGGACCGAGCAGTCCGAAGAGGTGGAGGACGCTGCCCCGTCGGCGCACATGGCGGCAGGCTTCGAGCAGCACGGGATTGGTGTAGAATGAGCCGTCGGCGATCGCCAGGTCGAGGCGGGTGAGTTCCTGGTAGACCACGAAGCCCGCGCCCATGTTCTGGTGGCCGACCTCTGAGTTGCCCATCTGGCCCTCCGGCAGGCCGACATCGCCCTGCGAGGCGTCAAGCGTGGTGTGGGGGCAAGTCTCATAGAGCCGGTCGAGCGTCGGCGTGCGGGCCTGGGCGACGGCGTTGGCGCGGGGGTCGGGGTTGACGCCCCAGCCGTCGAGGATAATCAGCACAACGGGTTTGGGCACAGGCATCGGTTATCTCCTCGTTTAATCTGCGCTGTTCTGGCGGCTGAGAATGACCGCGATCACGACCGATATGTTCAGGAAGCCCCAGATGCTCTCGAACACAAGCAGCGCCTGGCCCCAGAGCGGCCTCGGGAGAACCTCGCCCATCGCAGCGAGGAAGAAGGCGAGGCTGCTGAAATAGAGCGACTGGGGGTAGCTGACGGCCTGGCAGTGGGAGGCGGTGTCTGTGCCGCCTCCGGTGTAGAAGACGCAGAGCAGGTTGAATTGCCAGTAGAGATAGGCGAAGCCGGCGACGACGATGCTGTTGACGGCGAGCGCGCGCAGTGGGCGGTATCCGAAGCCGGCGGTGAGCCAGTAGAAGCGGTCGAGCAGCAGCCGCCCGAGTACTCCGGCGCGCACCCAGGGGACCGGCCTCTGCGCGCCCCTGCCGCCTCCGGGGGGACGTCGGCGGTGGTCGGATGGGCGGTCGAAGAGGTGGTACTGGAGGCCGCGCATCCGCGCCAGCCGCATCATGTAGTTCAGCGCGTCGGTCTCTTCGACCCAGCCGCGCGAGCGGGTGTAGCTTCGGAGGCGGCTGTAGTTGGTGTATAACATGCGGTAGAGCAGATAGCGGTCGCCGGTCCACTGCTTCTGCACCTCCTTCTCCAAAAGCTCGATCTGGCGGACAAGCTCCTCGCCGATGTGCCCGTTGAGGTCGAACGTCTCGGTGTCGTCATCGTCGTCGGTGTCGTCGGGGTCGCTCAAGGCGAGGCCGAGGTGGGTGATCTGTAGCTTGCAATAAAGCTCGGCCTGGGTGATCAGCCAGGTGGAGAGCATTTCTGAGACGATTATGGGGTCGGGGCGGCGATGCTCCGAGGTGTCGAGTTCCTCGGCTTTGCGGTGGGCCTCTGCGAGCAGTGGGCGGCAGTTCTGGGCGACCCGCAGCGCCGTCACCCACTCATCGCCGTGGGGCGCTCGCTCGGCCGTCAGGGTCTTTTCCATGACCTCGTTGAGCGCGGTCGCCGGCGGCTCGATCACCTCAGCAGGCATCCCGGAGAGCCGCAGCCGCGCGAGGAGAGTAGCGAGCCGGGCCTGGAGGCGTGGCGTCAGGGAGAGGTGGGGAGGGTGTTGCTCAATCATGTTTCAAGCCAGGTCTTTTCGCGCTTATACATCTTCAGTTGGGGACGGCAGGCGTCGCAGAGCGTCACACTCTCCTGGCGGGTCTCGATACCGCGGCGGGTGCGGTAGCGGTAGCTGTAATGGTGGCGACTGCTGTGGCGGGAGCAGTATTCCAGGCCGCAGTGCGCGCATGTCACGAGTGGAGGTTCGTCGCAGGCGGGGCCGCCGCAGTACCCTGAGCGGTTCTGCTCGGCGGCCAGTTCGCGCCGGGCGGTTTCGAGCGCGGCCGCCGAGGCTTCCATCTGGATCTCGGCGTAGCCCCGCGCGCAGTGGCGGCAATGTGGCGCGTCGAGCTTGCCGTGCTTCGCGCAGAAGTAGCGCCCGCAGACCACGCACTGCCTTTCGACCGGCTCGCCGCAGTAGACGTACCCGGCCTCGCACTTCAGCGCCATGTGTCCTCGCTCACTATCTCCAGCCGCGCCTTGCCGAGGCTGTCGAGATCCCAATCGCGGTAGAGCTTGGGCAGCATGTCGTTCGGCGTCCAGCCCTCACGCGCACCGTACTTGCCCTTGTACTCGGCGAGCGTCTCCCCGACCTCGTAGAATAGGATCTGGGCCACGCGCAGGCCGACCGGCAGGATCACGACCGCGTGGCTGTGATTGGTGATCTCCATCGTCCAGTGCGAGATATAGCCGACATCGCCGACCCCGGCGCACTTGCAGACCGAGAGGCAACTCCGCCCGATGCTGCTGCGGGCGCGCATCGAGGTCGTGAAGCCGTTGCAGCCGCCGATCACCTCAGCTGTGTGCGCCAGGATCGTGTCTCCGGGGCGGATCGCGATCACTCCCTCGGCTGCGTGGTGGGCATCTCCCCAGAAGACGCGAGACTGCTCGGCGTCGGTGAAGCTGACGCTGACCATGTTGTGGTTCGGCAGGAAGTACCACTCGCCGAGCCGCACGTCATATGAGTTCGTGCCGAGTTGACGGCGGTCGAACGGCTCGATCACGATGTTGCCGGATTCCTTCTCTTCGAGGATGTGTTTGTCGGATAGCAGCACGGTTTTGCTCCTTCTCAGCCGAGTGGGGTGATCGGTTCTTCTGGTTCCTGCACCGCCTGGACCGGCTCTGCCTTGTACGCCCAGTCTCCGGCGCGGGCCTCGCTCACGACCCGCTCGTAGACGGCCGTGGTCATCTTGGCGATCCGGTCCCAGTTGTAGAGGGCGTCCACATCGCGGCGGGCGTTGGCGGCTCGGCTTGCGGCCCAGTCGGGGTGTTGGAGGGTGTGGAGCACGCCCCAGGCCAACGAGCCGGGGTCGTTCGGGTTGACTTTGATGCCGTTTTCGTGGAGGTTGATCACCTCGGACAGCCCGCCGGTGTCTCCGGCGACGACCGGGCAGCCTGCCGCCATCGCTTCGAGGGCGACTATCCCGAACGGCTCATAGAGGCTGGGGAAGACCGCGCAATCCGCGACCTTGTAGAGCCGGTCGCGGTCGTCGTCGGAGATCCGGCCTGGGAAGAAGAACCAGTCGCCGACGCCGCGCTGCCGGGCGCGCTCCGCTAGCTCGAAGCGGAAGTCGCCGCCCCCGGCTATGATGAAGCGGACGTTCGGGTAGGCGGCGACGATCTGGGGTGCGGCGTCCACGAGCACCTGCAAGCCCTTCTCCCAGACGAGGCGGCCCACATAGAAAACGATCTTCTGGTTGGGCCGGGCGAGGCTCGCGCGGAACGCGCTGAGGTCTTGTCCGTTGAAGCGGTCGTACTCTCTCGGGTCCACCCCGTTCGGTATCACGTCAACCTTCTCGGCGGGCGCGCCGAAGTAGTTGCGGACCTCCCAGGCCATGTAGTTGCTGCACGCGATCACGCGCCAGCTCTCGTAGACCAGCCGCCACTCGGCGAGGTGGATGTCGCGCTGCATGTCTTCATGGAGAGTGCCCCGATTGCGCCCCATCTCGGTCGCGTGGATCGTGGAGAGCAGGGGCAGGTGGTGCTCGTGCTTGACTGCGATGGCCGCGAAGGCCACCAACCAGTCGTGCGCGTGGATCAGATCGAACGGCCCAGCCTTTTCGACGATCTGCTCGCAGGCAGCCTCAAGCATGATATTGGTCTGCACCGTGTTCGCGTAGAAATTGCCTGCCTGGAACGGAAACTGGTCCACGCGGTAGAAGTGGCTGCCGTTAGGCGCAGCCAGCCCCGACTCCGCCGAGATGATCGCATCGTCATGCACGTCCCCCTTGAGTCGGGGCGTCACCAGATGGACCTCCACATCCTCGTCCACGAGTTCCGGCAGCAGCTCGACAACGTGCTTGCCAAGCCCCCCGACCATGTTCGGCGGCCATTCCCAGGACAGCATGAGTACTTTCAAGTATTTCCTCCCACTAACCACTCGCCGTATATGTCCGACACCTCCGAGGTGAGGCGGAAGCCGAAGCCTTGGTAGAGGCGTTGGGATTGGAGGTTGTCGGATTGGGTGCTGAGAGTGACGCGGTTGACGCCTGCGGCTGAGAGGTGGTTGAGCACGAAGGCGAGCATGGCGGCGCCGTAGCCGCGACCGTGATATGCGGGGTCCACGGCGATCCGGTCGAGGTGGCCCCATCGGTCAATCGTTGTCGTGCCTGCGTAGGCGACGGGAACGCCCGCCGCCCAGCCGAGCCAGATCTGCACCCCGTCCAGGCCAGCGTATGAGACGATCTCGTCCTCCGAGTTCCACCAGAGCCAGGGGAAAGATGTGTGATCGAGCGCCAGCAGCGTCGGCAGATGGTGCAGGGTAAGCGGGGAGAACTCGAGTGGCGGCAAGGGGCGCGTGACCGCCTGCGGCCCCGCGAGGAGCTGGTAGTGGACGATCCGCTCCAGCCGGGCGAAGCCGTGCCCCGCGTAGAGCCGGGGCGCGGTCAGCCCTTCACCGTCCGGCAACAGCAGCAGGCGCGCCCCGGCAGCACGCAAGTCGTCTGCGGCGCGTGTTAGGAGCGTGCCCCTGCCGGAACGGGCGTGGACCTCGAGCAGGCTGGTGATCTCCTGCCGGTGCCGCCAGGGTTCGGCCACGATGTACTCGCCGCTCTCCGGATTCACCCAACCGAGGTCGGGATGCCGCGCGAGGTGAGCGGCAAGGCGCTTCGGGGTGAAGCGGCTGTCCCACGGCAGGCGGAGCGCGGGCACGTCCGCCGAGGTCAGCGGGCGCACTGCGGGCGAGTCGCCGCCACGGAGGCGGGCACTCCAGGGCAGCAGTGAGCGTCCGGAGCGGGCCATGTTAAATGGTCTTCGTGTTCCGGGGCCAGGCGAGGCCAAGCACCACGAGGCCGATTATGCCGAGCAGGATGCGGACTATCTGCAAATTGGCAGCGATCAGCGAGCCGACGATGCCGAGTATCAGGGCGAGCGCGATCAGCGCGATCCCCGCGAGCCAGAGCGTGTCCCCTGTGCGGCGCAGGGCGGCCGGCGCGCCCGCCAGAGCCGAGGAGCCGGTGTAGGCCAGCACCCCGTAGGCCAGTATGATCAGGCCCAGTATGAGTCCGAGAACAGCCAATATTGACATCTATTCCTCCTAAGTTGTTAGTGATTAGTGGCTAGTTGTTAGTACGAGTGGTTAGTTGTTAGCTGTTAGTGGAGGCGGTCCACGGACGGTGCCGTGTCTCACAGCCGTCAGCCCCGCAATCCGCAATCTGCACTTAGCTTACACGAAGTCGGCGTCCTGTGCAAGCGCCCCGCAGAGGGTGCGGCAGGCGTCGGCATAGAGGCGGTAGGCCCGCCGCTCGCTGAGTCCGATACGCTCGGCGACCTCCCCTATCGGGACGCCGCCTATGCCGTGCATCAACATCACCTGCCGGTCCAGTAGGTCGAGCAGGGCCAACAGCCGGCGGCAGAAGACGCTTTCCGAGTAGGTGTCGGGGGGTCGTCAGCGACACGGAGTTCGATCCCGTCGTCATCTTCGTCCTCTGTCTGCGATCTCCGGCATCCGCTCATCGCGCCGCCAGACCAGCCGTTGGACATAACGGCGTGCGCGGTTCGGCAGCTTTGCCCCGACGAAGCCAGCAAAGGGCGCGACTTCGGGCTGCCATTCGACCAGCAGCGCGCAAAAGATCACGAAAATCTCCTGGCGCAGATCCTCGACCTCGATCAGGCCGTCGGGCGCGGGCCGCGCCGACCTCTCGACAACGGCCGCCAGCCGGAACATGAAGTCCTCCATGCTCGTGTATAGCGCGTCTCGCGCGGCCAGATCCCCCGCCTTCGCCCGCACAGCCAAGTCGTCCCATTGAGTCTGCATTGCGTTTTCCTCCCAGCAATTAGTCGGCATCGCCAACATGCGTGGGAGAAATAATAGCACAAATATTCTAAAAATGCATCGGTCTTTGGACGGATATTGTTAAGTTTCGTGCCGACTGCCGACCGCTAACGCCTCGTATACAGCCAACGATAGGCCGTATAGTTAGTGTAGACTATCTCGACGTAATCGCGGGTCTCCGGGTAGTCAATGTTGTCCACGAAGAGGTCGGGGTCGCCGTTGACGCGCCCGCCCGCCCAGTTGGGTACGTTGCCGGGGCCGGCGTTGTAGCCCGCAAGCGCGTAGAGGATGTTGCCGCCGAACTGCGACAGCGTGCCGTGCAGGTAGGCAGCGCCCAGCCGCAACCCGACCGCCGGGCGGTAGAGGAGCGACTGCTGGAAGTCGGCGATGCCGAGAGAGGCGGCGAGGCCATCCGCTGTCGATGGGATCACCTGGGTGAGGCCGCGCGCATCGGAGCCGGAGAGTGCGCGCGGATCGTAGGCGCTCTCCTGGCGCACCAGGGCAAGCAGCAGCCAGGGGTCCAGCTGCTGCTCCCCGGCATCGGTCGCCACGAGGTGAGGCCAGGCGGCGGGATAGAGCAGAGCTACTCCGGCGCGCGGCAGGTCGGCCCTACCGGCTGGCCGTCCGGCGGCCTGGGCGGCGCGCACAAGGCTACGACCCATCGGGTAGGCGAGCCAGGGCCAGCCCGAGCGCCGCGCTTCCAGCCCAATCGCCGCCAGCGAAGCGCCGTCGCCGGCGTTCTCCAGCGTCGTCGCCAGGTCCGCCCAGGCGATGCCGGCATCGGTCCAAAGGCCGGAGCGGGCAAGCGCGAGGGCGCGCCGGTAGGCCGGGTCGGCGGCGAGGCGGGCGGGCACGGCACCCGGCGCGGGTACGTCGTGGCCGGGCTTGCTCCACTCCGCCGCCCAGCTAATGAGCGCGGCATCGTCGCCGGTCGTGCGCCCAGCGTCGGCGTCGAGGGCGAGCAGGAGCGAGCGGTCGGCGTCGGTGAGGCCGGAGGCGTGCGGCACAACCGTCTGCGCCGAGAGGTGGTCGGAGGACCGCGCGCCCCAGAAGGTGTGATAGGCCGCGCCCTGTTTCCAGGAAGCCGCCGCCTGCCCGGCCATACCCTGCTGCTGGAGCGCCCAGCCGCGCCAGAAGAGCGCACGCGCCCGGAGGGTATCGTCAGCGCCCGGCGCGGCGGTTGCGGCCCGCCAGCGTTCGGCTGCCCCCGCGAAATCGCCCTGCCGCCGGAGGAGAACACCGGCGTGGTCCTCGGCCTCCGCTGCCTCCACGCTCCGGGGATACGATGTAGCCAGCCGGTCGTAGAGCGCGAGAGCGCCGCTGCCGTCGCCAGATGCCGCGAGTAGGCTGCCCCAGTGGAGCAGCGCGACCGGCAGGCGGGTGTCGGCTGTGTAGACATCGGTGAAGCCGGTGTACCAGGCGATGGCCTGCTGCGTGTTGCCGGCGGCCTCGTAGGCGCGGGCGGTCCACCAGGCTGCGTCCGCCCGGCCTGGTCCAGGCGCTGCCGTGGAGCGGAAGCCATCGCAGTAGCCGATAGCCTCGCTATAGTGGGCGGCGGCGTAGGCGGCACGGCAGGCGATGTCATAGCCGAGGCGTCCGTCGGTGAGGGCCTGCGGGTCGCTGTCGAGCAGGCGGTGGAGCGCGGTGTATGACGCAGCCTCGTCGGGCAGCGCGCGCACGAGGTCGGCCAGGCGGCGTTGACCGGCGTCCGCCTGGTGGGCGTCGAGCAGCGCCGCCCCCGATTGGAGCAGCATCTCCGCCTTGTACGAGGGGAGAGTCGCCTCGCCCGCCACCGACGTGTACCATGTCGCCGCCTTGTCGGGCGCGCCTGCGTCGGCCTCCAGGCTCGCCAGCCGTGCCCATACGCCGAGCCGGTCGAGGCGGGTGGTCGGCTCGGCGAGCAGACTGTTGAGTAGTGCGCGCGCACGGTCGGGGTTCCCGGCTGCGCTCGCGGCTTCGGCTGCCCGCAGCAGCGTCGGCCCGCGTAAGGCCCCCGCAAAGGGCGCGTAGGACTCGAACTCGGCGAGCGCCGCGCCGGGGTGTCCGGCTGCCGCCTGGGCGCGCCCCGCCCAGAACGCCGCTCGCAGGCTGCGTGGGTCGCGCGGATAGCTTCGCGCAAAATCGGCGAAGTCGGTTATCGCGGCGGCGTACTGCCCGGCGTCGAAGCGGCAGACCGCGAGGTGCCAGAGGGCTTCGGGCGTGGCGGGGCCGGGCGGCTGGGCGACGGTTGCCGCGCGGTAGAGGGCTATCGCGTCTTCGTAGCGCCCTTCCTGCTCGGCCTGGGCCGCGCCCGCGAGAGAGGAGGGCATAGGCGGGTCGGCCTGCTCCGGCGTGTCCACCAACGCCGTGGTGCCCGGCGTCGCCCCTCCGCCCGCCGGGAAGAAGCCGGTCTCCGCGCCCGGACTCGGCGGGGAGCTCGGCGTCACGGCACGCGGCCTGTACTGGCTCACCAAGAGCGCCGCCGCCAGCACGAGCGCCAGGGCCGCGAACAGCAAAATCGCAGGAAATGCCCGACGGCGCGCCGTCGTCAACGCCACCGGCTGAGTGACGGCCGGGCGTTCTTGCAGCCAACTGGGGACCGGCTGCCCCTGCTCGTCGGCGTGCAGTGCACGGGTGGCGCGGTCGTCGGGCGGCGTCTGAGGTGTGGTCATAGATCACATGCGGGGCAAAATCGGTGCCACCGGAACGAGTGCGGAGTGCGGAGTGCGGAGTGCGGAGTGCGTGGTCGGGGCAAAGGGAACGTCTGTGGGAAGTCGCTCTGCGCTCGATGCGTTAGCCGTCAGCGATCAGCCGCCTCCGCGCTCGTACCGCCGCCGTCCCGGCTGATCGCTGACGGCTGAGGTCGGCGGGATCGGGGTATGGCGGGGGCCGCCGAGACGGCGGCGGTACGCCCAGCGCGGTCCACGGGCGGAGCGTGTCGCACAGCCGTCAGTTATCAGCCTTCAGTACTCCGCACTCCGCACTCAGTCGAGGTACTCCTTGAGGCGGCGGGTCTCCTTTGCGGCGCGAAGCTTCGTGAGGGCCTCGGCCTCGATCTGGCGGACGCGCTCACGGGAGACGCCCAACTCCTCGCCGAGTTCGGCAAGCGTGCGGTTGTAGCCGTCCTCGAGGCCGTAGCGGAGCTGGATCACGCGCTGCTCGCGGGGCGTGAGCGTGCCGAGCATATCGGCGACCTCCTCCTTGAGGATCTGATGGCTCGCCGCCTCCGCAGGCGGGATGATGTTGCGATCCTCGATGATGTCGCCGAGCGCAGCATCTTCCTCTTCGCCGATTGGCATTTCGAGCGAGATGGTCTGCTGGGACGCGCCGACGATCTGGCGGACCTTGTCTGCGGTGATGTGCATCGTCAGGGCGATCTCGTCGGCGGTCGGCTCGCGGCCGAGTTCCTGCTGGAGGCGGTGAGAGACCTGCGTCAGCCTGCCGACTGCCTCGACCATGTGGACCGGCAGCCGGATCGTGCGGCTCTGGTCCGCGATGGCGCGGGTAATCGCCTGACGTATCCACCAGGTGGCATAGGTGCTGAAACGGTGTCCCTTGCGGTAGTCGAAGCGGTCCACGGCACGGAGCAGGCCGAAGTTACCCTCCTGGATCAGATCGAGCAGGGAGATGCCGCGCCCGGCGTATTTGCGGGCGACGCTGACCACAAGGCGGAGGTTCGCCTCGATCAAGCGGCGGCGGGAGGCTACGCCTCGTGCGTGCTCTGTTCGGAGGCGGTGGCGCTCATCGGTGGTCAGACTTCCGACTGCAAGCCGGTTCATCGCCATCTTGCCGCGTTCCATGCTGATCGCCAACGAGATTTCGTCTGTGGCGGAGAGAAGAGAGACCCGCCCGATTTCGCGGAGATACATGCCGACAGAGTCCTCAGCACTCTTATGATCGAAGCCGCTGATCGGTTCGAGATGCAAGAGATGCTCGACCTCGACTGCTCCGCCGCTCGCATCCGGGCTTTCGTTCAATTCCATCACTGCGTGCTCCTCTTCCACTAGCTCCAGATCCAGGCTCCCAGGCTCATCGCCCACGAAAGTCTGGAAGTCTAGATCGTCGAGATCATATAGAGTATACCGCGTCACGGTCTCCATCACGGTGTCCGCACCTGCCTATCCCGTTCGCAAACCGACGCAAGGGGCGGCGGCCACAGGGTTCAGACTCGGGGTTCAATCCTTTCTCAGATTAGTTCGACCAGCCCCAAACGGCACCGCATGACATATAGGCACAGCTTCCCACGGTCGGGTGTGCCCTCATTAATATAACGTTCCGACAGAACGAAACGTTTCATGCCCGGCCGACGGCGTGATACGACATGCTACATTTGTACCATATTTCACGAAGTTTGTCAAGGGCTTGACAAGCGATCTGCTGCAAAGTAAACTACGCCGTATGAGAGACAGGAGGGCTGCATGGCACTGGTCGTAGAAGAGGTCAGCAAAGCGTTCAACGGCATCCCGGCCGTGGACGGAGTGAGCTTCGAGGTGAAGCAGGGCGAAGTCTTCGGCTTCCTCGGACCCAACGGCGCGGGCAAGACGACGACGATCCGCATGATCCTCAACATCTACCAGCCCGACGCCGGGCGGATCATCTGGCAGGGGCAACCGGCTGCGGACGTGCCGCGCAAAGCCTGGGGCTACCTGCCCGAAGAGCGCGGCCTCTACCCCAAGATGCAGGTCGCCGACCAGCTCCTCTTTCTGGCGCGGCTCTATGGCCGCCCACGCGCCGAGGTTCAGCGCGACATTGATTACTGGCTGGAGCGTTTGCAGATCACCCAGAACCGCACCAAGAAGGTGGACGAGCTGAGCAAGGGCAACCAGCAAAAGATCCAGTTCCTCGCCGCGATTTTACACGACCCCGAGATCCTGATCATGGACGAACCCTTTAGCGGGCTGGACCCTGTCAACGAGCGGGTGCTGAAGGACGCGCTGTTGGAGATGCACCGGCGCGGCAAGACGATCATCTTCTCCACCCATGAGATGAGCACCGTCGAGGAGATCTGCGAGGACATCGCGATCATCAACCGGGGCCGGATCGTGGTGGCAGGCAGCGTGCGGCAGATCAAGCGGAGCGCAGGGCGCAAGGTCGTGCAGTTGGCGCTCGACAACGACCCCGAGATCGCCTGGCTCGACCAGATGCCGGGCGTGAGCGTCACGCGCCGGGGCCGGGATTATGTGGAGCTTCACCTGAGCGCGCCCGCCACGCCCGACGGGATCTTGCAGGCGGCGTTGAGCCGGGGCGGAGAGGTCACTCTGTTCCAGATCGCCGATCCCTCGCTCGACGATATCTTCATCGAGCGCGTCGGCGGGCTGGAAGCTGCGGGCCTCGGCTCCGCCGACGCCCCCGCCTACGAGTTGGCGAGGGCGTGATTCGTGAGGAAAGAAGGGCGCGCATGGCACCGAATACCCTGAGCAACATAGGCTTGATCATCGGGCGCGAGTACCGGGAGCGGGTGCGTAAGCGGACGTTCCTGATCGCCACGCTCGTGATGGTGGCCCTGGCACTGATCGGCCCGTTTGTGCCGACGATCATCCAGGCGTTCACACAGGGCGACGCCCAGACGAGAGTGGTGGTGCTCAACCAGGCTAGCTCTGTGGCAGGCCAGGATACGGCGGGCCTGGTCGGATACCTGGACGCGAGGTTAAACGCGACCGGATCGCGTGTCACTGCGGGGACGCCGGGCAGCAAACCCGCTTTCCTCGTCTCTGCCGCAGGGACGACGGACGCCGCAGCCCTCGAACAGCAGGTCAAAGACCACAACCTCGACTCGCTGCTGGTGATCGGGCGCGGCGCGAATGGAGACCTCACATTCCATTACACCACCAAGCGCGACCCCGACAGTGCTTCGGTGGCCCAGGTCCGCGAGACGCTGAATGCGCTGACGGCCTCCGACCGGCTACAGCGCGCCGGACTCACCGTGGCGCAGCAGCAGCAAGCCTTTAGTCCCGCTCGCTTCACGATCACCAGCACGAGCAACAACACGTTCAATAACGGCAAGAGCGACGCCGAAAACATCGCAGATTATGCCATTACCACCGTAATGGTCGTGTTGATGTACTCGATGATCGTCATGTATGGGAGCTGGATCGCCGGAGGCGTGGTCGAGGAAAAAAGCTCGCGCATCATGGAGATCATGATCAACGCGGCCACCCCGACGCAGCTGATGGCCGGTAAGATCCTCGGCGTGGGTGCCGCCGCCTTCACGCAGATGGGCGCTTTCATCGGCGCGGCCATAGTCGGCTTCTTGCTGCAAGGCCCGATCAGCGCCGCGCTCCAGGGCACCGTCGGCCCCAGCCCGATCAACATCACCGGCTCCTCAGTGAGCCTGCTACTGTTCGCGCTGCTCTTCTTCTTGCTCGGCTTCGCGCTCTACAGCACGCTCTACGCCGGGCTGGGATCGCTGGTCAGCCGGCCCGAAGAGGTCAACCAGGCCGTGGGGCCGTTGCAGATCCTGCTCCTGCCTGGGTATATTCTGGGCGTCGCGGCGCTGCCGGCGATCAACGAGACCTGGGTGAAGGTTCTCTCCTTCGTGCCGGTGTTCACGCCCACGCTTATGATCGCCCGCATCGGCGTTGGACAAGTTTCGCCTGGCGAGATCATTCTGGCACTCGGGCTGATGATCGTGACCATCCTCGTGATGCTCTGGCTTGCGGCGCGGCTATATCGCAACGGTGTCCTCCACTACGGGCAACGCCTCGGCGTCCTGAGCGTCCTACGCGGGCGTCGCAGCCCCCGCAAGGCGGCACCCGCACCCGGCGCGGATTCTGCTTGACATCCCGCCGCCGATCTGCTATGATTAGCTCGCCTACACGGGCATAACTGAATAGCACGTACTCATCGAGAGGGTGGAGGGACCGGCCCTGTGAAGCCCGACAACCCGGTGCGGGTCGCGTCAGCGACTCGGTCACGGGTGCCAAATCCGTCAGCAAGCTCCGGCGTCTGCTGCTGAAAGATGAGAGAACGGCCCGCCAGGCCAGCCTCTCATTGTGTCATGCGATGAGAGTTTTTTATTGCACACGAAACTGGGGAGTATGAATGAGCATCGTCGTCACCGGGTCGATCGCCTTCGATAACATCATGGACTTCCCCGGCCATTTCCACGAGCACATCCTGGCCGACAAGATACACAAGCTCAACGTCAGCTTCCTAGTGGATACCCTCAAGAAGCAGCGCGGCGGGTGCGCCGGTAATATCGCATGGACGCTGGCGTTGCTCGGCTCGAGGCCGGTGATATACAGCAGCGCAGGGCCTGACTTCGCGGAGTACGCCGAGCAGTTGGAGGAGATCGGCGTGGACACCCAGGCTGTGAACCGCGTCCAAGAGCAGTTCACCGCCACCTGCTTCATCACCACAGACTGGGACAACAACCAGATCACCGGGTTCTATCCGGGCGCGATGGCCCGCGACGCCGAACTTTCGCTGGCACCCCTCGAACTGGGCGGGTCGGACCTCGTGGTGGTAGCTCCCACCGAGCCTACCGCGATGCTGCGCTTCACGCAGGAGTGCCGGGCCGGTGAGGTGCCCTACGTCTATGTGCCCGCACAGCAGATCATACGCCTGAGCGCAGAGGAGTTGCTGACCGGCATTGAGGGCGCACGAGCGATCATCGCCAATGATTACGAATATGAGATGATGCACAACAAGACTGGGCTGACCGCCCACGATATGCTTCGTTACGCGGAGTTCGTGGTCACGACGCTCGGCGAAGGCGGGTCGCTGATCCGCACCCGCGACGCCGAATACCAGATCCCGATCGCGATACCCGGCGAGGTTGTTGACCCGACCGGAGCGGGGGACGCATATGCGGCGGGGTTTGTGCATGGTCTAACCAAAGGTTGGGGTATGGAGCAGACGGGCCGCGTGGCTTCGCTCGCCGCCGTCTATTCGATTGAGTGCTACGGCACGCAGTCCCACTCCTACACGCGCAGCGAGTTCGCCGCGCGCTATGCCGAGAACTTCGGCACTACTATCGAGATCTAGCCATGACGCCTGCTCGGGGCCACCTGGCAACCAACAACTAACAACTAACAACTAAGGAGCAGAGTCATGGTAACTACAGTGGAGAAGACGGCGGCGACGGCTGCCGAGCAGTATGACGTGAGGGATCTGGGGCTGGCCGACAGGGGCAAGCTGCGGATCGAGTGGGCGGCAAAGGAGATGCCGGTGCTGGCGCTGCTGCGCGAGCGGTTCGCCAAAGAGCAGCCGCTCAAAGGCAAGCGCCTCGCCGCCTGCCTGCACATCACCGCAGAGACGGCGAACCTGGCGCTGACGCTACAGGCCGGGGGCGCCGACCTCGTGTTCTGCGCGAGCAACCCACTCTCGACACAGGACGACGTGGCCGCCGCGCTGGTCAAGCACTACGGCATCCGGGTCTACGCGACCAAGGGCGAGGACACGCCCACCTACTACAAGCATATCGCGGCGGCGCTGGCCCACAGGCCCCAGATCACGATGGACGACGGCGCGGACCTGGTGTCGGCGCTCAACTTCATCGAGCTAGGACGGCTGGGCGACCTTCACCCGGTGGTGCGCGCGTGGGTCGAGGCGTTGACCGAGGAGGAGCGGCGCGCGCTCTTCCAGAACATACTCGGCAGCAGCGAGGAGACGACGACCGGCGTGATCCGCCTGAAAGCGATGGCGAAGGACGGCGTGCTCAAGTTCCCGGTGATCGCGGTCAACGAGTCGGACACGAAACACCTCTTCGACAACCGCTACGGCACCGGCCAGAGCACGCTCGACGGCATACTCCGGGCGACGAACATCTTGCTCGCGGGCAAGGTCGTGGTCGTGGTCGGCTACGGCTGGTGCGGGCGGGGCGTTTCGAGCCGGGCACGCGGCATGGGCGCGCGGGTCGTCGTCACCGAGGTAAACCCGGTGCGCGCGCTCGAGGCGGTCATGGATGGTTTCGAGGTCCGCAAGCTACAGGAGGTCGCGCCGGAGGGCGAGATCTTCATCACGGTCACCGGCGACCTGAATGTGATCGACAAGGCGCATATCGCCGCGATGAAGGACGGAGCGATCATGGCGAACTCCGGCCACTTCAACGACGAGATCAACATTCCGGCGCTGAGGGCTGAGGCGACGGCGACGCGGACCGTGCGCGACTTCGTGGAGGAGTTCACGATGCCCGACGGCCGCAAGCTCCACCTGCTCGGCGAGGGCAGGCTGATCAACCTCGCCGCCGCCGAGGGCCACCCCGCGAGCGTGATGGACATGAGCTTCGCCAACCAGTCGCTGGCAGCGGAGTACCTGGTGCAGCAGCAGGGCAAACTCGGCAACGAGGTCTACACGATCCCCGCCGAACTGGACCAGGAGATCGCCCTGCTCAAGCTGCGGGCAATGGGCATCGAGATCGACGTGCTGACCGAGGCGCAGCAGAAGTACCTAGCCTCCTGGGAGTCGGGAACCTGATCCTTGAACTGCGTTAACCACCCCGACGTGGGAGCGATGGGGGCGTGCGGGGTGTGCAGCAAGCCGCTCTGCGCGCTCTGCGTCCACTTCCGCGAGGGGCGGGTCTACTGCGCGGAGCATGTGAACGGCGACCTAACCCCCCGACCCCCTGCCCCAGAGGGGATTGGGGAGCAAACCTCCCCTTTCCCTCCAGGAGAGGGGCCGGGGGCAAGGTCTGGAGAGCGGCACTGGTCGGAAGACCCACGGCTGGAGCCGCTGCCGATGTCGTTTAGGCCGGGGTGGACGGAGGAGGTGTTGCAGCCGAGGCCGAGCACCCTGGCCGAGACGCTGGGGCTGATCGGGCTGGTCACCGGGCTGGTGTCGCTGCCGTTCAGCTTTTGTTGCGGGTTCGGGGCCGTCATCGGCGCGCCGTTGGCGCTGGCCGCCTGCGGGATGTCGGTCGCCGCGCTGGTTAACGCGCCGAAGTCGCGCAATCCGTCGTCGGCCCGCTGGACAGGCGGGTTTGGCCTGGGCGTGAGCCTGTTGACCCTGGTCGCCACTGTTTGCTTTCTTGGAATAGCATTCAACGTCGGCCTGGGCAGTGCGTTTTTACCGTAGTTTTAGACCATAACCGGTTGGACCGATTGGGAGGTAGATAATGACGACTTTCATGGAATCTCCGCAGTTCTTCTTCACATCGGAGTCGGTGACCGAGGGCCACCCCGACAAGCTCTGCGACCAGATCTCGGACGCGATCCTCGACGCGCTGCTCGCCCAAGACCCGGAGAGCCGGGTTGCTGTGGAGACCGCGACCACGACCGGCATGGTGCTGGTGATGGGCGAGGTCACTACGAAGGGCTGGGCCGACATCCCGAAGATCGTGCGCGACACGGTGACCGACATCGGCTACACCCGCGCCAAGTACGGCTTCGACGCCGAGACATGCAACGTGATCGTTTCGATCAAGGAGCAGTCGAAGGACATCGCGCAGGGCGTGGACGAGGCGCTGGAGAGCAAGACCGGCGAGATGACCGACGCCGAGGTTGAGGCAATCGGCGCGGGCGACCAGGGCATGATGATCGGCTTCGCCTGCAACGAGACGCCGGAGCTGATGCCCCTGACGATTTCGCTGGCGAACAAGCTGACGCGGCAGTTGTCGCAGTTACGGCGCAACAATACCCTGCCCTGGCTGCGGCCCGACGGCAAGAGCCAGGTCACGGTCGAGTACAGCTACGGCAAGCCGGTGCGGGTAGACGCGGTGGTAGTCTCCACTCAGCACGCGCCCAACGTGAGCCATGAGGAGATCGAGCGGGAGATCATCGAGAAGGTGGTCAAGCCGGTGGTCCCAGCGCACCTGCTCGACGAGAAGACCCACTACTACATCAACCCGACCGGGCGCTTCGTCGTCGGTGGGCCGATGGGTGATGCCGGGGTAACCGGGCGGAAGATCATTGTGGATACATACGGCGGCGTTGCACGACACGGCGGCGGCGCGTTCAGCGGCAAAGACCCGACAAAGGTTGACCGCTCGGCTACTTACGCGGCGCGCTACGTGGCGAAGAACATAGTCGCGGCGGGGCTGGCCGACCGCTTCGAGCTACAGGTGAGCTACGCTATCGGCGTGGCCCACCCACTGAGCATCTCCGTCGAGACGTTCGACACAGGCAAAGTCCCCGATGAGACGCTCGTCGAGCTGATCAAGAAGCACTTCGACCTCCGTCCGGGCGCGATCATCCGCGACCTCAATCTGCGCCGACCGATCTACCGGGCGACGGCTGCCTTCGGCCACTTCGGGCGAACCGACATTGACGCGCCCTGGGAGCAGACCGACAAGGCCGCGACCCTGCGGGCCGAGTCGGGGCTGGACGGGCAGGTTGTGAACGCGAAAGCCCACGAACTAGTCGGCGCGCGCGGCTAAACGCGCAATCGGAGGCGGCTATGCGCGCCTTGATCACCGGGGCCGGGGGCTTCGCCGGGCGTCATCTTGCGAAGCACCTGGCCGAGGTAACCGACTGGGAACTCTGGGGCAACGCGCGACCTCATCCAGAGGGTCCGGTGTCTGCCGGGCGTCACGGCCTGCGGATCGCGCAGGCCGACCTGACGGACTGGGAGGCCACACGCAGCCTGTTGGCCGATCTGCGCCCCGATTACATCTTCCACCTGGCGGCGCAGTCGATCGTTCAGGAGGCGTTGCGCGACCCGCAAGCCACGCTGATGAACAACATCGTCGGCGAACTGAATGTGCTGCGGGCGATGCATGAACTCGAACTACCGGCCCGCGTACTGCTGGTCGGCAGCGGCGAGGAGTATGGCCGCGTCTGCCCGGAGGATCTGCCGGTGGACGAGGATACCCCGTTCCGGCCCGACAACCCGTATGCGGTGAGCAAAATCGCCCAGGACATGCTCGGCCTGCAATACTGGCTGGCCTACAAGTTGCCGATCATACGGGTGCGCCCGTTCAACCACATCGGCCCCGGCCAGAGCGACGACTTCGTGACCGCAGCCTTCGCGCGGCAGGTCGCGGCCATCGAGGCAGGCCGGCAGGAGCCGGTCTTGCGCGTCGGCAACCTCAACGCCGAGCGGGACTTCACCGACGTGCGCGACATGGTGCGCGCCTACCATCTGGCGATGACACAGGGCGAGCCGGGGGAGGTCTACAACATCGGTTCGGGCACGCCGACCGCGATCTCCGACATCCTGGCGGCCTTCTTGAGCATGAGCAGCGCAGATGTGCGGGTCGAGCGAGACCCCGCACGGCTGCGCCCCAGCGATGTGCCGCGCATCGTCTGCGACCCGGCGCGGTTCCACGAGCGCACCGGCTGGCTGCCGGAGATCGGGCTGGAAGAGTCGTTGGCCGACATACTGAACGACTGGCGGAACCGGGTATCCGGCTAGGAGACCGAGTAGGAGATTTTGATTTGAGAGTACTGATTACGGGTATCACGGGGTTCGCCGGCAGCCACCTGGCCGAGTTGCTTCACGGGCGCGGAGAGCACGAGGTTTTCGGCACCTATCGGCGGCGGAGCCGGCTCGACAACCTCGAGACGCTGCTGCCCCACCTCAACCTTATCGAGGCCGGGGTATCGAGCGTACAGACGATCCGCGAGGCGTTTGTGCCCGGCAAGATCAACCTGGTGAACACTGAGCTGCTCGACCCATTCAGCGCGCAGAAGCTGATCGGCGCGGTGCGGCCCGACCGGGTGTTCCACCTCGCGGCGCAATCCTTCGTGCCGACCTCCTGGAACGCCCCCGCCGAGACGTTGCAGACCAACATCTTGGGCCAGCTCAACCTCTTCGAGGCGGTGCGGAGCCTGAACAGCCAGCTTGTCGAGCGAGGCGAGGCAGTCCTCGACCCGCTCTTCCAGATCGCAGGCTCGTCGGAGGAGTACGGCATGGTCTACGAGCACGAGGTGCCGATGACCGAGGAGAACACGCTGCGCCCTCTGTCTCCCTACGCGGTGAGCAAGGTGGCGCAGGAGAAGCTGGCCTACCAGTACTGGATGAGCTACGGCCTCAAGAGCATCATCTCGCGCGGCTTCAACCACGACGGCCCGCGCCGCGGCGAGCATTTCGCTCCGTCCACCTGGGCGCGCCAGATCGCCCGCATCGAAAAGGGGCTGCTGGAGCCGGTCGTCTACGTCGGCGACCTGAACAGCAAGCGCGACATCACCGATGTGCGCGATATGGTGCGGGCCTACTGGCTGCTGCTCGACTGCTGCCGGCCCGGCGAGGTCTACAACATCGGCTCGGGCACCACGCGGACGATGGGCGAGATGCTCGAAACACTCCGCGGCATGAGTAAGCAGAGGATCGAAGTCAAGCAAGACCCCGCGCGGCTCCGACCAAGCGACGTGGCTATACTCTGGGCCGACGCGACCCGCTTCAAGCAGGCCACCGGCTGGGAGCTGACGATCCCCTTCGAGCAGACAATGGCCGACCTGCTCGACTATTGGCGCGGACACGTATAGGGAGGCACCCAATGACCAAAATCTACATGGCTCTGCCCGCCGGCCTCGCGGTCGCCACCCGCCACGAAGGGCGCTGGGAGACGGACCTGGCGCTGACCGGAGCCTATACACAATGCCTTGCGAGCGACCCCCTGCACCGCGAGCGCATCTATTGCGGTACGTTCGACAAGGGGCTGTGGCGGAGCGCGGACGCCGGGGCCACCTGGCGGCCCGCCGGGGAGGGCATCCCTCATCCGATGGTGATGTCGGTCGCGGTCAGCCCGGTGGACCGGATCGGCGATTACGGAGCAGTCTGGGCAGGGACGGAGCCGAGCGCGCTTTTCCGCTCTGAGGACGGCGGCCAGACGTGGCAGGATCGTCCGGCTCTGCTCGATATACCTTCGAGGCCCACCTGGAGCTTCCCGCCGAGGCCGCACACCCACCATGTGCGCTGGATCACGCCCGACCCGAACGACGCCGGGCGCCTCTTCGTGGCTATCGAGGCGGGCGGGGTGATGCGGAGCCTCGACGGCGGGCTGACCTGGGAGGACCGCAAGCCGACCGGACCTTACGATGCCCACACGATGTCCGCGCCCCGCAACGCGCCGAACACGGTCTGCGCGGCCTGCGGAGACGGCTTCATGGCACCGGGCGACGGTTATGCTGAGAGCCACGATGGTGGCGAGAGCTGGGAGCGCGTCGGCGTGGGGCTGGGGCAGCACTATCTCTGGGCCTGGCGGTCGATCCGGCGGAGCCGAGCACGATGCTCATATCGGCGTCAACCGGACCTCAGACGGCGCACCAGCCGCAGATAGCCGAGTCGTTCATCTACCGGCGG
Source organism: Chloroflexia bacterium (assembly GCA_050998805.1). Taxonomy (GTDB): domain Bacteria; phylum Chloroflexota; class Chloroflexia; order QHBQ01; family JAICKM01; genus JAICKM01. The sequence goes on along the minus strand of JBPCPV010000009.1, from coordinate 58,732 downwards.
GGCCGGGGCGGCCCCTGGGAACCGTCCGAGGCCGGGCTGCCGCCCGCGCGTGGCACGCTGGCCTGGCACCTGACCTCGAACGACGCCGAGCCGGGCGTCTTCTACGCGGGGTCGAACCACGGGATATACCGCTTGCCGGACGGCGGGCAGAGCTGGGAGAAACTCGACATCGCCTGGCCGGACGGCTTCCGTGTCTATCGCTTGAGCGACATGATGGTGGTGTAGGCGTGCCAACCGAAAGCGACGGGCTGGAATGGAGTATCAGCACAAAGACCGATTGACAGCCCCACCCCTAACTGCTATAATAGCCGCAACAGCATAGACAACGACTGTGAGCAGAAGTAGTAGCTGCCGGAGCGGGAACACAGAGAGCCGGGGAAGCTGGGAGCCGGTATCGGCGCGGGCAGCGAATGGATCTGGGAGTCGCGCACCAAACAGGCCGCTCAGTAGGCTGCGCCGGGCACCCCCGCCGTTATACGGGGCTTTGAGCGCACGAACCCTACACGGGCGACTGCGGAATCAGGGTGGTATCACGAGCAGGCTATGGCCCTCGTCCCTCGCGGACGGGGGCTTTTTGTATGAGGGGAAGCACGATGAAGAAGCGGATTTTGACGGGCGACAGGCCGACCGGCCCGCTCCACCTGGGGCACTATGTCGGCTCGCTGGCGAACCGGGTGCGGTTGCAGCACGAGTATGACACTTACATCCTGCTCGCGGATATGCAGGCGCTTACCGACAACTACGACAACCCCGACAGGGTGCGGGAGAGCGTGCGGCAGGTTGCGCTCGACTATATCGCGGTCGGCATAGACCCGTCGGTGGCGACGATCGTCATACAATCGCTGGTGCCGGAGATAGCCGAGCTGACTATCTTCTACGCGAACCTGGTGACGGTGGCGCGGCTGGAGCGCAACCCGACCATCAAGACCGAGTTGGCGCAGAAGGGCATGGAGGAGAACGTGACATACGGCTTCCTCGGCTACCCGGTGTCGCAGGCCGCCGACATCACCTTCGTGAAGGCCGACCTGGTGCCGGTGGGCGAGGACCAGGTGCCGCATATCGAGCTGACGCGGGACATCGTGGGCAAGTTCAACGCGACATACGGCCCGGTCTTCCCGTTGCCGGAGGCGCTGATCGGCGAGGTCTCGCGGCTGCCCGGCACCGACAACATCGGCAAGATGAGCAAGAGCCTGAACAACACGATCCTGCTGTCGGACGACGCAGAGACGGTCCGCAAACGGGTGATGAGCATGTACACCGACCCGACGAGGCTGCGTGCGACCGATCCCGGCCATGTGGAGGGCAATCCGGTCTTCGCCTACCACGACGCCTTCAACCCCGACACGGCGCGGGTGGTCGAGATGAAGGAGCTTTATCGAAGGGGCGGGATCGGCGACGTGCAGGTGAAGAAGGAACTGGCGTCGGCGCTCAACGCGTTCTTGGACCCGATCCGAGAGCGGCGGGAAGCCGCAGCCCAGCACCCCGAGCGGGTGGACGAGATGCTGATCGCGGGAACGCGCCGCGCCCGCGCGATCGCCCGTGAGACGATGCGCGAGGTCCGCGACGCGATCCGGATCAACTATTTTCCGGGCGTCGAGATCTGATGCAGTCTAGTTCTTTCGGAGTATCTTTGCCCCGATTCCCAGCTCAAGGCCCAAAATCTGGCAGTAAATGCCCCCTGAAATGGATATTAAAAGTGAGAGGGTAAAATTAGCGCGGCCAAAACGCCCTACTCCGTGCCTGAAAACAGGAGTGACGCCGCCCGCGCCCCGAAGATTGCCAGCCGATTTTGCCCGGTTCCCCAAAAATACTCCGATCGGAGTATCTTTGCCGGTGAGGAGGTAAAACATGAGTTGCGCCATCAGCCTTCGTAATTCAAAACTCAAAACTCAAAACTCAAAACTCGTGCGTCCGCCTACCGCCTACTGATAACGCTCCGCCCGATTCGTGCCTAGATCGCCGTTTTCCCTCTGTCGAATGGACGGCTAGGCACGGATTATCGAGATTATCGGCTGCCGGGAGGCGGCGGTCACCGTAGGGCCGTGCCTGGAACCGCTTCCCAACGCGCAATAGAGGCCCCTTTTTGGCATACTCTTGCAACCTTTTATCAGTTCTACGTATCCTCCGGCGCTCCCCGGTTACGACCGGAACTCACGGAGAGGCGGTTGACAGCTGTACGGGCGGGCCGTATAATCAGGTTGCAATTCGGCACGGTAGCGGCAGAGGGGAAGGAAACGGTCGTCATGCCCAAAATCGGGGTCGTGATCAACTATAAACAGAGGCCATGACCGCTGCCCTGACCCACCTGCTCCGGGACCGGGGGCTGCTGGTGTTGCTCGCCCTCATGCTGCTCGGCCTCCCGCTTATCACCACCCGCATCTACGCATCGGACGAGATCAAGTACTTCGCGTACCTACATTCCCTGAGCTTCGACCGGGATCTCGACTTCACGAACGACTACCAGCACTGGGTTGACCAGGCCCTCCAGGGGAAAAAGCCCGACATTCAAAGAGCGGCTCTGCTCAAGACGTTGCTCAAGCCGAATCCGGCGACCGGCCTGCCGATCAACGAAGCACCGATCGGCACGGCGATCCTCTGGGCACCGGCCTTCGCGCTGGCGCATCTCGGCGTGCTGGCGGCGCGGGCGCTCGGCGCGAAGGTCGCCGCAGACGGCTACAGCCAGCCGTATATCGCGGCCGTCTGTTACGCATCGTATCTCTACGGCTGGGCGGGGCTGCTGCTGATCTACGGCCTGCTGCGCCGCTTCTGGGATCAGTTCGCGGCGGCGCTGGCGACGCTGACGGTCTGGCTCGGCACCTCGGCCTTCTTCTACATGGTGATCGCCCCGCCCTGGTCCCACTCGGCGAGCCTCTTCACGGTGAGCCTCTTCACGACCGTCTGGCTCCGCACCCGCCGCCCTGCCGGCCGCAGCCTCCGCGAGTGGGCGCTGCTCGGCTTCTGCGCGGGGCTGATGATGCTGGTCCGCGAGCAGGACGCGCTCTTCCTGGCGCTGCCCGCCGTCGAAAGCGTGCTCCGGCTGCTCCAGGGGAAGGGCGGTCCACGGGCGGAGCCGCGTCTTACAGAGGGGAAGGGGTCGGCGGTGAGGTGGGCCTCCGGCTGGGCGCTGATGCTGCTCACGGCGGCGATCACGTTTATCCCGCAGCTGGTCGTGTACGAGGTGCTCGGCGGGCGGCTGGGGCCGTCGAGTACAGTGGGGGAGAAGCTGAACTGGCTGAGTCCGCACGCGCTCTCGGTGCTGCTCGACCCGCAATATGGGCTGCTGCCGTGGGCACCCGTGGTGCTGCCCGCGCTGGTCGGGCTGGGGCTGCTCTGGCGGCGCGACCGGGGGCTGGCAACGGCGCTGCTGGTCGCGTTCATTGCCCAGGTCTGGATCGCGGGGGCGTTCTCGACTTGGCAGGGCAAGAGTTCGTTCGGGCAGCGACGGTTCGTGAACTGCACAGTGTTGTTCGCGCTCGGCCTGGGGTCAGTGATCGGCTGGGCTCGGGAGCGCGGCGTGTCCCGTGCGCTGATCGCCCTGCTCGGCGTGCTCTTCGTCGCATGGGAGGGTGGATTGGCGGTGCAGTACTCCGCGCTCTGGAACTCGGCGCGGCGGCAGGCGGGGCTGGAGTGGCCGGGGGTCATCGCCGATCAGCTTGGGCTGCCGGGGCAGTTGCCGGGGATAGTCCGGCGCTTCCTGTTCGACCGCAAGTCGTTCTTCTCCGGGGAGTCAGGCAGATGATCTCGCAGCAACTCAGGGCGCTGCTTCGCTGCCCGACATGCACCGCAGAGACCTGCGGGGCCGCACCACTCCTCGCCGACGAAGGCGCCGCTCTCCGATGCCCACGTTGCGACCGCCGCTACCCAATCGCCGGGGGCGGGGCATACGCGGACCTGATGCTCCGCGCCGACGGCGACTTGGGGCACACCTCGCGCTACGTGGCCGACATGGCAGAGTTCGCCGAGCGGCTTGACTACCGGGAGATCGCGCCACCCCTGATGGGGGCCGAGGTGCGGAACCGGCTGCTCAGGCGGATGCTCCGCCTCAACCCGCGCGACCGAGTGCTCGAACTCGGCTGCGGCAACGGCAAGTTCCTGCTCTGGAACCGTGACCTGGTGGGGCAGAGCATCGGCATTGACCCCGCCCCGCTCTTCGCCGACGACGCGGTGCGCGACCTCGATCTCGTGCGGGGCGATGCCCGGCTGCTGCCCTTCCCCGACCGGAGTTTCAGCAAGCTCTGGTCAATTGACGTGATGGAGCATCTCGACAATGCCGACATCTCCCGCTACCTGAGCGAGGCGTATCGGGTGCTGGCACCCGGCGGGCGGATGTTCATCTTCTCGAACACGCGGGAGCGCGGGCCGTTCGATCTACTGATCGGCGGGTCGCGGAGGCTGGCGAACTGGCTGGCGCGGCGGGGGCTGACCGACCCACGACGCGACCTGCTCCGCAAGTCGGATCACCTCAAGGTGCTCGAAACCTGGGAGGATGTGGAGGCGGTGGTCGAGGCGGCGGGCTTCGAGATCCGGCGTGTGGTCTACTGGAACGGCGTCTTCCAGAGCTTCTTGGACAATGTGCTGATGCGGCTGGCGGAGCGGGCGCTGGTCGGCCTGCGCGGACTCGGCAAGGTCGCCGCCATGCCGCCCGCCGGGGACGCGGACGGCTTCCAGGACGGGCTGGGCCGGGGCGCGCTGGAGGCGCGGAGCAGCGTGCGAGCGCGGATTGGGCGGCGCGGGCCGATGCTGCTGCTGCTGCGGGCGCTCACCGAGGTGATGTGGCTCGACATCCCGCTCTTCGGGCGCTTCCGCACCGGGCCGTACTTCGTGCTGCTGCGGAAGCCGAGGCGCGAGGAGTGAACATCCTCTACGCCGCCGGTGCAATAGCCCTGCCGGGCAGATCGGGAGGCGCGACGCATGTCCGCGAGGTGGCCGAGGGGCTGGCGCGGCGCGGGCATCGGCTGCACATCGTCGCCCGCCGAGGCAAGGGGCAAACTCCGGAGTTCACGCCGGGCATCGGGGCCACGCTGCTGCCCCTGCCCGACAAGCTGGCCCTGCTCGGCTACCCGGCGCTGGCCGGGGCAGCGAGGGGCTTCCGGCCCGACGTGGTCATGGAGCGGTACTACAACTTCGCGGGCTCGGGCCTGCTTTACGCGCACCGCCACGGACTGCCTGCTCTGCTCGAGGTGAACGCGCCGATGGTGGACCCGCCAGGCTCGCGCAAAGAGAGGCTGGACCGGCTGCTGGGCAGGCCGATGCGCCGATGGGCGGTGCGCCAGGGGATCTGGTCGCGCTGGATCGTGACGCCGCTGGCCGCGACGGTTCCGCCGCCGGTGCCCCGCTCGAGCATCGAGGAGGTCAACTGGGGTGCGAACGTGGACCGCTTCCGCCCAGAACTGCGGCAGGAGCGGGCGGGGGAGATAGCCGCGCTACGGCGGGAGTTGGGACTGCCGGACGACGCGGTGACGGCGACGTTCGTCGGCAGCTTCCGCGCCTGGCACGGGGCGACCGGCTTCGTGCGGGCGGGGCTGTCGCTCTTGGCGCAGCACCCTCGCCTCTACTGCATCGCGGTTGGCGGTGGGCCGGAACTTGCGGCGGCGCGGGCGCTTGCGGCGGGCGAGCGGCGGATGATCTTCACCGGACCGCACCCGCACGAGCAGGTGCCGCTGCTGCTGGCGCTCTCCGACATCGGCGTCGCCCCCTTCGTGCCCTCGGCCTACGCGCCCCTGCGGACCTTCGGCTTCTACTGGTCGCCGCTAAAGGTCTTCGAGTACATGGCAATGGGCCTGCCGGTCGTGGCCCCGGCGATCCCCCCGCTCGATGAGATCGTCCGCGACGGGCAGGAGGGGGCGCTCTATCCCGCAGAAGACGAGGCCGCGCTCGCCGCCGCGGTCTCCGGCCTGGTGACCGACGCATCGGCGCGGCGGGCGATGGGGGCGCGGGCACGGGCGCGTGTGGTCGCCCACTATAGTTGGGACGCCCACTGCGAGCAGTTGGAGCGGGCACTGGAGGCGATCAGGTGAAGATCTTGATCGCCACAGATGTCTTCCCACCGGGCTGCGGCGGTGCCGGGTGGAGCGCCTACTACCTGGCCCGCGCCCTGCGGGATCGGGGGCACACGGCGTCGGTCGTGCGCCCGCGCTTCGCCGAAGACGCGAAGCGTGCCGGAGTGCGCCGCACCGAGTACGATGGGCTACCGGTGGCCGAGGCAGTGGTCCCGACAGGGCATGGGCGGCTGAGAACGCTACTCGCGCGCAACTGGGTCGCGCCGCGCCTGCTCCGCCGCCTAGTCCGCTCGGAGGCCCGCCGCATGAGCGCCGACCTGATCCACGCACAGCACGCGCTCACAGTGCCAGCCTCAGTCTGGGCGTCCGCACATATGGGCCGCCGAGTGCCGGTCGTCGCCACGGTGCGCGACTACTGGCCGATCAGCTTCTACGGTACGATGCAGCCGTCAGCTTTCAGCCGTCAGCTTTCAGCCGTCAGCTTTCAGTGGCTGGTTGGGATGTTGCTACTGCCAGTGAGGCGGATCATTGTGGCTAGGCGACGCGGCGCTCTGCGGAGGGCGGACGCGACTATCGCGGTCAGCCGGTTCGTCGCGGGGAAGCTGGCGGAGGCGGGGGCGGTGAGGCCGGGACGGCTGAGCGTGCTGCCGAACCTGGTGGACCTGGCCCGCGTGGACGAGATCCTGGCCGCGCCGCCGCCGCTTGGCGCGCTCGGCCTCGATCCGGGGCGGCCGTTCTTGCTCTTCGTCGGAAAGCTGGAGCCGAGCAAGGGGGCACAGCTCCTGCCGGAGGCGCTGCGGGCGGCGGGCGTGGGCCGGGAGATGCCGATGGTCATCGCCGGCAGTGGGCCGCTGCGCCCCCTGCTCGAGCGTCAGGCTTGTGAGGCCGGCCTCGACTTCCGCTTCGCCGACTGGCTCGACAACGCCGATGTGCTGCGGCTGATGCGTGCCTCGACGCTGCTGCTCTTCCCCTCGGCCTGGGAGGAGCCGTTGAGCCGCGTGCTGCTCGAAGGCTGCACGGCCGGAGCGACGATCCTGGCCCTTGACACTGGCGGCACGGCGGATATTATTGTGGATGGCCGCAACGGTCGCCTGGTGGACGACATGCACACCTTCGCCGCCGCCCTGCGAGAGCTGCTCGCGTCCCCTTCCGAACGCGCCCGCCTCTCCACCGGCGCACGCGCGACCGCCGAGGCTCAGTTCCGCTCGGATCTGGTCGTGGTGCAAGTCGAGAAGCTCTACAGGAAGCTGTTATGAGATCGAGCGTCAATGGTCAATGGTCGGTGGTCAGTGGTCAGTGGTCAGTGGTCAGGGGCCGGGGCTGCCGAGACGGCGGTACGCGGGCTTGCCCGTCACTCCGCACTCCGCATTACGGCGGCCTGCCGTGCAAGTAGCCCACCTTGTGCGCGCGGTCTTCCCGGAGCACGGCTACGGCGGGCTTGAGCGAGCCGCCTCCGCACTCACCACCGAGCTTCGTCGCCAGGGTGCCGACGTGACGCTCTTCAGCCGAGTGCGGAGTGCGGAGTGCGGAGTGCGGAGTGCGGGATACGACGATACGCAACACGCAACACGCGATACGCAATACGTCGGCGTGCCTTATTCCGTGCTGCCGCTGCGGCCGAACGGGATAGCGGCGCGGGTGACGAACTATCCGCTGTTCGTGGAGAGGATGGGGCGGGAAGTGGAGAGGCGGGCACGGACAGGCGGGGTGGATGTGGTCTACGCGCAGGGGCTTTGCGCCTGGGGCGTGCGGAGCCGGGGCCGGAGACGGACGCCGCGCGGGGTCGCGCCGCTCGTGATGAACCCGCAGGGGCTGGAGGACTTCAAGGTGCGCGACCCCTTGAAGCGCCTGGCCTATGCGCCGTTCCGGGCAATGTATGCGCGGGGCGCGCGGGCGGCGGACAGGGTGATCGCGACCGACGAGTCGCTGCGCGGCGAGGTGTCGCGCTACCTGCGTGTGCCGCCGGAGCGTGTCGTCGTGCTGCCGAACGGGGTGGACCCGGCTGCGGGGGCGGCGCTGGTCTCGGCGGAGCGGCAGGCGGAGCTGCGGGCGCGCTACGCGCTGAGCGAGGGCGGCTTCCTCGGCATCAGCGTGGCGCGGCTCGAGGCGAACAAGGGGCTGCCCTACCTGCTGCGCGCGCTAGCAACGCTCGACCGCGCCGGCGACTGGCGCTGGGTCGTCGTCGGCACCGGACGCGATGAGGCGGCGCTGCGGGGACTGGCCGGAGAACTGGGGATCGGCGGGCGGGTCGTCTTCACCGGCGCAGTGGACGACGCCGACCTGCACAACCTCTACGCGATGGCCGATGCCTTCGCAATTTCGACGCTCTATGAGGGGAGTTCGCTGGTCACGCTCGAGGCGATGGCCCACGGCTTGCCGGTGGTGGGCACGCGGGCGGGCGGCCTGCCCGACAAGGTGCTGCCGGGGCGGACGGGCCTGCTCGTGCCGCCCGGCGATGCGCCCGCCCTCGGCGAGGGGATCGCCCGCCTGATGGCCGACCGCACGGCTGCGGCTGAGATGGGCAGGGCGGGGGCCGCGCTCGTCGAGGAGCGGTTCACCTGGGAGAAGATAGCGGCGCGGACACTGCGCCTGTTTGAGGAGCTGACGCTATCATCGAGATCATAAAGTGGCTGCTCGGCCTGTTGGCGATGCCGGTTCTGTTCTGGCTGCCGGGGGCTGTCGCGCTGCGGGCGGTCTTCGGCACCGAGGGGCCGCGCCGCACCGACGGCCCTGCATGGAACTTCCTCGCCGTGGCGATCAGCGTGCTGCTGACCGGCTGGCTCGGCTTCACGCTGGCCGAGATCGGCTGGTTTTCCGTCTGGCTGATCGTGCTGCTCGTTCTGGCGGGCTGCGCGGTGGTTTTGCGGGTGGTCGCCGGCGACTGGCGGGGCGTGCCGGCGACCGCGCGGCTCTGGCTCGACGACCTCGGGCGGAGCCTGGCTGACGGCGTGCGGATCGCGAGCGGGCGGAGCGTCCGCATCCGGCAGGACGCGCGCAACCTGCGGCTCGAAACGGCGGTGCTGGTCGGGCTGCTGCTGGTCGGGGCTGCGCTCTTCGGGCGGCCCGCCGAGATGCTGCGCGGCGCGCTCGACGCCGGCGCGTACATCAACCACGGGATCGCCATCGCGCGAAGCGGGGCGATTGTGCAACGCGATCCGCTGATGCGCGACCTGCGGGATCTCGGCCCCCCGCCGGCCTATGTGACGCTGGAGGAGGCGAAGGAGTTCCTGGAGCCGCTTAACCTCGAGCGCTACAGCCTCGACCGGCTGCGTATGCCGGCGTTCTATGTGCTCGACAAGAAGTCGGGTCTAGTCCTGCCGCAGCACTACAGCTTCTACCCGGCGCTGATCGCGGTCGGCTACGGGCTATTCGGGATTTGGGGCGCGCTCTGGATCACGCCTCTGCTCGCGCTGCTGACGTGCGCGGCGGTCTTCTTCTTCGCGCGGCAGATGTTTTCGGCCCGCGTCGGCCTGGTCGCGCTCGCCTTCCTGGTCGTGTGCCCGCTACAGATCTGGTTCGCCCGCTATCCGGTGTCCGAGTTGCCGACCGAGATGCTCGCCTTCCTGTTCTTCTACGCCTTCCTGCGCTTCACCGAGGAGACGCGGCGGCTGAACAGCCTAGAGGCCGCGGCCCGGCGCGAGGGCGGCCCGGCGGGGAGCGCGGCGTTGGAATCGGGCGCGTCCGTCAGGAACGCGCGGCTCTTCGCGGTATTGGCGGGGGCCGCGCTCGGCGAGATCAGCCTGGTGCGTGTGGACTTCCCGCTCTACCTGCTGCCGCTGCCCTTCTTCATGCTCTGGTGGTGGCTGGGGCGCACATGGCGGCGCGAGCATACCTGGTTCGCGGTCACGGTCGGCCTGCTGCTCGCGCAGTGGACGCTGCACTTCGTGTTTTTCAGCTTTGCCTACACGATGGACCAGTACCACAACGTGCTGCTCGACCAGAGGCGCAACTGGCCGTTCTTGCTGCCTCTGGCATATCTCGCGGTCGGTGTGCTGCTGCTGCTCGACAGAACGCGGGACCGTTGGCGACCGTTGGCGACCGCAGCCGGGGAGGCGGCGTCGCGTCGGCGGAAGCCTCTGCTCGGCGCGCTCTGCCTGGCGGTCGGGGCCTTCCTGGCATACCGCTACATCTGGCAGCCGCACATCCTGTTTTCGTCGGAGGCGTTCGACGCCTTGAAGCAGGGGCCGGTCGCCTTCGCACGCTATCTCGAGCCGTACATCGGCGCGCCGCTCGAATCTATCGCGCAGACGGGCAAAAGCAACCAGCCGGGGCTGATCAACACGAACAGCGCTATCCTGGTGCGGCTCGGCTGGTATCTCTCGCCGCTCGGGATGCTCCTCGGCTTCGTCGGGCTGCTGCGCGCGCTCTGGAAGCGGCTCAACCCGGGCACGGCCTACTTCTTCGCGGTCTTTGGCGTCGTCGGCCTGCTCTTCAGCGGCGAGACTTACACCGTGCCGACCTATCCCTACAGCCTGCGGCGCTTCCTGCCGGTGGCGATACCGGGGCTGCTTGTGCTGGGCGCCTACGCGCTCGCCTGGGCGGGAGAAAAGTGGCACCCTCGCCGCCTAGTCCGTCCCCTGGCCTGGGCTGCGGCGGCGGCGCTGGTCGTCTTCTTCCTGGTGACCGGCTGGGTGATCATCGGCCACACCGAGGAGGCGGGCGCGGTGGACGAACTCACCGCGCTGGCTCATCGCTTCCCCGGCAACCCCGCAAAGACGGTGCTGCTGTTCAGCAACGAGCGCGACGAGCCGTATGTCGTGGCGACGCCGCTCCAATATATCTACGGCTTCAACTGCTTTTCGCTGAACCGGCCATACGGCGACACGAAGGGCAGCGTGGTGCAGGGCGCGGTCGAACGCTGGCAGAAGCAGGGCTACCACGTCTACGCGCTGCTCGGCGCGAACGGCGGCAAGCTCTTCATGCCGGACCTCGCGCTCGTGCCCTACACCCAGACCGGCACGCCGGAGTGGACGTACCAGGTGCCGGAGCTAGAGCAACTGCGCTTCCAGAAGCCGAAGAACATCATCTCGGCGAGCCTGCCGTTCGGCCTCTACGACATAGTCTCGCGCACCCAGACGACCCTGCCGAGCTTGCCGTACCGCCTCGACATCGGCGGACTGGACTACCAGAACCTCGTCGCGGGCTTCGGCGGCAAGGAGAAGACCGCACCCGCCGACCCCGACACCGCGCAGTGGAGGTGGACCTTCCACGATGCATACCTGCGGCTGCCCTGGCCGGACTCGGCGAAGGCCGGCGGCGCGACACTGACGATGAGCCTGAGCGCGGGGACGAAGGAGCGCCGCGTGCCCGCTCCGGCGCACCCGACTCCTGAGCAAACGGCCCGCCTCGTACTCGCGCCGAGCGGAGCAAAGATGCTGCCCTCTCCGGCGCAGGTGGCGATCTCGGCGAACAGCGTGCTCACCCTGACGCAGGTGACGCTCCAGCCGGGTGCGGGCTTCCAGGACGTGACGATGGGCGTGCCGGCGAACGCGCCGACCGACCCGGCGGATCCGCACTACCTGCTGCTGCATATCACGTCGAGCACCTGGGTGCCGTCCGCCGCAGAGGTGAGCGGGGACGAGCGTGTACTCGGCGTCGCACTTGACGAAATGCGGCTGGACCCCGCCCGCTAGTGGACAACGAACCGGCCGTCCTGCCGCCCCCCGAACCGCCTGCGCCCGACTCGAAGCACGGCGGCGCGCTCGGCGAACGGGCATCGCTCGGCGCGTTCTGGAACGCGGTCTTCCTGCCGCTCAAGCTGGCGGCGCGGCTGGTCGCGTCGGTCGTCGTGGTCCGCGTGCTCAAGATAGATACCTATACCGTGCTGGCGCAGTTGAGCGCGCTGCTCGCGCTGCTTGGCATCTTCTCCGACCTCGGCGTGGAGCGGGCGCTGCCCCGCTTCATCCCGGAGTTCGAGATGGAGGGCGGGCGGGCCGGACTCAACCTGCTGCTGCGCCGCGTCGTGGTGATCAAGGCGCTGACGATACTCCCCTTCGTGCTGGCGCTGCTCGCCTTCCCCGGCTTTTTCAGCGGCCTGCTCAACCTAAGCGCGGCTGACCAAAGACAGCTGTCGGGCGGGTTGCTCGGCGCGAACCCGGTGCCGGTGCTGCTCGGCATCGTCGCGCTGATGCTGGTGCTCGGCGCGGCGTCGGATGTGTCGGTGCAGGTACTCTACGCCTACTTCCGGCAGAAGATGACCAACGCCCTCGACGTGCTGAACGCGCTGCTGATCCCGGGCCTGCGCGCGCTGCTGGTGGGGCTGTTCAGCGTCTTCGGCGCGCTGCTCGCACTGCTGATCGGCACGGTCATCTCGGTGGCGATTTCGGTGTGCCTGATGTTCCACGCGCTTGCGGAGGAGCGCATGGGGCTGCGGGCGACGCCGAGGCCGGGTGCCGATCCGGCCCTCCGCCCGTCGGAGCGCACGGTCTGGCGGCGGTTCACGGCGTATTCGGCGATCATGTATATGATCAACCTCTCAACCGCACTGGTGGACCAGCCGTTCGTGGTGCCGCTGTTGAGCGTGCTGGTGGCCGACAGCTCCCGCGAGCGGCAGGAGGTGGCGCTGATCACGCTCGCCTTCCAGCTTGTGCGGCAGGTCTTGCAGGCGCTCGTGGTGCCGCTCACGGGAGTGCAGGCGTCGCTGTTCGCCCGGCTCTACGCGCAGAACCGGATCGATGGGCTGCGGACGGCCTACGCGAGCGTGACGCGGTTCCTGATCCTAGTACTGGTGCCGGCCGGAGTGGGCACGATCCTGCTTGTGCATAACGTGCTGGTGCTGCTCTATCTGCAATTCGGGCGCGACGCCGTGCTGACCGAGGCGCGGCTGCCGGAGGCTGTGACGGCCTGCGCGATCCTGGCGGTCGGGCTGTTCGGCGAGAGTCTGATCGGCGTCGCCTTGCAGGTGCTTCTTGTCTACGAGAAGCACCGCATCGTGCTGCTGGCCCGGAGCGTGACTTTGGTGAGCATCCCACTGATGCTGTTGCTCGAGCCGCGTTTCGGGGTGGTCGGGGTCGCGCTCGCGGTGGCGACGGCGACGCTGGGCTCACGGCTCGTGGCGCTGGCGTTCGGGCTGGGGAGGCTCGGCCTCAGCTTCCCGACCGGCTTCCTCGGCAAGGTCGCCCTCGCCACGCTGCCGATGGCCCTGCTCGTCGGGCCGGCGGCGGCCCTGCTGCCGATTGACCCGGCACGCAACCGTTTCAGCGGTCCCTGGTTCCTGCTGGTGGGAGCCGATGTCGGGCTGATCGGGCTGGGCATGTTGCTTTTCTGGCTGGCGTTCCGACGGCTCGGCGGGCTTCTCCCCGAAGACAAGGAACGCTTCGCCGGGATGCGTATCCCCGGCATCAAGCTAGTGCTGCGCTACCTCTGACGGGGTTGGCACGCGGCTTGCTTTAAGCAAATCTGTCGGGGTTTACTCCCCGGCCTTGAAGGGACGCGACTATCCCGAATCGTCACAGCATACGTTGCACCACGATTACCGCCCGTCGCGTCCCTTTTTTGTGCCCTACTCTTCACACCATGCCTTGTAGCCTGCACGCATCTGCTCTACATGCTCGCTTACATGTCTCGCATACACATCCAGCCAATCATCGAGCGTCATAGTGCCGTTTTCGGGGTGGTATACCTTGTTGGACCATGCTCGCTCTGGTAGCGTCCTTACCAGCTTGTTGGTAGTGAGGCGCAGCCACTTGAATAGCTCCAGCGCGTCCTCGGTGCTCTGCTCGGAGTAATGCAGAGCTTTGGCCCACTCCATCTCGTCATACGCCATAACCGCCTCGCCCGCCTCGGCGATGAGCCGCCTGCACCTTATGTAGCTGTTCGCCTCGCTATCGGTGATGTGAACTACTATCTCATGCACGCTCCAATCGTCCGGCGACGCTTTGTAGTGCCACATCTCTTTGGGGAAATCTCTTAGGGCTTCCACAAGTTCGTTGTAGGCGTTGCCATGGGTCTCTATCTTTTGAGCGCGCTCTCCCGAGGTCATTCTATCTCCTTCAAGCTCCCATCTAATAGGGGTAGGTGCCCAGGCGCTTCCGGCGTTTGCACGACAGGCTTGCTGGGTGTATTATACCACAGGTGAAGAGGAGGATCACGACGTGTCTCACGACCCCAAGCTGCGCCGCGAGCTTCTTAGGAGCATCAGCCAGGAGAGCCTCAACGAGGGTATAAGATCCATACCTATCGAGGCCATCGTCACGACCGGCTTGCAGGCTATCGGCCTGATTACCGGCGCGGGACCGCTGACCGCCCTGCTCGCCGGTATGGGCGTCGGAGCCGTCACAGGGCTGTCGCAGCGGGCAATTGACCATTGGTGCGGGCGCTGGTTTAGCCGTGAGGGCGGGACCGCGTTCAGCGGCGACATCGCGCCTCTGCTCTCGCAGGCTTTTGCAGCCGCAGCCGGCGCGCTGGAGGCTGTCTGGCAGAAGGATCCTGCCTACCTCAAGCTGAGATCCCGCGACCCCGAAGAGGCCGCGCGAACTCTGGAGACCCTACACGGCCTGCGCCATGGCGCTGCGGGCTTCTTGGCGAGTAGCGAACAGCTCGGAACCGCCATCCAGAGCGATGAGTGGGTGCCTGTGCGCCCGGATACCGAAGCAGAAGCCAGACAGATGCTCTTGGAGGCCATTAAGAGCTACCTCTACGGCTATGACGAGGAGTTCGTAGGCTTCGTGGAGGCGCACCTGCCCGATGAGTGGCTGCTGCGTTTCGGCGAGGCGTTGAAGGCAGACAACCCAGAGGGCAACCGCGCATGGCGCGCCTACCAAAAGCTCTGGCAAGAGAGCCTGCTGGATAGCGTCGAGCAGTCGGGGCAGGGCGGCGCTGAGACCGTCGAAACCCTGCGCTGGTTGAAGCAATGGGCGCAACGCCTGGACGCCACGCCCGTCGCGCAGCGCGACCCCACCGGAGAGGCCGCGCTCGACGCCGCGCTTGCGCCTGTACGCAAGCGGCTCGACGAGATAAAGGCCCTGACCGAGGAGACGCTACGGAACACCCAGGAGATCAAAGGCAGCGTCGCGGAGATCAGCATAGGCGTCAAAGATGTGCGGGGCGGACTGGAGCAGTTAAGCGCCGACGTGCGCGAACGACCGCTTGTCACCATCGGACCCGGCGCTCATGTCACCCAGGTTTACGACGAGCAAGCGTATAGGGTAAGCGGCTTACCGAACCCCTACCTCGGCCTGTGCAGCTTCACCTACGCTGACCGCGACAGCTATGCGGGACGCGCATCCACCGTCGCGGCGACCGTGCGCTTCCTGACTACGCCGGGCGCTCAACAATCCCTCCTCTTCATAACGGGCGCGAGCGGCAGCGGCAAGTCGTCGTTCGCGCAGGCGGGTCTTCTGCCTGCCCTTGAAGCATATTACGCGCAGCGCGGCCTCGGGGCGCGCCACGCGGTCTTCCGACCGTCGCGCCGACCGCTCGCGGCTCTCGCCGATGCCCTGATGCAGCTCGGCCTGCCGGCGCAGAGGCTTCTCGGCGACCCTCAGGCGGGGATAGGCGGTCCGGCTGCCTTCAACGGCTTCCTTCACGATACAACTCCGGCTCAACAGGTGAACCTGCTGGTGATCGACCAGTTTGAGGAACTCTTTAGCCAGTCCGATCCCGAAGAGCGCGAAGCCATCTTCGCCATACTCATGGGCATCGCCCCCTTCGCCGAGGTACGTACCTGCGTGCTGGCGACGATGCGCTCGGACTACCTGGCGGATCTCTTCGAGGTCCGTGGCCTCTACGACATAGCCAAGAGGGGCACCGACCTGCGGGCCATGACGGCGGACGAACTCAAAGAGGCGATCCAACGCCCGCTACAGGCAGCACATCCCACCGGAGACAAGCGTTGGGAACCGGCCCTGGTGGACAAGCTGGCGCGCGACGCCTCTGCCGACGCAGCCTACCTGCCGCTCTTGCAGGTAACTTTGGAGGAGATATGGGCGGGCGGCAGCCTCACCCTGGACCGCTACGGCACGCTCACCGACGCCATCAAAGAACGCGCAGAGGCGGTCTACGCATACACTGCCGCCGTTACGGCGCGCCAAGCCGAGACGGTGTACGCTTACGCCGACTATGCGGGCGCACGGCAACAACCCCGCACTCCGGCTGAACAGGCCGCGATCATGTCCATCTTGCTCGACCTGGTGGACGTGTCGCTCGACGACGATACCCGACGCGACGTGAGGCGGCAGCGCACGAAGCTCGAATTGGCTGCCGGCGACCCGAACCGGGCGAGGCTGATCGACGAGCTTGCCGACGCACGTCTGTTGAGCGTGTCTCTGGAAGCGCGTACCGAGGCCGGAGTTGAGAAGCAGCAGGAGATGGTGGATATCATCCACGAGACGCTGATCCGCAACTGGGACCGCCTCCAGGCGGTGATCGAGGAGAAGCGCAACGAGCTACAGCAGCGGGTGCGCTTCGAGCAGGCCGTGCGCGAGTGGCAGAGCAACAACATGGGGGATGAATACCTGCTGTCGGGCGTGCGGCTCGCCGAGGCGCGCGCCCTCGACAGGCGCTCGGACATTGCTCTGCGCGATGCGGACGCGCGGGAACTGCTCAGGAGAAGCGTCGCAAAGCAGGAGGCCGAACAACAGCGCGCGTTGGAGGAGCAGAAGCGCAGGGCCGATGAGGCCGCGCGGCGGGCGCGGGTGTTGCGCGGCCTGCTTGTGCTGGCGGGCCTGTTCCTGTTGGTGGCGGTGAGCGCGGCGGTCTTCGCCTTCGTTCAACAGGGGCGCGCGCAGCAGGAGTCGGACGCCCGCGCCACCGCCGTGGTCGAGGCGAACGGCCAGCGTAATGCGGCTCAACAGGAGGCGGCGGCCCGCGCCACCGCCCAGGCCGACACCGAGCGCCAGCTGCTGATCAGCAAGGCGCAGGCCCTCGCCGCAGGCTCTGTGGCGCAGGGGGCGAGAGATCCCGAGTTAAGCCTACTGCTGGCTATGCAGGCAATCTCTACGACGCTACAGGTGGGCCGACCGCCTGTCCCCCAGGCTGTGGATGCGCTGCATCAAGCCCTCGGGCAGCCGCTGCCGCTCTTGGTTCTGAGAGACCAAAGCAGCACGGAGGTGAACAGCGCAGAGTATAGCCCCGATGGGCGTTTTATCGTGACCGGACAAGGTGGCGGGGCGGCCAGGATATGGGACGCCGGCACCGGGCAGTTGGTGCGCGCCCTTATCGGCAACTCGACACGGATCACCGACGCTGTTTGGAGCCACGACGGACGATTTATCGCCACGAGTGCGACCGACGGCACTGCCACCTTGTGGGATGTGTCTAGCGGGCAGGTATTGCATAGCCTCGCGGTTGGGGCGAATTTCGTGAACGGCGTTGCTTACAGCCCCGACGGCCGGTTCATCGCTACAGCCGAGAGCGACGGCACAGCCGAGATGTGGGATACGGCAAGCGGCCAACAGCTTCACATCCTGGGCACGCTGGGCACCGCGGCCGTCAGCGTGGCCTACAGCCCCGACAGCCGCTTCCTGATCACAGGCGACGATAAGGGCAACGCCGAGATATGGGATGCCGCAACCGGGCAGGCAGTCCGCACGTTGGACGGCCACAACAAGTCGCTGCACAAAGCAACTTATAGTCCCGACAGCCTCCGTATCGCCACCGCGAGCGACGACGGCACGGCCAAAGTCTGGGACGCAGCCACCGGAAAAGAACTGTACACTCTGCGCTATTCGGATGACCAGCCTGTGTTTGATGTAACGTTCAGCCCGAACAGTCGTCTTATCGCGGCCATCGGCACGGTTGGAACGGCGATCTGGGATGCCTCTAATGGGCAGGAGCTGCGTGTCCTGAGCCAGGAGTACACAGGCATCGGCATTGCCTACAGCCCCGACGGACGCTTCTTGCTTACCGCCAGCAAGCCGGTCATGGTCTGGGATGCGGTAAGCGGCAGCGAATTGCCGACGCTCCTCGGGCACACCGACATCGTAAATGCCGCCGCGTACAGCCCCGACGGCCGGTTTATCGCCACAGCCGGTCAGGACGGCACCGCCCGAATATGGGATGCAGCCAGCGGCAACGGCGTGCTTACGATCAAGGCGCACAACGGCTTCGTACACAGCGTCGCCTGGAGTCCGGATGGTCGTTCCATCGCCACCGCCGGGGAGGACGAGACCGCCCGAATATGGGATGCGGCGACTGGACGGCAGCTACAGAGCTTCAGTATCCACAACGACGCCGCCGCGAAGAGCTTTGCTGTGTTCAGCGTGGCG
Source organism: Chloroflexia bacterium (assembly GCA_050998805.1). Lineage (GTDB taxonomy): Bacteria > Chloroflexota > Chloroflexia > QHBQ01 > JAICKM01 > JAICKM01. The sequence continues at coordinate 40,527 of JBPCPV010000009.1, read as the reverse complement.
TATAGCCCCGACGGCCGCTTCCTCGTCGCCGGCAGCGCCGACGGTAACGCAAGGGTATGGGACGTATCGAGCGGACAGAAGCTGCTCACGCTCTGCTGCGACAAAGACGCGATCTTCGGCGCAGCCTACAGCCCCGACGGGCACCTTATCGCTACAGCCGGTCTATCCGGCTCGGTCAAGATCTGGGACGCGGCCACGGGACGGGAGTTGCGTACATTGCAGACCTCGCTCTTGTCTGCGTTCGAGACCGTGAGTTGGAGTCCGGATGGGCGGTACGTGGCAGGGGCGGGGACAGGCGACAGCACGGCGATCTGGGATGCGGGAAGCGGGCAGTACCTTCGCGTTTTGCAGGATAGCGTGGGTGTGTGGGACGCCGCCTACAGCCCCGACGGTGCGTTGATTGTTGCGGCTTGTACGGACGGCACCGCAAAGGTCTGGGACGCAACGAGCGGGCAACTCCTCTTCAGGCTGGCCGGACACACGAAGTTCGTCAAGACCGCCGCGTGGAGCGCGGACGGGCACCGCATCGTCACGGCAAGCTACGACGGCACGGCACGGCAGTATGTGGCGGCTACCGCCGACCTCATGCGGTTAGCCGCATCACGGGCTTACCGTGACCTCAGTACCTTTGAGCGGGCGACTTATCTTGGGGGCGAGCTGCCCACGGCTATTCCCGCGCCCTTGTTGACGCCTTTGCCCGTGCCGTTCCCAACCCCTTAGGCCCATCTGTACTACGCTAGAAGGACCCTCCTATGCATTTGCGTTTACGACTGATCTCGATTGCCGCGCTGGTCGCGGCGCTGCTCGTCGGGCTAGAGCCTGCCGGCGGGACGCCGGCGGTACGGGCGACGGGGGCGGTTTCGCCGTTCGGGATGAACCTCTACCTGACGGGGCTGGAGCGGAGCGACGCCGAGCGCGCCGTTCTGCTGGACCGCGCGCGGGAGGCGGGGGTCAGATGGAGCCGCGAGGAGTTGAGCTGGGCGAATATCCAGCCGGGGGGCAAGGTCGAGGGCTGGAAGGGCTACGACGACCGGCTGCAAATGCTGCACGACGCCGGGATACAGGTGGTCGGCATGTTGCTGACGACGCCGGACTGGGCGTCGGGGCACAGCCAGAGCGAGGCGGGGTGGTACTGGTATCCGCCGACGGACCCGAAGACATACGGGGCGTTCGTGGAGGCGGCGGTGAGGCGGTGGCACGACAAGGTGGGCGTCTGGGAGCTGTGGAACGAGCCGGACAAGGACGGCACCTGGCTGCCCCACGCCGACCCGGCGGCTTATGCGGCGCTGCTCTACCAGGGCTACACCGCGGTGAAGCGGGCGGACCCCGATGCGCGGGTGATGGTCGGCTCGGTCTTCGTGCATGATCAGAACAACGAGGGGCTGGCCTTCCTCGAAAAGGTTGTCGCGGCGAGCGGCGGGCATCTGAACTTCGATATGCTCGGGATACATACGTTTATGAACGACCGGCAGCCCGAGGACACCTCGCCGGTGACTGTCGTGCAGAACCTGCCCTGGCGGCTCACGCAGGCGCGGGCGTGGCTGGCGCGGCACGGGCGGGGCGATATGCCGGTCTGGATCACGGAGGACGGGCAGAGCGTTTGCAACCCCTGTAACAACAACGGCACCGACGAGGCGACCCAGGCGACGCGGCTGGTGCGGCGGTATATGCTGGCGCTAGAGAACGGCGCGGAGCACTTCGACTACTTCCAGATGAAGGACAAGTTCAACAACGGGCCGGACAATGTCTGGGGCAGCATGAGCGTGCTGCGGAACGACCTCAGCCCGCGCCCGGCGTTCTATGCCTACAAGACGATGGCGGGGCTGCTCGGCGAAGGGCAGTACGCGGGCATCGGCCCGCTCCAGCACTCGGTGCCGAACCGTTGGCAGCCGGAGTTCGACCGCTACCAGGCGCTCTTCACGACGCCCGGCGGCACGGTGAATGTGCTCTGGACGCCGGAGGGCGTGCCGCCGCAGACGGTCGAGCTGACGGTGGGCACGCCGAACTCGCGGATCTTGTCGCTCGACGGCAGCAGCACCGAAGTGGTTGCGGCCGGCGGGCATGTGCAGGTCAGGGTCACGTCCAGCCCAGTCTTTGTGGTCAAAGAGGCGACCGGCGAGGCGCTCGACCCGGCGCTCGACGCGCGTTCGCCCACCGGCTTCCGCGTGAGCAGCCGGTTCAGCGGCTTCTGGCAGGCGCACGGCGGGCTGGCGGCCTTCGGCTACCCGATCACCGGGGAGCGGCTGGAAGTCAGCCAGACCGACGGCAAGTTCTACGTGGTGCAGTGGTTCGAGCGCACACGCTTCGAATGGCACCCGGAGAACAGGCCGCCGTTCGACGTGCTGCTGGGGCTGCTGGGCCGACAGGTGACGGCGGGGCGGGTCTTCCCGACCGTCGCGGCCTTCGCGGGCACGCCCGACCGCCGCTATGTGCCGGAGACAGGCCACAGCCTGAGCGGGCGCTTCCTCGAATACTGGCGGACGACCGGCGGGATCGCGGTCTACGGCTACCCGATTAGTGAGCCGTTCACGGAGGTCAGCCCGACGGACGGCAAGCCGTACACGGTGCAGTACTTCGAGCGCACACGCTTCGAGCTGCACCCGGAGAACAGGCCGCCGTTCGATTTGCTGCTGGGGCTGCTGGGCAGGCAGCTTTGGCGAGTGGTTGGTGGTTAGTTGTTAGTGACATCGGTCAGCTATCCGCACTCCGCACTCCGCACTCCGCACTCCGGAGGTCCACGGGCGGGGCCGTGTCTTACCGAGTGGTTGGTAGTTGGTGGTCAGTGGTCAGTGGAATGGGCCGACTGGACGGCGGCGGTACGCGGGTGGAGCCGTGCCGTATAGGCCCGGGTGACGGGTTAGCTGTGCTTACTTGACCTAGCCGCGTCCCCGGGCGTGGGCGTGTCTTATAGCAGTCTCTGGAAGGATTGTAGCAGGCATAACTCCGACCGCATCGGCGAAACGCTGCTCATACCTTTCTGCCAAGCGGGTGTAGAGATCTTCCGCACCCAGCCTTGCCGCTACCGCAGTTACCAGGAACTGATTTAGGCTAGTGCCGTCGCGCGCAGCCATCCGGGCGGCTTGACGGTGAAGACTCCTGGGCAATCGAAGGGCGATCTTTCCACCGTATCCTTGATTCATCGCAGGTTCGGGGATCTCCAGCCCCTGTGCCAGCGACGCCTCAATCCAGGCTTCGGCAGCTGCCTCCAGATTCCGGATTGCTTCGTCGGCTGTTTCGCCTTCCGCGAAACAGCCTGGGAACTCCAGGATCTCCGCCGAGAATGTCTGATCCTCATTAGGCACGAGAATCCTGGAATATGGTTCCTTCAGATAGGCTTTCGGTTCTTGCTTAGTCATCTGTTCCCTTATCATATTCTAGTTCTTCCTCAAGGGCAAAGATATCTTGCTCGAATGCATCGAGAATGTTTTCCGCTGTAAACTTTTTCAAGGTGCCTGGGTGGTCGGGGATACTAATCGGTCTACTATTCGGCAAGAGGAGGCTAATGAAGGTTGGCTCATTTGTACGCTGACGCCTCCGCTCAGGACCCAACTGCTGCGCGAATCTCTCAAGCTCATCACTCTTGATGCTCGCAGAGCGATTACGCAACTCTGCAAGTCGCCTCTTTAGTTTCCGCAGCTTTTGTTTATCCATCATATCACAGGTAGTATCAATTTTCAAGGATATATAGCACAGGCGTGAGAGGCTGTCAAGCCTCGTCAGGCAAAAGTGTCTGTGGGAGAGCGGCTCTGCCCTCGATGAGTCGCAACTGGCGTCAAGTATGTCGAGCGCGGAGCGACTCTCCCACAGGGGTAAGTGCATCGAGCGCGGAGCGACTCTCCCACAGTCGAGGGCCTCCCGCTCGGCTGTTTCTGATAATCCGTGCCTGCGATCTGGTGATGAAGGGAAACGCGGTTGTAGGCAGGGCCGGGCGAAATTATCAGGTTTCGTGCCTGGCGCGAACTGATGAACGGTTAGCGGAAGTCCATACGGACGGTGCCGTCGGGGCTATCGTAGAGGTAGAGGGCGTAGCCCTTGATGCGCTCGGCGTGGTCGGCGGCGTTGGCGGTCTGGTTGTAGAGGCCGACGTGGTTGGCTGCGGGGTCGCAGATGCGCCACTTGGCGGGAGGGTTGGGGTTGGCGTTTTGCGCGCCCCGGAAGTCGAGGCGGATCCGGCCCTCGGGGGTGTAGATGCCGACGCCGTTCGACTGCTCTGCGGAGGCGGCTGCGTTGCTCGTGACGTTGTAGCGGCCAACGGTTATGCCGATGGAGTCGATCACCTGCCAGCGGATGGTCGTCGGGTCGCCGCCGGGGGTGGCCCAGAAGTCCTGGCCGTTGCGGAACGCCTGGACGGCCGGCAGGAAATTCTTGCCGGGGCAGGTGGTCGAGTTTCCGTATTGCCGCAGTTCGCCGTGGCCCCAGACGGAGTTGCGGTCGAGGCCGAAGAAGGCCATCAGCCTGCCGATCAGCCACTGTAGCGTCTCGCGCTGGGCGTCGGTGGGGCCGTGGGCGGACTGGAAGTCGCCCTGGCAGACGATGCCGACGCCCTTGTCGTTGGCGTTGGTGACGTGCCACGACTTCTCCCAGAGGTAGTTGCAGGCGGTGAGTAGGCCGCTGCGGTCAATGTAGAAGTGGTAGGCGATGTGGGGCGCGTGGAGCATCGGGACGCCGGGGCGGTTGGGCGGCTCGTTCCAGTCCTTCATCTGGGTGTGGTAGCGGTTGTCGAAGAATATATCATCGGCGTCGCTCGCGGTATGGTGTACCACGAGGAGGCTCACCGGCTGGTCGCGGCGGCTGTAGAAGCCGGAGCGCGGGAGTTGCGGGCTGTCGCGCCAGTCGTTGTAGCCGTGCGGCGCGGCGGAGAAGTCGGGTCCGGCGTCGGCCCCCCGCGTGGCGCTCTCACCGCCCTGCGGCTCATCGTGTATTCCTAAAGCTGCGTCATCCATCGTCCTACCCTCCTGGTTGAGCGAAACTCGAAACGTCAAACGCGAGGGGTGAATCGGGCCGGATCGGCCGCTATTTTTACCCTCTCACTTTTAATATCCATTTCGAGGGGCATTTACTGCCAGATTCAGGGGTTCGGGGAGCGGATTCCGCGAAAGATCCATCTAAAGGCGGAGGCGTATCGGTCTTTCGGAGTAGGCGGGGTTCAGCTTTAGTCGGTATTTTGCTGTAGAATAGCAGTTGCTAAAGCTGTCAGATGGGAGAGCAAGATTTTCCAGAGCGCGAAACAGGCGAGGGCGAGCGGGGTGGGTCCGGAGTCGGCGGTGAACCAGGCTTCGGGCGGGGCGGCGGCGAGGCGGGCCTCGACGGCCTGGAAGCGGTAGCGGATCTGCTTCATGGCGAGCATGAGGTCGGCAGCGGCCCAGGAGCGGCGGGTCGCGGCCAGGTCGTCGTCGGATGGGAGCGGGGGCGGTGGATTGCCGTCGAGGAGGGCGAGGATCTGTGGGTAGGCAAGCATATCGAAGTCGCGGCCGAGGTTGATCAGGGTGTCGCGGAGGCTGAGGCCGTCGGGCGGCAGGAGGGTGTCGAGGCGGTCTTCGGGCACCTGAGAGGTGAGCCAGAGGTATTCCTCGAGGGCGGCGGCGATGTGGGCGATGATGCCGTGGTGATAGTATGCTTGCGCGTGCATGAGTTGCCTCCGTCTGCGTCCACTGTTGTTTGTTCCTGTCTTAGTATGCAAACGTTCGGTCTGCTTTGTTTGCAGACATGCCCCAGTATAGCACATCCGAGGCAAATTGCTACCTGCATTTTGTTCGGTGTTGCTGTATAATATCGCTATCGCGGATGGATTTTACCCTACAGCCTTGAAAGGAGGCTGTTAAAGATGGCTCACACCGCACATCGCCTCGCCCTTGCGTTGCTTCTGCTATTGCTACTCGCCCCACTCTCTCCGGGCGCTAGCGCCGTTCCTCCGCGCCAGGACACCCCGCCGCGCCTGCTGACCGACCCGGTGCCTGACCCTCACCAGCCAGGCGTGCAGTGGTTCCCCGCCACCGGCCATACCCTGCGCGGTGCCTTCCTCGACTACTGGACGCGCTACGGCGGCCTCGCTCAGTTCGGCTACCCCCTCACCGAGGAGTTTTTCGATGCGAGCGACCGGAAAAACGAGCAGCTACAAGTCCAATACTTCGAGCGCAACCGCTTCGAGTACCACCCCGAAAACGCAGGCGGCCCCTATGCCGTGCTGCTCGGCACGCTCGGCCTCTTCTTCCACCCTGCCGACCCACCTGCCCCTCGCCCCTCCGACCCCGCCGCGCTCTACTTCGAGCCGACCGGCCACACCCTGAGCGGCAGCTTCAAGAAGCTCTGGCAGAGCCACGGCGGTCTGTTCGTACACGGCTACCCTATTACCGAGCCTATCCAGGAAACTAACCCGACTGACGGCAAGAGCTACACTGTGCAGTACTTCGAGCGCAGCCGCTTCGAGCTGCACCCTGAGAACGCAGGCACTCCATACGAGGTGCTGCTGGGGCTGCTCGGTACGCAATTGGCACAGAAGCAGGGATATTTCTATGGTTGGTATCCACTGTACGGCCACGCTGCCGATTTCTCCTGGATCTCAGACACACAAAGAGGCTCCCTCGGGTGTCAAGGCTGTCCTCCTTCCGTGTGCACCATCTTCGTCTACCATCTGCTGTCCGACCAAGTTCAGCTAGTCGGTCCTTATAGGGGAAATGTTTCTCCAATTGTGCTATCGGTCGTCTTCGGTCGCCCTGCTACACCCTCTGAACTCAGCTTTCGGTGTAAATCAGTACCCGGGTATTTTGCCGAGAGTGTGGAAGACAACCCAGAACCCCTATCTGCTCCATGATAGAAAGAGCAGGCTTCGCAGATCAAATAGCTACGCACTCGCTGTTTGATCCAACTGACACCAGCTTAACCTGAGCCGCGCACCCACCACCTAACTCATCGGGAGTGGGCGCTTTGTTGTGAGAGGCGGTTGGAGGCTCTAGTGTGCCGGCGTGGGCGTGCCGAAGCGTGCCTGGTATTGAAGGCTGCCGAGGGTGCCGAGTATGACGCCGCCGTATTCGGGGGCGAGGCCGGGGTGAAACTCGAAGCGGCTGCGCTCGAAGTACTGCACCAGGTATGGCTTGCCTTCGAGGGTCTCGTTGAAGGGTTCGGAGAGGGGGCTGCCGAACTGCGCCTGGCCGCCGTACTTGGTCCAGAACTGTAGGAACGGCCCGCGGATGGTATGGTGCGTGCTTGAAGCCCAGGCAAGGTCGGGGCCGACACCCGGCGGCTGGGGCACCGGCTGGAATGGCGGCTCAGTGCGGCGGGTTGCCCAGACTGCGTCCTTGCCGAGGAGGCCGAGGAGCACATCGTTCGGGGGATTCGCGCCGGGGTGAAGCTCGAAGCGGGCGCGCTCGAACCACTGGACTTGATATGTCTTGCCGTCGTCGGGGTTCACCTCGTCGTGGAGGTCGCTGATCGGCAGGCCGTTGATTGCGATGCCCTCGGAGTAGGTGTGGGTGCCGAGCCAGACGTCTCGGAAGCGGCCGGTGACGATGTAGTTCGTGCCGGCGAAGTAGAGGGTCGCGCCGGAGCCGTGGGTGGCGGGGCCAAGCGGGAGCAGAGAGAGACCGAGCGCGGCCACCAGGGCGAGGTAAATGAGGGTGCGGGGGGTTTGCATACGTAGTGGTCAGTGGACGGACGAGTTTTGAGTTTTGAGTTTTGAGTTATGAATTACGATGCTTGTCGGCAAGGGATGGGCCGTCCACGAGCGATAGACAGTTGGCGGTGGGCGAGTTGTTTGGGGTAACTATACACGGAAGGGGCGGTGGGTGCAAGGTCGCGAGTTTGAAACCTGCCCCTAGCCCGAGAACGGTCGCCTACCGACCGCTGACCGCGGGGAAGGGGGTTTGCAAGCATGAAAACAGAGGTCGAAAACGCACTTGGGGTATTGGTCGGGGCTAGCTTATCAGCTGCATACCGAGCAGTAAACATGGAGATGTTTCAATTCGGCGAGCTTGAAGTCGTCAGCGGTAGATATGGCTCTGGGAAGCGGGGCGAGTATGCGCTCCATATCCAGTGTACGTGGCGAATCGTTGGACCCCAAGGCATTATAGTAGGTTCTGGTGACCTTTACTATCCCGCCGGCGACCCACGTGTAGTGGATGAGAACTTTGATTGGGCAGAAGCAGAGAGCACGCAGCGTGATCAACGAGTAGCCGGCTTGCTGGCTGGATGGTCGGGGTCGCAACCGGTAGTCGAGTCGGTTGAATCAGATGACGTGGGCAGCATCCGTATTGCTCTAACGCAAGGGTTTATAATTGAGGTGTTCCCGGACAGCTCTCTAGAAACTGAAATGTGGAGGTTGTTGACTAGGGGCTCTCTAGATCACTTCGTGGTTACTGGTCGTGGCATAGAAGACTAGAAGCAGTCTCACTGGAGGGGAACGACATGGCGCTGATAGTGCGGGAGGCCGACGTTGAGCGGCTTGTGACGATGGAGGAGGTGATCGAGGCGCTGGACGGGGCGTTTCGGGAGCAGGGGGCAGGGGAGGCGACGAACGAGACGCGTCGGAGGGTGCGCGCGCCCGGCGGCGGAACGCTGCACATGCTGGGGGCTGCGCTGCCGGGGCAGGGGGTGCTCGGCTTCAAGGCGTATACCGGCTTCCGGCCAAAGACACGCTTCATGGTAGCGCTCTACGGCAGCGACGACGGGCGGCTGCTCGCGCTGATCGAGGCGGACAGGCTGGGGCAGTTGCGTACCGGCGCGGCGAGCGGCGTGGCGACGCGCTACATGGCGCGGGCGGGAGGCTCGGCAGCACCGATCACGCTCGGCTGCATCGGCGCGGGGTTCCAGGCGCGGACGCAGATCGAAGCGGTCTGCGCGGTGCGCCCGGTGGGGAGGCTGCGGGTCTATAGCCCGACGCAGGCGAAGCGGGAGGCGTTCGCCGCAGAGGTCGGCGGGGCGCTCGGCATCGCTGCGGAGGCGGTGGGGTCGGCGGAGGAGGCGGCCGGCGGGGCCGACATAGTGGTGACGGCGACTACGGCGCGGGAGCCGGTGCTACAGGCGGAGTGGATCGCGTCGGGCACGCATATCAACGCGGCGGGCGCGAACATGCTGATGCGGCGGGAGCTGGACGACGAGATCATACGGCGGGCGGGGCGTGTCGCGGTCGATTCGGCGGAGCAGGCGCGGCTGGAGGCGAGCGACCTAATCGGCCCGTGGGAGCGGGGGATGCTCTACTGGGAGAAGCTGGTCGAGCTGCGGCAGATAGTCTGCGGGCAGATCGCTGGGCGGAACGACGACGAGGAGATCACGGTGTTCAAGTCGCTGGGCATCGGCCTCGAAGACGTGGCGGCGGGGGCGCTGGCCTACCGCAAGGCGCTGGCGGCGGGCGCGGGGGAGGAGATCGAGTTTCTTGGTTAACGAAACGTGATGGAATCGTTTACCGGGTTGAGCCACCGGGCGCAGGTGGGCCGCCTGAAACGGCTCGCCGCAGCAGCCCTGGCCGAGTACGACCTGCCGGGGGCGCGCCTCGCTCCGCTGGTCCACGCCTTCAACACGACGTTCCAGGTGACCGACGCCGGGGCAACCGCTATGCCTTGCGAATCACGCGGCCGGGCAAGAGTACCGTGGCCGAGGTGCAGTCGGAACTGGCCTGGCTGGTGGCGCTGAACCGCGATACGGAGTTGGTCGTCCCCGACCCAGTACACACCAGCGGGGTGCGCTGCTGACGGTGGCCGGCGCGCCCGGCGTGCCCGAGCCGCGCATCTGCGCGCTGTTTCGCTGGGTGCCGGGCCGCTTTGTGCAGGCCGGGCTGATGCCTCGCCACCTGGAGCAGGTGGGCCGGCTCACGGCCCAGTTGCAGGACCACGCGCAGGGCTTCCAGCCGCCGCCCGGCTTCACCCGCCCACGGATTGACGACATTCCCGCCCCGCGGGCCGCCGTGGTGCCGCTGGTGGCAGGGGTGCGCCCGCCGGGCGACGTGGCACTGGTCGAAGCCGCTCTGGACCGCATAGCCGCCACGCTGGACGGATTAGGCCACGGCCCCGACGCCTACGGGCTGATCCACTCGGACCTGCACCAGTGGAATTACCTGTTCCATCACGGGCAGGTCCACCTGCTCGACTTTGACGACTGTGGCTACGCCCCGTTCCTCTATGACCTGGCCGTCACCACCTTTGAGGTGGAGCATTACCCAGGCTTTCCCGCGCTGCGAGCCGGCCAGCAGGCCGGCTACGGGGCCACCCGGCCCCTGCCGCCAGACCCCGGAACCGTTCTGACCACACTCACCCAACTGCGGCGCATTCAGAACCTGGTCTGGGACATCGGCCTGCAAGACGACATATACGTGCGGGATCGCTGGCAACAGATCGTCACCACGGGGCTGGACCGGCTGCGGGCCTTCCTGACCGGTTGAAGAGGAGAACCCATGCGCCCGAAACCTTAACACGCAGTTAAACTTCCTGTGCTATAATCTGGGGGTCGATAGGGTCAAAAAGCCGATCCACGAAAAAACACGAAAAGAACGAAGGAGCTAACGCGCATGTACGTGACAGGTACCGCGAAACAGCAACGCAGGTTTATCATCCCGGCGGCAGTGATGGGGCTGTGTGTAGTGCTGCTTGCGCTGATCGTGACGGGGGGGCCGGAGCGGCCTATATCGGCGGCTCATGCGGTGGGGCAGGGCGGCGGGGCGGGGGCCGCGCCCCACGTCGGGTCCACGTCGCTGGTGGTGAGCCAGGTCTACGGGGGCGGCGGGAACAGTGGCGCGACGTATACGAACGACTTCATCGAGGTGTTCAACCTGAGCAACACGCCGGTCACGATGAACAACTGGTCGGTGCAGTACGCTCCGGCGACCAGCAATGTCTGGCAGGTGACTACGCTGACCGGCACGATCACGATACAGCCGTGGCGGTATCTGCTTGTGCAAGAGGCGTCGGGCGGGGCGGTTGGGCAGCCGCTGCCGACACCGGACGTTATCGGCGGCATCAACATGAGCGCGACGACAGGGAAGGTCGCGCTGGTGAACAACAACATCCAGCTCTCCGGCACTTGCCCGAGCGGCGCGAACATTGTTGATTTCGTGGGCTACGGCCTCTCGGCGACCTGCTCCGAGTTCAGCCCCGCGCCGCCGCCGAGCAACACCACTGCGGACATCCGCAACGGCGGCGGCTGCACCGACACCGACAACAACGCCGCCGACTTCACCGCCGCGACGCCGACGCCCCGCAACAGCGCGTCTCCGGCGAACATCTGCGGGACGGTGAGCACGCCGACGCCGGCCGGCCCGACCAGCACCGCGACCGCGACCGTTACACCCGGCGGCCCGACCAGCACGCCAACGGCGACGCCCCCACCGGTGGGGGGCGGTACCGTCAAGCTGTACATGCTCTATGCATATGGGCTTACGACGGCGACGCCACAGCCCGACGAGGCGGTGCGGCTGATCAACACCGGCACCGCGACCGCGAGCGTCGGCGGCTGGCAGATACAGAACGAGACCGGCGGCCTGATCACGCTGCCGATGACCGCGACAATCCCGGCGGGCGGCAAGATCTGGATCGCGGACACGGCGAGCGGCTTCCGAACCTACTTCGGCTTCAACCCCGACTATGAGTACGGCGCGGACACCGACCCGGCGGTGCCCCAGGCGAGCGCGACCGCAGGCTACACGTTCGCCAACACCGGCGGGTCGGTCCAACTGCTCGACAACACGAGCGCCGGTCAGGATACGCTGGTCTACGGCACCGGCAACACAGGCACGCCCGGCTGGAGCGGACAGGCGGTGCAGTACTATACGTTCTTCCCGGTGACGGCGGACGGGCTGATCTTCTACCGCAAGCTCGACCAGGCGACGGAGAGGCCGGTGACCGACACCGACACGAAGGACGACTGGGCGCAGGATAACGACCCGGCGGGCGGCACGCCGACGCCGGGCCGCGAAAACGACGACATCAACGGCAAGAAGCTACTACGGCCCGGCTGGGCGCTGACCGACCCAGCGAACGAGGACATGTTCTTCACGAAGGTCTATACCGAGGCAAACGTGACGACCGAGTTCATGGTCGCGCCCGACAACACCTTCGACCCGGTGCATAACCTGCTGATCCAAGCCACGCAGTCGATATCGATCGAGACATACGAATGGCACGCCGCGCCGCTTGTCTTCGACATCATCGCGGCCCACAACCGGGGTGTGAACGTGAGCATCGTGATAGACGGCAACCCCTGCTGCAATCAGCTGCCCGACGATGAGACGCTATGGAGCGCGCAGCAGTGGGAGGGGGCAGGCATCCCGGTTTACTTCTTCAGCGGCACCCCGGCCACCGGCAACGACGAGTACCGCTACAACAACACCCACGCGAAGTTCATGATCGTGGACGACACCTGGCTGGCTACCGGCTCGGAGAACTTCTCCCTGAGCGGGATGCCGAATGATCCGAAGGCGAACGGCACCTACGGCAACCGTGGGTCGTTCGTGATCACGAACGCGCCCCAGACGGTGGCCTACGCGAAGCGGCTGCGGAACTTCGACTTCCAGCCCGGCAAGTATTTGGACCTGGTGCGATGGAACACCGCCCCGGGCTTCGGCACTCCGGGGCCGACGTTCACGCCGACGCTGAACAGCCCCGACTACACTTCCTATCAGCCTGTGAAGCCGACGCCGCTGGTGGTGACCGAGACCGAGCGGATCGAGATCGTGCAGTCGCCGGACAACGAACTGCGCGACCAGGACAGCCTACTGGGGCTGGTGAACTCGGCGGGGGCAGGAGACGAGGTGGAGGTCGAGCAGCAGTATGAGCGGACGTACTGGCAGACCAGCCCGACGGTCGGCCCGAACCCGCGCCTCGAAGCGTATATCGCGGCGGCGCGGCGTGGGGCGAACGTGCGGATCATGCTCGACTCCTTCTTCGACTACAACAATTGCAGCCCGACGCACAATGTGGCGACCGTGGCCTACGTGAACGGGATGGGCCTGGCGAACTTGCAGGCGAAGATGGGCGCACCCTCCGGCGGGGAGATCCACAACAAGTTAGTGCTGGTGCGGCACGGCGGCATCGGCACGGTGCATACGACGAGCATCAACGGCTCGGAGAACGCATCGAAGAACAACCGAGAGATCGGCCTCCAGATCACGTCGAACGCCGGCTACCAGTACTTCAAGGATGTGTTCGACTACGACTGGAGCGTGGGATATGTCGGTCCATGCACGACGACCGCAACGCCGACGTTCACCCCCGTGCTCGGCACAGCGACCGCCACGGTCACACCCGGCGGGCCGACGGCCACAGCGACCGTGACCCCCGGCGGGCCGACCTTCACTCCGACCCAGACCGTCACGCCGACCCCGATCCAGACTCCGGCATGCAACTACCTGCTCAACGGCGATTTCGAGACAGGGAGCATGGCACCCTGGGCGACGACCACTCCTGGCATCACGGCCACGGTAGTGACCACGCCGGTGAACGGTGGGATGTACGCGATCTCGGTGACCAGCGTGTTCACCGCAGGCAACGGCGGCTCGCAGGGCATCCAGCAAGACATGACGAATATTGTGGCAGGGGCAAGCTATTACGTCGGCGCGGCGGTGCTGCGTAGCGCCACGAATATACAGTCGGCGCGGATCAGGATCACATGGTATCCATGTACGACGCCTGGCACCTGCTCGGGCACTAACGCCGACATGTTCCTCGGCAACAACGGCCCGAACTGGCAATACGTCACCATGAACATGACCGCTCCGGCGAACACGCTCTCGGCGCGTTATAAAGCCGTCTTCTACACCTCAGACGGCAACCCCGCAACGATCTATTTCGACGACCTTGTGTTCGACTGCAACGGCAACGGCACCGCGACCCCCACTCCGGGGGGAGCGACAGCCACCGTCACGGTCACGCCGCAGCCGCCGACCGTGACGGTGACGGCGACAGCAGCGCCTCCGAGCGTGACAGCCACTGCGACGGCAGTGCCGCCGACCGCGACGATGACCGCGAGCGCGACCCCGCTCCCCGCTACCGTGCTTCCCAGCCCAACCGTGACGCCGCTGCCAGCTACTGTGCTTCCCAGCCCAACCGTGACACCACTCCCCGCGACTGTCCTGCCCACGCCAACCATCACGCCGCTCCCCGCGACGGTGCTTCCCAGCCCCACTGTGACGCAACCGCCCGCGACCGTCCTGCCAAGCGCAACCGTGACACCGCTCCCGGCTACCGTCTTGCCGAGCGTGACGGCAACGCCACTCCCTGCGACTGTCCTGCCGAGCGCAACGGCTACAGTTGTGCCGCCGAGCGTGACGGCCACCCGGTCGCCCGGCATCTCGCCGACTCCAACCCAGCCGGCCGTCACCACACCGACGGACACTCCAACCCAACCTCCGATAGCAACCGCCACGCCGACGCAGCCGCCCGGCCCCACGCCGACCGCCACCAGGCCGCCAGCCCCAACTGAAACTCCGACTGCCACAGCCACCGTGTGCGTGATCACCTTCTCCGACGTGCATCCGAGCGACTACTTCTACACGTCGGTGACATACCTCTACTGCCACGGGGTGGTCAGCGGGTACAACGACGGCACGTTCCGTCCGTACAACACGACTACACGCTCACAGATGGTCAAGATCGTGGTGCTCGGCTTCAACAAGCCTATCACAACGCCGGGTGGCGGGGCACACACATTCACCGATGTGCCGCCGAGCAACCCGTTCTTCCCGGTGGTCGAGACGGCGGCGGCTGACGGCATCGTAAGCGGCTACCGGTGCGGCGCGGCACCGGCGGGGCCGTGCGACAGCATAAATCGGCCCTACTTCCTGCCGTATAACAGCGTGACGCGGGGCCAGTTGTCGAAGATAGATGTGATCGCGGCGGGCTGGGCGCTCTACAACCCGGCCGTGCCGACGTTCACCGATGTGCCGCGCGGCTCGACGTTCTACACGGTGATCGAGACGGCGGTCTGCCACGGCATCGTAAGCGGCTACTCGGACGGTACGTTCCGCCCGTACAACAACGCGACGCGGGGGCAGATCTCCAAGATCGTCTACCTGAGCATCGTCAACCCTCCGGCGAGTTGCGGGCCGCCAAGGTAAGCAGTCGCGACGCTTGGCAGACGCTCTTCGTCAACGGGGTGACGGTCGGCGTGGCGGTGGGCCTGGTGCGGAACGCCCGCGCGGGGCCGGAGGTGCGGGCGAGGGCCTGGCCTCTGGGTGTGGCCGCGCCTTTCGTCAGTGTGGTGGTGCCGATGCGGGACGAGGCGGCGAACGCGGCAGGCTGCATCACGGGGCTGCTCGCGCAGAGCTACCCGGCGTTCGAGGTGATCGCGGTTGACGACGGCTCGACCGACGGCACGGGCGAGATCCTGTCGGGGCCGGCGGCATCAGATCCACGCCTCCGTGTCGTGAGCGGTGGGCCGTTGCCGACCGGTTGGACCGGCAAGAACTGGGCGCTGCAACAGGGCGTCTCGGCCGCCGACCCACGCGCCGAATGGCTGCTGACGCTCGACGCCGACATGCGCCTCGACCCCGCCGCGCTCGCCTCGGCGCTGGCCTACGCGCTGCAACAGGGTGCTGACCTGCTGACGCTGCTGCCTCTGCTCGAACTCGGCTCCTTCTGGGAGAAGCTGCTCGTGCCCCACGCCGGGGAGCTATACAGCCTGCTCGTCGGCACGATGGCCCAGGTGAACGACCCGGGCGGGCGGGCGGCGGCGGCCAACGGGCAGTTCATGCTGGTGCGCCGCGCGGCCTACGACGGCGTGGGCGGGCAGGCGGCGGTGCGCGGCGAGGTCGCCGAGGACTGGGCGCTGGCGGGCAGGGTGAAGGCGGCGGGCTACCGGCTGCTGATGGCGCAGGGCCGGGAGATACTGCGGGCGCGGGTCTACGCGGGCTTCGGCGAACTCTGGAGCGGCTTCAGCAAGACGCTCTTCCCGGCTTCGGGCCGCAGCCTGGGTCGGGTCGCGCTCGTGGCGGCGGCCCTGACCTGGTACGGGTCGCTGCCGCCGCTCCGCCTGGGGCTGGCTGCATTTGCGCTTGCCCGCGCACGGAACGGGGCGGCGCGGCGGCGGCTGGAGCACTCGCTGGCGCAGGTGGTGCCGATGCTGGCTCTGCGGGGCGTGCTCGACCACTCGCTGGGCATCAGCCCTCTCTACGGCTTCGCCTACCCCCTGGCGGTGCTGCTCGGCGACGGCATGATGCTCTGGTCGGCGTGGCGCTACCTGAGCGGGCGCGGCATGGGCTGGAAGGGGCGGAACTATTTTTGAGTGCGGAGTGCGTGATAAGCACTTTATTACTGCGTCGGCGGGTTTGCCGGTGCGGGGGGAACGATGTAGGCGGTTGCGGTTTGGCTGCCGCTGGGAGTTATCAGGACGACGAGTTTGCCGCCGGGGTAGCGGGCCTGGAAGATGGGGATGTTCTGCTCCTGGTCATTGTAGAAGACGAAGGCGACGGCGCGCGAGGGGTCGGGCGGCACCCCCAAGCTGTCGGCGACATCCCAGAGGTTGTTCGCCTCGGTGTGCGGCCCCATCATCGCGGCGACATCGGGGTATAGGCCCTGCCATGTGGGGCCGATGATGAAGACGCGGGTGTTCGGGCCGACGCTCTCGATGAAGCGGCCCTGCACGGCTTCCAATTCGTGGTCTGGCGGCACCTTCGGCGGGTACTCGACAAGATAGCCGTAGGCGTTCGCCCCGGCGTCCCAGACGAGGCCGGCGGCGAGCAGCAGGCAGCCGACGACCCATACGCGCCGGTCGAGCCTGCGGAAGGCACCGAGGAGAAGCGCGAGGGGCAGTGCGAGCGTTAGATAGAAGACCGGGAAGGCCGGTGCCCAGTGCGCGAAGTTCGGGGTCGTGGGGTACTCGAGCAGTGTGGCGACGAACAGCACGCCGAAACCGGTCAGCAAGATCAGGAAGGAGGCAGGCTGCCGCCAGCGCCGGATCAGCAGGCCCACGCCGAGCGTGAGCAGCACCGCCTCGGGGGCGAGCAGCAGGGGCGCGAAGTAGACGTTATCCTGGCCGGGCAAGACGCTGAAGCCGAGGAGGTTCTTCAAGGCGAGAGGAGCCAGCACGTTCCAGTCGGCCACGATGCCGTCCCAGGTGGTCGGGATAGACGCTGGCACGTTCAGGTCGCTTAGGCCGCGAGCTGACCAGACGCCGGGGTGCTGCTGGAAGTATCCCAGGAGTGGCCCGAAGCCGGCCAGGAAGCCTACCGCGACAAGCGCCAGGTGGCCCAGCCTCTCCCGCGTGGCCCGGAAGTGGAACAGCAGGAGGTAGGCGGCGAAGGCGAGCAGGAGGTAGGGCAGCAGCCGGGTGCCGTAGTAGGTGTACATGCTGGTGCCCGCCGCCAACCCCGCCCAGACGAAATCGCCGGGCCGCCGCGAGCGCAGGCCGCGCAGCAGGAAGTAGAAGCAGGCCGCCCACCAGAACGCGGTCGTCATGTTCAGGATCGAAATCCGGCTGTAATGCACCGCCGCCGCCGATATGCAGACGCCGAAGCCGGCAAGCGCCGCAGCGGTCCGCCCCCAGGCGAGCCGGGCGATGCCGTAGACCGGCAGCACCAGCAGTGCCCCGACCAGGGCGACGCCGACCCGCACCCCCGCCAGCCCCACGCCGACGATGTGCATCAGCCCGGCCTCGGGGTAAAAGAGGAGGCTCGGCAGCCCGGTCTGGTGCCAGGTTGTCGTGAACAGCGGGAGCGTCGGGATGGTGTAGTAGCGCATGATCTCGGTGAAGGCGTAGCCCTCGTCGAAGTGGAAGCGCCAGGGGATCTCGTCGAGGTATGCCAGGCGCGTGACCAGGCTGAGGGCGAGCAGGCCGACAAAGAGGACAATCTCGGCGCGAGTCCAGGGCGGGCCGACGGCTGTCTCGGGGCGGGCGCGCGGATACCAGCGGGCGCACGACAGCAGCAGTAGGCCCATGCTCCCCAGCCAAAGCTGGCCTTGCAGCCCGAAAATCTCGTTCGGCGCGGCGATGTACGCGGCGATGCTGCCCACGGCAAGCCCAACCGCCCCGGCGATCCCTGCCAGCCGTAGCAGCAGCTCCCGCCTCCAGGCGATATGCCGCCAGGGGCGTTCTGCGCCGGCGTCTAAGCCTGTGGCGACCGGCGCGCCGTTCCATGCAAGCACGCCGAGCAGCACGGCAAGCACCAGCACGGCCATGCCCAGGCCCCGCAGTTCCTCATGGAACAGCAGCTGTTCGCCGGCGGCCCCGACAACGAGCGCGAGCAGGCCGAGCCAGACCCCGCGCGCGGCCCACGCCTGACCTATCGCGTTCGGCGTCTGGTCCGCCGGTTCGGCGTGGCTGTGGGAAGATGTGTCGAGTGTCGTCATTAAGTAGGCACCATCGTAGATTACCCAAGTATAGAGGAGAGATTGGCCCGATGTCAAACATTGGGGTATCAGCGCGGACTCCGGCCATTGGCTATCAGGGAATCACGGCATCCGCCGCAGGTGATAGATCCGTGGGTTCAGCCCGCCGGCCCCGAACGGCAGTTTCACCCGCAGCACCGCGACCGTCTCCCAGGCGGCGGAGAGAGGCGGCGAGCCGAGCAGCCGCTCGAGCAGGCGCACCTCGTGGGTGACCAGCAGCAGGCGCGCGCCCGGCGCGGCAACCCTTGTGGCCTCGGCGAGCAGGCGCGGGTAGAGCTGCTCGTTGCCGGCGTGGGTGCCGACGAGCCGACCAAACGGCAGGTCGGCGGTCAGCACGTCGAACGATGCGTCAGGGAAGGGGAGCAGCCCGGCGTCTGCGCGCAGCAGCGGCAGGCCGGGGCAGCCTGCGGCGTCGAGATTTTGGCGGGCGCAGGCGAGGGCAGACGGGTCGAGGTCGCAGCCGACGACGAGCTGGGCGGGGCCGACGGCGAGCCACTCGATCATCAGCGTGCCGGAGCCGCAGCCGAGGTTCAGGTAGCGGTCTGCGGGTGCGGGCGCGCTCATCGCGGCCATCGCGTGGGCGACGACTGGATTGAGCGCGCCCGGCATGTTGCAGACACGCCAGGGCCGCGCGGTGAGCGGGCGGGGCGAGATCCGCGCAAGCGCCTCCCAGCCGCCGGGCGCGGGCCTCAGCCGCAGCAGCATGTCGGCCTCCTCACCCATTGCCCGCAGCTTTGTGCTGGCAGCCAGCTCGTCGCGCAGGCGGGCCATCACCGCCGACCCCTCGCCAGCCGCGCTCAAGCGGAGTGTGCGGAACGCGCCCGGCGGATGGAGGCGGCGCACCGTCTCGACCATCGCCGACAGCCCCGCGAAGTGCTGGTTGCCGAGCAGCCCGCGCGGCCTCGGCACGGGAAAGGTCTCCGCGAGGTAGACGGCGACGACCGAGCGCAGCCCAAGCAGCGACCGGATGTCGCCACGGTAAGTGAAGCGGAGCGCATCGGGCTGCTGCTCGGGCAGAAACTCGATCCGCCCGCTCAGGCCGGCCAACTCGGCGCGCGCGAAGCCGATCAGGCCGGAGATGGCCTCGGCGTAGATGTGCATGGGGTATTATACAATCTTTGGCTCTGTGGTAGAATGGAGACGGAGGGCAAAGAAGTGCTGAAGCTGCATCTCGATACCGACTTAGGGGGCGATATTGACGACCTGTGCGCGTTGGCGATGGTGCTCAATTGGCCGGATGTTGAACTGCTCGCGGTCACCACGGTCGCCGACGATCAAGGCAGACGGGCAGGGTATACCCGGTACGCCTTGAGGCTCGCCGACCGAGAAGAGATTCCGGTCGCGGCCGGCGCAGACGTCTCGCTTGATTGCTATCGCCCTAGGCCCGGCTTCCCCGACGAGGGCGTCTATTGGCCGGAGGCGATACCGCCAGCCCCGACCTCGCTCGATCAAGCCCTCTCCCTGCTCGAGCGCAGTATCGAGCAAGGCGCGATCATAGCCGCGATTGGACCCTACACGAATCTGGCCCTGTTGGAAAAGCGATCTCCCAGTATATTGCGCGATGCAAGGCTTTATCTCATGGGCGGTTATCTGTTCCCTCCCAGGGAAGGCTTCCCTCAGTGGGTCAACGAAATGGACTACAATGTGCAGGTTGATGTTCAATCGGCAGAATACGTCCTCCAGAGATCAAGCCCCACGCTCATCCCACTCTCCATAACCGCAGAAACCTCGCTCAGAAGAGCCTACCTGCCGACCCTGAGACAGTCGGGGCAACTGGCCCGGCTCATCGCAAGACAAGCTGAGGCGTTTGCCGAGGACGAGAAGAACGAAGCGCGGTATGGTCAAACGTGCAGTGGTTTGCCGGAAGACACCATCAATGCCCAACACGATCCGCTGGCTTGTGCCGTCGCGTTAGGCTGGAATGAAGGTGTGGAGATCACTGAAGTGCCCTTGAAGGTGGAGATCAAGGACGGATGGCTCCGGCAAAGGGTTGACGCCGGTGGGAAGCCGACAAGAGTGGTGACACGAGTGAACGGAGGCGCGTTCAACGAGTTCTGGTTCAGGACGGTGACGCGCTAACGCTCGTCATCGCCATACATGTCTTCCCGTCGCAGAGACAACCCCTCCGTCCACGGGCCGAGATCCAGTGTCGGCAGATTGAGCGGCTCGCGTGGCGCGGACGACACCGTCGGTGGAGTAGAGTGGAGCCTGTAGACGAAGCCCTGGCCGCCCTCTCCTAGCCCACCGTCCACGTCAACACAGCGCCCGCCGTCGTACACCAGGGCTTCCGTCACGCTCTGCAGAGGACGGCGAGTCATGTTGCTGATGAGTGTGTGGCCGTGTACGAGGCGCGCCGCTCCAAATGTATGCAACACCAGGTCTACTTTGCGGTGCCCATCGGGCCGGTGGTCTCCGAACTCGCGCCCGAACTCGCCGAACAAGCGGTTGTACTCGGCGGGGTCGCGCCGGAGCAGCAATGCTCTGAGCGCGAGGTTCACCTCTTCTATCGAGCGACCGTACCTGATGTAGTCGGTGCTGTCGGCGTGCATGAGGAGCCAGTCACCTTCTCTGGCGAGGGAGGGCAGGCCGACGATCCACTCCGTATGGGCGGCGGTGAGGCGCTGTAGGTCGGAGTCGGTGCCGCCGTTGAGCTTCCAATCGCCATAGAAGGTGCCAGCCAGCCCGCTTGTCTGCTCGTCAGGCATCCAGAGGGCTGAGAGGATCAGCGGCTCGTGATTCCCCAGGAGCGCGCCCACACGACCGCCAGCTGCCGCGGCTTCTCGCTGTAGGCGCATCACCAGATCCACCGCTGCCACGCCGTCCTCGCCGCGGTCGAAAAAGTCGCCCATGAACCAGAGGGCGCTGTCGCCGCCCAGCCAGCGCAGTCTCTCGTCCACCAGCCGGGCCTGCTTCAGCAGCCCCACCAGTCGAGTGTAGTCGCCATGCACATCGCCGACGACATATGTTTGGCTCATGTGTCCGCCCCATCCCCGTTCTCCCCGTCCTCGCCGAGCAGCACGGAGCGCCCGCTGGTTCCGTCCTGGGGGCCGACGATGCCCATCTCCTCCATCTTCTCGATCAGGCGTTCGGCGCGGTTGTAGCCGAGGCGGAGGCGGCGCTGCAACATGCTCGTGCTGGCGTAGCGGTGCTTCTTCACGAGCACGATTGCCTTCTTGAGCATCTCGTCCTCGTCCACGCTGTCGCCTCCGGCCTCGGCCTCGGCAAGCCAGTCGGGCATCGGCACGTTGGCTCCAAGCTGCACCGGCTTGGCCGCGAGGGCGATGCCGCCGACCTGCTGAGAAGCGTTTGGCTGGGCGGCGTCCTGCTCCCCGGCGTGAGCGGCTTCGGGCAACTGCTTGCGCCAGAACTGGACGACCCGCTCGGTCTCCCTGTCCGAAACAAACGTGCCCTGCACGCGGATCGGCTTCGACTCGTCGGAGGCGGTGTAGAGCGCGTCGCCCCTGCCGAGCAGTTTTTCGGCACCGGGGGTGTCGAGGATCACCCGGCTGTCTATCATCGAGGTGACCGCGAAGGCGATGCGGGCGGGGAAGTTCGCCTTGATCAGCCCGGTCACGACATCTACCGAGGGGCGCTGGGTGGCAATGATCAGGTGGATGCCGGTGGCGCGGGCGAGCTGGGCCAGGCGGCAGATCGAGGTCTCGACATCTTCGGGCGCGTTCAGCATGAGGTCGGCGAGTTCGTCAATCACGAGCACGATGTAGGGCATCGGGGCGAGCATCGGGTCGGTGTGGGCGGCGGCGTGGTATTGCTCGATGTTGCGAACGCCGCGGCTGATGCCGTCGCTGTCTTTGCCGCCATGAGCGAACATCTTGTAGCGGCGCTCCATCTCCCAGAGCAGCCACTTGAGGATTTCGATGGCGGTCAGCGGGCGGGGGCCTTTCGATGCGGGGTCTTTTTCGGACTTCATCTCGGTGACGACCGGGCGGAGCAGGTGGGGGATGCCGTTGAAGCCGCTTAGTTCGACGCGCTTCGGGTCGATCATCAGCATACGTAGTTCGTCGGGCGTGTACTGCATCAGGAAGGAGACGATCAGCGAGTTGATCGCCACGCTCTTGCCGGAGCCGGTCGCCCCCGCGATCAGCAGGTGGGGCAGCTTCGCCAGGTCGGTGATCACCGGCTGGTTGTTGGTGTCGCGGCCGAGGGGAACTCGCAGCTTGCCGCGGTTGTGCTTGAAGCTCTCGGTTTCGAGGATATTGCGGAGGCCGACCAGCCCCGGCGTGATGTTCGGCACCTCGACGCCGACATAGGCCATGCCGGGCACCGGGGCCTCGATGCGTATGCTCGGGGCTTCGAGCGCGAGCGCGAGGTCGTTCGCCAGCGCGGCGATCTTCGCAACGCGGACCCCCTCTCCCGGCACCACGGCGAACTGCGTGACCGCAGGGCCGGGGTGGATCTCCGGCACCTTCGCCGAGACGCCGAACGTCGCCAGCACCTCCTCGATCTTGCTCGCCTTGCGCCGCAGGTCGCCGTCGTTCACCTCGATGTCCCCGGCCTTCTCAAGCTGTGTCACTTCCGGCAGCCGCCAGACCATGCCGTTGGTGCCGGGCGTCGGTAGGGAGAGTTGAACGGCGGGGGCGGGTTCGCCGACGGGCGGCTTGGCTCTCTCGGGCTTGGCCTGCGCGCCGATAGCCGGAGGCGCGGCAGGCACAAAAACAGTCGCCCCGCCGAGGATGCGGGGGATGTCGTGCGGCAGGCCGTCGTCTTCGGCGGCAGGGCGGGGGAGGCGCGGCGCGGCGGCTTGTGGCATGACCGTGACCGGAGGTGGGGAGGCGGCTTTGGCGGTGGTCGGCGGCTGCGCGGTGAATAGTGAGATGAGGCCGCCGCCTCCCCGCCCCAGCAGCCGCATCAGGTCGCCTATCGAGAGGTGGAACGCCATAATCACCCCGATGATGATCAGCGCGAGCAGGATCACCCCGCCGCCGAACCGCCCGGCGATGCCCTGCACCAGCCCACTCACGGCCTCGCCGACCATCCCCCCGGTCTGCCGGGGGGCCGCGCCCGACTGCCCGGAGGTGAGCGATAACTCGGCCAGGCCGACGACCCCGCCGAGGATCAGGCAGATGCCGAGGGGCATCTCCCAGCGGAGGCGGTCGATCTTGAGCAGCCCTGCGACAAAGAGCATCACCCCGGCGGCGGCGATGGCGAGCGGTGCCAGCCAGGCCGCCCAGCCGAAGACCGCGGTCAGCGCCGCGCCCCAGGCGCTCAGGATGCCCGCGGAGTCCCCTCCGCGCAGGCTGATCGCAGTCAGCACCGCGAACAGGAGGACCACCACCGCGAGTATCTCACGCTGCAATGCCTGCGGTATCGCCATGCTGATGTGCGGCCCCGACTGCCCCCGCCCCCGGCTGCTTTTCCGCGCAAGCGCTGGCGACCGCTTCGCCGCCCCTGTCCCCTTCCGGCTGCGGTTCGGTGCGCTCTTCGTCCCAGGTGATCGCGTGCTCGGGTTCGCGGGCATTAAACCGTCTTTCTAACTCATAACTCCATGACGACCGGCAGCACCACCGGCCTCCGCTTCGTCTGTGTGTAGAGGTACTCGCTAACCGCCTGCTTGATCTTGCGGTTCAGGAAGCTCCAGTCGGTCAGGTGCGCGTGTTCGCCGTTGGCGTTGTGGCCGTTGGCGGGGGCGCTGTGGCCGTTCAGCGTTTCGAGCACGCGCAGCTTGGTGCGCTCGAGCAGCGCCTCCGAGTCGCGCGCGTAGACGAAGCCGCGCGTCACGAGGTCGGGTCCGGCCAGCACAGCGCCGGTCGCCTTGTCCACCGTCACGACCACGATCAGCATACCGTCGCGGCCGAGGAACTGGCGGTCGCGCAGCACCACCTCGCCGATCTCGCCGACGCTGAGGCCGTCCACGAACACATCGCCAGCCGGCACCTGCCCGGTGATTTTCGCGCTGTCCGCCGTAAGTTCGAGGACGCTGCCGTTCTCCAGCAGGAAGATGTTCTCGCTCTCCACGCCCATTTGCTCGGCCAGCCGGGTGTAGTGGACCTGGTGGCGGCGCTCGCCGTGGATGGGGGCCACAAAGCGGGGGTGCGTCAGGTTGAGCATCAACTTGAGTTCTTCCTGGCTGGCGTGCCCCGAAACGTGGACTTTGTACGCGGGCGGGTAGATCACGCTCGCGCCCTGGTAGAACAGGCTGTTGATCACCTTGTTCACGCTGTTTTCGTTGCCGGGTATCGGCGTTGCGGAGAGGATAACCGTGTCTCCGGGCACGATGCTTATGAAGCGATGGTCGCCGTTGGCGATGCGGCTGAGGGCGGCCATCGGCTCTCCCTGCGCGCCAGTCGTGATGATCACGACATCGCGATCCGGGTAGGCTTTCACGTCGCCCGCCGAGATCATCGTCTCAGGCGGCGGGTGGAGATACCCCAGCTCGGTAGCCATCGCCACGTTGTTCTCCAGGCTCCGCCCGGCCACCGCGACCTTGCGGTGGTGGTAGTAGGCCACATCCATGATCTGCTGCACCCGCGTGATCAGCGAGGCGAAGGTCGAGATGATCACCCGGCCCGGCGCTTCGCCGATCAGCCGGTCAATCGTCACCGCGACCTCCCGCTCGGAGGGCGTGAAGCCGGGCGTTTCGACATGCACGCAGTCGGAGAGCAGGCAGAGCACGCCCTCATTGCCGAGGCGCGAGAGCGCGTTGAAGTCGGTCTGGTGGCCGTCCACCGGCGTTTGGTCGAACTTGAAGTCGCCGGTGTGGATCACGATGCCTTCCGGCGTGTGTATGCCGAGGCCACAGGCGTCGGGGATACTGTGGCAGACATGGAAGAATTCCACGATCAGGTCGCCCAGGTCCACCTTGTCGCCCGGCTGCACCTCGCGGAGGTCGGCCATGCCCATCAGGTTGTGTTCGCGGAGCTTGACCTCGATCAGGCCGAGCGTGATCCGCGTCGCGTAGATCGGCGCAGGGATATGAGGGTAGATGAAGGGGATCGCGCCGATGTGGTCTTCGTGCCCGTGGGTGATGAAGATCCCCCGCACGCGGTCCTCTTTGCCCTTGAGGTATGTTATGTCGGGGATCACCAGGTCAATGCCGAGCTGTTCGGCTTCGGGGAACGCCACACCGATGTCTACGATGATGATGTCTTCCCCATATTCGAGGAGGGTCATGTTCTTACCGACCTCTCCCAGTCCCCCCAGCGGAATGATCCGCACTTTTTCGTTCTTATTCGTCAATGTATTTGTACTCTTTTCTACAGCTAACTAGCTTATACTGTCGTTCTATATTGTCGTTGTTATATTGTCATTCTGAGCGCAGAACTGTCATTCTGAGCGCAGCGAAGAATCTCGCCCCCGCGCCGTTATCGCCGCGAGCAGGTCCGCGCGATCCGCCAGGCCGGGGTAGAGCGGCACGCGCCCGCCGTGCGCCTGCTCCAGCAGAAGGCGGACCAGCGGGTTCCGGATCCGCTCCAGCGCAGGCGGGTCAACGCCGAGGTGCAGCACCGACGCTTCGTCATGCGCCGTAGGCACGCCGGTATGCACCTCCGACCAGTCATAGAGCAGGTTGACCCCGCCGATTGTTTGATATGTCAAGCCCCGGTCGTCGGTTAGGATCGCCGCGTTGTACTCGGCGAGCAGGCTCCACGCCACCGCCGGGCTGATCGCGAGTATCGCCAGCATCAGCGCCGCGCTCACCCATTCGGGGCCTTGCAGCCCGCCGGTGATCAGCGCGCCGAGGCTCCAGAGCGCGTACACGGCGATCAGCGCGACGCCGACCAGCAGGGCGATCACCGTCCGCCGGGCGTCGCGCGAGAGCCGGTAGGTCCGGGCAGGTTCCGCGCTGCTGTTGGCTAAATCTTCACCCATCATGCTCACGAAAATAGACTGAGCTGCTCGAAATCCGATTCGGGCTTGCCCTTCTTGCCAGCCTTCGTAGGCTTTTCGGTGGACATCGGGGCTTGCTCGGCATCGTTAGCCGGAGCCTCAGCCGGAGCGACATCTGCGACCGGCACCTCATCCTCAGTATCGTAGGCCACAGGCGCTTCAGTCACAGGCACAGCCGCCCCCTCAGCAGCCACAGGCACCGGAATTCCAACCCCCGATCCCTGACTACTGACCACCGACCACTGACCACTGACCACTGAAAGCTCCCGCTCCACCAGCGCGCTTAGGTCGGCGGGGCGGCGCGAGGGCGGCGCGGGGCGGGCGGCGCGAAGTTCGCGGGCCTGTTCGATCACAGAGGGGATCTTGCGGAAATCTTCCCGCAGGCTCTGCTTGCCGTCGTCGTTCCGCAGGCCGTATGCAGGGTGCCACATCGTCATCACGACCCGCCCGTCCATCTGCCGCGCCTCGCCGTGGACGCTGCTGATCCTATCGTTCGGGAAAAACCGCGCCATCGAGAAGCGGCCCAGCGTGACGATCAGCAGCGGGTCAATCACGGCGATCTGGCGCTCCAAATAAGGCGCGCAGGCGTCTATTTCGTCGGGCAGCGGATCGCGGTTCTGGGGCGGGCGGCATTTGACGACGTTCGTGATATAGACATCGGGCCGGAGCAGCCCAGCGAGGCCGAGCAGCTCGTCGAGGAAGGTGCCGGCAGGCCCCACGAACGGCTTGCCCTCTCGGTCCTCGTTGAAGCCCGGCCCTTCGCCGATGAACATCACCTCGGCGGCCTGGTTGCCGTCGCCGGGCACTCCGTTCAGCCGGGTGCGGCAGAGCCGACAGAGCCGGCAGCTCCTCACCTGCTGGTCGAGTTTATCCAGCTTACCCACAACCGCCTCCGCGCTTAACGAACAAATGTGCCATCTTAGGTAATTATACCCGAATCCGGCCCCGGCGCGCAAGAAGCGGTCAGCCATCAGCCATCAGCCATCAGCCATCAGCTAAGAAACATATGCCAAACGCCACCCGGCAGGGTCGCGATTGGCACATTGGTGTTTGCTGAAAGCTGATAGCTGACCGCTTACGGGAGGCCCTATGCGGCCTTCTGCTCCAGCAGTTCCGCCTCGATGTCGATCTTGATCGTGTCGCCGACGAGCACGCCGCCGGTCTCGAGGGCGACGTTCCACGTCAGACCCCAGTCCTTGCGGTTGATCGTCGTGTGCGCCGCAAAGGCTGCGTGTACGTTGCCGTATGGGTCAACGCCGCGTCCCTCGTATGTCGTCGCCAGGGCGACCTCTTTTGTCACGCCACGCACCGTCAGGTCGCCGGTGATGCGGAACTCATTCTTGCCCGCCGCCTCGATGCGGGTACTGCGGAAGGTGATCGTCGGGTTCTTCTCCACCTCGAAGAAGTCGCCGGATCGGAGATGCGTGTCGCGCTGGTCGTTGAACGTCGTCAGCGAGTTCGCGTCGATCGTCGCCACCACCGAGGACTTGGTGGGGTCGGCCTCGTTCCAGTCCACTTCGGCCTCAACGCTGTTGAACCGGCCTCTGACGGTCGTGAACATCATGTGCTTCGCCGAGAACTCGACCTGCGAGTGGTTCTTGTCGAGTGTCCACTTGGTCGTCTGCTGCGTGTCTGTCGTTGTCATTTGGATCTCCTTGATAGTTTCTATGTGGATAGTAATTGTGTAAACCGCCGTCCCAAAAAAAATTGGGTCTAATGCTCGCACCGACTGAAAGAGCGGTCGAGTTCGCGCAAGAGCGCGAGCAGGACACGCTGATCCCCGTCTGAGAGAGCAGCCATCTGCCTCTGGACGAACTCTTCGTGGGCAGGAAGAGCCTCCTCTATGAGTTCGCGGCCGGCAGCAGTGAGGTTAAGCAGGTTCGCACGCCTGTCCTCGGGGTGGCAACCCCGCTCGACCCAGCCGTGCGCGGCTATACGGTCGATCAGCCCGCAGATGTTCCCCTTGCTCACCAGCATCCGCTCCGCCAACTCTTGCTGGGTTATCCCAGGCGCCAGGTGCAGCTGCACCAGCACATCGAACTGCGCGAGCGTGAGGCCGTATGCGGCAAGCTGTGCGGTCGCCATGCGCTGCATCTTGTCATTTACTTTTATGAGATGCAGCCAAGCGAGCAGCCCGGCGTGTCGTATCCCTGACATAGTACCTCACGCGGTTTTCAGCCCGCGCCCTCCAGATGGTTTAAGTATAAACTATTCTGTGCGGTTTGTCAAGGCCATCCCTTGCCGACCGCAGGAAATCAATGCTATAATCGGTCGGAGCAGGAAGGGGCAGGGGATGGCTCGTAACAAACCCAAGAGAGATTGGCTCGTCGTGCTGCGACCACGCATGGCCGCGCTCGCACTGCTCCTCGCGCTCTGCCTCTGGCCGGCAGCCACGCCGGGAGCGCGCTCGGCGTCGGGGCCGGTCTTGCAGGGCGGTTTCGCCGACTTCTGGCGGGGGCATGATGGCGCGTTGCTTTTCGGCGCGCCGCTCACCGAGGAGAGGCGCGAGGGCAAGCTGACCGTGCAGTATTTCGAGCGCGCCCGGCTTGAATGGCACCCCGACTATCCACCGGGCGAGCAGATAACGCTTGCGCGGCTCGGTGCCGAGCAGGCCGGCAGAGCATTCCCCGGCATCGCCAGCTTCCCGCCGAACCCCGGCCACCTCTACTTCGCCGCCACCGGCCACAGCGTCCAGGGCGATTTGTTGCGCTTCTGGCGCGAGGAGGGCGGGCTGCCGATCTTCGGCTACCCGATCTCGGAGGAGCTGACCGAGGACGGGCTGACGGTGCAGTATTTCGAGCGGGCCAGGCTCGAACATCACCCCGAACTCGCCACTCTCGGCTATCGCGTGTTGCCCTCACCCCTCGGCGCGACCTCCCTCCGATCCACCTCGTCAGCGGCCGTGGTGATGGAGCCTCCGGCTGTGCAGGAGGGGCACACCGTGCTGATCAAGCTGCTGTCCCCGCCCGGCGGCACTCTGATCGGCGGCACTCTCAACGACCACAAGCTCAGCTTCAATTGCTGCCTGCCGCTCGCGCCCGGCGGGGGACGAGCCTACCTCTGGGCGGTGGCAGGGGCCGAGCCGTACCAGTCGCCCGACAGCCTGCCCCTGACGGTCAGCCTCCGCGCCGCCGACGGCACGCCGCTGACGGTCACTCGCAACCTGTCGGTAGTGCCCTACCCGTTCCCGACGCGGCGCGATGTCTATTACGGCCCGCGCACCCCACCCAACGTGCGGACGACCGAACACGCCATTCTGGACGCCGTCTTCGCCGGGCGGAGTGGTCCGCCGCTCCGGCACGGCCCGTTCCTGCCTCCTCTCCACGGCCCCCTGGTCGAGACCGCGCCCTTCGGCGAGCGCCGAGCCTACAACGATGAGCCGCCCTACGAGGTTCACTGGGGCTGGGATCTGACGGCTGGCGAGGGCACCCCTGTCTACGCGCCAGCCGCGGGGCGTGTGGTGTTCGCCCGCTGGCTGATCCTGCGCGGCAACGCCATAGTCCTCGACCATGGCGCGGGCGTCTTCACCCTCTACGCCCATCTATCGGCATACCGCGTCACAGTCGGCCAGGTAGTCGCGCCCGGCACCCTCATCGGCCTGTCCGGCCACACAGGCAACGTGACCGGTCCCCATTTGCACTGGGAGGTGCATGTTGCCGGACCGCCGGTCGCTCCCCAAGAGTGGCTAGCGCCCCGCTTCCCCCCGTGACGAGTGGTTAGTGGCTCATGAAGCCGAGCGCACGCGCCACGTCCGCGCCGAGCAGCCCCAGCAGCACATCGTTCGGGGTGCCAGCGTTTTCGGGGTGGTACTCGAACCTGTTGCGCTCGAAGTACTGCACCGTGTAGCCGTTCTCCTGGAACTCCTCGGAGATCGGGTAGCCGAAGATCGGCAGCCCGCCGTGGGCTTGCCAGTAGACCAGGAACGAGCCGCCAAGCAGGTGGCCGGTGAGGGGGAAGTAGAGGTGGGTGGCGTCGCTGACCTGCACGAAGGCGGTGTCGAAGCTGCGGCCCGAGGTCACGTCACGGCCGAGCAGGCCGAGGAGCACTTCGTAAGGCGTGCCGGCCTTTTCGGGGTGGTACTCGAAGCGGTTTCGCTGGAAATACTGCACGTTGTAAGGCAGGCCATCGGTCGTGGAGACTTCGGCGAACTCCTCCGAGATCGGGTAGCCGAAGATCGGCAGCCCGCCATGGCTCTGCCAGTAGTTCAGGAAAATTCCGGACAGGCTGTGCTGCACGCGCGGGAAATAGATCACGCCGGCTCGTGCGGGATCGCCCACCGGCGCGAAGGCGGAGGCGGGATCGGCCAGAGGCACGAGTGGTTGCCCGCCGAGAGTGATCCGCCCGCCTTCATCGGGGACAGGCGTGGGGGTCGGCACGTTGGGGGGCGGGGGTGTGTCGAGGATTATCTGTGAGGTTCCGAGAGAGCCGCTTTTTGCCCCGCGCGCCGAGATGCCGGCGAGGCCCGGCCCGAGGCCGGCGGGGATCACCACGCTCGCCGTGAAGCCGCCGTGGAGGTCGGCCTGCGAGCCGGCGAGGTCATGGCTGCGGCCCCCGGCGTCCACCAGACGGAGGGCCACGGCCTCACCTGGCGCGAATCCGTGGCCGGTCAGCGAAACCGTGCCGCCCGGCAGGGTGTGGACGGGGTTGACCGCGAGGGCGGCGGCGGGAGGCGCGGGCGTGGGCGTCGGCGGCGCAGGCGTGGGGGTGCGGGCGACCTGCGTCGGCGGCACGGCCCCCGCGAGCAGCAGCGAGTGGGCGATGTTCAGCCGCCCCGCCCCGAAGTAGGGATCCCAGCCAGGCCGCCCGAGGTCGTCCGACCCGTCTTCGAGGAGGCGTTGCAGCTCGGTCGGCGAGAGCGCCGGCTTCACGGAAAGCAGGAGTGCGGCGGCAGCCGACACGAGAGGCGCGGAGGACGAGGTGCCGCTGGCGGACTCATAGCCGATGCGGCCCGGACTCCAGCCGTCGCTGATCATATTTGTGCCGGGTGCCGAGAGATCGACGAACGAGCCGTAGGACGAGAAGGACGCGATCCGGTCCTGCTCGTCTGTGGCCGAGACGGCGACGACCTCCGCATAGCCTGCCGGCCATTGTGGGTTGCCGTCGGGCGAGTTGCCGGCGGATGCGACGACTAACACACCGTGGTTTCGCGCATAGCGCACCGCGTCCAGCATGGCAGTCACGGGGTATTCGATCCCGGCGCTGACGTTGATCACTCGCGCGCCGTGGTCCGTCGCCCAGTGGAGGCCGCGCACGAAATCGCCGACGCTGCCGCCGCCGTTCTTGTCGAGGATCTTGATCGGCATCAGGCGCACGCCCGGCGCGACTCCGGCGATGCCGACGCCGTTGTTGCGGAGGGCGGCGACGAGGCCGGCCGTATAAGTGCCGTGGCCGTTGTCATCGCTGGTGTTCGTGTTGTCGCTCACGAAGTTGTAGCCAGCGACAAGCTGCCCCGTGAGGTCGGGGTGGACGGGGGAGATGCCGGTGTCGGCCATCGCCACGATCACGCTGCGCGAGCCGGTGGTGACATCCCAGGCGGCGGGTACGGCTATTTTGTTGAGATACCACTGCTGGGAATAATACGGGTCGTTCGGCGCGAACGAGGCCCGTAGCTCGAAATCCGGCTCGGCGTAGGCCACGCCGGGGAGCGCGGCGAGCGCCCGCACCGCCGCGCCGACATCGAAGCCAGCACCGGAGGCGTAGAGCCTATATAACCCGCTATCTTTGTCGAGCGCCTCGGCCTGGCCGAGGCCCAAACCGGCGAGCGCAGCCCAGAGCGCGGGAGATGCGGCACAGATCGGCCCCACGCCGTCTCCGTCGAGCGCGAGGTTCGTGCCGGAGGCGAGGCGGACGAGCAGGCGGCCGGCGCGCCAATCGGCGGCAGTCGGGCGGCGCTGGGGCGCGCCGGCCTTTGCGCCCGCGCGTCCATGTCCGTGCTCGGCTACGGCTCCCACCGGCGCGGCGAGCGCCTGGAACTGGCCGACGAATAGCAAGAAGACTAGAAGCACGAGGAGGCCGGGTGGGTAGAACGCCTTCTTGTGGACCGTCAGCGATGAGCTATGGTGTTTCGACATTAGAAAAGCCCTGCTTTCAGGAGTGCGCCAACCTCCACCTAAGTATACCAGATCCGGCGACGGAATGGCACGCGCTTTGCTTGACAAAAAGCATGATGTCCTGTATTCTGAGGCGGGCGCCGAGAGATCTTCCCTTGCTCAGGCACGAAACTTCTACACGAAACTAGAGGAGTTATTAATGCGCGCAAAGTTCTTTATCCTGTCGGCCGCTGCGGTGGTCGCGGCGGCGCTGTTGGTGTCCGTCTACCTGACCCCGGCGGCTTCCGCCGCCCAAGTCTATCCCAGCGGCACGCCCGGCGCAACCGGCACGGCGACGGCCTACCCGACGCATCGGCCATACCACTCCACCGCCACGGCCACGGCGACCCCGCGTCCCTACACCGCACGCCCGACCAACGTACCCACCCCGGTCGTCTACGTGAACCCCGCGGTGCCGAGCATCTTGGGCGTCTGGCTCGGCCAACTCAGCGGCACCGCGAACGTCCGCAGCGGGCCGGGCTACACTTACGGCGTGCAACGTGTCTGGTACTACGGCCGCCGGGTTCTGGTCTACAACACGGTGCCGGGGGCGACGCCGGGCACCTCGTGGTATCAAGTGGGACGCTACCCTGAGCCGAACCTCTGGATCAGTTCGAGCCTCGTGGACTATGTTGCGCCCCTGCAAACGCCGAGCAGTTTCAGAGCGGGCCGATGGATCGATGTGAACCTGACTCAGCAGACCGTGTTCGCCTATGAGAACGCCTTGCCTGTGATGCTCGGCCAGATTTCGAGCGGCAAGAAGGGCCACGAGACCGTAGTCGGAGAACACCACATCTACTGGCGGCTGCTCCTCCAAGATATGGCCGGCGGCGGCGCGTTGGACGGCTCCAAGTACTACCGGCTCAAGGACGTGCCCTGGATACAATACTTCGAGTCGTCGGGAGACTCGCTGCACGGAGCATACTGGCACGACAACTTCGGCACGCCGATGTCCCACGGGTGCGTCAACCTGAGCGACCAAAACGCGAACTGGCTCTACGATTGGGCGAGCTACGGCACAACGGTCCTAGTCCACTACTAGCAGCCGGCGCAGGGCGTCGGAGGGTTGGCGGTATGCCTCGGCAGAGCAGATACGGCACTCGGCGGGCGATCAACGAGCTGCGGGCTATCTTCGCGTGCCAGTGGCGCAACGGGATGCTGCCGCAGATCCGCTTCATGCCCGCCCAGGCCGGCTATCGGCCCGACGCCGACGACTGGGCTGTGCCGCCGCAGGTGGCGGGGCCGACACGCCTGCGGACCTCCGGCATCACCCAGCCGCCGATCATCGGCCTCTGCGCCGAGGTGGTCTTCCGCAAGATCAGCGACGAGGAGCGGGCGGCGCACTCCGCCGACTTCCTCGCGCTGCTCGACGGCCTCGATGCCTACCACGACTGGCTCTTGCGCGAGCGCGACCCCCGGCACGAGAACCTGGCGCTCTGCCTCCACCCGTGGGAGACCGGCACCGACAACTCCCCGGCCTTCGACCCTCTGATCGAGGCGACCCGCGACTACATCGAGGCCGAGCGCCTGCTGGTCGAGACTTTCGGGCGCGCCGACACCGTGCATGTCAAGCAGGCCCACCGCCCCACCGCCCGCGATTACTTCGCGTACTTCGGCCTGCTCGCCCTCTACAAGCAATGCGCCTACGACCAGCAGGCGATCATCGAGCGCAGCCCGTTCCTGCTCCAAGACGTGCTGTTCAACACACTGCTCGCGGCCTCGCTCGGCTCGACGGCCCGGCTCGCCGACGCGCTTGCTGACGGCTATGCGCCCCGCGAGGCGGCTCGGCTGCGCGAGGCGGTTGCGCGAAACAGGGAGCGGGCCGGTGTCGTGGCCGAGGCGATCCGCCGCAAGCTCTGGGACGCCGACGATGGGCTGTTCTACAGCTATGACAGCCGGGGCGAGCGGCTGCTTCGCACGGCCACGGTGTCGAGCCTGATGCCCCTCATGAGCGGCGTGGCCGACGATGAGCAGGCGGGGCGGCTGCTGGCGCGGCTGCGCGACCCGGCAATGTTCTGGACCCGGGCGCCTGTGCCGTCCACGGCGGCGAACGCCCCGGTCTTTAACCCTGAACGCTACTGGTCCGGCCCAAGCTGGCCGGTCACCAACTGGCTGGTGCTGCGCGGCCTGGATGAGCGCGGCTCCGACCTCGCAGGGCCGTTGCGGGAGAGCAGCCTGCGGATGATCGCCGAGGGAGCAGAGCGTGAGCAGGCGCGGGCCGCCGCCGTCTCGGTCCTCGAGCAAAACAGCTTCGGCGAAGATTTCACGACGCCTTCGACCCGCCAGTACGCCCACGCCTGGCTCTGGGACAGCGCGATCGTCGCGGCGAGCTGGCCCCTGGTGACCGAGAAGCCGCCCCAGCGCCCGCCCCAGCCCACAGACCCCGGCTTCTGGGAGTACTACGACCCCCGCACCGGCGTGCCCCTCGGCGCGGCCCCGATGACCTGGACGGCTTCGCTGTTCCTCGAGATGCTGGAACGTAGCGCGTAGCGTACACAGTTCGTTATATCTATGCCTAACGTTTCACCAGATGCTGATTACGTACTACGCACTACGCAAAGGGAGACCACATGCCCGTAGAGATACGCATAATCGCCCCGTCCGGCTTCCCGGAAGTCACGCTGGGGATGGACCTGCCCGCGCTGATCCTGGAGGCGGCGGCGGCAGACGGGGTGGGCTTTGAGCCGGGCGATATACTCGTGGTCACTCAGAAGATCGTCAGCAAGGCCGAGGGCGCGCTGGTGGACCTGCGGACTGTGGAGCCGTCGGACTTCGCGGTGCGCTGGGCGCTCGCCTGGGATAAAGACCCGCGCCAGGTCGAGGTGATCTTGCGCGAGAGCCGGCGCATCGTCCGCATGGCGAACGGCGTGCTGATCACAGAGACTCAGCACGGCTTCGTCTGCGCCAACGCCGGAGTGGACGCATCGAACATCGCCGGCACCGACATCGTGAGCATCTTGCCGCGCGACCCCGACGCCTCCGCCGCGCAGATCAGGGCGGCCCTCAGCGCCTCGCTCGGCTTCGACCTGCCGGTGATCATCTCCGACTCCTTCGGGCGGCCCTGGCGCTACGGCATCGTGAACGTCGCCATCGGGGTCGCGGGGCTGGCCGCCGTCACCGACTACCGGGGGCGCACCGACCCCCACGGATACTTGCTCAGCGCGAGCATCCTGGCGATCGCCGATGAGCTGGCCTCAGCCGCCGAACTGGTCATGGGCAAGCTGGACGGCTGCCCCGTGGCCGTCATCCGAGGCTACCCCCACGAGGCAGCCGAGGCGACCGGCCGCGACCTGATCATGGACCCAGCGCGGGATCTGTTCAAATAGCTTTCAGCTTTCAGCTTTCAGCTTTCAGCCGTCAGTCCGTCGTAATTCATAACTCAAAACTCAAAACTCAAAACTATTCGCCACCAGGAGGCACCCAATGGGCACACTCGGTTACGCAGCGATGTTCGAGCAATTTACTCCCACCGACCTGTTGCGCTATTCGCAGCAGGCCGAGCAGGCCGGCTTCGGCGCGGTCATGGCATCGGACCACTTCCACCCCTGGACGCCGGGGCAGGGGCAGGCGGGGTTCGTCTGGGCCTGGATGGGCGCACTCGGCGCGACGACCAAGCTGCGCTTCGGCACCGGTGTCACGCCGCCCGGCTACCGCTATCACCCCGCCGTGCTGGCCCAGGCTGCGGCCACGCTCGAGGCGATGTTCCCGGGCCGCTTCTACCTCGGCCTCGGCGCGGGCGAGGCGCTCAACGAGCACATCGTCGGCGGCTACTGGCCGGAGCCGGTCGCCCGCCTCGAAGTGCTGGCCGAGGCCATCGAGATCATCCGCAAGTTGTTCAGCGGCAAGGTCGTGAAGTACCACGGCGCTCACTTCAACCTGGAGAGCGCGAAGCTCTACACCCTGCCTGACCCGCCTCCGCCGATCTACGTGGCGACCTCCGGCCCGGTGAACGCCGAGAAGACCGGCGCGACCTGCGACGGCATCATCACAGTCGGGGCCGCCGACGAGAAGATCAAGACGCTCCTGGAACGCTTTGAGAAGGGCGCACGCGGCGCTGGCAAAGACCCTGCTGACATGCCGCGCATCCTCCAGCTCCACGTCTCCTGGGCCGCCACAGATGAGCAGGCGGTCGCCCAGGCGGTGAAAGAGTGGCCGAACGGCGGCTTGAACTTCCCGAAACAAGACATACGCAACCCCGAAGACTTCGCCGCGATGGCCGCCCTTGTGCGCCCCGAAAACTTCAAGGGCCGTGTGCTCATGTCGGCAGACCCGGCGGTCCACCTAGCGCATATCCAGCACTTCGTGGACCTCGGCTTCACGGAGGTCTACGTCCACAACGTGGGCCGCAACCAGACGGAGTTCATCGAGGCGTATGGGAGGGAGGTCGTGCCGAGCGTGAAGTGGTGAGGTGCCCAGGGACGTAAGCGTTCCGAGGGCATTACATTGACGGGCAGTCCCTTCGGGGGTATACTGATCGCTATGCAACTCCAACCTCTGCCCGCGCGGATCACCATCGATCCGGCGATCTGTCACGGTAAGCCCTGTATCCGCGGGCTTCGCTATCCCGTGGAGACGATCCTGGAGCTTCTGAGTGCGGGGATGACTGTGGACGAGATCCTGGCGGATTATGCCGACTTAGAGCGCGACGACATCCTGGCGGTGCTCAACTTCGCTGCCCAGCTTAGCCGCGTGAAGCGCCTCGATCTTGTCGGCTCGTGAAGCTCCTGGTCGACGCTCAACTCCCGCGCCGTTTGGTCCCACTCTTGCACCGGGCTGGACACGACGCCATCCACACGCTGGATCTACCCCATGGTAATCCGACTCCCGATGCCGAGATCAACGACTTGGCCGAGCGCGAGCAGAGGGTGCTGATCACCAAAGATGCCGACTTCGTGAACTCGTTTCTGGTGCTCGGTACACCCTACAAGCTGCTCCTGGTGTCGACCGGCAACATCACGAACGCAGATCTGCTGACCCTCTTCACCATGTTTTTGCCCCAGATCAATAGCGAGTTGCAGGCACATAGCTATCTGGAGTTGAGCCGTGCTGCCTTGATAGTCCATCGCTGATGCACAAGTCAAAGCAACCGTTACCGACACGTGAGCGCCGCCGCCGCGAAGGCTGAATAGCCGCGGCCACGCGCCCAGCTGTCCAGGTTGTTCGAGAGGCGGTCGCCGTCAGCGTTCAGGGGGCCGAAGTCGCGGTAGGCCGTGTTGAAGGCGAAGAGGTCGAAGCCTGAGAGGGCAGTATAAGCGGCGGAGGTCGCGTTATAGACGCGGGCCGAGTAGTCCCGCGACTCTCGGTCGAGGTCGGCGAGGGCAGGGGGAACGGGCTGGCCGTAGCCCGCTCGGATCGGCGCTGTCGCGTCGCGCTCGGCGGCGAGGTCGCTGAGGGCAGAGTTGCGCCAGGTCGGGTTGAAGATCGTCGTTTTTTTCAGCGCGTCCTCATCGCTGTTCAGCGCGTTGCCGTAAAGCGCGAGCTTGAGCAGGCTCCCGCCGAGCCACTTGATGTAGGCGCACTCAGCCGAGGTGACCGGCGGCGTGGGGGTGGGAGCGGGCGTGTTGGTCGGCGTGGGCACCGGCGTGTTCGTCGGCAGAGGTGTGGCGGTGGGCAGAGGTGTGGCGGTGGGTAGAGGCGTGGGAGTCGGCAGGGGACCGAACGGGTTGCGTAGGTCGCAGCCGGAGGCTGCCAACAGCAAGAAGCCGCCGAGAACGACGAGAATCCACAGCGTTTTGGTCATCAATTCTCCCCTCCCGAAGCATGGAACGGATTTTGCTATAACCATTTACACGAGGTAAAAGGATGGACATTATGACGAAGGTGCTGGTCGTTGACGACGATCCGGCGATTTTGGACATCTGCGCCGACCTGTTGGAGAGCGAAGGCTATGACGTTGCTCTTGCGGCCAACGGCCAGCAGGCCATCAACCAGATGGGCACCAATGCGCCCGACGTGGTGCTGATGGACATCATGATGCCGGTGCTGAACGGAGTTGAAGCCTGCCGCCGCATGAAGGCCGACCCGGAGACGGCCCGTATCCCTGTGGTGCTCATGTCTGCCCGAACCAACCTCAACCGGCAGAACCAAGAACTCGACTCCGCCGACGCTTTGTTAGCCAAACCGTTCGACATTAACCACCTGCTCGACACGATTCAGGAACTCCTCAGCGAGCACAGCACGAAGTAAGCGATCAGCTTTCAGCTTTACGAGCGTGCAAGCATCACGTTGTGTTCGGGGCTGTAGGGCAGGAGCTTACCGCCCGGCATTGTCAGGAGCGTGTCAGGCTTGAGCGCGCTCACGAAGTCGAGGTCGTGGGTGACCGCTATGATCGTGCCGTTGTAGCCGCCGAGCGCCTCGCCCACGATCTCGCGCGACATCGGGTCGAGGTGGGTCGTGGGCTCGTCGAGCACGAGCAGGTTCGGGCCGGTGAGCACGAGCTTCGCCAACGCCAGCCGCGTCTTCTCCCCGCCCGACAGCGTGCCGATCTGCTGCATCACACGGTCGCCGCTGAACATGAAGCGCCCCAGCACCGCCCGCACCCGCTTGCCGTCATCCGGCAGCGCGCTCATCGCCTCGTCGAGCACGGTGCGGTTGTAGTCGAGGCCCTCGTTCTCCTGCGCGTAGTAGCCGGCCTCAACCCGATCTCCCCACTCGGCGTGCCCGTCGTCGAGCGTGGTCAGCCCCTGTAGCGCCCGCAGCAGGGTCGTCTTGCCTGCACCGTTCAGGCCGATCACCACGAGCCGCTGCCCACGCTCCATCTTGAAGCTGAGATCCTCGAACACTAGCTTGGGGCCATACCGCTTGGTCAGCCCCCGCGCGTCGAGCACGCCTTTGCTGCTCAGGCTCCGCGCACGGAAGCTGATGTTCATCCGGCGGCTGTCGCTTGCCGTCACCGGCATACTCTTTTCGAGTGTCGCCACCCGTCGCTCCATTGCGTGGACCTGCATCACCCGGGTTGCCCCGTAACCTCGCAGCCGGTCCGCAGTCTTGCGTAGGCGTACCACCTCTTTCTTCTGCTGGGCCTGCGCCTTCGCCAGCGTCTCCTGTAGCCCTGCCGACTGCCGCAGGTAGGCCGAGTAGGTGCCCCGCGTCTCTTCCAGCTTGTGCGTGAACTCGTTGAGCCGGAGGATCTTGTCTATGTTGCGGTCGAGCAGCTCGAGGTCGTGCGAGATGATCAGCAGGCTGCCGCGATAGCTGCCGAGGAAGTCCATCAGCCACTTCGCGGCCCGCGCGTCGAGGAAGTTGGTCGGCTCGTCAAGCAGCAGCAGGTCGGGGCCGCCGAAGAGCAGCCGCGCGAGCGCGAGCTTCGTCTTCTGCCCGCCACTGAGCGTGGCGACCCGCCGCTCGAGAGCCACCCCTTTGAGGCCGAGGCCGTGGACCAGGCCCTCGGCGCGCGCCTCCGCGTCGTAGTAGCCGAGGCGCTCAAGCGCGGCCTGCGCCTCCCCGAACTCGTGCATAACGTCGTCAAGCTCTGCGCCCTCAGCCGTCGCGAGCCGCGCGGTGAGCGCCTCGTAGTCGCGCACGGCCAGGTCCAGCCCGTTGCCGCCGAAGATGTAGTCGCGCACCGTGCCCTCGGCGACCACCGACTCCTCGTGCGCCACATCTTGCGAGAGGTAGCCGACCGTGCGTGGCCGCAGCAGGCTGCCGGCGTCGGGCCGCATCTCATCGGCCACGATCTTCAGCAGCGACGACTTGCCCGCGCCGTTGATGCCGATCAGCCCCGCCTTCTCCCCTTTGCCGAGCGTGAAGGACACGTCGTCGAGTATCAGCCTGGGGCCGTATGAGAGCGTTATGTTCGAGACCTGGAGCATCGCCCCTCCTGAGTGGGGAGTGCGGAGTGCGGAGTGCTGAGTGACGAGATTCTTCGCTGCGCTCGGCAATGACAGTGGGCTGACGGCTGACGGCTGATAGCTGAATACTCGCTCCGCACTCCGCACTCCGCACTCCCCACTCCGCACTCCGCACTCCCCACTCCGCAATGTGAGGCACGCGCAATCCGCGCACACAAGCAGTAATTATACGGGGCGGAGGAGGGCTTTGTCAAGCTGAAAGCTGAAACCGGAGTGACGAGTAGGCAGTAGGCAGTAGGCAGTAGGCAGTGCGGAGTGCGTGGCCCGTCAGCCTATTGCAATTCATAACTCATAACTCAAAACTCATAATTCCGCGAGGCGGTTGCCGTCGCAGAAACAGCAGAGGCCCTCGGCGGAGCGCGGGGTGCCGCAGCGTGGGCAGGAAGTGCCGGGGCCGCTCCCGAAGATCCCCATCGGCTACCGAAGATCCCCAACCCCCAG
>JBPCPV010000037.1:0-81485 GCA_050998805.1 Chloroflexia bacterium | reverse complement strand
GTGGGATAGCAGGGTGATCGAAGAATCGGTGTCGAAGAGCGGAATAGAGAAAACAACCCCGCTTGGAGTCACCCCCCCTTTCCCGGCGCCGGTACAGGTTGGGCGGTCCACGGGCGGAGCCGTGTCTTACGGGTAGACGGTAGGCAGTAGTCGGTGGGCCGCAACTTCTGCACACCGTAGGAACGCGATTGCTCAACATATTTAGCTCCTCACGCTCAAAGATACTCCGATCGGAGTGTTTTTCGGAAACCGGGCAAAATCCGTCGGCAACCTTCCCGGCGCGGCGGCGCGTCACTCCTTTCTTAGGCACGCAATAGCGTGTTTTCGCCCCGCTATTTTTACCCTCTCACTTTTAATATCCATTTCGGGTGCCATTTACTGCCAAATTGTGGCCGAAAATCGGGGGTCGGGGCGAAAGATACCCCGAAAGACCTAGACGAGTGGCTAGTGGTTAGCGGTTACTGGTTAGTGCGTGGTGGGTGGCTGATCGCTGACCACCGACCACTGACATGGGCTGTGGGGCATTGTAGAGCCGTCTGGGGCGGTGCGGGGGTGGAGAAGGCTCAGGAGAACCGCCCTCAATAGAACGGGTGTTCTAGAAGCATTTGGTGCGCTCTGGCGGAGCAGGGTATGGCAGCGGTCCACGGGCGGAGACGTGTCTTATGAGTGGTTGGTGGTTGGTAGTTAGTGGTTAAATGAGTTACGCATTCTTACCCCGCCGCCAACGGTACTCGGGTAAGCAAATCGAGCGCAGAGCGACTCTCCCACAGATGTCGGCTTTTCTTCAAGCAGCGACTCACTTCCGTAGAAGTGGGTAGTCACCACAGACTGTGCGCTGCCTAACGGCAAAAACGGGCGTAAATGGGTATAGTGGCAAGGGCTTTCTGCCTAGCAGTGTAGTCAATTCGCTCCAAAGCATCTTGAAACTCACTGTAGCCCTCGGCAAAGCGGCCCATAGGAGTGTTTAGGAACCTGAGATAGATCGGTATGTCTTCGGGCAGGATAAGGTTCATGTCCAGCATATCGAGCGCAGCAAGAACCTCATTGGCAACAGAGTGTTCTTCTCCATCTTCCCAGTCATCAAGCTCAACCCGCATATGCATGTCTTCAGCCCAATCATGCGTCTGCTCCGCAGTCATATTGCCATCTCGCCACTGACATAGGATTTCTGCAATATCGCTTCGGGGGAGTTTCTTTTGCATAGCTGAACGCTTACCTCACCTCCAGGCAGCCGTCGCCCAGAAGCCCTGCCACCTCGGTCTGGAAGGCGTCGTCGGGAGAGACGGTGCGCTTGAGCGGCATGTAGGTAGGCGCGCCGACCAGGGGATCGTCGGGGAAGTAGAGCATGACGTTCGTGGGGCCTGGGTGGCGGAGCATGATCTGCTTGAGTAGGCGCATACGCTCATCGTCTTCGTGATCGCTGCCCACCGGGTGGAGGGTGATGACTACCTGGGCGTCGGGAGCGGCCGGCTCCTGACCCGCGGGGCGGGGTGCCTGGAAGTAGCGCGTGCCGTCGGCGCTGTATTGTGCGGGGTCGGACGCGACTCTGCGCGTGGATGCGGGGGCGCGATCTCCGCTTGGGGCTGGGCGCTTGCGCGGCGTCAGGTCGAGATCCTGTGCCTGGCGTTGGGTAGCGTAGGGCTGTAGCTTTTCGGCGAGGAGCACGAAGCCCGCGCCCCGCCCCTCCGAGGCTTCGGCAAGCTGGACGCGGGCCGTCACGATCAGTGGTGTGTCGGACGCCAACTGCCCCGAGTAGCTCGCGTAAGCAGGAGGGAGGATGACCAGAGGGAGCGCGCCCGAAGCGTCCCGAGCTAGCGCGACTGCCATCTGCCCCGCGCTCGCCCCGTGCCCCGTCGGAATCATCCGCAGATCGCCAAGCATGGCGACGAGGCTGACCGCCTTGCCGACATGGGCGGGGCCGATGCCGGCGAGGGTGAGGCGGGCCGCGCCATTGGGCGCGGACACGGGCTCTGCCCCCGTAGGCGGCGTGAAGGCGTGGCCGAGCAGGCGCTGTTGCCAAGCATCGTCGGCCC
Source organism: Chloroflexia bacterium (assembly GCA_050998805.1). Taxonomy (GTDB): domain Bacteria; phylum Chloroflexota; class Chloroflexia; order QHBQ01; family JAICKM01; genus JAICKM01. Next base: position 79,452 of record JBPCPV010000037.1, on the reverse strand, counting down.
GCTCACCCAGGCTCGCACAGGCACCAGCCTGCACAAGCGCCGTCAGGTAGGTCGGCGGCACCTCACGCTCCTCAGCGGCGGCACGCAGGGCATCCATCGAGGCAAAACGGCCATCCGGCTCCGACAGCCGCGCCTCCATCAGCGCACCGGTATACTTCGCGCTGGACCGGCTCCATGATAGGCCCCATCGGATCGCCTGGTGCCCAGAGGCCGTTTCTTCGAGGCTGAAACCGGCTCTGCTCAACTGGATGTCGGGCGGGCGGAGTTCGATGCCTCGCCGCAGGGCCTCCAAGAGGAGCGACTGCTCGGCGGCTGCGTCCCCGTCCCAGAGCGCGGTTTCGAGGGCCGCCGCTAGGTAGGCGGCGGGGTGAGCGGCCTTGAGGCGGAGCGCGGTGTGCAGCAGCTGGCCAACGGCGAAGGCCACGGCGTAAGGCGTCGCCCGGCGCTCGGCCTGATCGATCCACTCCTCCATCGGCAAGAGCGCGGCTGGCAGGAGGTCTTCTTGATCGAGCAGCAGGTGGAGGAGTGTAGCCTGCTCGGTGTAGAGCGGCAGGCCCCATGTTGCGTCGAGCAGGCCGGCGAACATCGGGTGATGGTAGGTGACGGGCGCACCGCCGACCCGACGCCGCAGATAGGTCCGCAGCCAGGGATGGGGGCCGCGCGGCCCGTAGAGCATAGCGCCGAGAGCCGCCCAGCCGTCCGCATCCGCCGGGTCGTCGGGCACCAACGCCGCGCAGAAGGCGGCAAGCACATCTGGCGTAGTCGCCAGGCCGTCCGCGCCCTCCGGTTCATCCGGCAAGGGCAATCCCGCGAGCTCGCCGGAAGTCAGCAGCAACCTCATATCGTCGGCAGTCACATCGGGAAGGCTGGTGCCGGCGAGCTTCAGCGCCCGGTCGAGGGTGTCAAGCAGCGCATCTCCCCGCACTTCGACTGCGGGTTGCGGACCACTGACCACTGACCACTGACCACTGACCACTGACCTCCAGGTTGGGGCGGTGATGATCGGCATCCACGCGGCAGTGTTGTCGGCGCGCAGCCAGCGAGCGGGTGCGCCGAAGGGGTCGGGTTGGCAGAGGCCGAGCAGGGCCGATACCCTCCCCTCGGCGATCACGCCGCCGGGCGCGCCGAGCGGCATGGCGAGGGCGCGTGCCGCCGCCGCGATCTGCTGCGCCTCAAGTACGCCCCCACATAGCCGAAGGCGTCTCAGCGCCACGAGTTCGGCTGAGATCAGGGCGTCCCGCTCGCTGCCGGCAGCCGCAAGCGCCTTGTCCACAGCCGCCTCGAGCGTCGAGCAGGCGGCCTCGTCGTCCTGGTGGGTCAATTGGTCGGTATCGGTCATCCGAGGGTCACTCCAGCTATCGGGATATATGACATTATATCACAGAAAGCCGTTCGTGGGCTACTGGCTCAACAGCCCTTGCCGGCTCAGCGCGGCCTTGATCAAGCTCGCAGCGAGGGCGTGGCCGGCGGCAGTCCAGTGGCGGTCAAGTTGGAAATAGAGGCTGCTTGATTTAGCGGCGCGAAAGCCGGGCAGTAGGTCGATCAGGGGGGTTCCGGTACGGGCACTCCACGCGGCCAGCTTGCGTTGGGGCTGGTCACGCAGCAGCGTGTCCACCGGAAAAGGGCGCGTCAACGCCTGCCACGCGCCATCCTGAACCTGGTTCAGTGTGGGGAGCGCCACCACCACGAGGCGCGCGCCATGAGCCTCCGTGTCTGCGCGCATCGCGTCGAGCAGACCGGTCGCCTTGTCCCAACCGGCGGCGATGTCCGGGGGTTCAGTACGGTGGAAAAACTTGACCTCGCGATCCAGATCGTCCAGCGTGGTGGGCGGGGCCGGTTGCAAGAGGTTGTGAGTCAGACTGCGTAAAAAGACGTAGGCGTGCGAATGGTGGGCCAGCCATTGCTTGACCGTGCCGAGCGGCCCGACGGCAGGCGTCTCGTCGGAGTCTCCCGCAGGCATGCCGGGTCGGTTGGTTGCCGTCAGCCGATTCTGGGCGTTGATGTGCGTCTTATTCATACCCGCCATGACATCGCTCACATCGTTGCCGACGAAAAAGCCGACCAGGACGATCTGGGGCTTCAGCGCCCAGCCGTAGGTGTGCAGCCACACGGCTTCGTTATCCGTGCCGTAGCCCATCACCCCGGCGTTGAGGCTTTCGAGGAGAAGCCCATCGGCTGTCCGGCTACCGGACAGGAGATCTGGATACGTCTGGTCGCCGACCACGCCCCAGCCAAAGGTAAACGAGTCGCCGAGGCAGAGTAGGCGGGCGCTGCCCGGTGGGAGGGAGCCGATTTCGTGGTCCTCCCGCAAGCCCTGGCCGTTGGTTGTGTATGTTGTGTTGATCTCCGGTGAGCGATGGCGCACGCTGACGCCGGGCGCGTTGCGGTAGACAGTCGCTGTATCGGCCACGAATAGGCCGGTATAGGGATCGCCGTCAATTAGGCCGGGACCGTTCTGAGGTAGGAACAGGCGCAGGCCCACTTCCAGCAGCACGAGGCTCGAGCCGAGCGTGATCACGCACACCAGCAGCGCCTCGCGCAGTCTACGGCCGCGCCCCCGGTGACGCACGGGATGTGGTACGATTGGGGCTGAGAGGTGACGGATGCCGGTGTCCATAGGTTGGCGGTCCTTAGCGGCTGAAGAGGCCGAGGCGGATCAGGCCGAAACGAATCAACTGGGCGGCGATGGCATGGCCGGAGGCGTTCCAATGCGGGTCGTTGCGGAAGTAGAGCGGCGGCGCGGCGGGTGCGGCGCGGAAGTCGGGCAGGAGATCGATCAGGGGCGCGCCTGTGCGGGCGGCCCAGGCGGCGAGCTTTTGCTGCGGTAGATCCCGCGCTAGGGCGTCCTCGTGGAGGCCGAAGCGATTTTTCATCTCTTGCCAGTAGGAGTCCTCCACCTGTTCGCGGGCGGGGATCGCCACCACGACCAGCATCGCGCCGTGAGCTTGGGCGTCGGCACGCATCGCGTCGAGGAGGCCGGTGGCCTTATTCCAGCCGGAGGCGATGTCGGGCGGCACGGGCTTGTAGTAGAATGGCGCGGTGTCATACAGGCCGGGCTGCCGCACGGCGGGCTGAGAGGGGGCGAACCAGTCGTGGGCGAGCCGCCGCAGAAGGACATAGGCTTGCGAGTGGTGCGCCAGCCAGCTTTTGAGCGCGGCGAGCGGGGTGCGTGGTGCGGAGAGTCCGGCGGAAACGAGACCCAGCTGTTCGTCTACGGTCGTCTTGTTGAGGCCGAGCATAGTGTCACGCACATCGTTGCCGACGAAGAAGCCGACCAGCACGATCTTGGGCTGCAACGGCCAGCCGTAGGTCCGCAGCCAGGCAGCCTCGTTGTCGGGACCGTAACCGTTCACGCCGCCGTTGACGGGGTCGATCGGGCTGCCGTCGGCGGCGCGGCTATCTCGCAACAAGTAGGGATAGGTCTGCGTTACCGGCACACCCCAGCCGAAGGTGAACGAGTCGCCGAGGCAAAGCAGGCGGGTGGTGCCGGGAATGGGAGGGCCGACCAGACGATCCTCGCGCAAGCCTTGCGTGTTGATGTCGAAGCTGGTGTTGAACTCGTCATAGCGAAACGGGATATGTGCTCCCGGCGCGTTGCGATTGCTGGTGGCGGGGTCGGACACGAAGAGGCCGTTAAGCTGGTCGGCGCGCATCTCGGGGCTGATCTGGGGCGCGAAGAGGCGCAGGCCGATCTCGAGCAGGGCCAGCGTCAGCCCGGCGGTGACGGCTACAACGAGCAGGGTATCGCGCAAGATGCGGTGCCAGGCGCGGCGGGGTGGTGGAGTGTTTGGCTGTGCAGGCGGCGACAACAGGGGCATAAGGGCTAGAAGCCGGGGTAGAGGAACGGCGCGACCACCGAAGCGCCGCCGAGGGCGATCAGCACGATGACGAGCAGCAGGCTGAGGACCAGAGGCAGGAGCCAGAACTTGCGGCTGCCGGTCGTCAGGAAGTATATAGTCCGGCCCAAACGCGCGATCATAAACGCTCCCTTTCAGACGCACGAGCGGCAACAGAGATTCTTCGCTGCGCTCAGAATGACAATGCTGCTGTGTCAGGTATCCTCGGCGGGGCCATCGAGGCCCTCGAGGCCGAGCGCGATGAGGTAGCCGCGTGCGCGCTCGGTGAGTGGGTATCGGTTGACCAGGTCCCAGAAGGCTGGCGAGTGGTTGCCCTCGACTAGGTGGGCGAGTTCGTGTACGAGCACGTAATCGAGCACCCAGGCGGGCATCGCGGCCACGCGGTCGGAGATGCGGATGGAGCGGAGGTCGGGGGTGCATGAGCCGTAGCGCCCCTGCTGGTTCGTCACCCACTCTATCGAGTCGAGGCGGAGCTTGCCGCCGAAATACCGGCGGTTGAGTTCGGCGGCAAGCTGTGGCAGCTTGATGTCGCGGTTCAGATCCCGACGGCGGTTCTTGGCCCTGACTTTGGCGATCATATTGTCAATCAAGCGCTGCTCTTCGGCGGGTTCGAGGTTCGCAGGCAGGCGGATCTGTAGCTTGTTCTCGGGGACGAACCAGCGGGCGGAGACGGTTTTCACCCGCCCGCTGGACCGGATTATCTCGAGTTCCATGGGCTGGTCGCTCAATTCAGGCCCATTCCTTTTCGTTGCCGGCCTGCACCGCCTCACCGGATGCCAGATCGATCTCGCGCCAGGGGCCTTGAATGCCGTCCTCGGTGACGCCGTAGTAGACGCGGAGGCTGCCGTCGGGTTCGCGGCCCACGAGGTCGTAGCGCAGGAGGTTGGCGCGGCGGACTTTGCGCCAGAGGCCAACGTCGCCCGACCACTCGATTTCGTCGGGGTCTGGCAGGCCGACTTCGTGGCGCATGATGGCGTAGTACCAGAGCCGCCGTGCGGAATAGCGCGTCACGTTATGCACGATGCTGCCGTTGCGTAGGTCACGCATCGCGTGATAGGGCACGCCGTTTCGGATTTCGGTGGAGACGATCTCGACGCCGGTGCGCGGCGAAGGGATCGTCGGCGCGCCCACCTTGGCGGCAGGCGCGGGAGGCGGAGCAGGCGGTGGGGCAGCGGCAGCGGCAGGCTTGCGTCGGGAGGGCTTCTCGGCGGCAACAGGCGCAGCCTGGGTAGCTGCGGGCTTGCGGGCTGAAGGCTTCTCGGCGGCAGCCGGTGCAGGTGCGGTAGCTGCGGCTGCGGCCTTGCGCCCCGACAGCTTTTCGCCGGGCAAGGCGCGTATGCCGCCGGTCGGCGCAGGGGCTTGGGGCGGGGGCACTTCGGGCGCTTGTTGCGCGGCAGGTGCCGGGGCCGGGGCCTGTGCAGGCTGCGCGGCTGGTGCGGCTTTGCGGCGTCCGCGCGCCGGTTTCTTCGCGGGTTCGGGTTCCGGCTCAGGGAGAGGGGGGGCCAGTTCTTCGCCTGTCTGGAAGTGGCCGCCGGGACCGCTCTTCGCGTTGAGGATCGTGTCGTTCAACGGTGACTTCGAGCGGGGGCGAGCGAGCAGGCTCTCCGGCAGTCGAGGCTCGACATCCTGCGGCAGCCAGAGCTGGTTGCGCTGCATCTCGAACATCCCGTCGGGGTTGGCGGAGCGCACGTCAGCGTCGAGCAGCTCACCGGCCTTGTCGGCAAAAAGCCCGGCACGGCGCTCCTTGTTGGCGTTGCCGACCTCCTGCTCGCCAAGCTTTGCACGGTAGACCTGGTAGAGGGTGCCCTTGCGCCGGGGACGGGCGACCGCACCGGTGCCATCGCCTGTGGCGGAAGGGGGCGATGTGGGTACGCCGGCGAAATCATGCAGGGCAGAGATCTCGGCGGCTTCCTGGCTTTCGGCTGCGGGCTGGCTGTCTTCTGGGGCCTCCCAGGCGGGGGTAGTTTCCCAGGCGGGAACGCCTACCTCGTCTTCTGGTGCCTGGTCGGAGAGTGCGGGTTCGGGGGCGCGGTCCCCGCCTCGGCGGCGGCGGCGCTTGCGGCGGTGGGCGGTGTCGAGCGGCACCGACGATCCGGCCACCGCGTCCTCGACCATCTCTGCGCTGGCTTCCTCGGCATCGGCAAGCTGCTTGGCGGTCGCCGCGCTCTGTGCGGTGGGCACGGAGAGGGCGGCTGCCGCAAGTTCGGCGTTCATGCGCTCGCCCTGGGCCTCCAAGACGAGGCGCACGATGTCGTCGCGGGTGGCGACGACGCTATCGGCCTCCTGGCGCAGATAGATCTGGCCGGCAGGCTCGAACATGTAAGGCCGGTCAGCACCGCGGGGAACCTGCAAGAGGAGGACAGGGCGGCCGTCGCTGGTGTGGGTGGCGAAGGTGACTTCGAGCGGGGGCACGATGCCCCGCTGGATGTCGAAGCGGAGCATGTTCATCGTGTCGTCGGGCTGGTCCACACCACGCACCGGCAACGCCTCGTCTGCGCTCACGCCGAGGTAGATGTTGCCACCGTTGGTGTTGGCGAAGGCGGCCACGTCTTTGAGGACGGCGCGGGTGTGGTTCGTCTTGGTGGAGGCCCGCTCGTGGAAGGACTGCACGATGGACGGCCCCTGGGCGCGGGCCTGGCGCACGAAGTCGTAGGTTACCACCTGACCCGGACGGTAGGGCCGGAGGCGGTCGAAGTCCTTGCCGGCGAAGAGGTCGCGGATCGCGGCGAAGGTGCTGGCGGGAAGCAGCAACTCGGTGCAGCGATCTCCGACACCGAGGCGCTTGTTGAGGCCTTCGCCCGGCTCTTTGTCTATGCTGTGGGCGTCGCTCCCCTGGATGCAATGCATCCGGCGGGGGTATTCGGGCTTTGAGCCGTTGAAGAACGACTCGGTCGTGCGCCGCCCGCTTTGCTCGAGGTCGGTGACTTCGAGCGCTGCGAGGGCCTCATGCTGGGTGTAGGCGATCTTGGTCTGGCCGCCGAAGTTGAAGCCCTGCATCGCCACGCCGTTCGACGAGTTGGCGTGCGCGGCGATAGCCAGACCTCCGGCTTCGGTGATCGCCTCATAAGCCTCGATCACGTCGCTGGTCGGCCCGGCATCGGGCGCGCCGGCGAGCATCTTGGCTTCGGGGACATCGAGCTTGAGGAGCAGGATCTCGATCTTGCGGAGAGAGTAGCCGGGAGGGAAGATGCCGAGTATGTGGAAGCCGAAGGTCGCGGTGAACTCGAAGCCGGGCAGCACGAGGAGTGTCTCGCGCAGCCGCCTGTACTCGGCGAGGTCGTGTATCTCTTGCTCGTTGAGGCGGCCACGGCCTTCGAGCATTTCGAGTGTGTGGATCTCCTCCAGCATCTCGGCATAGCCCTGGGTGCTGTTGTGGTCGGTAAACGCGATGATGTCGAGGCCCCGTTCCTCGGCGCGCTGTAGGATCTTTAGGTAAGTCGCGTCTGGGTCTCGGTAGTCGGCAGACGCGGGGGTGTGGAGGTGCATGTCAACACGCACCCATTGCAGACCGGCACGCTCTGCTTCGCGGGCGTCGCGCACATCTCGTGGCGGGGCTGCGGGCAGTTGACGGCCTCGGTCTCGGCCGTCACGATCATGGCTCCGGCCTGAGCCGGAGCGATCTCTTCTATACATTATTCTTAATTCCTGCGAGGCCGCTAGGCCAAGAGTTGGAGGTCATGCGGGGTATCGGTCGCGGGCATCTCATGCTGCGCGGCCGTTGGCTCGATGGGTGGGGGAGCGTCACTATCCGGGTCGCCGGGCACAACCGTCGCCGTTTCAGCGGCGAGGGCTTGCGGCGCCAGGATCGCATCCAACACCTGATCCATGTTATCAACCCACAAAAACTCCAACTCACGGCGAACATTACGGGGCAATTCAAGTAAGTCACGCCGGTTCTCGGAGGGCGCGATAACGCGCCTCATGCCGGCACGACGGGCGGCGAGAACCTTCTCTTTCAGCCCACCGATTGGGAGCACCCGCCCACGCAGGGTGATCTCTCCGGTCATCGCCGTATCATGCCGCAACGGGCGGCGTGTTAGCGCCGAAATTAGGGCACCGGCGATTGTGATGCCGGCGGAGGGGCCGTCTTTCGGGATGGCCCCCTCCGGCAGGTGGATGTGCAGATCGGTACTTTCCTGGAAGTCGGGGTCGATGCCGAGGGCGACGGCGCGAGCGCGTGCGTAGCTGAGGGCGGCGCGAGCCGACTCCTGCATCACATCGCCGAGCCTGCCGGTGATGGTGAGCGAGCCACGCCCCGGCATGGTCGCCACCTCGACCGGCAGGAGTTCGCCGCCGTGCTCCGTCCAGGCCAGGCCGAGCGCAACGCCGATCTGGGCGACCCCGATGGGGTCTACCTCGCCAGCAAGGCGGCCTGGGCCGAGGAACTCTTCCAGGTTATGTTGGGTAAGCCTGACGCGGGTGGTGCGCCCCTGCACCACACGACGCGCCGCCTTGCGACAGATCGCAGCGAGCTTGCGCTCCAGATCGCGCACCCCGGCCTCGCGGGTATGGGTGCGGATCAGCGCGCGCAATATCTTCTCCGGGATCTCGACCGCGCCTGCGGGCAGGCCGTGTGCCTGTAGCTGGCGTGGCAGCAAGTAGCGCCGGGCTATTTGCACTTTTTCGTCTTCGGTGTACCCACCGAGTTCCAGGATCTCCATGCGGTCGCGCAACGGGCGCGGTATCGAGTGGAAGTCGTTCGCGGTGGTGATGAACAGTACCTCGGAGAGGTCATAGGGCAGATCGAGGTAGTGGTCGGTGAAGTTCCAGTTCTGCTCGGGGTCGAGGACTTCAAGCAGGGCGGAGGCGGGGTCGCCGCGATAATCCGAGGCGAGTTTGTCTATTTCGTCGAGGAGGATGAGCGGGTTCTTGGTGCCTGCTGTCTTCATCGCGTGGACGATCCTGCCGGGCAGCGCGCCGACGTAGGTGCGCCTATGGCCGCGGATCTCGGCCTCGTCATGCACGCCACCGACGGCGATCCGCACGAAACGGCGGCCCATCGAGTCGGCGATTGACTGGCCGAGGCTTGTTTTGCCGACTCCGGGCGGGCCGACGAAGCAGAGGATCGGGCCTTTGAGCAGGCGGCGCTTGACATTAGGTGCCGACGCCTCGGCTTTGAGCGCGGCCTGGGTCAGTTGACGGACCGCCAGGAACTCGAGTATTCTCTCTTTGATCTTTTCCAGCCCATAGTGATCCTCGTTCAGCACGCGCTCCGCCACGGCTATGTCGAGCACATCGTCGGTCTTCTCGTTCCAGGGTATCGAAACCATCCAGTCTATGTAGTTGCGTATCACCGTGCCTTCCGGCGAAACCGAGGGCATCCGTTCCAGGCGGTTCAGTTCTTTGACGAGCTTCGCCATCACGTCTTCGGGCAGCCCTTTGGCGTCGAGTTTATCGCGGAGTTCGGAGATTTCGCTGCCGCCCTCTCCGCCAAGCTCATCATGGATCGCCTTCAGCTGCTCGCGCAGGTAGAACTCCCGATGGTTCTTGTCGATCTGCGAGCGGACCTTGTTGCGTATGCGCTGATCAAGCTCGAGCACCTCGAGTTCGTTCGTGAGCAGGCCGCCCACATACTCTAGGCGCTGGGCCTGGTCGAGTTCGCTGAGGACGTTCTGCCGGTCGTGGGCGTCGGGGATAACGTGGGCGGCGAGCAGATCGGCCAGGTAGCCGGGGTGGCGCGCGCCGCGCATAGTGTCTACCGCCTCGGAAGGCACCTTGCTGTTCAGCTGTGCATAGTGCGCGAAAAGTTCGACGAGGTGGCGCATCAGGGCTTCGACCGAGGGACCGGCACCGAGCTTCTCGGCAACTTCATTGGCCTGGACAATGAAGAACGGGTCGTTTTGGAGGTAGTGTTCGATACGCACGCGCCGCAGCCCCTCCACATGCACCTGGAGGTTGCCGTCGTTCTGCCGTTGCACCTGACTGACTTCGATCAGCGTGCCGGTGTCGTAGATGTCTTCCTCGAGCGGATCGTCCGCGTGGCCGGCGTGCTGGGTTGCCACAACAAGCCGCCGATCGCCGCCGATCGCCTCTTCGAGGGCGCGTATGCTCCGAGTCCGCCCGACCGTGAGAGTGACGAGAGTACGGGGGAAGACGACGACGTTTTTCAGCGGCAAGAGCGGGAAATCGGTTTTTCCACGAGAGAGTTCGCTGCTCATCGGGCTATCCCCCATGCGACAAGGTGGGTGGCGCACCCAACCTCCCAGAGTCGCGGACAGCGTAAAACTTGATCACGTTCGTATTATACCACATTTTATCGATCCTTGCCTTGCCCTGCCTTGCCGCAGGCTCTAGGCGGTGCTATAATAGGCGGAGAGCAATACTCATGGAGGAATAAGTATGAACAGCCCGATACTCTCGCTCGTGAGGCGAGTCGCTATCCTAGCCACGCTGCCGGTGCTGCTGCTGGCAGGCGGCTGTAGCGGCACGCCGACCGACACGCCCCCGCCGGAGCCGACCGTCGCAGGCGGCGCAGCGCCTGCACTCACGTCGGTGTCCACATCGGCACCCGCCGCAACGGGGACGCGTGGAAGCGCAGGCGTACACCAAGCCTACGAGCACACCGCAGACTACTCGGTGATCGCAGGCAAGGTGAGTCACGATGGGAGCTGCGTTGTCGTGACCTATGTCTCCCCGCTGGTGCTTGTGGCGGTCGACAAGTACAACAACCACTTCGCCCTCTTGCCCGGAAACTGGGATGCGGCAAGCGTCAAGGACGGGGCATGGGTCGTCCTCCACGGGCGGCCCGCCGACCCCGGTATCGCCGTGCCAGGGTGCAGCTTGCCGGGGTACATAGTGAGCGCACTCGACCCGAACCCGAACGCGCCGTAGCAGCCCGGCATACAGGAGAGACGACGATGGTGGATCTTGAGCAGCTCATAATCAACGGCGCGCTGCGGCACCGCGAGCTGGAGTCGCACGGCTTTTGTTTCGTGGGTGAGATAGACGACGCGGCGGCGGAGCAGTTCAGCCAGGGCCTCTTGCTGATGGCAATCGCCCGCAGGGGCGACCACGACTCGCCGATCACTGTCTACATCAACTCGGGCGGCGGCTCGGTCGGCTCAGGGATCGCGATGCTGGAAATGATCTACAGGGTCCGCGCCGAATACGATGTCGTGATCGACACGGTTGTGAGCGGCTTCGCGTACTCGATGGGCGCGATCGTCTTCCAGGGCGGCGACCGGCGGCTGATCGGGTCGTACTCGACGCTGATGCTGCACAGTCCGCAATGGTTCCTCTCAGGCAGCGACCAGAGGATCTTCACGGATTACGCGGTGCTGGCGGAGCACTACAAGAACCTGGTGGCGAACCTGTTCGCGCAACGCACGAGCAAACACGACGCAGCCTGGTGGCAGGACTTCATCTACTCGGGGCGGGACAGGTTTCTGACGGCACCGGAGTGCCTCGAACTCGGCCTGGCCGATGCGCTCTACGACCACCAGGTCGCGCCGCCGCCGGTGCCGGGTGCGGGCACAGTGCCGAGCGTCGGCGCTGTTTAGCCGTCTGCGGCTAGGCATCGGAGACAGGCTGCGTCGCTGGCCGTGACTGCGGCTCGCGCCCGAAGGCCGCAAAGAGCGCAGCGAGGGTAAGCCAGAGGAACAGGAAGAAGATAGCGCCGTCCTTGCCGAGCGGGCCGTCGGGCAGATGCAGGCCAGCAGCCACGAGCCGGAAGCCGACCGTGCCCGCCAGCCCGACGGCCGGCCAGAGGGGCGCACGGCGCACGATGTCCCAGAGCAGGGCGAGCGCAAGTGGGAGCTGGTAGTAGTGCCCGGTAACCCACTTGGCGAGCACGATCTGGAGCAGTCCACCCACGGCGACGAGGGCGAGCAGACGGCTGTCTCTGAGGCCGATGGGCCGCCCGCGGCGGCCCGCCCACCAGAGGGCGGCGAGAACCAGCGCCACGGCGATCATCACCAGCGCGGGATTGCTGTAGCGCAGCAGTCGGTCGTGCCAGAGCGCGTATTCTGCGGACCGGATGCCGAGGCCGTTCGCCAGGGCGGCATCGATCCAGACCGGCAGCCCCTGGCCGGTGAGTATCCGCCGCTGCTCCTGTGTGATCAGCGCGTAGATCAGCGCGTCCCTATCGGCCAGAAATGGCGGCAGCAGGAACGCGCCGAACACGCCGACCGCAGCCGCTCCCCAGATGAGGGCGTCGCGTAGGCGAAAGCGGCCTTGCCAGAGCAGGACCGTGCCGACCGGCAGCAGTTCGAGCAGAGAGGTTTGCTTGGCGGCGAGCGTCAGTCCCGCGCAGACGCCTCCGAGCAGGAGGCGGCGCGGCGTCACCCGCAGCGTCGTCAGCAGCAGCAGGAGCACGAGACCCTCCTGGTGGTCGCGGTAGGCGGAGACGAGCAGGAAGCTGGTGAGCAGTAGCGTCGGCAGGATGCCGAGGAAGATGCCGGCCTCGTCCACATCAGGCCGCCATTCGCGGACAATCCGGCGGAGCTGCTCCATCGCCAGCACATCGGCGACGAGCAATGGGAATACGATCAGCCTGTAGGCCAACTGGTCCGTGCCGCCGACGCTCGCAGCGAGCGGCGTGCCTTTGAGCGCGTCGGCCACCGCGACGAAGGGGGCCATGAGCATGGCGGTCAGCGGTGAGTAGGAGTAGGCGAGGCCGTCGGGTGGGGCGATACTCGGCGTGGCCCTGAACTCGTAGATACGCCATGAGCCATCGAGCACGTGCCGCGCTGCGTCCACGAACCAGATGTGGTCGAAGTGGAGCCAGCCGTTCCAGCGCAGTGACATGCCAAGGGCGATGTAGCCGACGTAGAGAAGCAGGTAGACCCTGTTCCAGCGCCGCGCCTCGCTCAGATCAGCCCACTTCGTTGCCAAGCCCGGCCCCCTTTCGCCAGGGACATTATAGCATAACTGCACCGCTCGGTTTTCAATTTGCTTGACAATATCTGCTCAATTTGCTAAACTATTGCCTGTAAGAGGCTCAGGTAGCTCAGTTGGTAGAGCATGCGACTGAAAATCGCAGGGTCATCTCAACAGACCGGACTTAGCCTCGAAAAACCCCTAGCACAAGCGCGATAGTACAAGTACAACCCATGCGGAGCCTGCCGTAAGGAGGCTCTTAGCATGTCAAACGAGCATACGACTCGGAAACTTGGGCCAAACCGAGCACAGCCCCTAGACCTGGAAAGCGTAGCCTTCTATCTTGACGGGTTCCTGCTCGACCAGCGAGCGCAAAGGCACTCCCCAGCTACCATTACCTTTTACCGGCGCTATATCAAGAACTTCATCTGGTTTCTTGCCCAGGGGGCCGACCCCACTGCGCTGGCACAGATAACTCCCAACCATATCCGCGCCTACCTAGTCTACTTGCAAGAGCACTCAGGTGGGCGATGGGGCAAGCAGGAAACAATCACATGTAAGCCGCTCAAACCAGCCGCCGTTCACGCCCACGCCCGCGCCTTGCGCGCGTTCTGGAACTGGGCAAGTACTGAGGCAGACCTGCCGGCCAACCCATTCACGAAGATTGAGATGCCAAAGCTGCCCGACGCATGGACTGTGCAGACATACTCAGACGAGCAGATAGCCGCGCTGTTTGCCGCCTGTGACGAAGCTATGACGCCTGTGCTAATCGCAAGAGACCGTGCTATACTCGCCGTCCTCTTCGACTCAGGATTGCGGGCAAGCGAACTCTTACGGCTCACGGTGGGCGATGCAGACACCCCCGACGGCGTATTCACCGTCACCGGCAAGGGAGCCAAGAAACGCGCGGTTGTCATTGGCACATTCGCTAGGCGGGAACTTAGGCGCTATTTGCAGGCAAGAGGCAAGCAGGCCGCACGCGGCGCGGCGCTGTTCTTGGGTAGGGACGGCGCGCCGTTGACCTATTACGGCCTCAAAGAGCTATTCAACCGCTTAAAGAATAGGGCCGGTATCTCAATACAGGGCGGGGCACATCTCTGCCGACACACGTTCGCTACTAAGGCGCATCGCAACGGTATGCGGGGCAGCACACTCCAGGAGTTGCTGGGCCATACGAAGTTTGATACGACTCGCCGCTATTACTTAGACATCTCTAAAGAGGACCTGGCCGCCGAGCACGAGCAGTGCGGGCCGCTAGATAACATGGCCGGACAACTTAAGCACAAGCGCCCACAGAAGTAAGTCTCACCGCTTGCGCGTTCAGGCAGACAATTGGGGCAACCCGCACAGAACATTAGTTCTACCACACGCCGGCCTAGTTTGCCCTCTAAGATGACTACAGGGCAAATGCGAAGCCCTATGATTGTTGTTAATCATGGAGCCTAGACTTACCGCCGACTACGCACAGTACGGCCCGCTTAGGTACCAAACTAGCCTATCTCGTGCCTGCTCCCAGCCATACCTCACAACGGTCTTATACCCCTCCTTCTTTTGCTCAACTAGGAACTCCTGTTGATGCGGCTTGAGTTTGCCACCTTGCCTTTTAAGCTCAATGAATAGGCCGTGGTAGCCGTGCCGCGCACGGCTAAGAAAGTAATCAGCTTCCCCTCTTAGCAGCCCGCGCCGCTTCATAGCTTCACAGCCTTCTCCCGTAGAAGGGAAGTCGTTTCCAGAGGCCCGCAACCATCGCAAATCGGGGTACACATCAAAGTTGGCGTCACGCCACCTAATCAGCCGCTCTGCATGCCAAGCCTCCGACCCTTCCTTTTCTCCCGCCTTCACCTGTTTGGCTAGCCGCCTACAAGTGCTACCTTTACACTCCTCATTTGGTGCCGATTCCTGTTTGTTACTGTTCATTGTTTCTCCTGCTGGGCAGGGCATAGCCCTTAGCCCGCTATGCGGGCAACGATGCCAGGCTTTAATACCAGTAACAAATATTTGTTACTGGTATTAAAGCCTTAGTATCCGGTCGGCAGCCATAGATTTGTACCCCTGTGATGACCGACTCCCTTGATGATGTGCTGGCGTAATAGTTCGGCCATCGCATCACGGCAAGTGTTGATTGCGACGCCGCACCAGGGTGCGGCAAATCTCCAGGCAAAGGCCGTAGGTTGTCCAAACTCATACAGCCATTTACAGCCCAGCAACAACTTGAAGCCGTCGTAGACTTTCAGCAATGTGTAGCTCGCACCAGGCGCGAGTGGGCGAAGGTCTACAGATGCGGGTCTGACATACCCTGTTTCAACAAGGAGGCGTAAATGCCAAGTTGTAATCTCTGGGTCGCTAAGAGGCTCAGTAGGCAGCTTTTTAGTTGCTAGTGCCTGCCGAATCCCAGGGAGTGTATACCAGGTCCGCCCCGCGACCTCACGCCAGTCGCGGTATTGATAAGTCCCATCGTGCATTTGGAACAAGCTAGCTGACGGATGTGTGTCGGGTTGTCCGGGCAAGACAGAACAAAATGCCTCTCCGATTGGAACATCAGGAATACCAAGCACCGAGCAGGCGGCGCGTACAAAGGCAAGGTCGCGTGCTGTACAGGCAATCTCACGGCCAGTCAAGCAGCCCCGCTCGGCTATGATGCTGTTCAGGTCTATGGCGGGGCGGTCTAGGGCCACGCCGAGCAGAGCCGGGTTTGCTACCTTGCGAAGCTCATGCTTGGCAACCCGGTTTGTTGAAAGCATCTCTGCCAACCAATCCGGTAACAGCGCGGGGTCTCTCTCAAACGGGCTTTGGCCTCTTACCCATGTGTAGCGCGCCCCGGTCTCGTGCATACTAGGCGGGGCGACTAGATACCCGTCGCGTCCCTTAACATCAATACCTCGGCCCCCCGCATGAGTGCCGCTAGATAGCTCTAGCCCGCCTGCGTTGTAGTAGAAATGCAGACCGCCGCCTCCACTATAGGCAGTCACGGTATTCTTGAAGGCCGGTCCATATTGGGCAGTTAGGCTGTTCAAGGTGCTCTTGCCACCGTTACGGGGGTCTATATCCAAACCGAGCAAACCGGCACGGCCCGGCGCTATAGCTACCCCTGCATCAGGGCAGGTCGCCCACCAATCCGCTAATAACGCACTGTCGGTGGTAGCGTCTTTGTAGCCGTGCGGAACAAGTTGGCCGATGGGTACCTTGCCTTTTATAGGAAGCACGGGCCAACCACGCTGGGCGTATGCCAGAGCCGCCTTGCCAACGTCCGCCGCCCCGTCCATATGGACGAGGGGCAGGATGAGGTCATCACCCACTGGGAACCTCCTCGTACACATAGGCTGGGTCGCGTTCCTCAATGAAAATAAGCCTGTCCGACAATCCCGCCTCCTTCACAAGCTCTTTTAGCAGAGCTTGGATGTTGCCTCTGTTGCGCTGGTTTATCGGCCCGCGTTTTGTGATTAGGCCGCGCTGGACCGCGAGTTGCCGCAGGCCGTCAAGTGTAACACGGTCCAATTGTACGGTTAGCGGATAATAGGCTTTCGGTTCTGTTTCGTTCATGTCTATTCACTCCTTTGGTAGAATCCCATGTAGAACAAATGTTCTACCCTTATTATACCATGTTTACAAAAGTAATGGGATGACTTTGCCCCTACATAATAAACAGCCTCAGAGCGACATCTGTCGGTCATTTGGAGGACATCTGATTAAAGACTTTGACTTAAGAAACCAGCAGGGGAAAGAGCGCATAATAGGGGTCTATGATTGTCAAACGTAGGGCGCTTGTGCTAGGTATCCAGCACAAGCAGGATGTGAAGCTGTGATGGCTGTAGCGAGCGCGGGCTAGCCCCCTTATTGCTTTTGCGATAGCGCCTGTTCTAGGCCGTCCTACGCGCTCCTAAGACCAGTGGACAACCCGCTAATAAAGTTCCATTGCACAGCATAGCAGCTTAGAAGGGGGGCCGACGACCGTGCCTGGGCAATGGAACTTTTGCCGGGGGTAGGCGCGAGCCGTCTGAAAGTCCACTAGATAACAAGGCGCGGGCCGTGGACACAGTACGTTGCGCGCAAGTACGGCACCGGAGACCTCCGATTCTGGGCAAATCACGCCTTCCCAACCCCTCGATAGCGCACGCTTGCGCTGATTTAGTGCCGATGAATCATGTCCTACTGTGGACAGCCAATGTCCAGCTTGTCTGTCCTAAATCCATACCCTTACCCCATGGATTTTGACGTGTAAATATGTTATAATACGTCAGGGGGGTTTAGTCGTGGTTTTATGCGCCGGTTGTGGAAAGATGTTTCTGCCGCATATAATAGGGCAGGGCTTCTGCTCACGCCATTGCAACCAGGCCGCTCGCACGCTAAGGCAGCAGGTATGCAGCTAGCAGATGTATTAGACCTATTGCGTAGCATGGGCGCGCACTGCGACTGTGAGATTGGCCTTAATATCTGCGATAAGGTAGAGGGGGCATGACACGCAAAGTGACCGTACATCTTGACGAGGAGGCCGCCGACCTGTTACGTGAGTGGGCCGGCACGCCGCGCAAGATGGGCGACTTCTTAACGAAACTCATACAGGCAGAGGCAGCCCGCCGCATGGCCGCGACTGACTTGCCCGTGGAGGTTGCCCGGTTGAGGCGCGACATGGCCGTGCTAGAGGAGCGCGTGTCAGCACTAGAGGCGCGCTCCTAAAAGTGCTGCAATCACCCCATCATAGGCACTTGTGCTGGCGCGCAGCGCCCTTATAGGGGAACATCCGTCACTGCCGCTTGACAGAAAGCAGCAAACAGGGCTATATTAGTTGAAACCGGCCCCGTGGGCGGCATCGAGTTTGACACACATCAAGCTCTCTGGTAAAATGAAAGCGCATGAGATTCGGACGCGGCGGCATCAAAATACCCGGCTCCGCATGGGGCAAATCGCGCTTGCAAAGAGGAGTTAAGAGGCTCAGGTAGCTCAGTTGGTAGAGCATGCGACTGAAAATCGCAGGGTCATCAGTTCAAATCTGATCCTGAGCACCCCAGTGTTAGTCACAAAACAGTCCCGGAGCGCTAGCGCTCCGGGACTGTTTTACGTCAATATAGCCAAAAATATAGCCAAATCCTCTAGACCGCCTCTTCCTCGCTTTTTAATAGGTCATTCATCCGATCCGCCGCATCTCTATTCAACGCAGGGACAACGTGCGAGTAGGTGTCCATCGTCACGGAAATCCTAAAGTGGCCCAGAATCTCCATAACGACACGCGGATGAATATTCTGTGCCAATAGCAGCGAAGCCGCAGTATGCCGCAAGTCATTGTACCGAATATGTGCTAACCCCGCCTTTTTCAGTAGGCCGTCAACTATGTTTCAATCGCTCAAACGCGATAGCTCAGGTTGCAACCGTGGTAGGAAACAACGCTAAGGTCGCGGGTGCAGTGTTTCAATCGCTCAAACGCGATAGCTCAGGTTGCAACCCAGCCAAGCGGCGCGGCCCTGGCGCAAGGTAGCAGCGTTTCAATCGCTCAAACGCGATAGCTCAGGTTGCAACCAAAGCAGAGTCGGTGGTTTTGGCCCCCATGAATAGTTTCAATCGCTCAAACGCGATAGCTCAGGTTGCAACCGAACTACGCGCTCGCCTAGTGGCCGCTCTCGAAGGTTTCAATCGCTCAAACGCGATAGCTCAGGTTGCAACGAGGTTGCCAAACCGATCCACGCTACGGATCTTGAAAGGTTTCAATCGCTCAAACGCGATAGCTCAGGTTGCAACACCGCGATAATAAGCAGTCCTATCGGGCTGAGGATGTTTCAATCGCTCAAACGCGATAGCTCAGGTTGCAACCAAAGACGCGGAGTTTATGCAGGGGCTGGTACTAAGGGTTTCAATCGCTCAAACGCGATAGCTCAGTGAAGTGCGCCCCTGATCCTGGACACCCATGAGGGATAGTGTATCATGGTCCAAGAGAGGAGCACAAGTATGTCCAACTACCGAAAGTTCAGCGCCGATTTCAAGTTTCAAGTCGTCCTATCTGTTCTCACCGCAGAGAACACGCTCGCCGAGGTCTGTCGGCGCCATTCCCTGAGCGAAACGCTCTTCTACCTCTGGAAGGCCGAGTTCCTCGCGGGAGCCTCTCGCATCTTCGAGTCCGACCCTCAACTTCTGCTGGCAGCAGCCCGCATCGCTGAACTCGAGCGGCTCGTCGGGCGGCTCACGCTCGAAGCCGAGATCTCAAAAAAAGTCTTGACGGGGCTGGCATCCCCGACGAGCAGAAACGGTGCCTCGCGATGAGCCTGGTGGAGGGCTATCCGGTGAGTACCGTGTGCAGCGTGCTCGGCCTGGCGCGTAGCAGCTTCTACTACCAGCCGGCCTCGCCGCGTGCTGACGAGGCAGTTCTGCGGGCAGCGCTAGAGCGCCTTGGCGGGCAGTGGCCGACCTATGGCTATCGCCGCCTGTGCGCTCAACTGCGCAGAGAGGGCATATCCGTCAACACCAAGCGGGTGCGCCGCTTGATGGCCGAGATGGGCCTGCTGCGGGATCGGGGAGTGCGGCGGGTTCGTACTACTAACAGTGACCACCCGTTCCCGCGCTACCCGAACCTGGTGGCCGGCAGGCTGGCGAGCAGACCAGACGAAATCTGGGTGGCCGACATCACATACGTGCGAGTACGCAGCGAGTTCGTCTATCTGGCTGTGGTAATGGACGTGTTCACGAGGGGCATCCGTGGCTGGAAACTCGGGCGGAGCTTGGAAGGCGAGCTGACGCTTGGTGCGTTGAGGGGGGGCTTGCAGCAAGCAGTGCCGAGCATCCACCACTCGGATCAAGGAGTGCAGTACGCCTCGTACGGATACGTGACACTGCTCAAAGCCTCTGGGGCGCAAGTCAGCATGGCAACGGTCGGGGAGCCGAGAGAGAACGGACATGCCGAGAGGCTGATGCGCACAATCAAGGAAGAATGCGTGCAGTTGACGGAGTTCGAGAACTTCGCGGACGCCAAAGCCCAAATCGGGCGGTTCCTCGACTTGGTCTACCAGACCAAGCGGATCCACTCGGCGTTAGGCTATCTGACGCCGGCCGAGTTCGAGTGCCAGTGGCGCGAGCAACAGGCTCAGCAGAAAGGAGGTCCCACAAATTGCTGATTTTGGTGTCCAGGAATCGGGGCGCAGTACACAGGTTGCAACTCATAGGTGCAGTTGAGCCGGTGCTGTAGGCTGATAGTTTCAATCGCTCAAACGCGATAGCTCAGGTTGCAACACAGTAAGGAGGCCGCAGCATGATCGCTCCTGCGGAGTTTCAATCGCTCAAACGCGATAGCGCAGGTTGCAACCACCGCCACCACCACTGCCTGATAGATCGGACAGGGCCTTATGGTTTCAATCGCTCAAACGCGATAGCTCAGGTTGCAACGACGCGAAAATGAACTCTAAACAATGGTGGCAGTCGAAGTTTCAATCGCTCAAACGCGATAGCTCAGGTTGCAACGGAGATTAAGATAATGGAAGTCAAGAATGCCATCACGGTTTCAATCGCTCAAACGCGATAGCTCAGGTTGCAACCTAGAGACCTCTACGGCCATATCCAGCCTACCAGTTTCAATCGCTCAAACGCGATAGCTCAGGTTGCAACCGCATCACACTCGAGGCCCAGCTCGAAGACTGCACCTGTTTCAATCGCTCAAACGCGATAGCTCAGGTTGCAACTGCTATGGCGAAAGGGGTGGGATGCTGCTTTGTGAGGTTTCAATCGCTCAAACGCGATAGCTCAGGTTGCAACATAGCCGATGCGAGGGCCAACAGGGACGCGAGCAAGGTTTCAATCGCTCAAACGCGATAGCTCAGGTTGCAAC
This sequence comes from Chloroflexia bacterium, assembly GCA_050998805.1. Taxonomy (GTDB): domain Bacteria; phylum Chloroflexota; class Chloroflexia; order QHBQ01; family JAICKM01; genus JAICKM01. Next base: position 58,974 of record JBPCPV010000037.1, on the reverse strand, counting down.
GTTCGGTGGGAGCGGTGGTGGACGGAAGAAGAGTCGGTTTCAATCGCTCAAACGCGATAGCTCAGGTTGCAACACTGTTCCCAGAACTGCGCGCGTGATGGCGTCCTTGTTTCAATCGCTCAAACGCGATAGCTCAGGTTGCAACCAGAGACTGAGAAATAGAGGTCAGATGATGGAAGGGCCGGTTTCAATCGCTCAAACGCGATAGCTCAGGTTGCAACACGCTCTGTATGGTACGGTATGCGCCCGCTACATGGAGTTTCAATCGCTCAAACGCGATAGCTCAGGTTGCAACGAGAGTTGATACCTTGCGGAAACGGGTATCACGTCTGGTTTCAATCGCTCAAACGCGATAGCTCAGGTTGCAACCATACTTGCGCGCTATCGCCAGCGCGTTGTCTGCGTTGTTTCAATCGCTCAAACGCGATAGCTCAGGTTGCAACCTAACAAGTTGTACACCAGCCAGGTCTCCATAGAGGTTTCAATCGCTCAAACGCGATAGCTCAGGTTGCAACCTATGGGCTGGGCTGGCCTGGGAGGGAATGAGCCGTGGTTTCAATCGCTCAAACGCGATAGCTCAGGTTGCAACAGCGCTGTGCACGCGGACGAAGAATGCGCTGGGCATGTTTCAATCGATCAAATACGATGGCGCAGGCTACAACCAAGCCCGGGCCCCACAGGCGGCTGGGGCGGGGGGTTTCAATCGCTCAAACGCGATAGCTCAGGTTGCAACGTTACAAATACCGTTTGGCATTTGACACTGGGACTTTGTTTCAATCGCTCAAACGCGATAGCTCAGGTTGCAACCCGTCGCCCGCCGCTTCGCCAACGGGCAGGCCAGTTTCAATCGCTCAAACGCGATAGCTCAGGTTGCAACTCCAACATGTGCTGGACTAATGTGGCGGCGAGATGGTTTCAATCGCTCAAACGCGATAGCTCAGGTTGCAACGAGGATCAGGACATCGGTCAATGGGAAGATCTCTTACGGTTTCAATCGCTCAAACGCGATAGCTCAGGTTGCAACGCAATCTGCCCCTTCTGTGTGTCTGCCATTTGCCTTGTTTCAATCGCTCAAACGCGATAGCTCAGGTTGCAACTTCCTCGCGCGGGCGCGCATAAAGAAAGTCTTAGAAGTTTCAATCGCTCAAACGCGATAGCTCAGGTTGCAACCGACTGGTTCCAAACCCACCAATTCGCCCACCGGCTCTCGTTTCAATCGCTCAAACGCGATAGCTCAGGTTGCAACCTGCTCATCGTGCTCGCTCATCTTCCAACCTCTCTCTAGTTTCAATCGCTCAAACGCGATAGCTCAGGTTGCAACGGTACGCCGACGTTCTCGGAGACACGCTGCTCATCTCCGGTTTCAATCGCTCAAACGCGATAGCTCAGGTTGCAACTGACATGGATCTGATCACTCTGCTGGACTCCACTAGTTTCAATCGCTCAAACGCGATAGCTCAGGTTGCAACCCTGTATGTGGTGCCCGTATCGGGCCGCTGGGAACTTGTTTCAATCGCTCAAACGCGATAGCTCAGGTTGCAACCCAAACGCCCGCATCCAACACCTCAATCTCCGGCTGTTTCAATCGCTCAAACGCGATAGCTCAGGTTGCAACGGCGAAGCGGCGCGCGACCGCTATCGTTTCGCGCAGGTTTCAATCGCTCAAACGCGATAGCTCAGGTTGCAACTTCCCCACAACGCCCCACGTGCCCGCGAACGTACTCGTTTCAATCGCTCAAACGCGATAGCTCAGGTTGCAACTTACTGAACCAAGCAATATGGAGGCTTGATAAATGAGTTTCAATCGCTCAAACGCGATAGCTCAGGTTGCAACATTGCGGACGGGGGGGGACCAGTCGCCGGCAGGCACGTTTCAATCGCTCAAACGCGATAGCTCAGGTTGCAACACACAAGGGGGATTAAAATGCAAGTCAAGAATGCCATGTTTCAATCGCTCAAACGCGATAGCTCAGGTTGCAACGCGAGATGATCAGCCGGACTGAGACGGCGACGGCTTAGTTTCAATCGCTCAAACGCGATAGCTCAGGTTGCAACTCAGCAAGACAATCACCGAGCGGGGCGCGTCTATCCTGGTTTCAATCGCTCAAACGCGATAGCTCAGGTTGCAACAGCCGTATCCTCCAGCACCGAAGAGAGGCTGTCGATGTTTCAATCGCTCAAACGCGATAGCTCAGGTTGCAACGGTCTGAGGGGAGGAACAGTACCATGATAGTTAAGGTTTCAATCGCTCAAACGCGATAGCTCAGGTTGCAACTTAAACTATGGCCCCAGTGGCAGATAACTCGGCTCCGTTTCAATCGCTCAAACGCGATAGCTCAGGTTGCAACGAAGGCGGATTGCACTAGTCGTCTCCTCTAGCCGGTTTCAATCGCTCAAACGCGATAGCTCAGGTTGCAACCGATACAGGAGTTCATAGACGCCATCGAGCAGGTGAGTTTCAATCGCTCAAACGCGATAGCTCAGGTTGCAACGGCGGATATTGTAATACAGCCGGGCGGATATATTTCGTTTCAATCGCTCAAACGCGATAGCTCAGGTTGCAACCTGGATGATTGCCGTGATGGGCAGGTTGTCTCTCAGGTGTTTCAATCGCTCAAACGCGATAGCTCAGGTTGCAACCAACGTGCCTTACGGATTGCCTATCGCATAGCTATGCAGTTTCAATCGCTCAAACGCGATAGCTCAGGTTGCAACGCACCTCTGTCTGCGGCAGCGCGTCCTCTTCCCAGGTTTCAATCGCTCAAACGCGATAGCTCAGGTTGCAACTCGGATAGCTTCTCAACTTCCGAGCAGTAGAGGATTGTTTCAATCGCTCAAACGCGATAGCTCAGGTTGCAACGCCGGCAATCATTCGAGCAGGGCTATCGGCCCACATGTAGTTTCAATCGCTCAAACGCGATAGCTCAGGTTGCAACAAGGCCATCGATAAGTTCGTGGGCATCGGAGAGACTGGGTTTCAATCGCTCAAACGCGATAGCTCAGGTTGCAACGTAACCTCCTGCTCGTGCTGAGTTGTGTCTGATGAGGTTTCAATCGCTCAAACGCGATAGCTCAGGTTGCAACAGAGGATGCGAAAGCCTTCCTGGAGAAGGAAGGCTGGTTTCAATCGCTCAAACGCGATAGCTCAGGTTGCAACAAGACCGCCCCGACCGCCCGCGTCAAGAAGGTCGCCCTGTTTCAATCGCTCAAACGCGATAGCTCAGGTTGCAACGGATTGCGGACGGGGGGGACCAAGCGCCGGCAGGCACGTTTCAATCGCTCAAACGCGATAGCTCAGGTTGCAACCCCCCGGATTTGCTAGGCATGGCGTCCGTGCCTGATGGCTGCCGGTTGCGAGAGGGTAGCGGCCATAGGTCATTTTACTCCGGTTTTGGCAGTTTGTCAACATCGCTTCGGCCTCGTTCACGCTCAAAAAAGAATGCGAGAAGCGGTGCCTGGCCCCGCCACAGCTCCGCCTCTCGCATCCCTTCTATACAAAATAGCTTGTCTCTTCATGCGGGTCCGGCAGGCCGACGGTCTCTACCCGGCCGAGGCAGTTTTCGCACAGGGCGTAGATCCGCACGCGGTCCGTTTCCGCGTCAAGATGCTGGTCCAGCCGCTCACGCATCTGGAGCAACTCCTTCTTCGTCAGAAAGCATTCGAATAGCGAATACTCGGTCCACTGTCCGAAGCCACGCAGCAGCTTGTGGACCTTCGTACGCCGCTTGTCGTCGGGGATGTCGTAGGCCACCACATAAAAGCCGCTGTCGCGCACACCCCGGATCTTGCGCTCCACCTGCTGCATGCTCACCTCACCGTGAACGGGACATACTCCTCGACCTCCCCGAGCAGGTACTTGCCCAACAACCGCGCCTGCAACTCGATGCATCTCCGGTATGTAGCCTTGTACTCGAACAACGGGTGGCTGATCGGTTCCTGCATCCGCTCCTCGAACTTCTCCAAAAACCGCCGCCGGGCCGCGTCGGTCATGCGGTAGCTGTTGAGCTCGGGCGTGAAATCCTCCGGCCCCACCTGCCGGTTGTTCAGTAGCCCCAGCACCACCGAGTCGACGATCAGCGGCCTGAACTCCTCCAGCAGGTCCAGGGCTAGTGCCGGTTTGCCGTAGCGCGACGAATGGAGGTAGCCGATGTACGGATCGAGGCCCACTCCGGCCACCGCACTCGTCATCTGCGCCGAGAGGATCGTGTAGCCGTATGACAGCATCGCGTTCACAGGGTCGGTCGGCGGGCGGCGCACCCTGCGCTCGAAGCCGTGCGCCCAGTTGCACTTGATCAGCCGCCCGAACACGCCGAAATATGCCGCGCTGGCCGCACCCTCGCAGCCCAACAGCGGCCCCAGTCCGCGCATTCGCCCGCCCGCCGCCTCGCCCGGCTCCAGCTCCGGATCGCGGTCCACCTCACTCTCCTCAATCGCCACATCAACCAGCTTGAGTTGCGCGTCCCGCGCCGCGCCGATGCACCGCCTCAGACTCTCGCACGCTGCGTCCATCACCGGGTCCGGCGTCACCCGGTTATAGCGCATCAGCACCGTCCGCATGTTGCGGAGCTTGCCAAGCACGCACCCGCGCGCCAACCCGATCCGCCGATGTGGGTCCGCGTGTGCAGCGTGCTGCGCCAGCCGCAACAGGCTGTTCTTGCTTAGAGCCGGGTTCAGGCTGCCCAGGTAGCGCCCATGCCGCGTGAAATACGTCACCGGAGCTGGCACCTCCAGCAGAGCAGCCAGCGCCTGCGTAGACAGCGTGATGTCACCAAGTACGATCACCTCCTCCACCTTTAGCAGCGGCACCGTCTTCTTCCGCGTCTGCTTGGTCGGCTTGCCCTCCGCGTCCCGTTCCGGGATACGCACTACCAGGCACTCCCCCTCGCGTCCCACCCACGCCTGCTGCTCATTCAAATACAACACAGCCATAGCACGCCCTCCCTATCCAACCCAACCCATCACTCAGTACTCGCTTCATTCCGCACTCCGCGCTCCGCACTCCGCATGTGGAGAACCTCCCGTGGCAGGCAGATCGGCTCCAACGAACAATCGTGGCACTTGCGCCTGTTCGTGATCGGCGGCGGAGGGTGCGGCAGCACAGCCGCCTCCCGTGCCTCGGCCAACATCGCCAACGTCTGCTCGCGCAACCCTGCGTCGAGCGCCACCTCATCCCGCCGAGCCGAGCCGACGTAGAAAACGTAGCCGCGCCCGATACTCCCCGGCGGCGCTCCCAGTGCCTCCTCCAGCGCCATCGCCTGCGCGCAAAGCTGCACATGGTCGTTCACCCACTGCCCTATCTTCCCCTTCTTATACTCCACTGGATAAAGCCGCCCCTCCCGCGCCAAGCCCGCCAGGTCGTCAACTCCCTCCGACTCCGCACTCCGCACTCCGCACTCCGCACTAGGAACCGCCTCCACCAGGTCACAGAACCCGACTACCCTCAGCACCGGCGCGCAAAGATAGACCCGGCGTATCTGCACCCGATCTCCCCGCTTACTGCTGCCCGGCGTATCCACCCGCTCGTGCAGCTGTTGGCCTTCCAGCACATGCTCGTTCACCACCATCTCCGCCATTGCGAACTCGTAGTAGAAGCGGCGCGGGCAATAGGCATATGCGTTCAAGTACGAGATCGGGATATACTCCGGCGCTTCTCCAGGCTCATCCATATCTAAGCCTCCTCTCTACCGACTACTCGGCGCAAATCCACTTGACAGCCGGTCTCAGCCGTGCTATCATCCTCAGTGACACCCGAACCAGGAGCGCGACCCAAGATGAAGCCCGACACCCGCGAGGAATTGGCACTCAGGCGCAGGCTCGCCATACTCGTCATGCTCCACTCCGCGCCCCACACCCTGCCCCAGATCCAGCACGCCCTCGCCGACAAAGACCTCCTCGACCCCGAATCCCTCGACGACCCGATGCTCGCCGGCCCCTCCTACCACAAAGTCCGGCGCGACCTCGGAACACTCCGCACCCTCGGCTACGACATCCCCTGCGACCGGAGCACCCATCTCTACACCTGGCACAACTCCCCCTTCGGCGTCTCCCTCACCCCCGACCAGCTCTTCGCCCTCGGCGTCCTCCGTGACACCTTCGCCAACACCACCATGCTCCACCGCACCGAAATCGCCGACCTGCTCGACCACCTCGTGAACCTCCTGCCCGCCGAGCAGCAAGCCAAACTCCAAAAAAAGCGCGCCTACCGGATCGACCTCCGCGAGACCACCGACTATCGCAACGCCGACCAACCGACCGTCGCCAAGATCGAACTCGCTATCCAGCGCGGCCAACAGCTCGAACTCATCTACCGCAGCCCCATCGAAGGCAAAGAACGCACCCACACCGTCGAACCCCATCCCCTCACCTACAAAGGCGGCCACGTCTACCTACCCGTCTACAACATAAACACCGGCAAAGAGTTCGACCTCCGCCTCGACAAGATCCTGCCCGGCTCCGTCCAGATTCTGCCCCGGCGCGCCATGCCCGGCCGCCTGGCCCGCCCCACACACCCGCTGCGCTACCGCCTCGCCGCCAACATCGCCCGCGATAGCGTCAGCGATCACTTCCCCGGCCAACAGGTCGAGCGCCACCTCGACGGCTCTGCCACAGTCACCGCCCGCACCGACGACCTCTTCGCCGCCCGCCGCCTCCTGCTCGCCTACGGCGAAGGCGTAACCGTGCTTGATCCGCCCGAACTCGTCTCCGAGATCCGCCGCACCATCGAGGCCATGTCACATCTGTATTCTAGCACGATGGGATGAGCGCAACTGGGCGCAACTTGACGTGGTACACTGTTTTCAGCATCTATAGGAGGGACACACTTATGGCTGACAACGGCAAGATAGACCTCGCATTCTTGGGCCTCGGCGATGAGGACGACGAAGACGACGCCGGCGACCTGCTGGCATTCTACTACAGCACGGTGGCGAGTGGACCGATGACCTCCTACCGCCGCATACGCCAGAGCGGCAAGCACCAGGGGCAGAGCTACTACATGCACGTCCTCGACGGCGTGAACGTGTTGCACAAGCTCCGCGTGTCGGGCATCCTCGAATTGACCGACCTCGAAGAGCGGCTCCTGTTCGCCGCCTACACGATTCACGACATCAACAAGATCGAGCTGTACAATGCCCGCGACTCAAGAGCCAAATACGCCGACATCGCCACCAGTGCAAACATCCGCGCCGAGCTGACACGGCTCAATATGTCTGACTTCTTCCCCGATTGGGAAGACTACCTGGAAGAGATCAAGTGGCTGGCCCACTTCCACCAACACGACAGTGCACCCCTCTGCGACCTGAACCGCTCCAGCAACCGCTTCAAGATAGACCGTGAGCGATTGGATGAACTCGGCCCACTGATGCAGGGTCTGGACAACCTCGACCTCTCACAAGACCTGGCCGAAACCACCCACAAGGCCGAGTTCCAGTCCCGTGTCGAATCAGCCTCCGCTCGCCACCTTCGTTGGGTCACGCACCGCCTCGGTGAGAATCGCGGCCTGCTCACCAACCTGATCCATAACGTCGTTGTCGCCTACCTCCGCGAGCGCCACACGCACGAGGGCCGCCCCCTCTTCTTCGCTGACCTGCTCTTCTACCCCGAAGGCGTAGCCTACCTCCTCTCAGAGCGCGAACCGTTCACCTGGACCCCCGCCGACACCGAGGAGATTGCCCGCCGCGTCGCCCACGAAGTGGATTTGAAGAAGGCGTCGGCTTACAAGAAGTTCATCAGAAACACCAAAGACGGCATCAAGGTGGATAGGGCGGCTGTAGAAGGCGGCGCTACTTTCGAGCAGATCATGGATGTTATCTACTCTATCGCCGAGCGCAAAACCTACAAAGAACAGGATCACGACACGTACCTCGGCAAGCTGCTGTCCGACCTGGAGGATGCGGCGGCCCAGCAGGAGCAGCCGTTCGCCGCAGCCGCGCAAAAACTACTGGATCAACCCGCGCCAATCATACCGCTCGCTCAGGACACCTTTCGGCGAGGCGCTCTCGCCTACGCCTACCGCAACCTCCTCGAAAACCACCTCAAGCCGCTGTTGAAGGGCGCGCCAAATAGCGACCCGTGGGAGCGCGTCTATCTGCTGATGGAGTTGCCGGCGGACGATTACCCCCTATACAATCAGGTGTTCGCCACGCGCCGTGGCCCTCTACTCGCCCATAACAGCACCGTCTCCTTCGACATGCTGTTTGAGTGTATGAACGATGACTTGAAGAAGCTGCGGGGCGACGCCGCAAGCGAAGTCACCGAAAGCGCCGACTTCGGCGATTTTCTGGCCTATCTACAGAACAACCTCGAAGTGAACGCCACTGTCGGGCAACCCAACTTCAAGGCCAATCTGCATCAGTACGTCACCAGCAACCACAAGCAGTGCGGCACCTGTAGCGCCGGACGACCTACCGGCGAGTGGATGTCCGCCAACGCCCCCAGCAGCCTGACTGTGCAATTCTTCAGTAACCGCCTCGAGGGCGGCTCGGCCCGCGACCCTAAGCGCAACGTCTGCGCCGTCTGCCGGGCGGAGTTTATCTTGGAGAAGCTGGCGTGGCCGTCCCATGATGACAAGCACGGGGGCAAATACACCACCTTCTACCTCCACCTCTATCCCTACGCCTTCTTCACCGCCCCGTATCTCGATGCCATGAAAAACATGTTCGGCACGATCCGTCTGGAAAGCCGCTCCGCCGATGCCGACGCCGCAGATCAGCCGGTCGAGGACATAGAGAACCGCAGCCTGCTGTTCGACACTCTTGGCTACCTCAGCGCCTGGCACGAGCAGTACGACAGCAAACTCGGCAGCATACTGAGCCGGCGGGTAAGCATTCTTGCCACCCCCAAGAAACTCAACGGCGTCGGCCGCTCAGAGTTCAGCGAGTCGCTCGGCAACACCCCCACCATGCCGCTCACCGCGCCCGGCGACAACTACGGCAAACAGTTCATCTTCGCACTCACCCACGCCCTGATGGTGGCCGACCTCTTCGCCTGCCGCGTGGTCCTTTCCCGCACACCGACGCCGCTTTTCACCGGCGAATATCTGCATCAGCATCAGCTCTCGTTCTTCGCGGACGGCATCCCCCGCAGTCTGCGTTGGCTGCTGCCCACCGACGGCTATCGCAGCATCGAAACCTACCGTGATGTCGCCGACAAACAGGAGTACGCCCGGCGTAAAGACGGTTGGAGTAATGAGCCGCCGGACCAGGATGGCTACATGCCGGCCGAAAATATCGTCGTGCGCCTCGGTGCGATAGATCACCTATCACGACAAGTCAGCAGTAAGGACAGCCACGGACTGGATAACAACGACGATCTGCTGCTCGATCTGGCAACAGCCGCCGCCGACGATCCGTTCGCCGTCTACTATGTCGCCGATCGCGCTATCGAGCAGAAAGTTCACGCCAAAGGCGACAGGCCGGGCAAAGCCGGCGCGCCCGCCAAGACCAACCCCGAACAGCACGCCACCTATCTAAGCAAGCAGGTTGTCGGTCTGCTCGACAAGATCGCAAAGGAGTACACCGCATGAAACCGATGGAAGCGTTAAAGGACATGGCGGTTCTGGCGGCCCACAATCAGATCAAGGGGCGCTCGTTCAGGCGCAACTCCCTGCTCAAGCCGTTGGACATCATCCTCGACAACCTGGAGAAAGAGCCGAAAGACGACATGCGTGACACCGTCAAGTTCGGTTCCGCAGACCAGATATACGAGCACATCAATCGCGTCACTCCCGCCGAATATCGCCCCGGCTACGAGAAGCGAGAACTCAAGCAAGACCAGATCATGCAATATGTGGAACTCTTTTTCGACATTCTGGTGGCGCGAGACCATCGCGGGGACGTGAACAGGCTGCTACAGCGTAAAAAGTTGTTCCGCAGCGCCTATCTGATCTACTTCCGCAACGCCCTGCCGCAGAAGGAGAAAGCCAACCTCGAGCAGGAACAGGCCGCCGAAGCGGCGCAACAATCGCAGGTGATCAACGAGTAGTCAAAGCGATCGGCCCAACCAGCCTAACAAGGAGAACTCATCCAATGAGCGCATTCGATAAGTACCAACAATATCTACTCCCCAAGTACAGCAACCTGCCGCGCGGTCGCTATGTCAGCCTCATTGTTATCCGCAAGACCGAATCGGAGACGATCTTCCGCACCGAGGGCAGCGGAGAGGGGCTGGTGAAGGAACTGGTCAGGGCTGGGCGCGGCGAGGACAGCCCGAACGTGCGTCGCGTCGTCATCAGCAAGCGCAAGCAGACCGCCGTCGAGCGGCGCACAGGCCGCGAACTGCTGAGAGAGCATGACCTGCTCAAGAAGGCAAAGGACAACAAGAACGCCGACAAGTACGGGGTCTGTATGCTCAACACCAACACCCCCTGCGAGCAGTGCATTGACTGCTATCTCTACGGCTTCGCGGCCGGAGGCGGCGGCGCACAGAAGAGCCGTGTCCTCACCGATGATTCCTTCTCGCTCGGCACCGTCGCCCAGGTGGCCGCGCGGCGCACCTTCAACGCCACCTTCGACACCGGCACCATGCGCGATCCCATCACCAAGGAGCCTAGCGCCAGCATCAACAGCGATGAGTATGTGCTGCCCGAGGTCCATTTCCTCGACATCGAGACGCTCAAGGACGTGACCCATACCGAACTCTGCTACGTGATCGGCAACATCATGCGGAGCAACCGTTACGGCGCGATCTCAAGCCGCCTCGGACGGGTCGAGAACAAGATCGTGGCTGTTGCCTTCAGCGACTGCGAGCTATTCAGCAACCTCGAACTCACCCAGGAAGTCTACGATCTGCTGTTCGATGCTGAGTTCAAGCAGATGAAGGAAAAGCAGCCTGACCTGAAGCCAGAAGAAGTCGATTTGCCGTTCCCGCTGCCGAATCAGGCCGTGGAGAAGGCTGTCGAGACAGCCACCGACCGCCTGCTGCCCGGAGTGTTCAGCCGCCGCCCGGTGCTGCTGCGGGGGGCCGAGCTACAGGCTGAACTCGATGGCGTGCAGGCTCTCTACACCGAACCCGAACGGATCGCCGCTCTCCTGCGGGAACAGACCGACAGCTACGATAAGAAGTAGGGGCCACCCATGCACATCTACGTCGCAGATCTACACCTGCTGGAGCATACCTACTTCGCCAGCCGCGAGATCGGCTCGCTTTTCGAGAGCGAGCCTCTCATCGGCAACTACGCCCTTACCTACGCTCTGAACCTTTGTAGCGCCCCCTATCGGCTGGTGAAAGGTGACGACGGCCCCAGCTACGCGCGTGACCTCGCGCCGCTGAACGCAAGGGGCCTCTATGTCACGCCCGCCGGGTTCAGCAGCCTGCGCTTGGCCCTCAGCACGTTCAACGGGCAGCCCGACAGCTATTACTACCGCTTCGCGCAAAACTCGATCATGACCACGCGGGATAAGCCACGGGCCATGAACTTCCCCCAGACAGGGCGCATCCGTATGCTCGGCCTCGACAGCCGCGCACGCTTCTACCTGCTTGACCGCGACGGGAGAATAGCGGCCGACCAGGATGCGTTGCCCCCCGTCTATATCCGTCTCGGCAAGTTTATGAGCAAGGCCCGCGTCACCTGGTCACACCGGCCCATAACTCCCGAACTTGTCACGCAAGTTCGCGCTTCCGTGACTGGCCTGCTCAACGGAGCCGACCTGCCCGACACCGGAGCCCTGCTCACCTACTCGGCATACAACATCCACCCCGCTCCGATCTTGCGCGATGTGGAGATGCGCGGCTCGTTCTGGCGCTTCCGCCAGGACGGCGGTGACGTCTTTCTTCCGGCTGAGATGGAGTATGGAGTAGAATAAGTGCTGGAACTGACCCTCGCCCCCCACACCGAAGCCGTCGCCGACCCAACCGCCGAAGACTACGAGCGGCTGAAAACCGCCTCGTTTGGCAGAGATCCACTCTACCATCAGTGGCGCACCTATCATGCGCTGAAACAGACCGAGATCGTCGTCAACAGCTACAACACCGGCACCGGCAAAACCCAGGCCGCCTTGCTGCACCTGCTCGATCTCGCCGATGACTATGAGCAGAACAAGAGCCGCTATCAGGCCAACGTGCTCTTCATCGCGCCCACCAATGAGTTGCTGCGCCAGCACGCCGCAGACGTTGAGAAGTTTATCGCGCACAACGATCGTATTCCCCATGAAGTCATGCGGCTGGACGCGAGTGCCATCCGTGAGCTGGGCAAAGCGCACATGGCGGGCAACTACAAGCGGTCGAGCGACGCCCTTGAGAAGATATTGAAGAACCCCAGCAGCTTTATGAAGGACTCCGATGGTAATCATCCCGACGGCAAGTCCCCGTACATTCTCGTGGTTAACCCTGACATCTTCTACTATGCCCTGTATGGCCTCGGCAATCCGCACGAGCGCAACCTACTGTTCCACCATTTCGTCAACACGTTCAACTACATCATCGTGGACGAGTTTCACTACTACAACGCCAAGCAGCTTGCCAACTTCCTCTTCTTTCTCACTCTGCTCCGCGAATGGAGATACTTTGGGCAGGAGAAGCGCCGGGTTTGCCTGCTCACCGCTACGCCGAACGCCGATGTGGAGGGCTACCTCAGACGACTCCAAAGCGGGAGCGACATCAAGATCGAATACATCGAGCCCGGAACCGAACCGGCTGGCTTAAAACGTCTGCCCGCACTTGCCCCGCTGCGGCTGCGGCTCTACAGCGCCGAAGAGTATGACCAAGGGATCGTGGACCTGGCCGTCGGCGCAAAGCAAACCGTGAACGAGTGGCTAGATCAGGGCCGGCACGGTGCGATCATCAGCAGCGCTCTTTGGCGCATCAACACCATATACGCTAGATATGGCGGACGCGACAACGAGCGCATGGAGCGTCTAACCGGCCCACAGCGCAAGGTCGGGCGCGAGCGCGCGCGCATAGTCGAACTGATGCTTGCTACACCCACAGTGGACATCGGCTACAACTTCGAGCGGAAAGGGAAAGCCCGCCAGAGTATTGATTTCCTACTCTTCGACGGCCAATACGCCGACGAGTTCACCCAGCGGCTGGGACGGGCCGGCCGTGTGCTGGGCAAAGAAGTTTCCGACACGCCGAGCGACGCCTGGGCTATCGTGCCCGACAAACTCGTGGCCGAACTTAAGCCGTTCGCCGACAAGCAGCTGACACGGGTCGAGCTGTCGGCCATCGTCAAACAGACGCTGGCACCGCGCAACGGCATCTATGGCTACGTGAGGAGCGGAGCAATCGCTGAAGCCTTCCTTCCTATCTACCGCTACCAGCAGAGCATACCCACAGCCGACGCAGAACAGGCCGAAAGTCTGTTTGAGGCTGTCAAGCAGACATATGGCGCAACAGATCAGTGGACATTCCGGAGGCTCAAAGGAGAGATTGCGTACTACCTGAAGGTGAGCGAGCTAATCGAGCGCGTGATGCGCGATGCAGGTGCGCGGCCATTCCGTGTGGGAGCAGCCAGCGTGACCCTCCGCTACATCACCGAGGAGCTTAGTGGGGATCGCATGGATGAGAACTCGGCTACCGAACCGGAAGGGGTTGAGGAGATTGCCCAGACAGCAGAGCGCGCGTTCAGCAAGAAGATAGAGAAACGATCTGCGTTCATCGCCAGCCGGTGGGAAGATATCGAGCGCTACTACGTCATAAAGGCGCGCTTCAACTTTCGCGACAGCTACCAGCCTCCCCAGGCTCTCATTTACGACCCACAGCACCTACTCTCCAGCGAAGATTACAATCTCTATTCGGCCATCCACGTCGCTCAGAATTGCGAAGCCGACTGGTCGCATGATGCAACGCGGATCGAAGAATGGAAGGCTCAGCTGGGGTGGGTGCCCAATGAGGAGATCGCTAACTGCTGCGCTGTCAAGGCCCTACTGGAACGACGCGTGAACCTCCGATTCTCCCTCGACGATCCAGGCAAAACCAAAGCCGAGTGGGAGAACCGCTACCTGAGCAAGCTATCAGCCCTGCGAGGGTTCCGACTCCTCCCCTCGCTTGACAGCGGAGGCAAAGTACCCGCCGAACTCAACGACCTCTTCGCCGCCAACTACTTCACTTTCTATGCAGTGCCTGACATCGGCCCGGAAGCGCGCGCATTGAACAGTCTGCAGAGAACAACTGCCCTGTTCACCAACAAACTAACTGTGGATTTCGGCGACGAAGGAGAGGCGACTTATCTGGTCGTTGTCGGCACAGCAGCCCTGCTGGTCGCATCTGAGCGGACAATAGGAAATGCCAAGCATGTGGCTCACCGAGAAGCCGACGGGGCGGTCATATGGTAAACTCGGTATTAAGAAGGGTATATAGATGAGTTCCAACTATCTCCACTCCCTAATCCTCCACCTCACCGCCCGCAACGACGCCCTCATCCCGCGCACGATGGGCCACAAGGTCCACGCCGCCTTCCTCGACCTCGTCAAGCAGGTGGACCAGACGCTCTCAGATCGGCTGCACAACGAGAACGGCTACCGGCCCTTCACCGTCTCCCCGCTCACCGGCGGCAGTGTCCAGGGCGAGCAGATTGCGCTCAGGGCCGGGCATCCATGCCGCCTGCGGCTGACGCTGCTCGACGGCGGGCGGCTCTGGGACTGCCTCAGCAGCCGCGTGCTTGCTGCCGACGACCCGCTGATCGTGCGGCTCGGCGCGGCTGACCTCGGCCTCACCCGGCTGCTCGCCACGCCCGCCGCCGACCCCAGCGGCTGGGCCGGCTTCACCGACTGGCAGGCGCTTGCCGCCACACCCGCACGCCGCCATATCACCATACAGTTCGCCAGCCCCACCGCCTTCAATCTCGGCGACAAGCACTTTGCCCTCTTCCCCGAACCGAAGCTCGTCTGGGAGAGCTTCATGCGGGTCTGGAACCTCTATGCGCCGCCCGTCCTCCACTTAGACAGGCCAGCCCTCACCGAGTTCATCACCCGCGCAGTCGTCGTCTCCGACTACAATCTCTCTACGGCCACACTGCACTATCCGGGCTACACCCAAAAGGGCTTCGTCGGCACCTGCACCTACCTCATGCCCGATGCCGACCCACGCGCGGCGCAGCTGGCGGCGCTCGCCGAATTCTCGCGCTACGCGGGTGTTGGCTACAAGACCACAATGGGCATGGGCCAGGCGCGTCCTGTCGCGCCTCCCCCCTACCCGGCTGAAACACAAGTGGCGAGATAATGGGCGCGGTAGTAGCACTCCTCTCAATCCGCTCTTCAGCTTGCAGGATACAGGGACGCAGCGCGGCGGGGCAACTCTGCCCGAAGTTATTTGTACTCGGCAGATACCGCCAAATCGAAGGCAGGTGATCGGCTAGGCTCTTGACGGATGTTTTGGGTGCTGGCTGGCGAAGGCCGAGTCGCTCCCGCGAGGACGGCGCTACGCGGGGCGGAGGCCCGTCTCACAATATTGAGCAGGGTGGGCGCAGGTGGTAAAATGCCGTCACATTTGTGACGTTCAGGTGTGCTATAATGACGGCGTAGGCAATCTCAGCAATAGGAGTGGTCGAATATGGAGTATCTCTTCCTCGTCAGTCTTGGCCCGGTGCAGGATTTCATTGCTAGCGCACGCCGCAGCCGGGATCTCTGGTTCGGCTCCTGGATGTTGAGTGAGCTGGCGAAGACTGCGGCGGGGGCCATCGGCGCGAACAGCGCGAACAAGCTGATTTTCCCGGCGCCCCGAAACAGCGAGGAGAAAGGGGAAGATGCTCCGAGCGGTGCCAACAAGATCCTCGCGCGGATCGACGGCGACCCGTCGCAACTAGCCAAAGACGTAAAGAAGGCCATATGCAAAAGGCTGGACAAGATCCGCGACGATGCTTACAAGGAAGTGACGTGGGCGTCCGAAGAGCAGAAGGATACGGCGCTTGCCCAAGTCAAGGATCTGATCGAATACCACTGGGCGGCGCTCCCGCTTTCGTCCGAGGCTGACTACCTGGGTGTGCGCGACCGGCTGGAAGACTTGATGGCCGCGCGCAAAGCCACACGGAACTTCGCCGCCGTCACCTGGGGGAGCGACATGCCGAAGTCCTCGATTGACGGGTTGCGCGAGTCGGTGATCCCCGAAGAGGAATATGCGCGCAAGGGGGCCTCAGACAAAGACAAGCAGGACAAGGCCGCGCATCTGCTCAAAAACTACGGCGCAGGCCCCGCCGAGCGGCTTTCAGGAGTGGACCTGCTTAAGCGGCACGGTAAGCGCGGCAGCGAGTCCTCGTCCCCCAGCACCTCCGATGGCAGCGCGTCCTCGTTCCCCAGCACGTCGCACATCGCGGCCCTGCCGCTTGTGGAAAGGCTCTCTCATATAGACAACGTGGAGGCGGCTTGGAAGACTTACATCGCCGCGCTCGAAAAGCTGGGCGCAGATCTGCCACGGGTTACTGCGAACTACCAGCTATATTCGTTTCTCGACGGTTACGAACCCGACCTGCTCTTCGAGGAGAGGCTTGTTGAGCTGTTCGAGGGCACCCTGGATAAGGCAGAGAAAAATGACCGGCTGGTGAAGGCACGCGCCGCGCTCAATGCATTCCGCGAGAGCGTCGGCAAGCCCCCGCGCCCGATGCCTTACTACGCGCTGCTGCTCGCCGACGGCGACAATATGGGCAAGGCGATTGCCGCGCAATCGACTATCAAGGGGCATCAGGAGCTGTCGGGCAAGCTGGATGAGTTTGCCCGCAAAGTGCGTGGGATCGTGGAAACTGAGCATAAGGGCGCGCTAGTCTACTCGGGTGGAGACGACGTGCTGGCCTTTGTGCCGATGCACCGCGTGCTGGACTGCGCGAAGGATTTAGCTCGTGCGTTCGAGGGCAAGCTGGCAGACTTCAAGTACAAGTCGGATAAGAATGAGGAGAAAGCGCCCACACTCTCGGTCGGCGTGGCGGTCGTCCACCACCTGGAGCCGCTGTCGGACGCGCTGGAGCTGGCACGCGAGGCCGAAAGGGAGGCGAAGCGCGTGCCCGGCAAGGCCGCCCTGGCGGTCATCGTCAGCAAGCGGAGCGGCAGCGATACCCCCGTGAGAGGGACGTGGGGCACGCTCGACAAGCGGCTTGACGACTATGTTACCCTCTATATGGAGAAGAAGCTGCCGCACGGCGCGGCCTACGAGCTGCGCGATCTCGCCCTACGGCTGGATGCCGGCCACGACGAGAAGGATAAGGATACCTACAGAGAGATCATGCGCTTCGAGGCGCTACGGATCTTGGAGCGGAAAAAGCCGGAGGGCGGCGCAGAGGGGCTGGACGACGCAACGAAGCAGGAGCTGCAAGGCCGCCTGAAAGAAACCCCGCTCGCGTGCTTTGCCGACGAACTGATCGTGGCCCGCATATTCTTCAACGCCGTGGCGCTGGCCGACCAGAAGGGAGAACCGCACAATGCCGACCTGGATCATTGAGCCGCGCGACCCGCTGATCGCGCGGGACGGACGCCCCTTCGGGCCGACGCCGGGCGCGCGTGCGCGCTCGCTGCCCTTCCCCTTCCCCTCGACGACGACCGGCGGGCTTCGCACCCGTGCGGGGTTGAAGGATGGGGTCTTCGATACGGGCAAAGTCGCGGAAGTTAAGAAGATCGGTGTGCGCGGGCCGCTGCTGGTCGAGCTGGACGACGCGGGCGAGATCACGAAGGATGGCTGGCTGGCCCCCGCGCCAGCCGATGCCCTGCTGGTCAATCCCGATGACCGAAAGACGACGCTCCAACGGCTGCTCCCCGCCAAATGGGGGGACGACGCGCTCACCGACCTGCCGCCCGACCTGCTGCCTGTGACGCCCAAGACGATAGTGGAAGGCAAGCCGCCGAAAGACGTACCGCGCTTCTGGAACTGGGAGACATTCGCCAAGTGGCTCCTCGAGCCGAAGGATGCCGACGGCGTCGCCCCGGCGAGCCTGGGCCACAGCGGGCCGCAGATCGAGCAGCGGATGCACGTCAGCATCTTACCGGATACGCAGACCGCAGTCGAGGGCGCGCTGTTTATGACTAGCGGCCTGGAGTTCACTCGCACGGAGCGTAAGGATCGGTTGAAGAACGCGACCCGGCTGGCATTGGCTGTGGAGAGCGAGGGCGCTCTGCCGGAGCGGGCAGGCGTGCTGTCCCCGCTCGGCGGAGAGCGCCGCTTGGTGAGCTGGCGGTCGAGCAATGTGTCGCTGCCGGCCTGCCCGCCTGAGATCCGCAAGCAGATTAGTGAACAACGCGCTTGCCGGGTGGTACTGCTCACCCCGGCCTGCTTCGAGGCGGGCTACAGGCCGAAATGGCTGCTTGATGAGAATGAGGATGCTAAGGGTGTTAAGCCCAGCCTGATCGCCGTTGCCTGCGACCGCCCGCAAGTTGTCTCCGGGTGGGACTTCGCGGCGAACAACGGCAAAGGCGCGCCCAAACCGACGCGCCGCCTGGCCCCTGCGGGCAGCGTCTTCTTCCTCAAACTTGATGGCAGCGCCGAGGCTATCGGCAAGTGGGTAGACGCACTTTGGATGCAGTGCATCAGCGACGAGCCGCAAGACCGGCTAGACGGCTTCGGCCTGGCGGTGCTCGGCACCTGGAATGGCGAGCCGCTGGAGGTGGAGAAATGAACCGACCCAACCCTGGGCAGCCCCCGGCGGTGCCGAGTGTGCCGCCGGCCCGCGAGGGCTGGATAACGCAGGAGCGCAGCTATGAGCTGATCACGCCGCTGTTCGGCGGAGGGGTCGAGCCCGGCGTGGCCGACCCGGTGACGGTCGTGCGCGGCACCGAGGTACGCGGCCAGCTGCGCTTCTGGTGGCGGGCCTGCCGTGGCGCCCGCTATGGGGGCAGCCTGACAGAGATGAAAGCCGCCGAGGATCTGCTGTGGGGGGCGGCGAGCACCAAGAAGAACCCGCGCCCGTCGCGGGTGCAGATCGCGGTCGAGGTGCTCAAGAAAGGCCAACGGTTTGTTGCCCGCGACAGACAAGACAAGCCCGTCGTCAATATCGGTGCGCCGCGATCCGTCTGGAGCTATGGCGCGTTTCCTCTGAACGACAAACCGGATGCCTACGTCACAGAAGGTATTGCCTTTGTGCTGACCATTACTTACCGCCAGGAAGATGCAGCGGACGTGGCTGCTGCATTGTGGGCATGGGAGACGTTCGGCGGGGTCGGCGGACGCACGAGGCGCGGCTTCGGCGCGCTCTACTGTAAGAGCGTTAATGATGTGCCGAACACCGATCTTCCGCCGGCTGACGCAGCTGGCGCGGAGCGATGGATCCGCGCAAAGCTGCAAGCCCACGTCGCACGCTCCGCCGCTGGCGCAAGCAAGTGGCCTTCGGACCTGCCTCATCTCGACCCCAACATGAAGTTACGGCTAACTGCCCCACGGGCTGCACTCGACGTCTGGTCCGATCTGCTGGACCGCTTAAAGAACTTCCGGCAGCAACGACCTACCACATACGAAGGCGGAAAGCCGCATGTTGGAAGGAATCGCTGGCCGGAACCGGATGCCCTCCGTGGAAAGTTCGGTGCATCGCTACGGCATAAGGACCGGATCTCGGAGATCAACAAGTTCCCTCGCGCCGCCTTTGGCTTGCCCATTAGCTTCGAGTTCAAGCGAGATGACCAATCGGCGGGAGACCCACGGGGTAAGAATACTCTGGTCGGTCGGGACGGAAAAAAAGAATATGAGCGCCTCGCCAGTCCCCTGATCCTGCGCCCGCTGGCCTGTGGTGACAGCAAGGCGATAGGGCTAGCCCTACTACTGGAAGGAACACGCCTGCCTCCGCAACTCGTATTCAGCGATAGCAAGAACCTCATGGTCGATGCCAAACTTTCTGTCCAAGAAGCAGCACAGATTATGAGCAAGGACGACCGTACACCGTTGCTGGGCAACGAAACCAATGTCCTGCTGGCATTTCTCGACACGCTGAAATAAAGGAGATAAAAGCATGAACGCACGCCTACTCTTTGTCCATGCGCTTTCGCCGCTGCACGCCGGCACCGGCCAGGGCATCGGGGTGATTGACCTGCCGATCGCGCGCGAAAAGGCGACGGGCCTGCCGTTCCTGCCCGGCTCCTCGATCAAGGGCAGTCTGCGGGACAGCTGCACAGGAGCGGATTGTGTAAAGGTCTTCGGTCCCGACACGAAAGATGCCGAGGACCACGCCAGCTCGGCCCAGTTCGCCGACGCGCGGCTGCTGCTGCTGCCGGTGCGTAGCCTGGCTGGAACCTTCGCGTGGGTCACCTCGCCCTACGTGCTGCGCCGCTTCGCCCGCGACGCCGCAGACGCCGGCATGAAGAACGTGCCCGACAAGATACCGGAGCCGCCGGCCCTGGACAAGGATCGCGTAGCCTGCTTGGTCGTCGAGGGTGACTGCAAAATCTGCCCAGCAGGGGCGGGCAAGCAGGTCTACCTCGAAGACCTCGACCTCGACGCACGCTCTGACGCGGCTACCAAAGCATGGGCGGACTGGCTGGCGGATCACCTGTTCCCTAAAGACGAAGGGTGGCACGACATGCTGCCGGAGCGATTTTGCGTCGTCCCCGACGACATACTCAGCTTTCTGCTGGACACCGCGACCGAGATCACCGCGCGGATCAAGCTACTGCCGGATACCAAGACTGTGCAAGACGGCGGCCTCTGGTATGAGGAGGCGCTGCCCGCAGAGAGCATCCTAGCTGGGCTGGTGGTGGCGACGCCGGTCGGCAAGACCGGGCTGACGGTAGACCAGATCTTCAAGGTGGTGGAGGGGCTGACCGGCAAGACGGTGCAGTTCGGCGGCAAAGCCACCGTCGGGCGCGGCCTCTGCCGCACTCAGTTGGCCGAGTGAGGAGGCCCAGCAATGCAGACCCGTGAGCAAGAGTATGCCTTGAAGGCGTTCAACGACGTATCTGCCATGAAGTCGCTGTCCGAGGATAAACGGGACAAGTACGGCTCGATGGCGCACAAGCTGCCGGTGCTGATCCGCACGGCTGGGCTGGCGCAGGCGCTTGCCTTCGTCGAAGCCCGGGGCACGGATGAGCAGAAGGAATTGCTCAAACAGCTGGCTACAGCTACCGGCCACACGAAGCTGGCACAGGACAGCCGAACTCTACAACTCGGGGAGTATATGCGCCTGACCCAGCAGGTGCTCGCCGCGCTCGACTGGTACAAGCGGTTCGCTCAGTCGGTTCTGGACGTGAAGCCGGGTGCCGCTACGGAGGGTACGCCATGACTACGCGCCCGAACCAGCCTGTGCAGCGCCAAACCCGTCCGTCCACACGGCGTGTCCCCTTAGCCTCAGTTGAGTTGCCAAAAGATACGACAGCCCATGCCGGCCTCTGGCTCGACAAGTACATCCGCGATCAAGAGCGCAAGGATGAGGAAAGCTGGAGCGAGGGGCGGGACGGGGAAAAGCCGAAAAACGAGCTAGTCACGCAGGTCGCCGGCATCGGCGAACCCGCCGAGTACAAGGGCTTTTACGACCGCTGGGAGGCCGCGTTGAAGGAGCGGGGCGTGGAGCCGCGCAAGGCGACTGTGCTCGGCCGGATGGTCATCGGCATCGGGGCCGAGAGCGTGCTGGAGAACGCGATCACGCTGCACCGCACCTACGGCGTGCCGGTGATCCCCGGCAGCGCGCTCAAGGGCTTAGCCGCCGCCTACGCCCGCCAGCGGCTTGGGGACGAGTGGGCGGGGAAGGCCGGAGAGGAGAAGCCTGCATATGAGACCGTCTTCGGCACGGCAAAAAAGGCGGGCTACATCACCTTCTTCGACGCGCTCTACGTGCCGGGCTCCGGTGGCAGAGACGGTGCACTGCACTCTGATGTGCTGACGGTCCATCATCCTCAGTACTATCAGCAGGGCAAGGACGCTCCTGCGGACTGGGACAGCCCGGTGCCGATCCCGTTCCTGAGCGCGACCGGGGAGTACCTGATCGCGCTGGCGGGGCCGAAAGAATGGGTGAGTGCGACCTTCGAGATCCTGAGACTCGCGCTGGCCGAGATGGGCGTCGGGGCGAAAACCTCGAGCGGGTATGGGCGGATGAAACTGACGTTGCCGGAGCGACCCGGTTCCGTACCCGTTGGCTCTAACCAGCAAGCGTCGGCTCCTGCCGTGCTGGCTCAACCTACTGCGCCCGCCCGGCCCTTGCCGTATATCGGCCAAAAGATCAAAGCCCGTGTTATTGAGGTCAATGAGAACGAGCGGCGTCTCGAACTGCCGGGCTATGACCCGAGGGTTGTGATAGGTATACTCCCAGCTGCGGCACTAGAGGGTAGTCCTTACCCCGTCAATAACGACGCTGCGGTGGAGGTTATCGGCGTGCAGCGGCAGGGAACTGGCCCGACGCTTGTAATAATGAAGCGACAAGTCAAGAAGGATAAGGAGAAGCGATGAGCGATCAGAAGATGGATTTTGCGGAGGAGTTGGCGCGGTTTCGGAAGCGTACACAGGGTAGACAGGGTAGGCCGGCTCGTTACGATGGGCTGATCCTGGTCGGCACAGGACAGCCAACGACGGGTGCATTGCTGGTCGGGCGCTTCAACCCCACTTGGGTGGACTATCTCCTAACCAGCCAGGCGTCTGGTTATCCTGAGGAGGTGGAACAAAAGTTAGGCAAGCCGATCCCAGTACGGGAAAAAATCCAGCTGAAAGATACATCACCTCTGTCTATTTACGCAGCGTTAAAGGAGTGGCGAGATCGTCATCCTGATCCGGGTAGCCAACGGATCGCGGTGGACGTGACAGGCGGAAAGAAACCGATGGCTATTGGTCTGGCTAAGGCTGCATATGTGCTGGGACTGGACACAATTTATGTGAATAGCGATCCTGGTAAAGATAATCAACCCGAGCCCGGGAGCCAACGTCTGGAGGACATGCCGGAACCCTATGAGCTCTACGGCGATCTACAGGATGCCGAGGCTGCGCGGCTGTGGCAAAGCTACGACTACGCGGGAGCGGCTGGCATCTTCGCGTATCTAGCCGGCCATGTACCAGAGCCACAGAACGTAGCCTACCAGGCTTACGCGACTCTGGCGGGGGCTTACGCCGCCTGGGATGCGTTCGGCCTGACCGACGCGAGAGCGGCGATAGATAAGCTGCTGGACGGCCCCTTGCCGGAGGATCTGGAGAAGTGTCGAGCGACATTGGAGCGACAACAAGCTGGACTAGATTGCTTGTGTCAGTTCGTGAAGCCGGTGAGTGATACGAGAACCGGGGCAGAGGTGGGCCGGCAACTGGAACTGCTCGATCTGAAAGTGCTGGCAGACCCCGGCAAAGTGCTGCCTTTGCTTGGCACCCTATATGTGAACGGTTTACGCCGTGGTGAATCCACTACCCATGTACAGGCCGACGCGACGACCCGACATCGGCGTTACGATATGGCAGCGCTGTTACTATACCGTTGCCTGGAATTGGTCGCACAACATCGGCTGGCGACCTGGGGGATCTTGACGACTGTACCGGATTATTCGGACGCTCTAAAGAAGATGACCCTTGACGAACTACAAGTGAAGTACAATCAGGTGGTCGCCGAGCAGAATGAGAAGCGCCGACTCCGAGGCGGAAGGAAACCGAACTCTCGGAAGCTAAAAGATGAGCAGTATTTTGGACTTTTCGTAGGTTACATGCTGCTGGCCGCCTTAGACGATGAGCTAGTGACGGAGCTACCGGCTGATTGCGGGATCGACCAGATAGAGGTACATGCGGAAGTTCGCAATAAGAGTATTCTGGCGCATGATTACCGGCTGCTTATCCGCGAGGACTACGACAGCTTCAAGACAGTGGTAGATAGGGTTCTGGACAGCTTGTTCCTCGTAATTGGGCAGGATCAGCAGCAACAATGGAAAGAGACCTACACCTTTGTCAACCCGTTCATCACGACATGACCCGCCAGAGCGGGGGTGACAAGCGCAGCAGTTGGCTGACGTTTGCCCGGCGGCTGTTCTTAGTACGGCGGCTGATACGCGGGCCGGCGAGCGCGGCGAAGCTGATCTCGGAGGCGCGGTGGTCGCTCGGAGACGAGATCTGGCCGCCGGAGGAGACGGCTGCACTCCGGCACGACCTGGCGGCGCTGCGTAACGAGTTCGACTGTGTGATAAGCCGGGGCGCGGGCAACGTCTATACCCTCAACAGCCCCGGCCGGCTTGCGCTGCTCGATCTGCCGGACGCAGAGCTGGAAGCGATGGCGTTCCTGGCGGCGGCCTTCGCCGAGGGGGCGATGCCGAACGCGCCGCAGGTCGCTGCTCTGCTCGAGCGGCTCCGGGGCCTCATGCCGGAGGACCGACGGCGGCACCTGGCACGGAGTTCAGCCCGCCCTCGGCTGGTCCGCCCTGTCGTCACGTCCCGGGCTTCGGAGGAAGTGACTGCGAAGCTGAAAGGCGCGGTCGGGCGGCAGCAGATCGAGTTCGAGTATCGGTCGCCGTATGCGCCGGCGGGTGAGACCGAGCGGCACCGGGTCTCGCCGTATGATTTGATACACCGCGACGGGCAGACTTACCTCGAGGGCTACTGCCATGAGTGTTCGGTGCCGAGGCTGGTGAGCCGCTACATCTTCTACCGCCTGGATCGCATCGTAGACAAGAGCCTCAAGGTGCTGCCGGCTGCACTGCCGCCGGGTCCGATGCCGCGCACCAGCTATGGCCTGCGCTACCGGTTGAGCGCCCATGTCGCCGGGCAGGAGGATATACGCCTCTGGTTCCCCGATAGCCGGGTCGAGTCCTGCGAAGACGGTTCTGTGGTGGTGAGCGCGCGGATCACGGATCTGTGGCAGGCTCGGCAGATCCTGCTCGGATACCGCGAACACTGCCGGGTGCTGGAGCCGCCGGAACTGATCGATCTGATGCTCGAGAGTATCGCGCGGCTGGCCGAGCTATACTCCGATGCGCGATAACGGAGGAAACGGACGATGCTTCTGCTCAATTTCGCCCACCCGCTCACGGATGAGCAATTGGCCCAGGCCGAGGCTCTGCTGGGCGAGCGGCCTGATGTCAGGACCGTGCCGACCCACGCCGACCGTGCGCGCCCAACGGCCGATGTGGCCCGCGAACTCGCGGACGGCGCGGCGCTCGACCCAGCGGAATGGCAGACCCTACCTCTGCTGGTCAATCCACCTGGCCTCGCGCCCCTGGCGCTGGCCCTGCTGGCCGAGATACATGGGCGTTGCGGCTACTTCCCGCCTGTGGTGAACATCCGCCCGTTGGCGGGCGCGATGCCGCCGCGATACGAGCTGGCCGAGATAGTGAACTTGCAGGCCCTGCGCGACGCCGCCCGCACCCGTCGCTACCCGTGACATGATGGCGTGCGCCGCCTCTGCACTTGTCAAAGGGCTTCTCTTCCCCGCACGAGGCGGCTTGAAACCAGCCCCCAATGGATGCCCCTCTTTCTGCACTCACTTATCCGGCAGGAGATTTGTGTCCATTCAACATTATGATGTCATACATTGAGCGAGGCGCGGTTGCATAAACTCCGCCCGTCGGGTAGATCCTGGCCTCCGCCCCCGCTTGCACTCCGACGGTCCAGAAGCCACAGTGCCGTCCCCATAGGCGTATGTGGTCTGACGCATCGCCGTCCAGGAGCGGGTGTGGATGATCAACGCTATGCGATAGCCTCATGGATTACGTGCCTGCGGTGGTGTGCGGAGAGCCGGTCGTAGACCATTAGCGCCTGAGCCACCACCTGGTCCATGTTATAGTACTTGTAGGTTGCCAGCCGCCCCACGAAATGCACACACTCAGCCCCATCGGCCAGCGCCTGGTACTTCCTGTAGAGCGCAGCATTCTCAGGGCGTGGAACCGGATAGAACGGGTCGCCTCCTTCGCAAGGGAACTCGTAGACTATGCTGGTCTTGCTGTGCTGCTGGCCGGTCAGGTACTTGAACTCGGTGATCCTCGTGTAGGCATTGTCGTTTGGGAAGTTTATCGTGCCCGTCTGCTGAAAGACCGGCATATCAAGTGTCTCAAACTTGAAGTCTATCGAGCGATACGGCAACTTACCATATTTGTAGTCAAAGAAGGCGTCAACCGGGCCGGTATATATCATCTGTCGGTAAGGGATCACGCCGTCTATCTCACGGTAATCCGTGTTCAGCATGATCTTGATATTCGGGTGGCACAACATTCGCTCGAACATCCGGGTATAGCCATGCAGCGGCATCGCCTGATAGATGTCGGTGAAATAGCGGTCGTCGCGGTTCGTCCGCACCGGCAGACGGGCCGTCACCGAGGCATCGAGTTCCGAAGGGTCGAGGCCCCACTGCTTGCGGGTGTAGCCACGGAAGAACTTGTTGTAAAGGTCGCGACCGACCTTGCTGACGACAACATCCTCTGACGTGAGGCACTCGCGCACCGGCTCGGCGACCGAGGCGAAAAACTCCTCTAGTTCGAGTGAAGTGAGGCTGAGGCCGTACAGTAGATTCACAGTGTCGAGGTTGATCGGCATCGGCACTAGCTGCCCATCCACGCTCGCCAGCACGCGATGCTGGTAGGGCCGCCACTCGGTGAAGCGTGAGAGGTAGTTGAAAACCTTTTCTGAGTTAGTGTGAAAAATGTGCGGCCCATACTTATGAACGAGTATCCCGCTATTATCGTAGTAATCATAGGCGTTGCCGCCGATGTGGGGATACTTATCAACAAGCAGTATCCGCATGCCTTCCTGCGACGCCAGCCTCTCCGCCAGAACGCTGCCGGCGAAGCCTGCTCCGACTATGAGGTAGTCGAAGCACTGGTGTTGCGAGATCGGCTCCGAATCACGCAGGCCAGGCGACAACGGCACTAGATCGGCAATACCTCTATGCCCGTCACCATTGCCGTGAATGTAGCCGTTGCCGTTTGTGTGGCCGTTGTGAAAGTACTCTCGGTTCTTCATGCGACCCCCGCCTTGCCGACGAGCGACTCCTCTACGGCACGCTCGACCAGCCGTTCCATCGCGCCGGCCGTGCGGTCCCACGAGGTTCTCGCCAGAGCTTCGCGCATCCTTGCGGTTCGTTGCGCTCGCGCGGTGCCAGTCTCGTCTAATGCCTGCTCGCAGGCAGCGATGAACTCCTCATGTGTATCTCCGAAAAGCACAATGCCGCTGTATGGCTCGATAACATCAGTGATCGGCGTACTCACAATTGGTCGCTCGACAGCCATGTACTCCAGCGTCTTTGTCGGGCTGATGAAGCGGGTCGCTTCGTTGCGGGCAAAAGGCATCAAGCAAACATCCCAACCTGCTAGATACGCGGGTAGCTGTTCGTATTTGCGCGGCCCCATGTAGTGTATATTCGGACGCTGCGGCAACGCCTCTGGGGCGATCTTTGCCTCTGGGCCGATCATCACGATCTGCCACTCTGGATGTGCGTCAGCAAGAGCGGCGAGCAGGTCCAGGTCCATCCGCTCGTCTATCACACCGCAGTAACCGAGCCGCGGGTGGGGTATTGCAGACTGGTCAGTCGGCTCTGGGAGGGAGAGGCCCCGGCGGAAGTGCCCCGCGTCCACACTGCTTGGAAAGCAATGCACATTAGGGTGCCGGCCCTGTTTCGCCCGATAGAGGCTGTGGCCTCCCGTGAAGACCAGATCTGCCTCAAGCATCAGTTCAGCCTCGCGTTCTACAAGTTGCACGGGCGCGAAGCGGAACGCCGACAGTTCGTCCATGCAGTCGTAGACAAGGGCGCAAGAACGCAAGCGACGGGCGAGAGGCAGTGCCATCGGGGTGTACATCCAAACGATTGATTCGTCAATCCCCTCGTCGGCTACAAGCTGCTCAAGCAGGGTTTGCAGCGCAGGCATTTGTTCGTCGGCGAACCCACCGGCCGTGATGGAGGTTCGCGGGCGGCAGACCAAGACGTTCGATGTGGGGCTGCTCTGCTCCCAATGCGGGGCTGCTCCTTCTTCGTAGAGCGGTTCCTCTATGAAGATCACGCGCCGGTTTTGCGCCATGCGGGTAAGCAAGTGTTGGGGACGCTGGTAAACGAAGTCCCAGCGCAGATGGGAGAACACAACGATTGGATTCATTTGGCCCCTTCTAACGGAAGTCAAGTGGACGAATAGAACATCAGCAAGCATATAAGCAAGTTCTATGCCATTTTAGCCCCCCGGTCCTGCTGGGTGCGGGCCGGCGAAGCGTGCGTCCCAGGGCTTCGGTGCGCTTACCTGCTGCACAACTAGGCGCTCGTTGCTCGGGTTTGCGATGCCGTGGGGCAGACCCACTGCCACCAGCAGCGTCTCGCCTTCGCGCAAAGTTACGCTTTGCGTTCCGACGAAGACCTGCGCCTCGCCCGAAAGAACCGTCAGCAGGTGTTCCACGGCATCATGGCGGTGCGTCGGCAGACCCGCACCCGGACCAAAACAATACAACTCGACTACCATCTCCTTGCCGGCGAGAAGCGTCTGGTAAGAGAAGTTGTCGGGCTTGAAGTGTGTGTGTTCGAGAGGGTTTACGACCAGCAACGGTGGTTCGGGCTGTGGTGCCGGTTCGGTGGGCAAGAGCTCTATCGGCAGATGCAACGGGTCGAGTACTGTCTGGGCTTCGCGTAACCCCCGCGCGGCCGGCACCGAGATCACTCTCCTTAGCGAGCCATCCGGCTGCGGAAGCATATCGAACAGCCCACCGTCAAAGAAGGCGGTCGTGTCCTCCCAATCGGGCGATGTCATCACTGGGTAGAGGCAGATCCCCTGCAAGTCCACGCCCTGGTTGATTGCTATCTGTGCTTCGGAGGCCAGATAATTGATCCATCCGGGGCGTTCAGCCCCGGTTCCCCCGGTCTCGGCTATCACCAGTGGGCCGCCGTAGCGAGCCTGCACCTCTGCCAGTAACTCATGCAGAGGCACCCACGCAGGGTCATCACGGGATATGAAGCGTTGCGGCGTCTCCTGGGTGGCGACGATCCATTGGTTGCAGGCATAGTAATTCAGTCCGACGACGCCGAGGTACTTGCGTGTGCCGCCCAACTCGGGCTCAAGCCGCCCGCAGAGTAGATCGAACGCCTCGTGTACGATATGTTCGTTGAAGAAGTCGGCTTCCTCTTGACGATCCGGCCGATCTGCCGGCGGATGAACTCTGATCAGAGGGTCCACGTTGACCATCACCGCCTCCGGGTCTACCGACCATATCGCGTCCGCACCGGCGATGCTCGCCCTGACCAAGGCTCGCTTCAGGTCGCCGCCCCGCTCATGGGCGAAGGGCGCCAGATAACCAACATGCCCGCCGGCCCAGGCATTGTACGAGATCTCGTTGATCGGCGTGTAATACGTCGGCCCATCTGTCTCTTCGCGCACCACTTCGGCCACTGCCCGCACGTAAGCAGCAAACCGCCGGACGAATCCCTCGGAAAACGGGTCCAAGTCGTCGGGGTAGCCGTAGTGCATCAGATCCCAAATCAACGTCAGACCCATGTCGTGGGCCATGCGGGCCATTTGTTGGACCCCCGACAGATCATACTTGCCGCCTCTGTCTATGATCGGCCAGCGCGCGGCTTCGCGCAGCGCGCAGATGCCGGCAGATCGGCAGAGCACGTAGTCCTCGCCGGCCTGCGTGTCGTGCTGCATGGCCGAGACCACATCAAGTCGAAGGCCCTCGCGGGTCAGGTGCGTCGAACACTCGAAGCCGCCGAGAAAAAACGAGCCGAAAAGCCAACGACTATCCGCACCGGGTTTCGGTGAGTACTTCATCGAACAGATCCTCCCAACGCCGGGCGACCACCTCGGCGCTATATTCGATCTCTACTTTGCGGCGCAGGTTCTTCCCCAACCG
Source organism: Chloroflexia bacterium (assembly GCA_050998805.1). Lineage (GTDB taxonomy): Bacteria > Chloroflexota > Chloroflexia > QHBQ01 > JAICKM01 > JAICKM01. The sequence continues at coordinate 29,364 of JBPCPV010000037.1, read as the reverse complement.
CTTCCGCAACTCAGTCTCCCGGATCAGCCTGCAAATAGTCGAGGCCACAGCCGGCGGGGACTCGTGCGGCACAAACAGCCCGGTCAGCCCGTCGGTGATCTGCTCCTCGGAGCCGTTGTCCCGCGTGGCGACGACAGGCAGCCCCGCAGCTCCGGCCTCGGCGATGACGTGGGGCATCCCCTCGCCCCTCGAGAGCCATACAAAGACATCCAGGCCCGCCATCAGCCGAGGCAAGTCCGCTCTGTCGCCCATGAATATGAGCGCGTCCCCCAGCCCGAGGCTTTCCGACAGCGCGCTCAGTTCGCCGGCATACTCCGGCATGAAAGCGTCCGGCCCTCCGATCAGCACGAAGCGTGCAGAGGGATACAGCTGGTGGACAAGCGCAGCCGCCTGAATGAAATCCTCCACGCGCTTTTTGCGGTCGAGCCTTCCCGCACAGCCTATCACGGGCGCGTTTGCCGACACGCCCCAGAGCGCACGCGCCCAGTTCCGATCCGCAGGGTCGAACTCGGAGAGATCCACCATGGAGGGGATTTCGAGCGCGTGGTACGGGCGCTCAGGCATCACCGATGCCGCAGCGTCACGTATGCTCCGGCAGACGCCGACGTAACGGGCCGTGAAGTGCTTGGGGCCTGCCGTCGCCTCCGATACCAACCCCCCATGCTCGATCAACGGAGGTCGGGTCTGCGCCCTCTCCAGCGCCGGGTAGACATCAGGCACAGCTTGGCAGGATACGATTAGATCGTAGCTTGCGACCTTCTCAGCAAGATAGCCGACAGTATCCTCGAAGGACAGGCCATAGGGCGTCGTATCTACCGGCACTCCGAGAAGCTGGAGTTGCGTGTGCGTCTGGACCGGCATGTTAGGCTTGCGGAAGCAGGCCGTCACTTCGAGCCTGTATCGGGCTGGGTCGAGGTGCCGGGCGAGCAGCCGAACCTCCGTCTCCTCGCCGCCGACGACCAGCCACGCGAAGACGAACAGCACGCGGCGCGGCGCGCCCATCAGCCCAGCCGCGGCATCACCTTTGTGATAAACCGCTCCATGCCGGCCGGGTTGGGGTAGTCCATGAACCGGATCTGGAAGTGATCGGCACCGGCGTCCTGGAACGCCGCCAGCTCCCTCGTTACCTCATCCGGGTTGCCGGCGACGATGTGCAGGTCGTGCCGGCGTGTGGCCTTCGCCGAGTCATCCTCGACGCTGACCCACGTCACTTGCGCGTGGACGATCTCCGCGGGGTCGCGCTCCACCGCCTTGCAGTGCTCGGCGAGCACGCCGGTTTTGTGGGCGAAAGTCTCGACAGGCTCGACATCGGCGCACCACCAATCGGCGTACTCCGCGACAAGGCGCAGGGTCTTTTTCTCGCCGCCCCCGCCGATCATCAACGGTATTGGCCGATCCGGCAACGGCGACGAAATGGCCCCGTCTATCGAGTAGTACTTGCCTGCGTAGCTTGCGGGGCTTTCGGTCCAGAGCGCCTTGATGATCTCGATCGCTTCTTCCGTCTGGGCCAGGCGCTCACCCGGCGAAAGGAAGCTGTAGCCGTACTCGTGATGCTCGCCAGGGTTGTTGCCGGCCCCGATGCCGAGTATGAAGCGGCCCCCGGTGAGCAGGTGCATATTCGTGCCCAGCTTCGCCAGGTACGCCGGGTTGCGGAACGCTTGCCCGCATACCATCGTGCCGTATCGCAGCCCCGGATGCCGCCCCGCGAGCCATGCCATGTTCGTGAAGCACTCCAGATGCGCCTTGTCGCCCCAGCCCATGTGGTCCTCGACCCAGATGGTGTCGAAGCCTCCTGCTCTCGCCAGCTCTATATGCTTCTCGTTGGCTGCTATGAGTTTTTCTGCTAAGGATATGTCGTTAGGCTTCACACCCGTAGGTGTATCGAAAAGAGCCGGTTGCATGATCCAGCCGAACGAAACAGACCGATTATCCAATTTACTCCTCCTCTTGCTCTCGTCCCGATACCTTATCGCCCGACTTCTAACCGACGGCCTTCGCGCGCCGACCGCTCTGCCGTGGTCGTGAGGCGGTGCGTCATCAGCGCCTCGCTGTAAGGGGCACGTATCCGGTTCGGCTTACCCTGCACGGCGTTAATGAAGTCGCGATCCTCGCGCACGAATGGGTCGCCCTCTGCCTTCTCGACCGGGCGGCCCCGGCCCACATCCACCATTATCTCGAATTCGGTCAGCTCGATAGCCTGTCCCTCGCAGAACAGATGCAGGCCGATCCGGTGGGGCCAGTTCAGCACGCAGGTCGAGGCCATCGTACCGATAGCGCCCGACTCGAAGCGGAGCATGGCTGCGGAGACGGCGAGCACATCGGCCTCCGGGAAGGCCGCACGGTCCAGACGCAGCCCATCGGCGGTGACGCTGCTCACCTCGCCGACGAGCAGCCGCGCCAGGTCGAAGATATGCGTCGTCTGCTCAACCATTTGCCCTCCCGAACCCGATTGCCTCGCCCACCATGCCGGAGGCGGCGTCGAGTCGAGCCAGTAGCCGAGAGCCAGGCGCGCCGGGTTCTTGCTGAGGAGTTCCTGTGCGCGCTCCGTTGTGTCCAGATACCTCCAGTGGTAGCCGACGGCGGTGATCAGCTTCCGCGCCGCAACTCGGCGCGCTATCTCTTCGGCGGTCTCGAGGTCCACCGCGAGCGGCTTCTCGACGAAGAACGGCAGCCCGCGCTCAACAACGGCAGTTTCAGGCGCGCCATGAGCGAATGGCGGCACACAGACATAGAGCGCGTCCAGTTTCTCGCTGTCGAGCATCTGCCCGTGTTCTTTGTAGACCTTACCGGCGCAACGCGCGGCCAGTTCCCCGGCGCGTACCACATCCGGGTCGGCGAAGGCTCTCACCTTCACGTCAGGGAAGGTCAGCAGGTTGTTCAGGTGGCGGGAAGCTATACCCCCGGCCCCGATAAAGCCGATATTTGTTGTCACCAGTATCTCCTTCTTCGTATATAGCAGCGGTTTCGCGGGCCATGCGTTCCGCGCTGAAATTATACCGGACGTGCCGCTGCCCGGCCTCACCCCAGCGGGCGGCTAGCTCGGGCCTCTCCAGAATCCCTGCTATCGCCTCAGCCAGTGCGCGCGCGTCGCCCGGCGGCACTAGGCGGCCGGTGATACCGTCCAGTATCGCCTCGCTCGTGCCGCAGACCTGCGTGCCGACCACCGGCAGTCCCGCAGCCTGCGCCTCGAGTACGACCAGGGGCAGCCCCTCAAACAACGACGGAAGCGCAAAGACGTCGGAGGCCGCGAGCAGTTCCGGCACGTCGTCGCGCCGCCCCAGGAAGCGCACATGCTCAACTAGGCCGAGCACCCGCGCCTGAGTGCGTAGCTCTCCCTCCAGATCACCCTCGCCCACCCAGACGAAGTAAGCTTCGGGCACCCGCTGGAGGATGTCGGGCAGGGCCGTAAGGAGATCGGAGTGGCCTTTTTGCTCGGTGAAGCGCCCGACCGTCAACACGATCCGAGCCGACGGAGGCAAGCCCAAGCAAGCAAGCACCTCCGATCTGTCAGCAAAGGCTGATTGCAGGCGTATACCGTTCCGCACCACGCGGAGCTTCTGTTTCGGCACTCCAGCGCGCAGATAGCTTTTGCCGGCCTCAGCTGAGACGCATATCAGCCGGTCCACCAATCGCACAGTTCGTGCATGGTCTTCGCGCTGCACAGGATGCGTCAGGAGATAAGGCAGGTGTTCGGTGCGGACGATCCAATGTACCCCGGCGGCATTCGCGGCTTCGACCCCGCCGAACCCTTCCCAGCCCACGCCGGCGTGGCAGTGAAATATGCCCACATCCGTCTCGCGCAGCCAACGGGCCAGAGTACGTACAGCATCCCGCTCGTGGTAGCACGCGGAAAGCACAAGTGTCTCCAGGCCAAGCCGGCCCACCCGCTCAACCAGACGGCAGCCCCCGCGCGTCGGTGGGCAGACAACCGATACGCGGTAGCGCCCGGCGAGGTCGCCGGCCAGCGTCAGTATATGCTCCCCGACACCCGAAGGCTCCTGACTATCGGTAAACAGACAGAGGTGTAACTTCACGGCGAACGCGAAAGCAAGAGATATGCCATAGACGGCTGGTGGACATTCCCCGGCTTTGTGGTATAATAGTCCCGATCCGGCTGGGCACGGATCGGCGCGCCGGGCCGTCCGGCGCTGCACCGTTCAGCAGGAGGTGTGGTCCGGTGCTTGGTACCGGGTGCGCCGCCTATACCAAAAAGGAGGAACAGCTTTGCACAAGTTCTTCAAGTCAAGCGGCCTATCTCTGGCCGGAGCGATGCTGACAGTCGGCATGTTGCTCTCCGCGTGCGGCGGCACGCCGACCGACACCCCGGCACCGCCGACCAATACGACGGCGGCAGCCCCGGCGGCTACTGTTGCCTCGACTGCGGCGATGGCGGCCACAGTCGCGCCGACCGAAGCCATGGCGGCTACCCTTGCCCCGACCGCGGCTATGGCGGCAACTGCCGCCCCGACTGCGGCGATGGCGGCCACCGCCGCCCCGACCGACACTTCGGGAGCCGCGATGCAGGGCACACCGGCAATGACCGGCACTATGGCACCCGCCATGACCCCAGGCGCGACCGGCAAGAAGCTGAAGATCGGCCTCGTCACCGATGTCGGCTCTATCACCGACAAGAGCTTCAACCAGTCGTCCTACGAGGGCGTGCTAAAGGCTCAGACGGACCTCGGCGCGGACATCAAATATCTGCAACCGAAAGATGCTAAAGAGTACAGCACCCTGATCGATCAGTTCGTGCAGAACAACTACGACGTGATCGTTACTGTCGGCTTCGCCCTCGGCGACGCAACCACCGCCGCCGCGCAAGCCAACCCTAACATCAAGTTCATCGGCGTGGACCAGTTCCAGCCGGTTACTGTGACCCAGAACCTCGCGGGCCTCGTCTTCGAGGAAGACAAAGCCGGTTACCTGGCCGGCGCACTCGCCGCACAGATGAGCAAGACGCACAACATCGGCGCTGTCCTCGGCACCGATACCGTGCCGCCCGTCTGGCGATACGGCGAAGGCTACAAGGCGGGAGCGAAGGCCCTCGACCCCACCATCACCCTCCAGGTTGTCTACCACAGCGATGTAGACATCAGCAAGACGTTCAACGACACTCCCTGGGGCAAGACCACTGCGCTCTCGATGTTCGATAAGGGTGCCGATATTGTCTTCGGTGCCGGCGGCAACACCGGCAACGGCGCACTCTACGCGGCAGCCGACCGCAAGGCCACGGGTGTGCTCTGCATCGGCGTAGACACCGACCAGTACCTGACCATCCCCGAGGCGCAGCCCGTGATCCTCTCCAGCGCCGAGAAGCTGCTCACTCCCGGTGTGTTCGGCCTGATCAAGAGCGTCCAGGATGGCACGTTCAAGGGCGGCAACAACATCGGCGATGTCGGCCTTGCGCCATACCACGACCTCGACAGCAAAGTGCCGGCCTCCGTGAAGGCCAAGATAACCCAACTCACCGCCGACCTAAAGAGCGGCGCGGTCAAGACAAACGTCCCGCCGGTCAAACCCTAAGCTAAACCCGGCCAATCGGGAGTGGGAGGCGCTGTGCCTCCCGCTCCCCCACAAGGTGCTGCGTGCCTGATCCCCCGTCTGCATCTCCCACCGACCCTGGCCTGCCCGCTCCGGTCACCTCCCCGGTTCTGGATACGCTCCCAGGACACACGAGCCTGGTGTGGCGTCTACAGCGCGAACTCCTTGTGCCCTTCCTCTCCATCCTGACCTCGCTGCTGATAGGTGCCGGTGTTATCTGGCTGACCACCGGCAGCCTGGGGACGGCCTTGAGCGCGTATGCCGGGCTGCTCTTAGGCTCCTTCGGCTCGTTACAGGCGGTTGCCCACACGCTGATCCAGGCCACGCCGTACATTTTCGCGGGGCTGGCGGTTGCCCTCGCGTTCAAGTGCGGGCTGTTCAACATCGGCGCAGAGGGGCAGGTAGCCCTCGGCGGCCTCTGCGCGGCGTTCGTCGGCTACAGCGTACACTTGCCCGCGATAATCCATGTGCCCCTGACGATTGCCGCTGGTATGCTCGGCGGCTTCCTCTGGGGCGCGGTGCCCGGCATCCTCAAGGCCCGCACCGGCGCGCACGAAGTCATCACCACGATCATGATGAACTACCTCGCCCTACAGTTTGTCCAACTCATGCTGAGTGGCCCGATGAAGGCCCCAGGTTCGGTAGCCGCCCAAACTCCCTTGCTCCTCCCCACTTCCTGGCTCCCTATGCTCCTACCGAGCCTCGGCCTCCACAGCGGCGTGTTGCTTGCAGTAGTCGCCGCCGTCGCCGTCTGGTGGTTCCTCTATCGGACCACCTGGGGCTTCGAGATCCGCACCACCGGGGCGAACCCCTCGGCCGCCCGGTATGCCGGGATGCCCATCGTCCGCAACGTCGTGTTGGCTATGGCGCTCAGCGGCATGTTGGCAGGGCTGGCCGGTGCCGTCGAGGTCACCGGCGTGGCCCTCGATGTGACCCACCTGAACCCCGGAGGAGACCGCTACTTCGGCCTCGGCTTTTCGAGCGGCTACGGCTTCGACAGCATCGCGGTGGCCCTGCTCGGCCGCGGCAATCCCTTCGGCGTGATAGCCGCCGCCCTGCTCTTCGGCGCGTTGCGGGCCGGTGCCGTCCAGATGCAGTTCAACACCCAGGTGCCGAGCGAGATCATTTCCGTGCTCCAGGGTCTGATCCTGCTCTTCGTGGCGGCCCCCGCCATCGTCCGCCTCCTCTACCGAGTCCGCGCGGAGGGCACGGAGACACAGCCCGCACTCACCAGCGGCTGGGGAGAGAAGGTCTAGTGTCCGCATGATACTCTGCAACCAGCCGATCCTCTCATTGCTGATCAGCGTGTTGGCGACGATGCTGACCTTTGCGACGCCGATCACCCTCGGCGCGCTCGGTGGCCTCGCGTGCGAGCGGTCGGGCGTGGTCAACATCGCCATCGAGGGCATGATGTTGAGCGGTGCCTTCGGCGGCTATTGGGCGGCGGTCACCTTCCACAGCCTCTGGATTGCGGTCCTGGTAGCGGTGCTCGTCGGCGGCCTAATGGCGCTCCTCCACGGCATGTTATCGATCACCTTCAAGGTGGATCAGATCATCTCCGGCACCGTGATCAACATCCTCGGCTTTGGCATCACCAGCTATCTGTTCGGGCAATGGTACTCGAGCGGGACGACGGAGACGCCGGGCACGCTCTCCGGCATCTCGATACCCGGCACCAACGTCAGCGTGCCCTTGCTTGCCCTCGTCGCGGTCGGCCTAGTCTTCGTCGCCCATCTGGTGCTGAACTACACGCCCTGGGGCCTGCGCGTGCGTGCCGTCGGCGAACATCCAGAGGCTGCCGACACGCTGGGGATCAATGTCCGCTCTGTGCGCTACCGTGCGGTACTGATCGGAGGGTTGCTGGCCGGTTTAGGCGGTGCGTCATATGTACCGGGATATGTCCCTACCTTCTCCACCGGCATGACCGCAGGAGCCGGCTTCATCGCGCTCGCCGCTCTGATCTTCGGCAAGTGGAAGCCATTCGGCGCTTGGGCTGCCGCCCTCTTCTTCGGCCTCACCCTCTCGATCCAAAACAACTTGCAGTCCTGCGGCGTCACCAACGGCCCTGTCGCCGTCGGCATCGTCGGTATGTTGCCCTACATCGCCACCCTCCTCGTGCTCGCCGGCTTCGTGGGCCGCTCGACCCCACCTGCGGCGGATGGCGTGCCCTACTAGAAGCAAGATATGAACCCCAAACCTAACTCAAAACTCAAAACTCAAAACTCGCCCTGGAGGCGCGTGAGATCGTCAAACGCTTCCCCGGCGTGCTCGCCAACGACCATGTGAGCTTCGACCTGCGCGTGGGCGAGATACACGCGCTGCTTGGCGAGAACGGTGCCGGCAAGTCCACGCTGATGAACGTGCTCTATGGCCTCTACCAGGCCGACGCCGGGCTAGTGCTCGTCGGAGGCGAGCCGGTGCAGTTCCGCAACCCACGCGACGCTATTGCCCACGGCATCGGCATGGTACACCAGCACTTCATGCTCGTGCCGCCGCTAACCGTCACAGAGAACATCATGCTCGGCCACGAGAGCAGCCGCGCCGGAGTGCTGCTTGATAGAGGGGCAGCAGCGGCCCGAATCCGCGATCTGTCGCGGCAATACGGCCTCGATGTCGATCCCGCTGCCCTCGTCGCTGACCTGCCCGTAGGCTCCCAGCAGCGGGTTGAGATACTTAAAGCCTTCTACCGCGAGGCGGACGTGCTGATCCTCGATGAGCCGACCGCCGTGCTAACCCCTCAGGAGGCCGACGACTTATTCGGCATACTCGATAGTCTGAGAAGTCAGGGCAAGGCGATTGTCTTCATCACCCACAAACTCCGCGAGGTGCTGGCCGTTGCCGACCGGATCACCGTGCTGCGCCAGGGGCGGGTCGTCGGCCACTCACAGGCACGCGATGTCACCGAGCAGCAGTTGGCGACGATGATGGTCGGGCGCAGCATCTCTCTTGTCGGCGACCGCGCTCAGGCCGCCACAGACGCAGCGGCAATCGGCCTCGCCGACCTGCCGGAGCACGCGCTCACCTCGGTCCAGCCTGCGCCATCCGCGGAACCTGTGCTACAAGTCTCCGAATTGCGGGTAAAGGACGCGCGCCGCCAATTCGCGGTAGACGGCGTTAGCTTCGAGATCCAGCCGGGCGAGATTTTCGGTATCGCTGGTGTCGAAGGCAACGGGCAGACGGAATTGGTCGAGGCGCTGACCGGGCTGCGCTCCAGTGTGTCCGGGCGCGTCACACTCGAGGGCCGCGACATCACCAACCGCACCCCCGCGCGCCTCATCGACGCCGGCCTCGGCCACATCCCCGAAGATCGCCGCAAGTACGGCCTCGTGCTGACCTACCCGATCAGCGACAACCTTGTGCTCTCGACCTACTACCTGCCGCCGTTCGCGCGCGGCGTTATCCGACAGGACGGCCCGATCCACGACCTGGCGCTGCGGCTGATCCGCACCTTCGACATACGCGCACCGGGACCGGCAGTCGAGGCCGGAAAGCTCTCCGGCGGCAACCAGCAGAAGGTGATCATCGCACGCGAGCTATCGCGTCCGATCCGCCTTCTGGTCGCCGCCCAGCCGACCCGCGGCCTTGATGTCGGCTCAATCGAGTTCATCCACAGCCGGATCCTCTCTCAGCGCGCGGAGGGCCGTGCCGTGCTGCTCATCTCCGCCGAGCTGGACGAGATCCTCGCCCTCGCCGACCGCATCGGCGTGATGTACCAGGGCCGCTTCGCCGCAATCCTGCCCCGCGCCGCCGCGACCCGCGACAAGCTGGGGCTGCTGATGGCTGGGTGCGCGCTTCCATCCCCTTGACTCATCGCCGAGTGCATAGTATGCTAGCGGGCGTGGGAGGAACTTGATGACTACTGAAACCCGACCGGAAGCTCTGCAAGACGCCTGGCCGAACGCGACGTGCTATGGGTGTGGGCCGTCAAACCCGCAAGGCTTGCAGATCAAGAGCTACTGGGACGCGGACGGCCAAACCGTTGTCTGCCGGTTCAGGCCCCAGCCTTACCAGAACGCCGGCTTCCCGAACGTGATGTATGGCGGCCTCGTCGCCTCGCTGATCGACTGCCATTCGGTCTGGACCGCAATAGCCGCGACATACAAGGCCGAGGGGCTTGGACACGGCTCGGAGCCGGCGATCAGCTATGTGACCGGCACGCTCACGGTCTGCTACAAAGCGCCGACGCCCCTCGACCAAGAGATCGTGCTGCGCTCCCGCGCCGTCGAGATCGGCCCCCGCAAAGCTATCATAGAAACCGCCGTATACGCCGGTGATCGCGTGACCGCAGAGGGCACGGTGGTTGCGGTGCGAATCAGCGACGACAAATCACGCGGAGCATGACAAAGGAGAAGATTAGAATGAATCAGACGCCCGATCGCCTGAGCATCCGTGATGCAGACCTCGAAGACGACGAACTGGACGAGGACGAACTTGACGAGTACGAGGACGAAGAGGACGAAGAAGACGAAGAAGACGAAGAGGACGAAGAAGACGAAGACGACGAGGACTACGGCTCGGTGAAACCCCAGCAGTAGCGCCGGTCACCCTCTATCTGACGGCTGGCCTCGGCGTAGCGGTTGCCGTTGCCGTCGGTGTGGCCGTGCTGCCGGTCGGTGTCGGTGTCGGTGTGCCGTTCGGCGTCGGCGTCATTGTGCCGTTCGGTGTGGAGGTCGGCGTGGTCGTCTCTGGGGTGCCGGTCACCGACGGTAGAGCCGTCGGGCTTGCCGCCGGTAGGACGGTAGGAGTCGCCGTTGCCTCCCCGGATGCGGCCGTCGGCGTCACAAGCGGAAGCGGCGGCTGGGTCGGCAGAGCGCCGCCTTGCAGGAAGTAGCGGGAGACCTCGCGCCCTGCCCCATTATAGAGGATTACTCCGTCGAAGCCGGTAGCGTCGAACAGCCATGTGTAACGGCGCATATACAGCGTGTCGGGGCTGTCATAGCCCTGCCCCGCGTGGACTGTCAGATGCGCGCCCGCACCCAGCACGAAGCCCTGCGGGAACGTGTACGTATCTATATGGTCGTTCTTCGGGCTGACCAGCGTCCAGCCGGTCATCACGACCGGACTATCGCCGTTGTTCACCAGGCTCACGGTCTGCTCGTTCAGGTCAAGCCCGCTCTTGCCGGTCACGATGCCGGTAATCGCCACCTGGGCGAGCGGCTGCACAGTCGGCGGGAGCGGCGTGCCTACCGGCGGAGGAGGCGGGACGATGGCGTAGCGCCACTCCTGGTAGTGCAGCCCTATGTTGCCCATTTCCACCTGCCAGGCCGGCTCATTCGTCGGCACATAAGTCAGCACCCGCCGCTGGAACGCCTGTATCAGCACGTCGGTGTGGCGGCCTGTGATCTTCACCTGCGCCCAGTATGCCTCGCTGATCGGCAGCCCCGCCTGCGCGAACCAGGGTTTGTAGAGCGGCCCCTGAACCAGCTGCCCGTTCTCGATCACCGGCCCCGCCGAGTTGAGGAAGCGCCAGAATGGGTCGGCCACGTTGTGCTTCGTCTGGGCCTCGAAATAAGCGTAGGTCACGCCGTAGGACGGTGCCGGAGGGAATGGGGCTGTCTTGCCGTCTTGCGCGATGCCGAGGCTCACGGAGCCGCCCACTGCCGACGCGGCAGGGTGCTCGCTTCCCGGCAGACTGCTGACGCCCGCAAACGAGGCATATGTCGGCGCGCTCGTATCGTCCCGATCTCCGGCAATCGGGATATTCGCCGGCGAGCGGGCCTCGAAGCGGCTGTCGCCGGTCTGGAGCAGGCCGGAGATCAGTTCGACCGTCAGCAGGCCGCCGGTCACGAAGAAGGGTGCGCCCCGGTCGCCGTTCGGGTTGTTGATCTCCATCCGCCCCTTGTCGAAGTACTGCACAACCCGCACCCCGTTAACGCCCTCCGCATAAGACTCCTGCTTGGCCGCGCCCGGCGCAGGCCCCCAGGTCCAGCTCCGCATCGCCAGGTGGCCCGCCACCGGCTGGTCGGTCCGCTGCCAAAGCGCAGTGAAGGCGGGGTCAACGAACGGGTCGGACCGCGCCGGCTGCACCGGCACCCCTATGTAGCCGAGTATCAGGACAAGCAACAGCATCGTCAGCGGACGCCAGTGGTGTGGGGATAGGATCTTCATACTTCTATATAGCACACTCCGGCGCTATTTTGCAACCCAGAACCGGCAGGCCGACAGCCCGAACGCCGCTATGTCCCTCACCCAGCGCAGCAACCCCCGTGGCCCAAGCGCCCGCCACGTCACGGCGAACACCGCCGGGTGCAGCCGGGCCGTCGTCAGCAGAATACGCATGTAGTCTCCAAAGCTGTGGCGGTCTTGTAGGAAGCGCACCGTCGGGCCAGGACCGACACGCAGCAGCCCCGCGCAAAAGGCGTTCATCAGCCTGTTGACCGCCCCGGGGTCGCTGCCGGGCCAGGGTTGGAGGAGGCGGGCGAAGGCCCAGGTCGGCTTGAGGTTCGCTTGGTGCGGGCCGACGCGCCGCAGGTGCCGTTCTTCGAGCCGGTCGGTCCGCAGTCGGGCGTCGAGTTCGTGGGAGACATGCGGCAGGTGGCGGGTGAACGAGCCGAAGCCGCAGAAGGTGAGCGGCGACTGCCCCGCCGCCGCATCGCCAAGGCAGACCAGCCCCCGCGCCGCCGTCACCCCCCGCCGCCCGTGCCTCGCCGGGATGTAGCCGTAGACCGGGCGCAGGTGGGCGAACCCAGGCCCCGGCGTCCGGTAGCTCGGCAGCCGCGCGAAGTACTCCTCGAAGAGGTCGAGAAGCGACTGCCGGGGTGCATACTCCGGCCCCGCGAGGGCGTAATAAAACAGGTAGACGGCCGTCTCCCCATCCCATCCGGGGAATCCCTCCCAAATCAATTGCCGCCCTCCCGCCGATCCGGCGACCGTCACGAGGATGTCCCCCGCGCACGCAGGCATATCCAGCCCGCGCACTACTGTGCCGACCGTCGGGCAAACCCCGTCGAAAGGCCGCCCCCGGTTCAGCGCGAGCGAGATGAGCGAGATCGAACCCATCATGTCGATCACCAGACGCGCCCCATACCGCTCCGGCTCGCCCTCGACCCTCGCCAGCTCGACCACGCTCCGAACCTCCCCCGCAGCCGACATATGCATCCGCTCGAACCGCCATCCCTCCAGGATCGCGCCGCCCGCCGCCTGATACTTCTCGCGCGCGAGCGTGAGCAACGCCTGTGCGTCGAGTGCCGTGTCCAGCACTCCTCTCAGCGTCAGCGGCGAGTGCGCGAGGCCCGTTACGTCAGCAGCGAAGGACAGTACTCCATAGTCGTAAGTTGTGGCTATGCAGGCATCGAGTTCGGCCCAGCTAAACAGCCCATCCTCCACCAGCACGCCGAGTTCGCGCCTCGAAATATTCCACTCCCGGTGCGCGCAGCCGACCGCACCCCTGTCGAACACCAGCACCCGCCACCCGAAGCGCGCCAGTGCCAGCCCAGTAAGCAGCCCCAGCCCCCCACCCGCCACGATCACATCGAACTCGTTCTCCGCCCGGATCTCCGGCAGCGGCCCATGCGCCGTGCCGAGCAGACCCACCGGCACCTCGCCGGATGATAGCCGCCCCCATCGGCGCTCGAGCGCCTCGATCCCGCGCAGGGCCTCAGCGCCGCCCGGCATGGAGGCGAAGGCGGCGGCTGTGAGCGGGTGGGAACTCACGGTCCCCAACCTCACACCTCCGCCCGCCGCGGCGCGGGCTGCCTCCGCACGCCCCCGCGCTTGGTGCTGGGTCGGCCCTCGCCGCTCCCACTTTCGACGCGCGTGTATATCTGGGTGGTCGAGATGCTGGCGTGGCCGAGGAGGTGCTGCACGTCACGGAGCGCAGCGCCCTGCTTCAGCTTGTGGGCCGCGAACGTATGGCGCAGGGTGTGGGGGGTAACGTCTTCAATGCCGGCAGATCGCGCGTAGGCTTTCAGGATCAGCCAGAAGCCCTGGCGGGTCAGCCGCCGGCCACGGTGGTTCAGGAAGATCGCGTCGTCCTCCTGCTCTCCGAGCAGGCGCGGGCGGCCCCGCTTCACGTAATCTTGGAACACGAGCCGCGCGCCCGGCAGGTCGAGCGGAATCCGTCGTTCCTTGTCGCCCCTGCCGCGGCAGATGATGACCAGCGTCCCATCTGCTGCGGGAGCGTCTGCCGAGGTTACATCGCTGAGATTCAGCGCAACAAGCTCGCCGACGCGCATCCCGGTAGCGTAGAGAACTTCCAGCATCGCCCGGTCGCGCAACGCCTCCGGCGTGTCCAACGTGGTCGGTTGGAGCAGCAGCGTCTCAACATTGTCTACCGAGATAGCCTGCGGCAGATACTTGGCGACGTGGGGCGACTCGAGGTCATCCGTCGGGTCGGAAGTCACGAGCTGCTGGGCCGCCATCCAGTGGAAGAACGACTTGACGGCCGCGATCTTGCGGGCAACTGTCGAGGAGGCGTAGCCCCGCTCTTTCAGGAAAAGCAGGAAGTCGAGGATGTTCTCCCGGTGAACAGCGCTCCAGAGCGCCACGCCGTGCCCGTTCTGCACCACCCGCGCATTGCCCTCACCGATCAGGTAGGACACGAACTGGGTCAGGTCGTTCCGGTACGCCGAAAGCGTGTTGCCCGAAAACCTGCGTTCGATAGACAGGTGCGCGAGGAACTCCTCTATACGCCCTTCTTCCGGCATACGTACTTTCTCCGGCATTGCCGCCTCACTCTCCCCGCTCATGCAAGGAAACGGTCAAACCGCAGATCGATCACCGCTTGCCAGAAGCAGCTCCCAATGCTGTGTCGTTTTCTCTGCCAACCAGAGATAGAGAAACCGGGCCGGGCCAAGGCCGCCGAGGACGTTCGCAGTGACGGCTGCGAGCGTTCCTTACGCCCCCATTCTAGCAGGATTCCTGCGTTATGTCAATCGTGCGTCGAGCCGCTCTCAAGCACGACCGCCGCGCCCTGTCCCCCTCCGACGCAGAGCGTCGCGACGCCGTAGCGCACATCGCGCTTCTGCATCTCCTTAGCCAGCGTCAGCAGCAGCCGCACTCCAGTGGCCCCGATGGGATGGCCGAGGGCGATTGCGCCGCCGTTGACGTTGACTTTGCTGCGGTCGAGTCCCAGGGCCTTCTCGACGGCCAGGTATTGGGCGGCGAACGCCTCGTTGACCTCCCAGAGGCCCACGTCGTCCTTCGTGATACCAGCCTTCTTGAGAGCAATCGGCACGGCGAGCGCGGGGCCGATCCCCATCCGCTCAGGCTCCACGCCGGCGAAGGCATAGGAGCGGACGTAGGCGAGCGGCTTGTACCCAAGCTGCTTCGCCTTCTCGCCCGACATGACGAGTATCGCGGCTGCGGCATCGTTCAGCGGGCAGGAGTTGCCGGGTGTGACGGTGCCGCCGTCGCGCTTGAAGATCGTCGGATAGAGGGCTAGCGACTGGGGCGACAGGCCGACGTTGATCCCCTCATCTTGCGTCACCGGCTCGGGGGCGACGGCGCGCCCGCCTGCCTTCTTGGGCACGCGAACTTCGACGATCTCCTCCTGGAACCGGCCCGTGCGCTGGGCACGGAACGCCTTCTTGTGGCTCTCGACCGCGAACTTGTCCTGCTCTTCGCGGGTGATGCCGAACTCGTCTGCGAGGTTCTCGGCGGTCATGCCCATCATCTGGTTGCACACCGGGTCGGTCAGCCCCTCCCACAAGCTGTCCACGAACTGCACATGTTGTAGCTTCGCCCCATAGCGCATCTCACGGGATATGTATGGTATGTTGCTCATGCTCTCGACACCGCCGACGATCTGGATGTCGGCGTCGCCGCTCTTGATGTTCTGGGCCGCGTTCACCATCGCCTGGATGCCGCTCGCGCAGTTGCGCTGGACCGTGTAGCCAGGGGTGGAGATCGGCAGCCCGGCGAGCAGGGCAATCACGCGCGCTGTGTTCGGCGCGTCGCTTGTCTGCCCGCCTTGCCCGAAGATGACCTCATCCACCTGCTCGGGTGCGAGCTTCGTCCGCCTGAGCAGTTCCTCCACGACGATCCGTCCAAGTTCTTTGGCGGGCACATCGCGCAAGGCCCCACCCATAGTGCCCACCGGCGTGCGAACGCCGTCAATAATCACAACTTCCGTGTCCGACATCGTTGTGCCGCCCTTTCACGATTTTCTAATATCTTAGCATATCTTACCATATTCTAACCGCACGGTCACGGAATGAGACCTGAGATCCGTGCGTAACTGTGTCGGTCAAGAACAACACTAACGAAGGTTGCGGTAACTATCTATACCCTTGCGTGTTGCCAGGCCAGTATAGCCTGATTATGCGCGCCGCCAGCCAATAACTTAGGAACATGATCGCGGTGGAAGTAGGTCGGATCTGCTCCTTCGAGGGTTGCCGATAGTATCCCATCAAGTACTCGGCACCGATAAACGATTAGGATCAAATTACCCCTGGGGTCGTCGTCCGCGAAGTAGACATTTTCTAATGCAGCGACCCCGACCCGTAGCCCAGTTTCTTCATACACTTCCCGAACTACTGCGTGGGCGGGGCTTTCATCCACTTCAACATAGCCCGCAGGGAGATTCCAGTGGGCGGCAAAGGGTTCCTGGGTGCGCTTAATCAGCAGTAGGCACCCATCTTGTTCAATAATCGCGCCCGCGCCTACTTTCAGTTGCTCATAATGGATACGTCCACAATTGGCGCAGAAGGATCGCAAAGTATGGTCGATCCCGCCTACTTCCAATGGGAAACCGCAGTTGAGGCAAAACCATGCACTGCGTGTCGGCATAGGATTATTCCCTTCCACTCTATTCTCATAGCTGTATGCCATCATTGGCCGGGCACAAGATCTGATTGTCTCTTACCTTGTATTATACTACGGATAACGCGCAAATATGTGGCTGTAGAGGCGGGTTTGCAACTCGCTCCTACTGCGACACCCTACGGGTGCGAGACCAGCGTGTTGAAACGGCCTGCCCGTTATGGTAAGATCTGGGGTTGATGCTGCCTTATTGCTCAGTCGTGATTGTGTCGTGGAACGTGCGCGACCTGCTGCGCGCCTGCCTGCGGAGCCTGCCTGATGCGGCGGGGCCGGGGCTGTCCGTCGAACTGTTGGTCGTGGACAACGCATCGCGCGACGGCTCGGCGGAGATGGTGCGGGCTGAGTTCCCCGACGTGAGGCTGCTGGCGGAGCCGGAGAACCTCGGCTATGCGCGAGCCAACAACCTCGGCATCGTGGCGAGCCGGGGCCGCTATACCCTCCTGCTGAATCCCGACTCCGAGATGCACGCAGGGTCACTGGCCGCACTCCTCGCCTACCTGGAGATGCACCCAGAGGTCGGGCTGGCGGGGCCGCGCCTCCTGAACACCGACGGGTCGCCACAGTCCTCCCGACGCCGCTTCCCGACTGTGGCGACCGCGATGATCGAGAGCACGCCGTTGCAGTCCCTCTTCCCGCGCGCCGGGGTGCTGCGCCAGTACTATGTGCTCGACCGGAGCGACGATGAGGAGCAGGAGGTGGACTGGGTGACAGGCGCGTGTATGCTGGCGCGGCGGGAGGCGCTGGCGGAGGTCGGCGGCTTCGACCCACGCTACTTCATGTACAGTGAAGAACTCGATCTCTGCCGGAAGCTGCGGGACTCCGGCTGGCGTGTCGGCTATGTGCCTTCGGCGACGGTCATACACCACGGCGGGCAGAGCAGCGACCAGAACATCCCGGAGCGGCATATCCGTTTCCAGCGCTCCAGGCTGCGGTATTTCGCACGGCGGCATGGGCGCGCCGTGGCGGCGTGGCTACGGGTCTGGATGAGCGCGCTCTATCTCTGGCAGGCCGGCCTCGAAACCGGCAAGTGGCTTCTGGGGCACAAGCGCAGGCTCCGGCGCGAGCGGCTGGCGATGATCCGCCGCGTGCTCGGCAGCCTCTGGCGCGGGAGCCGCCGGTGAGCGAGCGGCCGATACTCTTGCTCTCCGCCGAGTACCCGCCTGCTCGCGGCGGGGTCGGCGACTACACCGCCTGCCTCGCGGCTGCCCTGGCGCAGGCCGGGCGCGAAGTGGATGTACTCACGTCGGCCGGGGAGGACGATGCGCCAGGCTCCGCGCCGGGCGTGACTGTCCACCGCGAGGTAACTGATTGGGGTTGGGGTGCCGCGCGCGAGGTCGAACGGGTGCTAAGGCGGGTGCGCCCGTCGGTCGCCTGCATCCAGTACCAGACCGGCGCGTACCGGCTGCGCGGGGCGATCAACCTGCTGCCCCGGCGGCTGCTGTTGCCGGGCAGGGCGTGGGTGACGACGTTCCATGACCTGCGAGAGCCGTACCTCTTCCCGAAGGCCGGGCGGCTGCGGCGGCTGGCGAACGAGGAACTGATGCGCTCGAGCCGCGCCATCGTAGTGACTAACCCAGAGGACGAGGCCGCCCTGCCGGCTTGGGCGCGCGACCGAGCGGTCGGCATCCCAATCGGGGCGAACATCGCCCCTGCCGCGCCGCCCGGCTTCGACCGCGCCGAGCTGCGTGCGTCCTACGGCGTGCCGCCCCGCCGGACGCTGGTCGCGTACTTCGGCTTCCTGAACGTGAGCAAGGGCCTGGATACCCTGCTCGACGCGCTCGCACTTCTCCGCTCTCGAGGCGGCGACTATGGACTGCTGGTGGTGGGCGGAGGCATGAGCGCGAGCGACACGACCGACCAGGCGACGGCTGCCGCGTTCCAGAGCCAGGTAGCTGCCCGCCAACTTGAGGAGGTAATATATCGCGTAGGATATGTCGCGCCCAATGCAGTCTCGGCGGCGCTGCTCTCGGCGGATATGGCGGCCCTCCCCTTCCGCGATGGAGCGTCCCTGCGCCGGGGCAGCCTGCTCGCTGTGATGGCGCACGGGCTGCCCACAGTGACGACTTACCCAACCCCCCAGCCGCTTTCGCCGCAGGCAATCTCTACCTGGCCGGCTCTGCGGGACGGCGAAAACGTGCGGCTGGTGCCGCCGGAGGACGCGGCGGCGCTGGCGGACGCACTCGCCCGGCTTGCGGGAGACTCGGATATACGGGAGAGATTGCGGGCGGGGGCGCTCACGCTAGCCGCGCAGTTCGACTGGGACGAGATCGCGGCGCGCTATCTGGCGTTGTTCGAGCAACTGGAGAGAGAGCGAACTTGATGGGCTATTGGTACGTTCATTTGTTGGTAGGAGTCCACGGGCGGAGCCATGTCTTACAGAGGTTCTTGGAGAAAGATTGATGCAGCAGCCACAAACAGCCACCCTCTCACCCGCGCCGACCGCAGGCAGCGTCGCGCGAGTGCGGGCGAGCCTGCGCGCCGTGCCGACCTGGGGCTGGGTCGCGGGGTTGACGGTGGCGGCAGGGCTGCTGCGGCTGTACCACCTCGGCGCTGAGAGCTTCTGGTTCGACGAGGCGGACATCGTGCGGCAGGCGCAGCAGCCGCTCGCCGGCCTGCTGACGCTCTTCACCCACGCCGGCGAAAACGGGCCGCTCTATACGCTGTTGCTCCACTTCTGGCTGAAGGCAGCGGGCACGAGCGAGGCGGCGGTGCGCCTGCTGCCGGCCGCGTTCGGCGCTGCGACGGTGCCGGTGATCTACTACACCGGCAAGCGCATCCTCAGCCGTGAACTCGGCCTGTTGGCGGCGGGGCTGCTGGCGGTCTCGCCGTTCCATATCTGGCACTCCCAGGACGCCAAGATGTACACGCTGGTCGTGCTGGTCACGCTCGGCAGTACGGCGATCTACCTGCGGGCGCTCGAGCGTGGCGAGGCGAGGTGGTGGGCCGCCTATGTCCTGGCGACATGGGTCGCGCTCTTCGCCCACAGCATGGCGATACTCATACTGCTTGCCCAGGTAGCCGCCACGCCGCTGCTCTGGCCCCACGCCAGGAAAGAGGTCGGCACCGCGGCCCGCCAGGCGGCCGGGCAACGCCGGCGGCGATGGGCTATCGCCATGCTCGTGCTGGTCATACCGTTCCTCCCGACAGCATGGGAGCGGCTCTACGCAGCGATCGTCGGCAACATCACCGGCGGCTGGCACCCGTCGCTCTCGCTATGGGATATGCTCGGCGTGCTGTTCGTGAAGTTCGCTCTCAACCGGGCTGATCAGCCCTGGGAAGCGGCAGGCGCGCTGCTGGCTGGCTCACTCTTCGCGGTCGGCCTGATGCCGTGGGCGCGCCCCCACCGCCGGACGTGGGCGTTCCTGGCGCTGATGTGGCTGCTGCCGATTGCGATCTTCTACGTGATCACGCTGAAGGTGCCTCTGTTCGAGCCGCGTTACCTGATCCTCGTGCTGCCATACTACCTGCTGTTCGTGGCAATGGGCATTTTGCGTGTGGCCCGCGCCTCCGCGCCGCTCGCGTGGGCGGCTGTTCTCGCGCTGCTGGCTCTACAGGGCGTGGCGCTGACGCAGGTGAACTACAGCCCGCAGCCCCAGAAGGAGGAGTGGCGGCAGGCGATGGATTACGTGCGCCAACATGTGCGGCTACGCGACGTGATAATCGTGGACCCCGGCTACCTGGCGACTGCCGTGGATCTCTACTACGCGCCGTCGGGCGACGTGCCGCGCGTGCCCGTGAAGGCGGTGCCGAACTTGCAGACCACGAACTTCGGCACGCGGGAGCTGTCGGCATGGCTTGACGGCGCGATCACAGACCACGAGCGGGCGTGGATCATCACCTCGCCCGAACGCACCAGCAAAGACGACCCGAACAACGCAGTCGCACAGTTCTTCGAGGGCAAGATCTGGCCGAATCAACGGTACTACCAGTTCGACACCCAAGAGTTCGTCGGCGTGAATGTCGTGGGCTACGCCTTTAACGGCCAGCCGCACAGCTGGTTCCCTCACCCGGTCTATCCCCAGCCCGTGTCCTACGAAGGACGGCTGAACTTTCTCGGAGTGATCTATGAGATGCGGAACGGCTCCGACGACAAGGTGAACGTCGCCACATGGCTGCCGGTCACGCTCTACTGGCATTTCGACGCCCAGCCCCAGCCCGACCAGGACTACATCATCTCTCTACGCCTGCTCGACGCGCGCGGCAAAGAGTGGGCCGCATACGATCAGGCCCCGCTCAACGGCTTGCGCCCGATGACGACCTTCCCGGCCAACGAGACCGTGATCGACTACGCAGACCTCTTCATCCCCGGCAACGCTCCGCCCGGCCAGTACCATATGACGATGACGCTCTGGCCGCGCTGCACGGGCGGCGTCTGCTGGAACGCGGCCTCCCCCCGCGAACACGCGGGGGGACCGCTACAGATATTCGCCGGCCAGTCCGTGACCTCCGGCTCTGGCACACTCACGTTCGAGCACCCGATCACGGTGCTGCCGCTGCGGCCTTAGCACTCCGAATGGCCGCAGGGGCATTTCTTGCAGCCCTCGACATGCATCAGGGTCGTGTTGCCGCACTCCGGGCAGAGGTCGCCGAGGGGTTTGGCGGTGAGCTGGATGGCAGGCTTGGGCTTGGCTGCGGGCAATCCTGCGTCGGGTAGAGAGACCGCGGCAAGCGTTTGGTCGCGCCCATCTGGGAAGTAGTGTTCCTGGAGGAGCTTGGCTATGGCGTCGGGTACAGAGAGCACGCGGTTGCTGCCGAAGCCGACCGAGCGGCTGCCGCCGATGCCCCGGAGCTGATCGATCAGGATCTCGACCGGGATGCCGGAGCGGAGGGCGATGGAGATCATGCGCCCGATCCCCTCCGCGAACGCCATCAGGTCCGACCCCGACTTGCCGAGGATGACGTAAGCCTCGCACGGCTGACCGCTGACCTCGCTAACCCAGAGGCGAATCGTGCCTTGCGGGCTGTTCATGCGGCCCATCCAGCCGCCGATGTCGCCGTCCGGCAACGGCCGCGGGAGCACGGGCTGCGGCTCGGCGAGGTCCACCGACAGCTGGGTGTCGGCCTGGAGAACCTCGGCGGCGATCTCCGGGACTTTCTGGCCGTGGCCGTTGCTGTGGCCGTTAGTCACGGCCTCGGGTTGGGCGACGGATAGGGGCACCGTGCCCTCGGTCTTGCGGGCGACGGTACTCATCGGCTGCTCCGAGCGGCTGCCGTCGCGGTAGATCGTCACTCCCTTGCAGCCGAGGTGGTAGGCGAGTTCGTAGACCTCGCGGACCTCTTCCTCGGTGGCTTCGGGCGGGAAATTTACCGTCTTGCTCACAGCGTTGTCTGTGTACCGCTGGAAGGCGGCCTGCATCCGCGCGTGCCACTCGGGCGTCACGTCGCGTGCTGTGACGAAGACGCGCTTCACCCAGCCGGGGATGCCCTCGATGTGGGCGAGGGTGCCGGTGGCGGCAACCTCCTCCATGAGTTCGGGGCTGTAGAAGCCCTCCTCTTTGGCCACCTGCTCGAAGATTTCGTTGACCTCAAGCAGCTTGTCCTGGTCCATGACAGTCCGCATGAACGCGAGTGAGAACAGGGGTTCGATGCCGCCGGACGCCCCGGCGATGATCGAGATCGTGCCGGTGGGGGCGATGGTGGTGACGGTCGAGTTGCGGAGAGGGCGGACATCCTCGGCGGCGGGCCAGTGGCGGCCCTTTGGCCCGTAGATGCTCTCTTCCCAGTTGGCGAAGGGGCCGCGCTCGGCGGCGAGTTGCTCGGAGGCCGCTTTGGACTCGTCGTCAATGAACTTCATCATCCGCTCGGCGAGGTCGATCGCCTCCTGAGTGTTGTAGCCGATACGCAGCTTGAAGAGGAGGTCTGCCCAGCCCATAAGCCCGACACCGATCCTGCGGTTGCGCGTGGTCAGCTCCTCGATCTCAGGGATCGGGTACTTGTTCATCTCGATCACGTCGTCGAGCGCGTGGACGGCGAGGTGGGTTACCTCGCGGAGGCTCTCCCAGTCGAGTTCGGTCTTGCCGTCTCGCTCGACGGTGAGGCGTCCGACGTTGATCGAGCCGAGGTTGCAGGCTTCGTATGGAAGAAGGGGTTGCTCGCCGCACGGATTCGTGCTCTCGACCTGGCCGAGTTGCGGGGTCGGGTTGGAGCGGCTGTTGTTGATCCGGTCTATGAAGACGATGCCGGGTTCGCCGGTGCGCCAGGCGTTATGCACGATCTTGTCGAAGAGGAGGCGGGCGGGGACTTTGCTCACCACGTCGCCGGTGCGGGGGTTGACGAGGGCGTGCTCCTCGTCGCGCTCAACCTCCTCCATGAACTTCTCTGTGACGGCGACCGAGACATTGAAGTTGGTCATCATCGAGAGGTCGTTCTTCATGTCAATGAACTCTTCGATGTCGGGGTGGTCCACGGAGAGGATCGCCATGTTCGCGCCGCGGCGGGTACCCCCCTGCTTTATCGCGCCAGTGGCGGCGTCGAAGACCTTCATGAAGCTGACGGGACCGCTCGCACGGCCTTTGGTAGTCATAACGAGGTCGTTCTTGGGTCGAAGTCTACTGAACGCAAAACCGGTTCCACCACCTGTTTGATGTATAAGTGCTTGATGACGTATAGTCGAGAATATATCTCCGAGGTCATCTCCCACAGGGAGGACGAAGCAGGCACTCAACTGCTGTAGCGGCCTGCCTGCGTTCATCAGCGTCGGCGAGTTGGGTAGGAAGTGGAGGGAGCGCATCAGGCGGTAGAAGCGGTCCTCCCAGGCGTCCACATCGCCGCCGTAGCGGGCCTCGGCCGTCGCCAGGTTGCGGGCCACGCGGTGGAACATCTCGTCGGGGGTTTCGACAACCCTGCCGAGGTCGTCTTTGACGAGGTAGCGGCGTTCGAGGACGGTGACGGCGTTTTTCGCCAGTGGAACGCCGATGTCGGGGCTGTACGCCTCGGCTTTGAGGGCAGCGCCTTGTCGCTTTTTCATAACTGTCTACACTCCTTGACGTTACTTAGGTTGCGAGTGTTCTGTCGCCGCGCTCCGCTCCAACAGAGCTTCGACGGCCTGTCCCATCTCCGCCAGGTCAGCGAAGTTCAGGTAGACCGAGGCAAAGCGGATGTAGGCGACCTGGTCGATCTCGCGCAGGCGGTTGAGTATCAGTTCGCCGACGAACTGGCCGGATACCTCGCTGGTGCCTGTGCGGAAAATGTCGGCTTCTATGCTGTTGATCAGGTTTTCGATTGTCTCCGCGCTCACCGGGCGCTTGGTGCAGGCGAGCCGGACTCCTGCCTCGATCTTGCGGCGGTTGTATTCTTCGCGGCTGCCGTCTTTCTTGACGATCAACAGGTTGACAGGTTGCACGCGCTCGTAGGTCGTGAAGCGTTGGCCGCAGCCGACACAGCGCCGTCGGCGTCGGATTCCGTCGCTGTCCGGCGTCTCCCGCGTATCGAGAACCTGCGACTCGCCGTTATGACAGTATGGGCAACGCATCGTTATCCACCGCTTCCTGCACTAAATATGGCCGTCCAACCGGCCCACAGCACAACATGTAGTAGCATTATAGCATGGAGAAGCCCGTGAGTCAATATAGTTATCCACAGATTCGCAACCAATTTTCGGGATTCGAGGCCCTCTACGCGGAAGCCTGGGAGGAGTTGGCCCGGCTACGCCTCGAGCCGGGAACCCGCGATTGGCTGCTGTCCGAAGCCACGCCGGTCCTCGCGTTCGGAGATTGGCGGAACGCGCGGGTGGCGACGGCGGCGCTGAACCCGTCGGAGGACGAGTTCCAGACTGCGGGCAGCCCACGGCGGGAGCTTCCGCCCGACCGGAGGCGATTTCTCCACTGGCCGCAGGACGGCGAACTGACCCCGAATCGGCTGGCGGAGGCGCGACGGCTGGCCGAAGGCTACTTCATGCTGGGGAACGCATATTCGCGGTGGTTCGGGCGATGGCGGGGGCTGCTGGAGGCTCTGGGCGCGACCTACGAGAGCGGGCTGGCCTGTCAGACGAACTACGGCTCGCCGTTCACGACGGTCGTGGGATGGGGCGCAGTTCGCTCGGCGGCTTGCCGGACGCAGCTGGCGGAGAGCGGTGGTCCAATTTGGCGGCGGATGCTCGAGCTGATGCCGAAGCTCGAGATAGTGGTCGGGCAGGGGGCGGGCTGGCGGACGGTGCCGGAGCTATTCGGCTTCGCGCCCGCCGACTGGGAGCCGGTATCCACCGAGTTCGACGCGAAAGGCGGGAAGTCGGCGGGGACGCGGCCCCACCTGCTCCACCGGCGGGTGAGCATCGGCGGTCGGGCGGTGGAGGTGTGGTGGTGGCGGCCCAACCGCGGCGGGCCGCTCACCTGGTTGGGCCGCGACGACGCTCAGCGGCTCGGCCGGATCATCTCGGACGCCTGTTCCACAGCAAGTAGCGACACCGGACGATCAGGTAGCTGACTGGGTGTCGGCCAGGCCGTCCGCCGGATCGGCGACTTTGTCTCGCAAGGTCAGCCCCGGCAGGAAGATCCAGGCCAGGATACCGGCACCCGCACACAATGCTCCGCCGAGCAGAAAGACCATCGGGATGCCGAGCAAGGCACCCAGAACCCCGGCCAGGCTCATCGAGAGGAGTGTCGCCGTGTCGGCGACGGTGCCGACGCCGGCTCCCACCCGCCCCAACTGGCTATTGGGCACCACAATCTGCATCAGGGTGCTGGTGCCTGTGTTGATCGGCGCGACAAATACCCCCACCAAAAACATGACGGCCATGACCGCCCAGTAGCTCGACAGGTAGCCGAGTGGGATCATCCCCAGCCCGGCGACCAGCAGCCCCCAGACGATGAACCATTTCGGGACGGTGTGGGCCAGGAAATTGCCGACGACGAACGAGGCGAGGATCATCCCTGCCGAGAAGGCGATGTCGATCAGGCTGAGCCGCCATGCCAACTCGGTCGTCTGGAAGCCGAACCCAGTCTTCAGAAAGACGACCCAGAGCACATTGAACGCGCCGATGCCGAGCATAGTGACCGCGAAGACCAACGAGAGGGTCGCCATGGTGCGGTTGAGTACCAGCGCCCTAAGCCCGACCAGCAACTCCTGCCAGACCCGGGCGACCGGGTGATCGTCGGGGCGGGCGGCCGCGCGGGGCACTGTCCGCCTGGCGGCGGGTATGAGCCAGACAGCAAGAGCGGAGACCAGAAACGAGACCGCGTCGACGACGAAGGCTACCCACTGATTGCCGGCCCCGACTAGCGCGAACGTGGCTCCCGCCAGCGCGGGGCCGATCAGCGTCGAGAGCATCTGCGAGGTCTGGGCGAGGGCATTCGCGGCAGTGAGCTGCTCGGCGGGCACCAGGGTGGGGATAAGGGCACCTTTGGCCGGGTTGAAGAGGGTGCCGAAGGCGGCCAGGGCGAAGGCCAACGCATAAACCAGCCAGAGGTTCTGGGCCAGGAAGGCGGGGATCAGGGCGAGCGTGAGCGCCGCGCGGACGAGGTCGGCCCCGATCATGGTATAGCGGCGGTCCCATCGGTCAACGAAGACCCCGGCGAGCACGCCGAAGACGAGGCGCGGCAGGGTGATGGCGATCATCAACCCCGACACGGCCCGCGTGGTGCTCGCCGCATCGGGGGAGAAGCCGCTGACCACCACCATCAGGGCGAGGAAGGCAAAGTAATCTCCGACCTGCGAGACGACCTGTCCCAACCAGAGGTTGCGGAAGCCGGCGTGGCGCAAGACGGTGGCGAAATTCGCCCGCTCTGGGGCCGGCGGCGCGGGCGCAGGCAGTTGGTCGGGTGTCGCGAGCGGGTCGCGTTCTAAGACTGCGGTCATTGAATAGCTCCTTATCTCGGCGGGTCGTTAAGCCGTCGCTTTGCGGACGGAGCCAGTGGCCCAGTAGAGGGTTAGGACCGTCAGCACGGCGAAGATGATGAAGGCGATCAGGACCGACGTGTCGTCCAGGTGCCCATTGACGGTGGCGCGCGCCGCATCGACCGCGTAGGCGAACGGGTTGGCTTTGGCGATGTTTTGGATGATGCTGGGGGCGAGGGTCAGAGGCAGCGTGATGCCCGACAGCAGCAGCAGCGGGATGGCGAGGAAGTTTACCGCGGACGCCAGCGCGCCTTCGTCCTTCAGCAGCAGCGCCAAACCGTAGGAGAGCGAAGCCATCGCCACGCCGATCAGCACGATCAGGGGCAAGAGCAGCAGCAGCCCCGCCCAGTCGGGCCGCAGCCCCAGCAGCAGGGCCATGACGAGCAGGAGTGTGCTCTGCACAAGCAGCGTGAGCACGTCACGGATCACCATACTGAACAGGATCGCCAGCCTGCTCACCGGGGTTACTCGCAGCCGCTCGACCACGCCGGCGCGGAGCCAGGCGAGCATCGAAAAGCCCGAAAACCCGGTGCTGAAGATAGCCATCATCACCAGCAGGCCCGGCGTGAAGACGTTATACGTCCCACCGGCGGGAAAGCCCGGCACCCGCTTCAGGCTATCGAGGAGTGGCGCGAAGAGCAGCAGGTAGCAGACCGGCTGGAACAGGCCAATGACCACCCAAACCACGCTCCGTAGGGAGACACGAATATTGGCGATCAGTAGGATCCACGTCTCGTGGAGAAATTTAGCCATTCTTGGTTCCTCTCTTTCTTGGGCGGCTCACGCCGTCTTTGCATCGGTCTCGCGCAGTGAGCGGCCGGTCAGCTTCAGGAAAACATCGTCGAGGGTAGGGCGCGCCAGCATCACCGTCTGTAGCGTCACGCCCGACGGGTCCAGCAGGCGGAGCATTATCGGCAGGGCTTCCTCGCCGCGCTCGACATAGACGTTCAGCCCGCCGTCGAACGGGTGTAACTCATGCACGAAGGGCTGCGCGCGCAAGAGCGCATCAACTCGCGCGCCGGTCCCGTTCTGTAGGTTCAAGCCGAGAGTGATACGGTCGCCCGCGACCTGCCGCTTGAGCGAGTCGGGCGTGCCTTCGCTGACGATGCGCCCGTTGTCTATGATCGCCAGGCGGTCGCAGAGGGCGTCTGCTTCGTCCAGGTAGTGGGTGGTCAGGAAAATGGTCATGCCCGCATCGTGCAAGCGCCGCACTTCGTCCCACACCCGCGTGCGGCTCTGGGGGTCGAGGCCGGTGGTCGGCTCGTCCAAAAACAGCAGCGTCGGTAGATGCATGATGCTCATGGCCGTGTCGAGGCGGCGGCGCTGGCCGCCCGAGTAAGTCAGCGCCCGCCGGTCGGCGAACGGCGTCAGGTCGAACTTCTCGATCAGCTCCTGTGCGCGCGTTCGGGCTTCGACGTTGCTCATGCCATAGAGCCGGCCTTGCAGGACAAGGTTCTCGCGTGCGCTGTCCGAGGGTATCGTGCCGCCAGTCTGGCTGACATAGCCGATCTTGGTTCTCACCTGCCCCGGTTGCCTCAGCAGATCGTAACCGCAGACCCGCGCCTGCCCGCCTGTGGGTTCCAGCAGGGTCGCCAGCATACGCATCGTAGTCGTCTTACCGGCACCGTTCGGCCCCAAGAAGCCGAAGATGTCCCCCACCTGCACCTGTAGGTCTACGCCGCGCACGGCCTCCACCTCACCCTGGCGGGTCTTGAAGCTCTTTGTCAGCCCTTGTGTTTCGATGATTGCCATAAGATTCACTCCTTTCTGATCTGTTCCCCGTAGGTGCCGGTTTGAAACCGGCTCCTACAATCGTCTCTTTCGATATGCCTAAGCCGCGGCCTGGCCGTGGATCGGTGCGGCCTCGCGCAGGGGCCGGTTGAACGCGGTCAGCAGGCCGATGACGAGCAGGCAGACCGAGAAGAAGGCGATAGTCAAGCCGGTGCCTACGTTGTCTAGTAGCACGCCGGCGATGAAGCTGCCGAGGGGCTGGAAGCCGAAGGCAAGTAGGCGGAACGAACTGTTCACGCGCCCCTGCAAGGCGTCTGGGATGATCGAGATACGGTAGCTGAACTGGACGACGTTGTAGATCGGGCCGACCAGAAAGAAGAACGCCGTGATCAGGCCGAGCACCAGCACATGCGGTGCGACAGCGTAGAGCGGCACCAGCAACACGTCTACCCAGACAGTGGCGATGATCACCTGGCCGAAGCGGAAGCGGCGCTGGATACGCCCGCCGATCAACGCGCCGCCGATGCCGCCGATCGCTCCAATGGTAAAAATGGTGCCGATTGAGGCATCACTCGCCCCGAAGTTTTTGGCTACAACGATCACGACCAGGAATATCGCCGAGTTGACGAAGTTAAGGCCGCCAGTCAGAAATGCCATGAAGCGCACGAGCGGCTGGTGCCACAGCCAGGCGACTCCCTCCCTGATCTCCTCGCGCAGATGCCGGTCGGCAGCCACGCGCTCATCCTGGAACGGGATCTTGATGAAGGACAGCGAGATGACCGAGACGACGTAGGATACCGCGTCGAACACGAATGGGATAGCGCGTCCCAGGCTCTGGTAGATTATCGTGCCGAGCTGCGGGCCGATCAGTATGGAGATATTGCCGGCGGCCTCGTTTTGGGCGGCGGCAGCCGGAAGCTGCTGCTTGTCTACGACGCGACCCAGAGAGGCGACCTCGGCGATGTTGAAGAAGACGAAAAGTGTGCCCTCGACGAAGGCGTTGATGTAGAGCTGCCAGATAGTCAGCGCATTAAACGCCAGCGCCACCGGCACGCTCGCCAGGCTGATAGCCCGCCCGGCGTCGCAGAGCATCATCACCAGCTTGCGGTCCCAGCGGTCGATCAGCGCGCCGACCGGCAGGCTGAAAATCAGGTAGGGGATCGTGCCGAGCGCGCCCGCGATGCCAGCTGCCGTCGGCGAGTGGGTGAGCGCGAGGATCAGCAGCGGGAAGACTATCCCGGAGATCGAACTGCCGAGCGAGGAGATCGTCTGTCCGCTCCACAAGAGCATGTAGCTGCGGTTGCGCCAGAGCGGGGGCAGGGGGGGGGGGGGGGGGGGGGGGGGGGGGGGGAGAGGGGGGGGGGGGGGGGGGGAGGGAGGAGGGGGGGGGGGGGGGGGGGGGGGGGGGGGGGGGGGGGGGGGGGGGGGGGGGGGGGGGGGGGGGGGGGGGGGGGGGGGGGGGGGGGGGGGGGGGGGGGGGGGGGGGGGGGGGGGGTAGGG
>JBPCPV010000017.1:0-28181 GCA_050998805.1 Chloroflexia bacterium | reverse complement strand
TGAGCGTCTTGCCGCTCGACGGTGAGCCGGGGTGGTGTATAATCCATAGGGCGTTCCTTTCTGCTAAGGGCTTGGTGATAGAAACCCATTTTAGCAGAGGAGCGCCCGTTTGTCCCTCCTCACCCCTTGTAGCACGCATAGGCCCTAGCCTCGCCCCCGACAGATATTGACATATTACTCAATAGCGGGTATACTGGCTGTAGCCCGCAACGTGTTATCTGGGCGCGGAGGAACGATGGCGGAAACCTTTGGCACCGTTTTACGGGCGCGCCGGCGGGCCGCCTACCGCAGCCAGGGCTGGCTGGCCGCGCAGGTCGGCCTGGATGTCTCCTATATCTCGAAACTGGAGAATGACCGCCTGGCCCCCCCGGCGGCGCAGACGATTGTCGCGTTCTGCACGGCCCTGGCGATAGATTGCGATGAACTGCTGGCCGCCACCGGTAAGGTTCCCAAGCGCGTGCAGCAGGCTATCGGGACCAGCCCGGCGGCCCAAAGCTTTTTGCGCGAAGCCGCCGGGCTGCAACTCACCGATGCCGAATGGCGGGTCCTGCGGCACGCGCTGCAGCACTTACGCCCGGTTCCGACGGGACCGGGCGGATAACCCCGGCGGCCCGTGCGGGCCGCCCTTACGAACGCGGGGGCGCTGCGGCACTCCCGCCGGCGCGCCGCGCCAGGATTGCAGGAGGACCGGATGCCCGGCCATGATATCATTGTGATGGGGGCCTCGGCGGGGGGCGTGGAGGCGTTAATCACGCTCGTCCAGGGCTTGCCGGCGGATCTGCCCGCGGCCGTGTTTGTGGTGTTGCATATGCCCGCGCACTCGCCCAGTGCCCTCGCCGCGATCCTGACGCGCCACGGCCCGTTGCCGGCGGTGGCGGCGACGGATCACCTGACGATCCAGCCGGGGCACATTTACGTGGCCCCACCGGACCACCACCTGCTGCTCGACCCCGGCTGGGTGCGCGTGGGGCGCGGCCCCAAGGAGAACATGCACCGCCCGGCCATCGATCCCCTCTTCCGCTCGGCCGCCCGCAGCTATGGGGCGCGGGTCATCGGCGTGGTACTCTCGGGGCTGCTGGACGACGGCACGTCGGGGCTGAAGGCGATCAAGGAGCGGGGCGGGCTGGCTGTGGTCCAGGACCCCCAGGACGCGCTCTATCCCAGTATGCCGTTGAGCGCGATTGCGCATGTGGCGGTCGATTATGTGGAACCCAGCCGCGGGATGCCGGTGTTGCTGGCGCGGCTGGCTCAGGAAGCGGGAGCGGAAGGAACCGGGGCTATGACCGATCATCTGGATATCGAGGTCGCCATCGCACAAAATGATCTGAGTGACCCCGCGCTGCTGGATACCATCGGCACGGCCTCGCATTACGCCTGCCCGGACTGCCACGGCACCCTGTGGCAGATCGCCGACGGGGATCTGGTGCGCTTCCGCTGCCGGGTGGGGCACGCCTATACCGCCGACTCGATGGTGAGCGTGCATACCGCGTCGGTGGAGAACGCGCTCTATGCCGCGCTGCGGGCGCTCGAAGAAAGCGCCTCGCTGACGCGCCAGCTCGCGCGCAATGCCGCGCAACGCGGGCTTGCCCACACCATTGCCCGGCTGGAACAGAAGGCGACCGAAACCGAGCAGCAGGCCACCCTGGTGCGGGGGCTGCTGCTGTGCGAGCAGCCGGCCGGCGCGGCGGTGGCTGCAGGGTGAGGCCGGTGCCCGCATCCGCGGCGCAGCCCACCGGCGACCCGGCTCCGTTGCGGGCGGGGGAGGCCGTCTATAGGCTCATCGTGGTCGGTTCCTCGGCCGGCGGCATCGAAGCCCTCGCCACCCTGGTCGCCGCGCTCCCCCTCGACTTCCCGGTGCCGGTGGTTCTGGCGCAACATCTCGATCCGACGCGGCCCAGCCATCTCGGCGAGATCCTCGCCCGCCACACGCCCTTGCCGGTGGTCACGGTCGCCGATCACGCGCGGCTACAGCCGGGCACCGTCTATGTTGTGCCCGCCAATCGCCATGTCGCCATCACCGCGCAGGATATGACCGTGCTGCCCGACGGCCCCGGCCGCCCCAAACCCTCGATTGATCTCCTGCTCACCAGTGCGGCCACCGTCTATGGCGATCAGCTGATCGCGGTGATCCTCACCGGCACCGGCTCCGACGGCACCGTCGGAGCCGCCGCCGTCCATGCGGCCGATGGCCTCGTGCTGATCCAGAATCCCACCACCGCCGCCTATGCCGGCATGCCCGCGTCCGTCGCCCCCGCCTCGATTGATATAGTGGCCAACCTGGCCCAGATTGGCCCCCTCCTGGGGAATCTGCTGGCAGGTCGCCCGGTGCCGCCCCGGCCAGAGGGTGCGGCCATACTCGCCGATCTGCTGGCCGGGGTGCAGGCGCAGACCGGGGTGGATTTCGCGGCCTACAAACCGGCCACCATCTTACGCCGCCTGCAACGGCGCATCACCGATACCGCCAGCGGGGATCTGGTCGGCTACCAGACCTATCTGGCCGCGCATCCCGATGAATATGCCCACCTGGTCAGCACCTGGCTGATTAAAGTGACCGAGTTTCTGCGCGACCCCGATCTCTTCGCCCGCCTACGCTCCGAGATCCTGCCGGCGCTTATTGCCACCGGCGCGGCCCGCGATCACACCTTGCGCCTCTGGTCGGCCGGGTGTGCCACCGGCGAGGAAGCCTATTCGGTCGCCATCATGCTGTGCGACCTGCTCGGCGAAGAGCTGGCGCGCTTTGATGTCCGCATTTTTGCCACCGATCTGGATGTGGAAGCCATCGCCTTCGCCCGCCACGGGGTCTACCCGGCCGCCAGTATCGGCAGCGTGCCGCCCGATCTCCTGGCCCGCTACTTTACCGCCGGCCCCGACGGCTATGTGGTCAACAAGGCGGTGCGCAGCCTGGTGGTATTCGGCGAGCATGACCTCGGCCAACGTGCCCCCTTCCCGCGCATCGATCTGGTGTTGTGCCGCAACGTCTTGATCTACTTCAGCGCCGACTTGCAGCAGCGGGCGCTACAGTTGTTCGCCTTTGCCCTGCGCGAGGGCGGCTACCTGGTGCTGGGGCGCACCGAAACGGTGCATACGGTGGCCGAGTTCTTCGCGGCGCTGCCCGGTGCGCCGAAAGTGTACCAGCGCCAGGGCGCGCGGCGGCCCGTGCCGCTGGTGCCGCTGCCCGCGACCCCCCGGTTGCCGCGCGACGGGCGGGCGACGGGCCTGGGGCGCGAATTGTTTCAGATGCAGCAGGCGATGCAGCAGGCGCGGGTCGGACGCGATACGTTGCTGCTGCAACTACCGATTGGGGTGGTCGTAGTGGACCGTCGCTATGATATCCAGGAGATTAATAGCGCGGCGCGGCGGCTGCTGTCGATCCATAGCGCCGCGCTCGGCGAGGACTTTGTGCATCTGGCCGGCTATCTTTCCTCCCCGGCGTTGCGCGGAGCCATTGACAGCACCTTCCAGACCGCAACCCCCACCGTCCTGGCTGAGGTGCTGGTGCCCCATGTGCTGACCGGCGAGGCGACCTATCTCCAGATCACGGCCTATCCGCAGCGCGACGGGGCCGATGCCGATCCGGTGGAGGCCGTCCTCCTGCTGGTGACGGACGTGACCACGGCGGCAGAGGCGCGACAGGACGAGGAGCAGGCCCGCGCGGCGCACGCGGCGCAAGAAGCGGCGCAAGCGCAGGCGCTGGCCGACCTACAGGCGGCGAATCGGCAGTTGGCGCTCCAGGTGGCCGACGTGACGCAGGGTGCGGCGGCGCAGGCCACGGCGCAGCAGGAAAGCGTCCGGGTCATGGCGCAGCACACGTCGCAGATGGAACATCTGGTGGCGACCAACCGGGCCTTGCTGGCGGCCAACGACACCCTGACGCGGGCCGCGGTCGAGTTGCGTGCGGCGAGCGATAGCTATCTGCTAACGACCGAGGAAGCCCAGGCGGCGATTGAAGAAGCCGAGACGCTCAACGAGGAAATGCAGGCGACCAACGAAGAGCTGGAAACGCTGAACGAGGAGTTGCAGGCTACGATCGAAGAACTGCACACCGCCAACAGCGATCTGGGGGCGCGGGGCGATGAGTTGCAGCAGGTGGCGCGGGCGCAAGAGGCGGCCCGGGAGCAGGTGGCGACGATCCTGGCGAGCCTGGCCGATGCGGTGCTGGTGATGCGAGCCGACGGTACGCCCCTGGTGAGCAACGCGGCCTACGCGGCATTATTCGACGGAGCGGGGGTGCAACTGGCGGATGAACACGATCAGCCGCTGCCGCCGGAGGCCACTCCGCAGGCGCGGGCGCAGCGGGGCGAAACCTTTGCGCTGACCTTCACGCTGACGCGGGCGGATGGGGAGCGCCGCTGGTGCGAGGCGCTGGGCCAGCCGGCCAGCGACCCGGCGCTGGGGGCCGGGGGCATCGTGGTGATCCGCGAAATCACCGACCGCAGCCTACGGCACCTGCATGACGAGTTCCTGGCCCTGGCGAGCCACGAACTGCGCGCGCCGCTGACGACGATCAGCGGCACCTTCCAACTGCTCGCCCGCTGGCACGCCACCCAGCCGGAGAGCGCGCGCGAGCAGCGCCAGATTGCCCTCGCCCAGACCCAGGTGACGCGACTGCTGCGCTTGATCGATGACTTGTTAGATGTGGCGCGGCTCCAAACGGGCAAATTCCGGGTTCACCTGGAACCGCTGCGGCTGGACCGCTTGCTGGCCGAGACGGTGGAGATTGGACAACACCTGACCACGCAGCACGCGCTGGTGTGGACCGGCGACCCGGAGCCACTGATCGTGGCGGGGGACCGCGACCGGTTGCAACAGGCGGTGCTGAACCTGTTGACGAACGCGATCACCCATGCGCCCGGCACTGCGCCAATTGTGGTGGGCCTGCGGCGGGTCGGAGCCTGGGCCGAGATCACGGTGACGGATCAGGGGCCGGGGATCGCCCCGGAAGTGCTGTCGCAGGTGTTTGGGCGGTTCTATCAGGTGGCGAGCGGCCCCGGCGGAGGGGCCGGGCTGGGCTTGGGGTTGTATATTACCCAACAAATCGTGACCGCGCATGGCGGGACGATCCACGTCGCCTCCATTGTGGGCACCGGCACCACCTTTACCATCCAGCTGCCGCTGGCCGCAGACGACATGGCTAGCTGATCAAGCTGGGCAGCAACCGGTACACCTCGGCATCGCTGCGGACGTGCAGCAGCGCCAGCACCGCCGCGACCTGTGTCACGTCGATCGCCTGGGGATGCGTCGCCAGATAGCCTTCGGTCTGGGCGCAATCCTCCTCGCTCAGGATAGCCCCGGCCTGGAGCTGCAGCGCCAAATAGCGGTAGAGGTCGTGCAGCCCCTGTAACTGGCGGAGGGTGGTGTCCGCCCGCTGCTGGACGGTGGCGGCGTGCTGTTGGGCCTGGTGCGCCTGCTGCTGGACGGCGCGGGCGTGATAGCGTACGTCCGCGGCGTGCTGTTGGGCGGTGTGCATCCGCGCCAGGGCGGCGACGAGCGGCCCCGTCGCTGGTCCGCCCGCCGCGGGCGGACCAGCGGCGGGGGACAGCGGCGGGGGGGCCGCCGGCGCGGCGAGCGGGCGGGCTGCCGTGAGCGCGGTGTCCACCTGCCGCAGGCCGTCGCACAGATGGCCGGTGATGGTGGCGCGGGACTCGCCTAAGGCGGCGGCGACCTGCGCCACCGTTTCGCCGTCGAAATACACCCGTTCCAGGATCATCCGCTGGCGCGGCGGTAACGTCGCGAGCGCGGTCTGCGCGGCCTGGCGCTGGGCCGCCAGGTGCAGACGGGCGGCGAACCGTCCGGAACCCGGCGGCGGGATCGCGGCAGGGACCGGCGGGGCCGGAACCGCCGGGGCGGCGGACGGACGGGACGGCGCGCGTTGTTGCGCGCGCGCCTGCTGGTGCACGGCGGCGAATAAGGCGACGCTCCATTCCGGGGGCGCGGAGTCCCCCCCCGGCGGGTGCTGCCAGAGGGCCAAAAACACCGTCTGCACGCACGCTTCCGCCGCCTGGGGGTCGCGCAACATCCGCACCGCCAGAGCGTAGGCGCTGGGAAAGCAGCGCTCGTAGAGTTCTGTCAGCGCGGCGGGTTGGCGCGAGGCCACCCCCGCCAGCAGGAGCCGGTCGCTCTGGAAAGCGGGGGGATCCGCTTGGGTCGGATCGTCGGGGGCGGAGTCGTTAGGCATTGCATCTCCCCGTATTAAGGTCGCTACGCTCTAGGCACATGGGGTCGTGTGAAGCAAGAACGGAGCCAACAGCAGGCCGAAGCCGAGTGCGACCGGCTATTATGGGTAAACTGCGAAACCAGGCAGCCTGTACGCGTTGTGAGATCGTCTACACGCGCTTCCGTACCCTCCATCTAGAACCACCCACCCCGGATCGCCTGACGCGCCTACTGCACTCGGCCTTGCACACCTATGAAGAGGGCCTCTTCAGCGGGATCCTGGCCAAGCTCTCGACCACCACGCGCACGCGCTTGCAGCAGCTGTTGCAGGCCGGGTCCACATTCTCGCCCACGACTGGAAAAAGAGATAGTCGCTGGATAAATGCTCGCTCTTTTGACGCACGGCAGGCACAGATCCTCCCCCGCCGGCGGCGGAACATGCCGTCCGGCACCGGCTGGCAACATGTAGGGGTAGCCTGCACTGTCTGTGCAACGCTGTGAAACGCGGTCACTGGCGCTGTGACCCGAACGGTGACCAAGCCGGTAACCTCAACGGTCGCTGTCTTCAAGCCCGTGCCCCAGGTCTCGCCGACTCACAACCTCTAAGCCCGGCACCCCCTTCTCCTACACTACCACCCCACCCTTCACTCCTCCCACGCAGGAGGCATCCTCCGGCAGTAGCACGAAAGAGCGGGAAATGTCTATTTCCAGCTGTTTTGCGGCGACCTGCCCGGTAAGGGAAACCAAAATGCCCGATGTTGATCAAAGCGTTGCTGGTCATGGAGGAGCGGTAATGTCGGCATTGCGCAGCACGGTGGTGAGCCTGCTACACCTGACAGGTACGAACAAGATAGCCTCCGCTCAACGTGCTAACAGTCAGCACCCCGAGCGGGCGTTGGCCCTTCTGAGGCTTCCAAACTCGTCTGGCGCATAGGCCCTACGGCTGCCCCGCTCCGTACTTGACGCCGCCGAACCTTGCGTCTATACTAGGGCATGACTGGGGACCAACAGCCCGCCGACCTGCTCGAGCTAC
This sequence comes from Chloroflexia bacterium, assembly GCA_050998805.1. Taxonomy (GTDB): domain Bacteria; phylum Chloroflexota; class Chloroflexia; order QHBQ01; family JAICKM01; genus JAICKM01. The sequence goes on along the minus strand of JBPCPV010000017.1, from coordinate 20,995 downwards.
CGTTTGACCAATACCAACGCTACCGCATCGCCGGGGAGATACTTGCGGCGATGGGGCGATTTGGTGTGCTCCCTGCCGCGCCGAGGATCTTGGACGTGGGGGGGTATCCGGGGCTGCTACCGCGCTTCGTGGAAGCGGATGGGGCAAGTACGGTCGTGATGGACGTGGTACAGGACACGGAGAGCGCGCGGCGCTACGGGTATACTTACGTGATCGGCAGCGGGATGGAACTGCCGTTCGCGGACGGCAGCTTCGATTGCGTGGTCAGCCTCGATACGTTGGAGCATGTGCCGGCTGAGGCGCGGCCGCCTCTGCTCGCCGAGATGCGGCGGGTGGGGCGGGAGGCGGCGCTGTTCATCGGGCCGGTACACCGTGAGGAGACGGCGCTCGCCGAGGAGCTTCTTTTCGACTACATCCAGTGGCTGATCAAGGCGAAGCAGGAGCAACTTGCCGAGCACAGGGGCTTCGGGCTGCCGGACTTCGCGGCGACGCAGCAGAGCTTCGAGGGGGCGGGTTGGGCTACGTTCGCGGCTGCGGCGGGCAACCTCTACAACTGGCTGTTTATGATGGTCGCCAAGCACTACTTGATTTCGTTCCGCGACGAGCAGTCGGCAGAGTTCGAGCTGCGGCTGGACCGCTTCTACAACCTCACCTTCTCCGAGACAGACCGCCAGGAGCCAGCCTACCGGGGAGTGCTGCTGGCGACGCGGGACAACCACCCCCAGTTGCGCGCGGAACTCGCGGAGAAGTATCGCGCGATGCCGGCGAATGAGAACAGCAATGTGCAGCGCATGGAGCTGACCGGCCTGCTGCTGCGGCTGCTCGACCTGAAGGTGGCGAATCACGAGGACCAGAGCCTCCGCGAACAGCTCGGCCTGCGCGAGCAGAACGCGACCGCGCTGGAGGGCAAGGTCGGGCTACTGGAGCGGGAGTTGCTTGACGCACGGACGCACGGCTCGAACCTCCGAGGCACTTTAGACCAGCTAAACTCGACTATCGTCGCCGAAAGAGCGTCCACAGCGCAGGCTCACTCCGCAGAACGTGAGCGGCTGATAGCCGAGCGTGAGCGCGTATCAGAGGAGCGGGCGCGGACGGCCGCAGAAGTGGAGCGCAAGGACCAGCACATCCTCTACCTGGAGCGGTTGTTGCAGGGGGTCGAGGCCGGGCGGGTGTTCAAGCTGACGCGGACGGCCTCACGGCTGCTTGGCCGCAAGTAGGCCGGTGACCCTGATGACCAGCACGCCCCCAGCCCGCACCTCCTGGCCGAGTGTCTCGGTCATCGTGCTGAACTACAACGGCCTGCGCCACCTCGAAGCCTGCTTCACCTCCCTGGCCGCGCTTGACTATCCTGCGGATGCGCTCGAACTGCTGATGGTGGACAACGGCTCGAGCGATGGCTCGATGGCCTTTGTGCGGGAGCGGTTCCCACGGGTGCGCGTCCACAGCCTGCCGGCGAACATCGGGTTCGCGGCCGGGAACGACGCCGGGGCCGAGGTGGCAACCGGCGAGTACCTTGCCTTCCTGAACAACGACACCCGTGTGGACCCGGCATGGCTGCGTGAGCTGGTCAGCAGTCTGCTTGGCGACGCGGAGAGGGGCGTGGTCTGCACCGGCTCGAAGATGCTCGACTGGGAGGGCGAGGAGATCGACTTCGTCGGCGGGGTGATGAACTGGCACGGCTTCGGCTACCAACTCAGCTTCGGCCTCCCCGTGGACGCCGAGCCGCCGGAGTATAAGAAGAAGCGCGACCTCCTCTTCGCGTGCGGCGGCTCGATGCTGATACGGGCGGATATTTTCCGCGAGGCCGGCGGCTTCGACCCCGACTTCTTTGCGTTCTTTGAGGATGTGGACCTCGGCTGGCGGCTCTGGCTGATGGGACATCGGGTGACTCTGACGCCGGGTGCGATCACGTACCACAAGGGGCACGGCACGGCGAGCAGCATACCCGGCCACAAGCTGGTGGTGCTGTATGAGCGGAACGCGCTCTCTACGCTCTACAAGAACTACAGCGACGAGTACCTGGCGCGGATCTTCCCGGCGGCGCTGATGATGGCGGCGGAGCGGTCGCGGCGGATGATGATCCTGAGCGGGGTGGACCCCGAAGAATACGAGTTGGCGAACCGCCGCCCGGCCCGGCAGACGCCGGAGAATGTGCATCGGCAGGCGGTCAGCACGATGGTGGCGGTGGACGAGTTCATCGAGGCCCTGCCCCGGCTCGCCGAGAAGCGAGCGGCCGTCCAGGCGATGCGCCGCCGGCCCGACGCCGAGATCGTCGCGGAGTTCGGGCAACCGACGCGGGTGGCGCTGATCAACCACGGGACCGACGCGGCCTACGCCGCCGCGCACTACCGGCTGATGAACAGTATGGGCATCTCCGACCTGTTCGTCGACCTGCCGAAACATGTGCTGCTGATCAGCCCTGACGTGCTGCCGGTGGGCGACATACCGACTAGCGGGGTGGGGATGCGGGCCTGGGCGCTCGGCCAGGGGCTGATCGGGCGGGGGCACCATGTCCATTTTTCGATGCCCGCGCCTGCGCTTGCCGGACGCGAGGACAAGGTACATGCGGAGATCCGTCAGTTGGCGTGGACGCAGGCGAACTTGCAGAACTTGGTTGACTTGCTCGCGCCGGACGTGATCTTGACGGTGGGGTGGCCGAACCTGACGCCGCTCGACCGTATAGCGATACCGGTTGCGTGCGACCTGGCGGGGCCGCACCTGCTGGAGCGCGACTACCAGGGGTACAGAGACAACCCGACCAACGCCGAGGAGAAACTGGCCGCGATCGACAAGGCCGACTTCTTCACTTGCATAGGCGAGCGGCAGCGGCTCTACTTCATGCCGTGGCTGGCTCAGGCGGGGGTGCGGGCCGCCGAGATGGATGATGCGCTGAAGGTCATACCCTATTCTCTCAGCCCCGACCTGCCGGCGCACGCTTGGCCGGGCGACTGGCGCGGGACCGAAGTGACGTTTGTGTACGGCGGGGTCTTCTTGCCGTGGCAAGACCCGTCGGCGGCGCTCGACATGCTGGCGCGAACGCTGGCGGAAGAAGGGCAGGGAAGGCTGCGGGTGATCGGCGGCAAGCATGTGTTCCATGCGGTCGAGACGGGGGTGTTCGAGCCTCTGATCGAGAGCCTGCGCGCGAACCCTCGCGTCGAAGTCACGGGGCTGATGCCGGTGGGGGAGCTGGAGGCGATCTACACCCGCGCTCATGTCGCGGTGGACGTGATGCGCCGCAACCCTGAGCGCGAGCTGGCGTTTGCGAGCCGCACGGTGCATTATCTCTGGTGCGGGCTGCCGGTGATACACAGCAGCTTCTCCGAGATCGCTCCGCTGATCGCCGATTACGAGGCTGGTTGGATCGTGGACGCCGACGACCCTGCCGCCCTCCACTCCGTCGTAGAGAGCATACTCGCCGACCCCGATGAGTGCCGCCGGCGAGGCATCAACGCCCAGCGCCTCGTCCGCGAGCGCCTCACTTGGGACCGGACGATTGACGCGCTCGATGCCTTCGTGCGCCGCCCCTACTTGCGCGAAAGCCGGGGCACGCTTGCACACCGCCGGCAAGAGCGCGACCAGATCTCGCGCACGGCCAACAACCAACAACCAACAGCCAACAATCAGCAACCAACACCCAACCCCCTCGCCCCGGTGCTGGCGCGCACAGCGCGCGGCCGGCGCAAGCCCCTGGCGCAGGCGGTGGCGCGGGGCCAAAGCCTCTTGCGGCCTCTCCTGCCGGGCGGACAGGCGCGGCCCGTGAACGCGGACGGCGAGATGCGCTTCGCCCCCACCGAGCTGATAGCCGGGCACAGCCACGGCCAGCGTTTCGTCTGCGAGTGCGACGGCCTCTGTGGGATAGACATACTGATCGCCACATTCGCCCGGCTGAACACCGGGAGGCTCGACCTCTACCTGCGCTCGAACCCCGGAGCGGAGGGCGTGATCGCCGAAGCTCACGTGCCGGCCGTGCGGCTGGCGGACGGCGCGTTCTACCGCTTCGGCTTCGAGCCGATCCGAGACTCGGCGGGGCGGCTGTTCTATATGTTCGCAGAGTCCGCCAACTCGGTGCCTGGCGACGCGGTGACGATCTGGGCGCGCGCGCCCCGCCCCGGCAAGCCGAGCGGGCGGTATGAGGACGGGATGCCTGCGCGGGGGGATCTGGTGTATAGGCTGGTTTACACGGAGTAATGCAGCCCCTGATCTCCATCGTCATCCCGAACATGAACGGCATGGAACACCTGCCCGACTGCTTCGCATCGTTGGCTGCGGCGGACTACCCGCTTGACAGGCAGGAGTGGATCGTGTCGGACAACGGCTCGGTGGACGGGTCGGTGGGGTTTTTGCGAAGGGAGTACGCGCGCGCGAAGATCGTGGAGAACGGGCGGAACATCGGCTTCGCGCCTGGCTGCAACGCCGGGGCAGCGGCAGCGACCGGGGAGTACCTGGTCTTTCTGAACAACGATACTCGGGTGGCCCCCGGCTGGCTGCACGGCTACCTGAGCGCGCTGGCACGCGACCCGGAGGCGGTGTGCGCGGCGTCCTACATGCGTAGCTGGGACGACACCGAGCCGGACTTCGACGGGGCGGCCAGCAACCTGTTCGGCGTGGGGCGGCAGCGCGCCGTGATCGGCTGGCCCGACTGCCCAACGGGGCCGGGCGAGGGCGACCCGCTGCTTTTCGCCAGCGGGGGCGCGATGCTGATACGGCGGGACGTTTTCCGTGAGGTGGGGGGGTTCGATACGAGCTTCTTCATCTACTTCGAGGATGTGGACCTGGGCTGGCGGCTTTGGGTGCTGGGCTACCGGGTGGTGTTCGCGCCGGGGGCGGTCGTCTACCACAAGGAAGGGGGCACAAGCGGGGCAAAGCGGGCACCCTCCCACCGGCGCTACCGGCTGTTCGAGACGAACACGCTCGCCGCCATCGTGAAGAATTACGAGCAGGCGAACCTCGACCGGATCTTGCCTGCGGCGCTGCTGCTTGAGTTCAAGCGCGCCCTGATGAGCGGAGGCGACGCGATTAACAGGGCGGAATACCGGCTGGATGGACCATCGAAGGCGGAGCCTTCTCCTACAGCACACTTGCCGACGATGAGCGCGGCGCACATCCTGGGGATGGGCAAGCTGGCCGATCGCTGGCAGCACCTGATGGCAGAGCGGACACGCATCCAGTCCCGACGTCGGCGGCCGGACAGCGAGATCCTGCCATTGTTCAGGCGTCCGTTCGCGCCGCAGTTCGCGGGCCGGGCCTACGCCGACGCGATGCGCCGCCTGTCTGCCGCCCTCGACCTCTACCCGATAGTCGCCGGTGCGTCGCCGAGCCGTATCCTGATACTCAGATCTCCGGATAGCCTCGACTATGCCCGGGCTGCTGCTCTGAACAGGCTGTTGGGAGCTGAGTTCTTGACCATGCAGGGTCCGGCAGACCCTGTGGTCGCGGCAAACGCCGACCTGCTGCTGTCGGTCGGTGCGACGCTGCCGCCGACTGGCTTTGCGCCGAATGTGCCGCTCGCCGTGGACATGGGCGGGACGCCGCCGGAGCGCGTCTCAGCAGCAGGGCGGGCGGCACTGGTGCAGCGGGCGGGGCTGGTGGTCTGCTCGGATTCGGCCACCGCCGTTGCCTGGCAGAGGGCGCTGCCGGTTGATCTGCCGGTGGCGGTGCAGGGGGATGGGGACGGCCTCGCCGCGGAGGTGAGGCGGTATTGTTGGTACCCTCTGCATCGAGGGAGGGTGTGATTAGCGGCACGATTGTTGCTTAGGCTGGGGCTGGTGCGCCACTAGATAGCCCTAATAGTGAAAAGAGACCACTAATGTCAAGTTCCCGGAGCAAAGCAAAGACGACCAACGGCGTGGATCGGCCTGTGGCGGCGGAAGATCGGTTGCTGGACGACCTGCAACTCGCCATCGCCGATTACCAGAGCTTGCGTGAGAGGTGGGATCGCGAACGCGCCGATCTGAAGGAAGCGCGCCAGGAAGTGGAGAGGCAGCGTGAGCGCGCCGAGCAGCTCGCTGAGAGCCTCAGAGGCATCCACCGATCGCTGTTCGACGGCAACGTATATAGCCTGATCCTGAAAGCGTGCCTCACCATCACCGGGGCCACGCGCGGACTCTATGCCACCGCCGCCGGACCCGATGACAGGCTCCGCCTCCGCGCCGCCTTCGGCATGGCCGGCTACCCCAAACAGCCTCCCTCTCCGTTCATCGAAGCCCTCTGCCGTCGGGTGCTCGATGAGAACAAGTCGGTGGTCTGCAACAAGGGCGACGAGCTGGACGGCCTGCCTGCGCCAGCGAGCGAAAGCGAACATTTCCACAACTGCTTAGTTGTGCCGGTGGTGCTGCTGCATAACTTCGACGGGATCATAATCGCCGCCGATAAGCTAACCGGGCCGTTTGACCAAGAAGATGAAGCGACGCTGCTGAGTGTGGGTAACCAGGCGACTGTTGCTGTGGAGAACACGCGGTTGCACCTCGAACTCCAGCAGGCGTACCTCGCCACGATCATGATCCTGGCCGACGCAATGGAAGTCAAGGATCCGTACACGCATGGGCACTGCGAACAGGTATCGCGGTATGCCTTGTTCACAGCTCGGAAACTCGATCTCAGTCCGCAGGAGACGGCTATCGTTCGCTATGCCGCGCTGCTGCACGATGTCGGCAAGATCGGCGTGAGCGACGGCGTCTTGAACAAGCCCGGCCCGCTGCTGCCTGAAGAACTCGAATTGATGCGAGCGCATGTTCGTGTGGGGCGCGATCTCATATGCAAGATAGAAGCCCTCTCGGTCGTAGGCGAGGTGGTGTTGCACCATCACGAGTGGTACGACGGCACCGGTTATCCCGATGGCCTGAGCGGAGATGAGATACCGATCACCGCACGCATAGTGAGCGTCGTGGATGCCTACTGCGCGATGATCACTAAGCGGAGCTACAAAGAGGCTTATGGCGAAGTCTATGCCCGTGAGGAGTTGGAGCGTTGTGCCGGTACGCAGTTCGACCCGCAGGTGGTCCAAGCGTTCCTGGAGGTGCTGCATGGTCCGGAAGCCGACGATCCGGACGACGAAAGTAACCTGGACTCGCTCTTGCCGGGCTTTCCGAGGTTCGCCTAGCACAGCCTATGCCGCCTCCGCCTCCGATAGGCGTTCGGGCACCGCGGGCGCAGGCCGCCTCCGCAGCCTGCGCTCCACCGGAAGCATCAGCGCGCAGGCAGTGATCGCACTAGCGGCATGGAGGCCGCCGAGCAGCAGGAAGAGGTATATCGGCCCCGTCGAGTATAGAGGGCCGCAGATTAGCGCACTCACTAGGCCGACCGCTTGATTGGTGCTCGTGATCATGCCTTGGAGCCGCCCACGTTGGGCTACGGGGAGCACGTCGGCCATATAACTGTCGGCTGCGGGGCCGATGAAGCCGATCATCACGCCTTCGACGACGCCGAGCGCCAAGATCACCGGGATATTTGTGAGAAAGCCGTAGGCGAAGTAGATAGCTGCGGCTCCCAGGGAGGGCAGCAGGATCAGCAATACCCTGCTGTGCCTGTCTGCGAGCCGCCCGGCCCAGGGTCCGACGAAGATCAGCGGCAACGCGAAGAGTGTATAGCTGAGGCCGATCACATCGAGGCTCGCACCCAGGTCGTGCAGCCAGATGTTCCAGAGGACCGTGAAGAAGCCGCCGCCGAAGCCCCAGCCGATAGTGACGACGAACGAAGGCAGGATGTCGCGCCAGGGTATCCGCCCGCCAGTCGGCCCTCCAGCGGCGGGGAGCATTTTCTCGGCATCGAACTGGGAGTCGCGGCGGTCGTGGACCTTGAGGGCCAGGAAGATGCCGGCTATGAGGCTGGTGCCCGCTCCGAACCAGAACGGACCCTGGAAGCCGGTGAAGCCAGCCATGAGGCCGCCGATCGCCGGGCCTAGCATCATGCCGCCATTGAAGGCCGCGCTCAACAGGCCGAAAGCCGCACCACGACGCGCGGGCGGGATGGTGTCCATGATGTGGGCGCGGGCAGCCGGCAGCATGGCGGCGGAGCCGATGCCCTCGATGAAACGGAGCAGCATGAAACCGGCTGTGTCGCTGGTCGTCAGGTAGAGCAGCGAGAGGATGCCGTGAGTCGCCAGGCCAGCCAAGAGGAGCGGCTTACGCCCCAGCTTGTCGCTCGCCCAGCCCATCGGCACCTGGAAGAGGAAGCTGGCGGCCATATAGGCGGCGCTGGTGAGGCTGATTTCGGTTATGCTCACGCCGCGCGCCTGCATGTAGAGAGTGAAGACCGGCCAGACCGCGCACAAGCCTAGGAAGACGACGAAGACTCCGAGAGTGATCACGCCGAGGTCGGGAAACTCCCAGAGCATATGCCGAGTAACCCGTTTTCGTAAGACGTTGTACATCTTACCATTATACCGAACGGGTGTGCGAAACACTAGGGACTTTAGACCGATTTTTCGGGGGTTTGGCGGCGGTTGGCGAGGTAGATACCGAGCAGCGCGAGGGCACCACCGCCAATCTGCGCCCCGGATAGGCTTTCGGAGAGCAAGGGCACTGCGATAAGCGCGGTGAGCACCGGCTGGGCAAGGAGGCTGACCGAGGTGACGGAGGCCCGCAAGGGGCCGAGGGCGTAGTTGATGCTCAACCAACCTGCGACGTGCGAGATCAGCGCGAGAGCGAGTAGGGCCCAGTAGCTATCGGCCGAGAAGCCGGACAGCGGTAGACCGGCGAGCAGGCAGTAGGTGAGCAGCACGCCGGACGCGCCGAGCGAGGAGAGCCACATATAAGCCAGGGTGCCGATCTGTCGGCGCAGCCTCCCGGTGATCAGCAGGTATGCGGCGTAGAACAGGCTGGCCCCCAGGGCCAGCAGATCGCCGGTGCCGACGCCGGCGGCCGCGCTGAGGTCGGGGCCGATGATCAGCGCCGCCCCGACGAGAGCCATTAGCGTGCCGAGCCAGAACGAGCCGCCAAGCAGTTCGCGGAGCACCAGCAGCGACCAGAGGCTGACCCAGAGGGTCGAGGTGTTGCCGAGGAGGGTGGCATTGGCCGCCGAGGTGTACGCTAGCGAGGTGTTCCAGATCGCCAGGTCGCCAGCGAAGAAGACCCCGGCCAGCAGAGTAGGCAGAAGTATCTGCCGCCGTCCGAGTGCGGGACGCGCCCCTTTCCAGGCGAAGGGCGCGAGCACTGCCGTCGCAATCGCTACGCGGTAGAAGCCGGAGACCGCGCCCGGCACCCCGGCCCACTTTGTGAAGATCGCCGAAAAGCCGATGCAGACCACGCCCAACGCCAACGCCGCATAGGCCCGGCTCAGGTTTTGTTCGCGCAGCGGTGCCGCAGGCACATTTTTGGGTTTTGAGTCCTGAATTGAGGATGCCCTCCCAGTTGCTTTGGCTTCTATTGTAGCGTATACTAGGGTGTATGACCAGTATCTATCTGCATATACCGTTCTGCGAGGCGAAGTGCGTTTACTGCGACTTCAATTCGTATGCCGGGCTTGAGAGCTTATTTGAGGGCTTTGTGGACGCGCTCTGCGCCGACATCACGCGGGGGCCTGAGCGCGAGGCGCTCGCACGCCTCGCGCCGGACCCAGCGGGCGCGGCAGAGGGTGCTGAGGTCGGGCGGATCGAGACGGTCTTTCTGGGTGGGGGGACGCCGAGTGTGCTGCCCCCGGCGGCCATCGGGCGAATCCTCGACACGGTTGCCGGGCACTACGACCTCGCGGCGGACGCCGAGATCAGCATGGAGGCCAACCCCGGCACGATCAGCGAGGCCGGCTTCCGGGGGTATCTGGCGGCGGGGGTCAACCGCCTGAGCATGGGCGTGCAGTCATTCAATGATGCCCAATTGCGGGCGATTGGGCGGATACACACGGCGGCGGAGGCGGTCGAAGCCTACGAGCTCGCCAGGAAGGCCGGCTTCGAGAACATTAACCTTGACTTCATCTTCGGACTGCCGGACCAAGACCTTGCCGACTGGCGGGACACGCTCGCGCGGGCTGCCGACCTCGGCACAGACCACCTATCGTGCTACTCGCTGATAGTTGAGGAGCATACCCCGCTCTGGCTGCGCGTCGAGCAGGGTCAGGTGGTCGTGCCCGGCGAAGATGAGGTGGCCGACATGTACGAAGTCTGCCGGGCGACGCTCGACGAGGCGGGCTATGAGCAGTACGAAATATCGAACTGGTGCAGGCCGGGCCGCGAATGTCGCCACAACCTGGTCTACTGGCGCGACATGCCGTACCTCGGCTTCGGGCCGGGCGCACACGGCTACCTGGGCGGACGGCGCTATTGGACGACACTCAGCCCGAAGAAGTACATCGCTGCGATCCGGGACGGTGGGTCGGCCGTGGCGGGTGCAGAATGGATCGACCGCGAGCTTGAGATGGGCGAATACATGATGCTCGGCCTGCGGACCCTCGCGGGGGTCGCGCCCTCGGCCTTCGCCCGCCGCTTCGGGGAGCCGTTCGATGCTGTCTACGGCACGGTCGCCGATCAGCTCCGGGTCTGGGGGCTGCTCGACGTGGAACCGGCCCAAGATGTCGTTCGTCTTACCGGGAGAGGTCTCTTATTGGGTAACGAAGTCTTCGCACGCTTTCTGCCGGACCGACCACTAGCCACGGAGTAGAGATATGGCCGACCGCATGGCGGGACGGGTGCTCAACGGACGATATGAGTTGCAAGGAGTGCTGGGCGGGGGCGGCATGGCTCTCGTCTACCGTGCGCTTGACCGGGTGCTTAACCGGATCGTCGCGGTCAAGATCCTGCGCGAACAGTACGCGAGCGACCCGACCTTTCAGCAACGCTTCACCCGTGAGGCGCAGTCGGCGGCGGGGCTGTCCCACCCGAACATCGTCTCGGTCTATGACGTGGGCACGGATGGGGATCTGCCGTACATCGTCATGGAGCTGGTGCCGGGCATCACACTGCGCGATCTGCTGGCGCGCGATGGCCGGTTGCCGGTAGACCAGGCGGTGGAGGTTGCAGCGGGTATACTCTCCGCGCTCGAATATGCCCACCGCAACGGCCTGATCCACCGCGACATCAAGCCGGGTAATGTGCTGATCACACCCTCCGGTGCCGTCAAGGTCGTGGACTTCGGCATCGCAAAGAGCGCGAGCGACCTATCGCTGACGGGGGCGGGGATGGCGCTCGGCACTGCGGCCTATTTTTCGCCTGAACAGGCGCGCGGCGAGGCGGCGCGCGTCCAGTCGGACATCTACTCGCTCGGCGTCACGCTCTATGAGATGCTCACGGGCCGTCCGCCGTTTGAGAGTGACAGCGACGTGGGCACGGCCTACAAGCAGATCAACGAGGCCCCGATACCGCCTCGCCGCCTGAACCCTACGATCCCGGCGCAGCTCGAAGCAATCGTGCTTCGAGCTCTTGCGAAGAATCCGGCGGCGCGCTTCGGCTCGGCGGGTGAGATGGAGCAGGCGCTACGCAACTATGCGGCGTTCGGGGCGCAGGCCACGGCAGCCGTGCCCCGTGTCGCCCCGCCGCCTGCACCGGCGCGCGCAGCCCCGCCGCCCCAAACCTACATCCGGTCGCAGACCTATCGTGGCGGCGGCAGTCCCTGGTTGGTCTGGCTGCTCGGTATGATCGCCCTGCTCGTGCTGCTCGGCGTCGCGGTTTCCGCGCTCACCGGCAGCTTCCTCGGCTTGGGCAGTGCCACAGCCACGCCGGACCCCGGCCTCGGCACACCGTATGTGCCACTGACGGTCGGCGGCATTACACCGGTCGCGCCGCCGACCTCGCTCGCCGCTACAGCGACGCCGGTGCCGACGAACTCGCCCGTGGCGACCGAGCCGCCGTCGCCGACGCAGCCGCCCGCACCGACGGATACAGCTCTCGTGCCTGTGGCTGTGCCCAACCTCGTCGGCAAGAGCTTGGGGGACGCGCAGGCAGCGGCCTCCGCCCTCGGCCTCAAAGTCGCGCAGGCGGGCACTCAGAACGACCCCGCCCAGCCGGACGGAGCTATCCTGAGCCAGAAGCCGGACCCGGATACGAAGCTCAACCCAGGCAGCACGATCAGCATTGTCGTCAACAAGAGGCCCCAGGCTATCGCCATGCCCAACGTGATCAATACAAACGGCGACCAGGCCCTCAATTATCTATCCAAGCCGCCGCTCAACCTCAAAGTCGTCGTCAAGCATGAAGAGAGCGGGTCGGTGCAGGCGGGCGCAGTCACACGCCAAGATCCCGACACGGGCGCGCAGGTCCGTCCTGGCGACACCGTGACTATCTGGGTGAGCACAGGCTCCACCGCGACACCCGTGCCGCCGACCCGACCTCCGGCGGTGGACACGCCGACGTCCCAGCCGCCCCCCGAGGACACGCCGACGCCCCAGCCGCCCCCCGAAGATACGCCGACCTCGACCGTTCCCGTGCCGGATGTTGTCGGCCAGTCCGAGAAAGATGCCCTGCGAATCCTGGAAGCAGCGGGTTTGCTCACACAGGTAGTGAAAGTGAAGGGCGACCAGGGGCCGGGACCGCCCGCCGGGGCCAAGTCGGGTGATGTTGTTGGGACCGACCCGCCTCCGGGCACCCAGGTGCCGCTGCGTAGCACCGTCCAGGTGATGGTGCTCAGTGGCAGCTAACCGCCGGCAATGACCAGCCTGGCGGAGCTAGGCAACGCGCTGCTCGCTGCCTCCATCGGGCTGGCGCTTATGCTGCTGCCGGGGCTTGCGCTCCGGGCCGGATTTGCCGCCTGGGCCGGGCGCGCCGACTCCGCGCTCGGCGCGCCGGATCGCCTGCTCGGCGCGCTCCTCGACAGCCTCGGCCTCAGCCTCGCCTTCTGGCCGATATTCCTGCTCTACACTGGCGTCCTACATGTCCCGCTCACAGCAATAACGGTCGGGGTCGTGCTGCTGCTGTTGGCTCCCGCGGCGTTGGGTGCCGGTTACTGGGCGTTCCGAGGCCGGGTGCCGCGGGGACGGCGGCGGTACGCAGACAGAGTACCGTCTGCGGTAGTCCGTACTTTCGTGGTTTTGCTCCTGCTCACTCTGGGGGCGGTTGTGCTGCGGTTTATCGCCGTGCGGGGGCTGGCGGTGCCGAACTGGGGCGACTCGCTCCACCACACGCTCATCACCCAGTTGTTCATCGAGCAGCAGGGCCTGCCGCACAGCTATATACCCTACGAGCCGGTCTATTCGTTCACCTACCACTTCGGCTTTCATGGGCTGGCGGCGATCTGGGCGATGCTGACGGGGCAAACCGCCTGGTCTGCGGTGATCAGCGTCGGCCAGATACAGAACGCGCTTGCCGTGCCCGCGGCATACGTGCTCACGCGCGAGCTTTTCCGCAGCCGGGCCGCCGCGCTGGCGAGTGCGGTCGTCGTCGGCTACCTGAGCGGGATGCCGACGGAGTATGTGAACTGGGGCCGCTACCCGCAGCTCGCGGGGCAGGTGCTGCTGCCGTTCGCGCTGGTCTGGTTCCTCCGATGGGTGGAAGCGCCGCCCGCCGCCCGACTCAGCTGTGCCTACTGGCCCCGGCTCGCGCTTGCGGCTGTGGGCGCTGCCGGACTCGGCCTCACACACTACCGCGTGCTGATCTTCTATGCGCTTTTCGTGATTGCGTATCTCCTTGTGGAGGTGACTGCTCGAATAGCCTTCCGCGTTGGGGTAGGCCGCCGTGGGGTTAGGACGATCCTCGCGCGTGCCCTCGGTGTGGGTGTCCTCGGCGGGCTGATCTACTCTCCGTGGATGGGCAACCTCCTCGCCGACTACCTGCCGGGGCTGTTCCACCGCCTCGGCGGGGTCACGACAAGCTACATCGAGGACTACTCAGGGCTGGAGTTTCTGACGAAGTTCTTGGGGTTGGCGCTGCCCCTGCTTGCCGTGGCGGGGCTGCTTGCGGTACTGATCGGCGGGCCTTCGCGGGCACGGCGCACGGGGGTCGTCTCGGCTATCTGGACGGCGATGATGGTGGTGGCTGCGCGGCCCGATATGCTGCACCTGCCAGGCGCGGGGGCGCTTGGCACCTTCACGGTCGGCATCGCTCTATACCTGCCGCTGGGGACGCTCGCTGGACCGGGACTGGCGCGGCCCACAGTCGCAGCCGTGTCCTACATGCGGTCGGTGGTTGGTGGCCGGTGGTCGGCGGTCAGATTCATGCGCTATGCTCCCGGTTTGGCGGCGCTGGTTGCGGCGGGGCTGCTGACGGCGGCGAACCCCGGCGCACGCACCGTGGACCCGCGCATGGCCTATGTCACTCCCGATGACTTAGGGGTGCTGAACTGGGTGCGGGCATCTACGCCGCCCGGATCGGGCTTCTTGATCAGCATGGCCTCGACATACCAGGGGCGCGCGGTCACGGCGACCGACGCCGGGATGTGGCTGCCTCTGCTGGCCGCAGGCGGGCGACATGTAAGCGTGCCGCCGCTCTCGGTGGGCAGCGAGGGTCGGCAGACTGGCGAGCTAGCGGAGCAGACAGCTGCGCTCTACACCGCGAGCCTAGCTCCCACCCAGCCCGCCGGCCTCAACCTCATGGCCCGCGACGGCCTTAACTACGTCTTCCTCGGTGAGCAGACCGCGACGATCAGCCCGACGCTGCTGCTCAAAGACCAGGCCGACTACTGCGCGCTCTACCGGCTCGGCCTAAGTTACGTCTTCGGGCGGCGGGCGGCGGGCGTCTGCCCGTAACTTGCGTAACCTGCGTAACCTGCTATAATAGCCGCGAAATCACGGCCTGACTATCCCACGAAGTGGAGGAGACGATGAGCCAACTTCCGATGACCGCGGCGGCAGCCGCGCCAATTGTCAACGACCGGCGCGAAATCTTCGGCTGGGTGATGTACGACTGGGCGAACTCGGTGTTCAGCACGACGGTCTACACAGTGCTGCTCGGCCCATACCTGATCGCCCTCGCCGAGTCGGCTGTCGGCAAGAATGGCTACGTGCTGCCCGGCGTCAGCGCCGAGTCGCTTTTCCCGTTCTCGATTTCGCTCTCGGTCTTCTTGCAGGTCTTCTTCCTGCCGGTACTCGGAGCGATTGCGGACTACACCCACCTCAAGAAACGGCTGATGCAGGTATTCTGCTACATCGGTGTGGCGGCCACCTGCCTGATGTTCTTCGTGACGAGCGGCGGCTACCTGTTCGGTGCGCTGCTGTTCATAATCGCCAACCTCTGCTTCGGCGGGTCCATCGTGCTCTACAACTCTTACCTGGCCGACATCACGACGGAGGACCAGCGCGACCGCGTATCGAGCCAGGGGTTCGCCTGGGGCTATATGGGCGGCGGCCTGTTGTTGCTGCTGAACCTGCTGCTGTTCCAGTTCGGCCCCAGGCTGGGGATCGACCGGGGCATGGCGGTGCGGCTTTCGCTGCTCTCGGCGGGCGTCTGGTGGGGCGGATTCTCGCTGGTGACGTTCAGCCGCCTGCGGCAGCGCGCCCCCACCGCGCCCCCGCCCCCAGGCCGGAGCCTACTTTCGGTCGGTTTCATCGAACTCGGCAACACGTTCCGCGAACTCGCCCGCCTGCCCCACACGCTCAAATACCTGATCGGCTATCTGTTCTACAACGACGGCATCCAGACCGTGATCGGCCTCGCATCGGTCTTCCTGGCGGCGGAGCTGTTCACCGCACGGGGCCTGGAGGTTGACAACAGCTTCCTGATCGAGCTGATCCTGATGGTGCAGTTCGTCGCCTTCTTCGGCGCGCTGCTCTTCGGGAAGATCGCGGTCCGCTTCGGCACAAAGAGGGCGATCCTGCTGTCACTGCTCATCTGGTTCGGCGTGGTCGTCTACGCTTACGGCTTCCTGAACACCATGCTCGACGCCTGGATCATGGGCGCGGTGCTGGCTCTGGCCCTCGGCGGCTCGCAGGCGCTTTCCCGCTCTCTCTACTCGCGCATGGTGCCGATCAAGCGCGAGGCGGCCTTCTTCGGACTCTACGAAATCTCGGAGCGCGGCACATCCTGGATGGGGCCGCTGATATTCGGCATCGTCCGCGACGTGACGCATTCCTACCGCCAGGCGATACTCTCGGTGCTGGTGCTGCTGGTCGTCGGCGCGGTAGTGCTGGCCCTCACCAACACGACGCAGGCAGTTATCGAGTCGGGCAATGTGCCTGCTGCGGAGGACATGGTCGGGACGGCGAGTGTGGTGGTATAATGCGGAGGAATTATGTCCCTCCGAACCCGTGACTGGGCCTGGCTCGCCGGTCTGCTTGCTTTGCTTGTCGGGGTCGTGCTGCTGGCGGCGGCGCTGGAGCAGCGACCCGACGGCCTACTCCACTTTTGGGCGCTCGACGTGGGGCAGGGAGATGCACTGCTGATCGGCACACCCGGCGGGCACGACGTGCTGGTAGACGGCGGCCCCGATCCCGCAGTGACGGCGACCCGGTTGGGTCAGCACATGCCCTTCTGGCAGCGCGACATCTCGATGGTGATCCTCACCCACCCACACGAGGACCACATCAGCGGCCTCATCGAGGTGCTGAAGCGCTACCGCGTGGACAGCGTACTCGAAACCCCCTTCGAGCAGGGCAACCAGGCGCTCGAAAACGAGTGGCACGGCCAACTCGCGCTTGCCCACACTTCCGTGACTTACGCTGAGGACGGGCAGACCGTGGCGGTCGAGCCGGGGCTTTCGCTGCATGTGCTCTATCCGCCTGCCCAGCTACTCAGCGGCACCCACTCCGACATCAACAACTCGTCGGTAGTCGTGCGGCTTGACTACGGCTCGGTGCGAATGTTGCTGACCGGCGATGTGGAGACGGAAGCGGTCCACGAGCTGCTTGCGCGGGAGAGAGGTGCGCTGCACGCGCAGGTGCTGAAGGTGCCCCACCACGGCAGCAGCACCGGCCTCAGCCCCGACCTGCTTGCCGCAGTCGCGCCGAGCGTTGCCGTGATCTCGGTGGGCAGGGGCAACCTCTACGGCCACCCAGCGCCGAGTACTCTCAATCTTCTCCGCCAAGCCGGTGTGCCGACATATCGAACCGACGAGCATGGTACGGTCGAGGTGCTGTCGGACGGGCGGCAAGTCTGGGTTCGGGCGGAGAGGTAGCCGAGGGGCTACTTGTGGAACGTCTCCTGCGCCGCCTCTGTGTCTGCCATGTGCAGGGGATGGTTCTGGGCGTCCACGAAGACGAGGCGGGGCTTGAAGTCGGCGAGTTCTTCGGGGCTGTAGAGTGCGTAGCTCATCACGATCAGAGTGTCACCGGGGAGGCCCTTGCGCGCGCTCGCGCCGTTCAGGCCGATCACGCCGGAACCCCGTTCGCCGGAGATGGCGTAGGTCTCGAAGCGGTCTCCGGTGTCTACGTTGACTATATGCAGCCACTCGAACGGCAAGATGTCGGCAGCATCGAGCAGGTCTTGGTCAATCGTGATGCTGCCGACGTATTGGAGGTTGTTCTCGGTGATGGTCACGCCGTGGAGCTTGGCTTTGCACATCTGACGTTGCATATCGGGCCTCCCTGATGCCCGGCCCTCATGCGGACGGCTTCTCGGCGACTGCGGCAACAGCATTCTGGGACGGGTGGGCGGTAGAGGACTTGAACCTCTGACCTCTACGATGTCAACGTAGCGCTCTAGCCGACTGAGCTAACCGCCCGCGCAACTTGCAACGCATTATAACGCGGGAGCGGCGGATCTGTCAAGTCGTTGACAAGCAACCGGCACAAGCGTATACTAGAGCAGATTAGGCGCGGATGAATTGCGGAAAGCTGACTGCCGAGTGCTGGGTACTGAGTGCCCAACGCCGGTGGCTGACCGCTCGTAAAGGAAGGCATTTCATGGACTGCGGTCCAGCTAGACAGCCCACATCGGTTGTGGAGGGCAGTGACAGTGCCCGACAGACCGGGTGGGCGGCTCAGACGTCTAAAACTAGAAGTGTGGAGAACGGACCCCGGCGAGGGGATGGATCGGGCATGGGAACCGGAACGGCGGTATGCCGTTCGATGGGACCGCCCGGCGGCTAGAGGGCGATTGCCCGGCCGGCGGGCGCTGCGGTTGCCTACCTGATTACCACCCCCTTGCGCTGTGGAAGGGAGGTGGATTTTAATGCCCTTTTTGAGTGAACTCTTGGGCCGCCCCGTGCGAGACGGGCGTGGCGAGGTCGTCGGCAAGTGCCGTGATGTCTACGTGGACCCTGTGGAGGGATTCCCGGCGGTTGTCGCAATCGGCCTGCACCGGCAGGACGGCGAGTTCCTGATCTCGGCGGTTGATATATCCGACCTCGATTCCTCCCATATCGTCTTGCGTGAGCGGCTGCGCGACCTGGCTGTGTACACACCGCACGGCGACGAGATCGCCCTCGCGCACCAGGTGATGGACCGGCAGATCATTGACGTGCATGGCCGCCGCGTCGTCCGTGTGCATGACCTCCAGCTTACGCGCACCAACGGCCACTACCGGTTGGTCGGGATCGACGCCACGCCGCGCGCGATGCTCCGCCGACTGGGGCTGGAGGGACCGGCCAACGGCGTGCTGCGGCTGCTCGGCAAGAGCCGCGCCCTCGGCGACAGCTGCATCCCCTGGAACCAGCTTGATCCGGTCGCCATAGGCCCCGCCGGCATCCCACTCAAGACCGACCACACCGAACTCGGCAGGTTACACCCCGCCGACTTAGCCGACATCGTGGAGCAGCTGGACCAGACCGCCGGAGGCTACCTCCTCGCCAGCCTCGACGCCGAAACCGCCGCCGACACGCTACAGGAGGTCGAACCCGAATCCCAGGCTTCACTCATGGAGCAGCTCGATACAGAGCGCGCCGCCGACATCCTGGACCGCATGCCGCCCGACGAGGCCGCCGACCTACTGGCCGATCTATCGGAGCAGCGCGCCGCCGAGTTGCTGGCCCACATGGAGCCTGTAGAGGCGGCGGATGTGCGCGAACTCTTGGCATACCCGGAGGACAGCGCGGGCGGGCGCATGACGACGGACTACCTGACCGTCCCGCCCGACCTTACGGCGCAGCAGGCGGTAGAGCATATCCGAGCCGGGGCCGCGCATATCGAGAGCCAGTACATCTATGTGGCGGAGGCAGATGAGTTGCTCATGGGGGTTATCTCACTGCGCGACCTGATCGTGGCCGACCCGGCCACGCGCATCCGCGACTTTATGACGACGCCGGTGATCAGCGTCCCCGCCGATACGCCTCAGAGGGAGGTCGCGGGCGTGCTCACCCGCTACGACTTGCTCGCCGTGCCCGTGCTTGACGACACGCGGCACATTCTCGGTATCGTCACGGTGGACGACGTGCTGGATGTACTGCTTCCTGCCGGTTGGCGCAAGAACCTGCCGCGGATCTATTGACGCTCTCCTATCCGGTAGACGGTGTAGCTGCCGGCCGTGCCCTGCTTGGTGAGCGCATAGTGAACGCCAAGCCACTGCCGGAGGCCAGCTAAGGGAGTACCGGCCCACTGGGTCGCCAGGCTGCTTTCGGGTACCACTAGTAGGTGCGGGCCGGGAGCTGACAGGAAGGTGGTGAGACCGGCCTCGTCTTGTAGTGAGAGGTCCGCAACCCGCCACTGCGTGTAGTGGTAAAGAGCCGCCGTGATGCCGAAGCAGACGGCGCGAGGCGGCCCAGATACGCCTGCTGACGCCTGCCGCGCCAGCGCCACTACCTTCCGCTCCTCGACATTGAAGCCTGCGTGGGTCGCCACCCAATCGCGCGCCGACCTCTGGTCCTTCCACGCCCCCACGCCAAGCCCCAGGATCACCAAGCCGGCAATCACCCTCAACCGCCATTTCCTGGGGGCCGAGGAGCGCCCCGCAAACCCTAATCCCCATTCGAGCGCGGTCGCGCCGCCGATGCCGAGTGCTATGGCGAGAGCAGGCAGGTAGGCAAGCACGAAGCGCTGGGCCTGGTAGGGAGTACCGCTGAAAAACAGCGCGGGGACGAGCCACCAACTGAGGAGCGCAAGCGCCGGCCTGTTGCCCTGGCGCACCAGCGCCCATACGCCGAGCGCCACAGCAGGCAGAGTATACAGCGAGAGGAATCCGGTGGTAGAGTCCCACAGGGGTCTGAAGACGAAGAAGACGAGGTTCGACTGTGCGAAGTCGGCGTTGAGCATGTTCGCGGGGTTCCAGCCAGAGATCCACTCGCCGTACCCCTGCGTGCCGCCGTGAGTGAGCAGGTATGCTACTTGTGGCAGCAGGGCTAATGCGAGTCCGACCGCGGCCCAAGCGAAATGTGAATTACGGATTGCGGATTGTGGATTCGACGTCGCTTCACGCCGCGCGAGCGCGACATAAAGCAGCAGAGGCACCGCGATCAGCCCCGCCCCGAAGCGTATGAGCACGGCCACGCCGAGACACAGGCCGGCGGCGAAAGACCAGGCGTTTACGGCAACATGCGATACGCAATACGCAATACGCAATACGCAATAGACCCCTAGGAGGGTCCAGAAGAGGGCGGGCACGTCGCTCATCAGGGAGAGACCGAAGCGGGCGTAGGTGCCGGTGAGGGCAACAGCCCCGCCCGCCAGCAGGCCGGCGACGATCCGCGGGCGGAGGGCGGCGGACGGCCAGAGGAGGCCGACCAGGGCGTAGACCAGCACGGGAACCAGCACGGCCATGCCGATGGTGACGGCGCGCCCGCCCTCCGGCCCGGTGCCGCCGAGGAGGAAGCCGAGCATGATGTGCAGGTGGTAGCCGATGGGCCAGTGGTAGAAGCCGTTGCTGGTGAAAAGCGCACCCGGCGGCTGGGGCTGCCCGGTAAGGTCGCGCCAGAGGGCTAGCGCCTCGTAGTAGTAAGCGTAAGCATCCTGCCCGTAGAGGCCGTCATAGGGAAACCGCGCGAGCAGCCAGGCGAACATGCCGCCGACCGCAGCGAGCAGCCCGGCGACCGCCGCGAGGTTCCAAGCGAAGGCGGCGGGGCGGGTCACCGCAATCGTGGGTTGCGCTTCCAATGTTCCTGGTGTATACATTACGAGAGCCAGTATATCATACGTAGTGGTTAGTGGTTAGTGGTTGGTGGTTAGTGGGGGGGGGGGGGGGGGGGGGGGGGGGGGGGGAGAGGAGGGGAGGGGGGGGGGGGGGGGGAATCACAACCCACACGCCGAACCCCCAACCCCCGCCTCCCCACACCAT
>JBPCPV010000027.1:0-131008 GCA_050998805.1 Chloroflexia bacterium | reverse complement strand
CATTGGCCGTAGGGGTAGGTGTTGCTTGCCGCCGCGTTGGTGGCGGGCATCATCATGAGAGAGAAGATGCCGACACAGGCCGCAACCGCCGCGGCCAAGAGAAATGTTTTGATGCGAGACATGTTGTTCCTTTCCTTGCTAAGGGGCTGCTGTTTCGCGGCGACCTGATGGGCCGCTCTCTTCAACACAAGGGAGATAATACCAGACCCAGACGCTCTGGGCAATAAAAAGTTAGAGGAAAGCGCATCAAAATAACATCACAAAACCCTTCTACAAGCCGCATTGACAGCTCGACCGCCTCTGGCGTATACTCGGAGGATGGCCTCTGATACGCTGCGGACCCCGCTCCTCTACCACCCCGGCTTCCTGAAACACGATGCAGGCGACCGGCATCCGGAACGCCCTGAGCGCATCGAAGCCATCCTGAGCGCGATCCGCCTCCGTTGGGGCGATGTGCCGCTGCTACAGCCGCAGCCTGCTCCGCTCGAAGCTGTCTACGCGGTCCACGAGCCGGCTTATGTACGCGCTATCGCCGAGATGGTGCGTCTCGGCGGCGGGATGTGGGACTACGATACGGTCTTGAGCCGTGGCAGCTACGATGCCGCTCTACTGGCTGCCGGAGCGGCTTGTGGGGCGGTAGACCGCGTGTCTGCCGGCGACGGCCAGCAAGGCGCAGGCGCGTTCGCTCTCTGCCGGCCGCCGGGTCACCACGCCTCCTCGGACACGGCGATGGGCTTCTGCCTGTTCAACAACGCAGCAATCGCGGCGCGCCACGCACAACGGGCACACGGCCTGGGGCGCGTACTGATCGTGGATTGGGATGTGCATCACGGCAACGGCACACAGGACATTTTCTACCGCGACGGCACCGTGGCCTATTTCAGCACCCACGAGTGGCCGTTCTACCCCGGCACCGGGGCGCGTAGCGAGCGCGGCGCGGGTCCAGGCGAGGGTCTAACCTGCAACGTGCCCCTGCCTGCCGGCACTGGCGACGACGGATACCGGGCAGCCTTCGATGATCTGCTGCCGGCGTTCGCCCGCGGCTTCGAGCCGGAGCTGATCCTCGTATCGGCCGGCTACGACGCCCACTATTCCGACCCGCTGGGGCAGATGGCGGTGACTACCGGCGGCTTCGCTATGCTCACGGGGATCGTCTGCGGCCTTGCCGATGAACTCTGCGGCGGGCGGCTCGCCTTCGTGCTGGAGGGAGGCTATGACCTTGACGCACTCGGCGCAGGCGTGGTCGCTACACTCGAACGGCTCAACGACGGAGGAACACAATGACCGAAATCCTGCGGTCCACCCGCGAAGACGAGGGCCGGAAGCGCGACGAGGCCGCGCTCTACCAGGTGCAGCAGCAACTGGACGAGGTCCGTCGCCAGTTGCGGGAGGCGATAGCACGCCAGCAGTGGCTCGAAGACCTCTACAAGAACACCGAGGGCCAGGTGCTCCAACTCCAGCTCGTGCAGGAGCGCCACGCTCAGGATGTTTCCCAGACACTACAGGTCCGACAACTCGAAGATGCGCGACTCAAGCAGCAGTTGGCGGAGCTTGGACAGAAGGTCGAAGAGCCGCTGAAACCGATCCGCGAACTACGCGCGCAGATCACCGAACTCTATGACACACGCCACCAGTCGCGTGACCGCGCCTCTACAGACAAAACCCAGGTCGAGGCTTTGCAGAGCCAGATACGCCAGCTTGTCGCCCAGATCGGGCTGATAGCCGACGGCCAACACCAGTTGCGCGACCTGGTGCAGGAACTCGACTCGGTGAACAACGAAACCCGCCAGGAGATAAGCAGGGTATCTGAACTCCAACGCATGGAGGAGCAGCGCCTCCGCCGCCAGGGGACCGAGCTGCAAGCTATCGTCGAGAACCTGCGGGTCGAGTTCGTGGACCTGACCTCGCGCACTGGGCGGATGGACGAGGTGCGCCGCCAACTCATGGAGCATATCGAGGCGTTGCAAACCCAGCTGACCGAAGTCCGCGAGTGGGATGGCCGTTACACTTCCGGGCTGGGACGGCTCGAAAAACAAGTGAGCGA
This sequence comes from Chloroflexia bacterium, assembly GCA_050998805.1. Lineage (GTDB taxonomy): Bacteria > Chloroflexota > Chloroflexia > QHBQ01 > JAICKM01 > JAICKM01. Next base: position 128,964 of record JBPCPV010000027.1, on the reverse strand, counting down.
GAACCAGGCCGATATGCGAGAACACGGCGAGACTACTCGGACGCAGTTCGCAGCTGAACTCGCCGACGTGAGGCAACTCGGAGACAGCCGCATGGAACGCTACGTCACTCGCTTCCAGCAGCTCGAAGACCGGATACGTGATCTCGACCAGCGGATCGCCGAGCAGATTCCACAGCTTGAGGCTCTCTACCAACGTGATACGGATCTCGAGGCCCTGCTGGATAGCTATGAAGAGCGGCAGCTGCGCGAGGAATTGGAGAGCATCGAGGCGCAGGTCGAGGAGATGCGCCGGCGCCGCGCCAAGAAGCAGGCCGAAGCCGCACAGAAGGCGAGCCAGGTCCGCAGCGTGCGCGAGGCCCGCCCCCACATGGCGACGCCTGCGCCCCCCGACGGTGCCACCGAGGGAGAACAATAGGTGGATGTCGCCGCCGTATACGATCTCGCCGACCGGGTGCGCGCTAATATCGGGAGGGTGATCGTCGGCAAGTCGGAGGTGATCGACAGGGTGCTGGCGGCGCTGCTATGCGAAGGGCATGTGCTGCTCGAAGACGTGCCTGGCCTCGGCAAGACGGTGCTGGCGCGCTCGCTGGCACAATCGCTGGCCTGCACATTCTCCCGCATCCAGTTCACGCCCGACCTGCTGCCGTCCGACGTGACCGGGCTATCTATCTACAACCTGCAGAAGCAGGAGTTCGAGTTCAAGCCGGGGCCGGTCTTCACCCAGGTGCTGCTTGCCGACGAAATTAACCGGGCGACGCCCCGCACTCAATCCGCGCTGCTCGAGGCGATGGAGGAGCGCACGGCGACCGTGGACGGGCAGACCCGCCGGCTGCCGAGGCCGTTCATCGTGCTGGCGACCCAGAACCCCATCGAGCTCGAAGGCACGTTCCCCCTGCCGGAGGCGCAGCTCGACCGCTTCCTGATCCGCCTACAGATCGGCTATCCCGACGAGGCCGAGGAAGACGCGATCTTGCAGAGGTTCGCCCTGGTGAACCCGTTGGAGACCCTGGCTGCGGTTGCCTCAGCCGATGAGTTGACGGCGGCACAGGGGATCGTCCGCGCCGTCGAGGTGACCCCCGAAGTCCGCCGCTACATCGTCGCCATCGTGCGGGCGACGCGGCAGCAGGCTGCGCTCGACCTCGGCGCCGGCCCACGCGGTACGCTGGCTCTCTACCGTACCGCCCAGGCGCGGGCGGCGATGCAGGGTCGCCCGATGGTGACGCCCGACGACGTGAAGAGCATGGCCCCCTACGTCCTGCCCCACCGCCTGATCCTCAACCCCGAAGCCCGCCTCCGCAACCGGGACCTGGTCGGCCTAGTCAACGATGTGCTCGGCCAAGTGAGCGTGCCGGTCGAGCCTGTAGCTAGGTAACGGGACACAGTCGGGCCTGGGCCGTGATGTGGTATAATAAACGCCCCACCGCCGTCCGGCTATAGATGCGGCCGCACCATCACGGAGCCGACCGTCAGCGCGGGCGCGGCTTCGAGGATCTCTCCGATCCGACCGGCTTCTGCTTCGAGTAGATCCTGCTGCCCGGAGGTGAGTGGCGTGAACGGCTCAACCCGCAGCTCAACGCGGTGGCCCTTGGCCTGCCGCGTCCAGACGCCGCCCACGGTCCCGTCAACCAGCAGCACGGGAACCGGCCCGGCTTGGCCGTGGGGCAGCACCCGCTCCGCCCAGGCGGGCGGCACAAGCTGGGCACGCGGGTGGCAGCCGATCATGTAACAGTCGAAATGCGGCAGGAGGCGCACCGACTCCGACACAGGCGGCTCCTCTGCCGCAGCGTCGGCAACTAGCAGAAAAGACTTCTGCCCCTCCACGTCAACTTCCTCCAGCTCGTCCGCGATCGTCGCCGCCGCGTTGCGTGCCGTCGCGGCGGGTATGCTGAACCATTGGGCGAAATCACGGGGCGTGGCGGGTCCATAGGCGTGGAGATAGCGGCGCAGGATCTCGGCCAGTGCCGCGCCGGGGTCCATGTCGTGCCAGGGGCCGGCCCATTGATCGGCGCGCACGAACGTCACTGCCGTTCCTACATTCGGGCCGAAACAGAGCCGCCCCGCGACGGCCGCTGCGCCGAGCGCCATCCGCCATCGCGGCCAATTCTCGCCCCAGGCGGGGGCAGTCTCCTCCCCCGCCCAGGCACCTGCACGCTGCACGACCGCGTCGCCGAGCTGCGTTAAAGTTAGGCGCTGACCGTCGAGAGCGTCTCCGACAGCAGAGACAAGCAGATCGAGTTGCTGCATGTCAAGGCCCTTGCTCGCCAGCCACTTCGGGTCCGGCGGTGGACACGCCCGCAGCGCCGCCATCCAGAGCGGCAGTTCGTCCGCCGGGAAGAGATGCACGGTGCCTCGGATCCCGTAAGTCTTGACCAGGCTCCGCTTATCCCAGAGTGCTGCCCGGATGTCTTGCCGCGTCACCCCAGCGACCCGGACCCCTAGCGACACCTCTGCGGCAGGCATAACTTGTGCATGGATCCCGCACACCGCGCCTGCGACTTCGGCCAGCCGTGCCGCCGGTGCCGGTGCCGACAGGGAGTGCCGCGTGAGCCGCCGCGCCCACACCTCTCGCCAGGTCAACGACCTCATTGCCTTAGAGGGCTTGCGTCGGCGGTCTTGTAGAACTCGATCAGGTGGCGTTGGGCGTTGCCGAGGATCTGGCCTTTCTCATAGCCGGGCGTCTCGCTCGTCGCACGCTGCCACTGGATGCCGAGCGCCCGTGCCGCCACGCCCTCCTCGATGTGCGACCAGGGGAAGAGCTCGTCGAGCGGGCGCTCGCGGGCGTAGAACTCCTCGTCCAGCCCCGCCTCTTCGAGGGCGCGCTTCCAGTCGGCGTGGCTCACGCCCGGCATGTTCGCCAGTACCGCGCTCAGGCGGCGGTCGCCTCGGGAGAGCACCCCCTGCACACGCAGCCACTTGGGGCTGTCGATCTTGAAGACGACCCCCTTCGACCGCAGCGCCTTCCGCAGGAAGTTCACCCGCTCCTCGATCAGGTCGAGCGGGTAGATCGGTGCCCACTGGAACGGCGTGTGGCTCTTCGGCACATGCGGCGTGACGCTGCCCTGCACTTCGCCGCCGGGGGCATAACGGTGCAGGCGGTCCTTCACCGCCAGCGTCAGGTCAACAATGGCCTGCACATCCTCCTGGGTCTCGCCCGGCAGCCCGCACATGTAGTATAGCTTGATCGCCTTGCCGCCCATCCGCCCGATCAGCTCGGCACAGGCTAGGATCTGGTCCTCGTTCAGGTTCTTGTTGATCACGTCGCGCATCCGCTGCGAGCCGCCCTCCGGCGCGAAGGTGATGGTGCGTGCGCCGCCGCCGATCAGCGCGCTCAGGATCGCCGGTGAGATAGAGTCGGCGCGCATCGAGGCGAGCGTCACCTTGCCGCCCATCTCCCGGATCGCCGTCACCAGCTCGTCGATCGCGTGGTAGTCGGAGACCGACGGCCCCATCAGCCCGATCTTGTCGCGGAACCGCAAGCCGTAGCGCGCTTGCTCGACCAGGTCGTCCAGCTTCCGCTCGCGCTGCGGCATGAAGGCGTAGGACGCCAGGCAGAAGCGGCAGCCGCGCGCGCAGCCACGGGCGGTTTCGATCAGGTAGCTTGAGCCGAACTCGGTGTTCTCGGTCAGGATCACCGATGCCGTCTCGAAGCCGCGGATGTTCTTCACGCGCTGCTTACGCACCGGCAGCGCCGTCTCAGGCTCCGGGTGGCGGGCGTTTGGGGTGATGCCGGCGAACATGCCGTCGGGCCGATACTCAACGTCGTAGAAGGCCGGCACGTACATGCCAGGGAAGCGCGCCGCCGCCGTCAGCACAGCCTCCCGGCCATGCTCATGCCGCTGGCGCAGCACGTCAATGAAGTCCGGCACCTGCGCCTCGCCCTCGCCCACGAAGGCTATGTCGAGCAAGTCGGCAATCGGCTCCGGGTTGTCAATGATGCAGGCACCGCCGGCGATCACGATCGGGTCGTCGTCGGTGCGGTCTTTGGCGAAAAGCGGGATGCCCGCCGCCCGCAGGATCTGCACCATGTTGAAGTAATCCAGCTCATAACTGACCGAAAACGCGACTATCTCGAAGTCGCGCAGCGGCCTCCCCGACTCCAGGCTGAGGGGCTGCATATCGGGCCGGTTGCGCGGCATCTCGAACTGCCCGTCGCTATCGGGCAAGAAGGCGCGCTCGCAGACTATATCGGGTGCGGCGTTGAACAGGCTGTAGATCGTCTGGAAGCCGAGGCTCGACATGCCGATGTAATATGTGTTCGGGAAGACCAGCGCGACAGGCAGCCGCCCGCCCCAGTCCTTGCGGATCGCCCCGGTCTCCTGCGTCAGCCGCTCGCGGGCGAGGCTCGCGGCGCGGGGCGCGGTTTGCCTCTGTGGCTGCTTCGGGTTGGTTCGGGTTTTAGGCATCACTATATTATACCCGATTGAGCAGCGACTTGCGCCCGACCGCCGAAACGAGTACAATCAGAGCAGGATAAGGAGGGCTTGTGTATGCCTGTACACGCATGGATCGGATTCATATCGAGTTTTCTCGCTAGCTCGGTCGAGGTGGTCGAGGCGGTGACGTTGGTGCTGGCCGCCGGGGTGACGCGGGGCTGGCGCAGCACTTGGATCGGCGTCGCGACGGGGCTGCTGGCGCTGGCCGCGCTGGTCATTGTCTTCGGCGTCAGTTTGCAGTCGGTCATTCCGCTTAACGTGTTGCGGATCGTGATCGGCACCCTGCTGCTGATCTTCGGCCTGCAATGGCTCCGCAAGGCAATCATGCGCTATACGGGGCTGCAAGAGCTGCACGACGAGGCGCGGATCTACACGCGCGAGGTCTCTGCGCTCGAAACTGCCGTCAAGACCGGGCCGGGCATGGATTGGACCGCCTTCACCGTCTCATTCAAGGGCGTGCTGCTCGAGGGGCTGGAGGTCGTGTTCATCGTGATCACCTTCGGCCTCAGCGCAGGCGACATGACCCCCGCGTTGGCCGGGGCGGTCGTCGCGGCTGTCGTCGTAATCGTCGTCGCGTTCGCGGTCCATGCGCCTCTCAGCCGGGTGCCTGAAAACACGCTCAAGTTCGTCGTCGGCATCATGCTCTCGGCATTCGGCACCTTCTGGGCCGGAGAGGGCGTCGGCCTGAAATGGCCGGGAGAGGATCTGGCGATCCTCGGTCTGCTCATCTTCTACGCGCTGGTTGCGGGCGCGCTGATCATGGCTTTCCGCCCCAGTGCCGCCGGCGGAAAGGCGGTGAGGCAAGTATGAAGTACATTCGAGGCTTCTTCGCCTTCTGGTACGATTTCATCGTCGGCGATGCCTGGGAGGTGGCTGCGGGCGTGGTCGCAGGTCTGGTCGCGCTCGGCCTCGCGGCGGGCTACCTGGGCAGCGCGGCGGCGACCTACGGAGCGTACCTGCTGCCCATACTGATCGCCGTGCTCCTGGCCTACAGCCTCTGGCGGGTGCGCCCCTCGTCCGGCTAGCCGCGCACCGAGGCTTATGTCTCCGACTCGATTGTCATAGAACTCGCGCGGGATCTAAGAACACCGAATATAAGCAACCCATGAGAGGAGCAACTCTAATGATTGGTAAATCCGGTGCCCAGAATCCTAGATTCGGTGTATTTGTTCCACAGGGCTGGCGCATGGACCTGGCCGAGATCAAAGACCCGGTCGAGCAATACGAAACCATGAGCCGTGTTGCCCGGGAGGCCGAGCGCCTCGGCTTGGACTCAGTCTGGCTGTACGACCACTTCCACACAGTTCCGCAACCCACGCTCAATACCACCTTAGAATGTTGGATCTCGACGGCCGCCCTGGCCCGCGACACGCAAACGATCCGTATAGGGCAGATGGTCGGTTGCAACGGGTATCGCAACCCGGCCTATCTGGCCAAGATGGCCTCGACTATAGATGTCTTGAGCCATGGCAGACTTGACTTCGGCATCGGCGCAGGCTGGTATGAGCATGAGTGGCGGGCCTACGGTTATGGCTTCCCCGATGCCCCCACCAGGCTCAAGATGCTGGGTGAGGCCCTGCCGATCATCAAGGCGATGTGGACCGAGGACTATGCCGACTATGAAGGCAAGTTCTACCAAGTCAAAGGCGCGATCAACGAGCCGAAAGGTGTGCAGAAGCCACACATCCCTATCTGGATCGGTGGCGGTGGCGAAAAGGTGACGCTCAAGCTGGTGGCCCGATACGCCGACTACAGTAACTTCGGTGGGATGAACATCAACGACTTCAAGCGCAAAGCCGAGATACTAAGGCAGCATTGCGAGACTGTTGGCCGCGACTACAGCGAAATCACTAAATCGGCCGGTGGTGATGTATATGTACTCGGCCCCAACAAGCAACCTCCCGCGGGTGCCATTGAGAGAGCCTTCGGCAATACCCGCACGCTTGAAGAGTACCGCCGCGACAATTTTATGGGCACGGCCCAGGAGTTGATCGACCGCCTGAGCCGGATGCTAGAGGCGGGCGTGCAGTATTTCATACTCTATGTGCCCGGTATGGCCTACGATCTAGAACCCATGCAGCGCCTCGCCGAAGATGTGGTCGCCAAGCTCCGCATCTAGATGTAGTCGTTGCTGTTCGCCGAGCGAACTGGGACAGTCAGTTGCCCGCTTGGGCTGCCTCCCGGATCACCTCGTCGAACGACCGGACGGTATTGATCGGCTCCGTGAAGGTCAGCCGGTAGCCGTCCGGGTCCGAGATCGTGCATTCGCGAGTATTCCACGGTGTGGCAGCCGGGGATGCCAGGATCTTGGACCCGGCGGCCTCCGCCCGCTCGGCTATCTCGTCGACCGGACGCCCCGCTAGATAGGCGCTGAAGCTGAAGGCCACACCCAGCCCGCGTGGTCCAGGCGCTACCGGGCGCGCTCCGAGCAACACGTCGGCATATTTCACCCAGCGCAAGTGGACCAGGAGGGGGATGCCCTCAGGCCCGGACATGGTAAATATATGGCGGAAGCCCAAAGCCTCCTGATACCAGCGCGCGGATGCCGCCAGGTCCGTCACATTCAGGATGGGGAAGGAGGGCATGGGGTAAATTTCTTCGGCGGCTTCCGTCGCCTTGTTGACGTACTCGAACATCTGCGTGTCGATCCCGGTCTGTTGGCGGAGTTCAGGCTCCTGCTGGTAGCGTTTGCCGAGTGCCTGCTCGATGCCGGGGTTGCCCCCGGTGAACTCCTTGACCAGCTCTCCCCACCTTCCGGCGAGGGCCTGCACACGCGGGTCAGCCGGGTCGGTGCCCTTCTCCATTTCGGCCCTAACCTTCGCGATCAGCAGAGGCCACTCGGCCTCGACAGCCTTTATGTGTTCGGGGCCGAGCTTGCGCCCGCGCTCCTTGATCTCTGCCATCTGTTCGGGTGTGAAATGGGTTTCCATCTTCTTAATCTCCTCTATAGTCTGAATAAACTCCTCGACGGAGACAGCTCTCGCCCGCCGTAGGCCCGCTGCAATCGCCTCAAGCCGTCGGCAGAGGCTGTTCTCAAGCTCGATCTGCTCCCGGATGCGCGCGAGATGCATTTCGATCACCCGTTGCGGCGAAAAGGCGGGCCGGTAGAGGCAGTCCCGTATCTCCTCGAGGCCGAAACCTAGCTGCCGCAGTGACATGATCTGCTGCAAGCGGGCGATGTCGCCCGCCGTGTAGAGCCGGTAGCCGGACTCCGTGCGCTCCGACGGCGAGAGCAGTCCGATCTCGTCGTAGTAGTGCAGAGTCCTCACAGTTAGTCCGGTCTGTCGGGCGAGCGCGCCGATTTTCATTGCCGGCTCGATTGCCGGTGCCATCACCATTGCCGGCATGGTGTTTCTTCCTTTCGACTCTATTCTAAGGCATGACGTTACGTCAGAGTCAAGGGGTTCGGTCTAGGTCTTTAGACCGATTTTCGAGTCCGTATCTCGCGTTTCACCGGACCAATTTTACCGGGCCGAGCAGCACACAGTCCGGGCAGCCGCCGGGCGCGCCGCTCACCGGCAAGTTGATGCCGCTGCTTTGGAGATAGAGGCCGACGCGCAGCATGTAATCGCCGGGCGGCAGGCCATCGGGCAGCGCCAGATCCGCCTCGTCCACCACGATGCCACCCGCACGCCAGCCGGAGGTCGGGTCGGTGTTCGAGCGCGGGCCGGTGTCGCGCTGGGCAACGCGCGCACCTGCCGCGTTCAGCAGGTGGACGAAGACGGTGTAATCAGAGTGGACCGGCTTCTGCGCTTGCCAGTAGAGCACCAGCGGCAGGCTGCTGCCGATAGTCGCCGTCGGCGGCAGGTCTGCTCCGAGCAACCCTACCCGCCTGCCGTCTGTGCCGGCCTCCGTGAAGACCGCGGAGAGCGGCACCGTCGGATGAACATCGGCTGGGCTTGTGGGAGGACTGTAGCCGGTGCGGTAGATCCGTATCTCGGGGCCGGAGTTCTGCTGCTTCGACGCGAACTCCACAGCGAGCAGTCCTTTGTTCTGCTCGAAAAAACGGGCGTAGGCGTTGTGCAGGTCGGGGTTGTGGTCCGGGTGGTCGAACACATCCTTGTACGCCTGGTCGGTCAGCACAAGGTAATCGTAACGGGCGGCGACGTACCAGGAGAGCGGGTGTTCGGTGACGTGTGGTCCGGCTCCCATCAGGTAGCGGTCTGGGGGCAGCTGCAGCGGCGGCTCCTCCAGCCAGACCTTGCTGGCAGTGGGAGCGTTTGCGTCGAGCCACCCCGCCGCCAGCGTTCGGGTGTCGGGCTGCGCCTGCTTGTAGACCCGCCGCGCCGCCTCGACCGTCGGCGAGAAGACCGCCAGCATGACCAGCGCGACCAGCGCGACCGTCGCCCCAGCCTGGTAGCGCCGCAGATCGCCGCCGCGCCGCTCCGCGCCGCTCCGCACCAGCAGCTGCCAGGCTACCACCAGCGCCAGCGCCGCCAACACCGAGGTGAAGGGCAGCATCGGCAGTATATTTCGCGGAAAGTTCACACGGTAGCTGCTCATCGTGAAGTAGTAGGCCACCGGGAAGGCGGCAAGCACCAGATCGGCATGCCGGTGCCGCACGAACGCAAGCGCCGTTCCCGCCAGTGTGAGTGCCGTCGCGCCGAAATCTGTCCGTAGGAACTCCGGCACGTAGACCCGCCAATTGTAGTCGCTCTCGAAGCCCTGGTGCCCGAAGTTGTAGTGAGCGATCACCGAGGCCACGTCGTTGAGGAAATGCGGCAGATCGAGCAGCGCGAACGGCGTCGTCAGCAGGAATGTGGCGACGAGGCCGCCGAGCGCGATCCAGAGCCGCGCACCGAAGAACCGCACAACGCCACCGGGGGCGCGCAGGCCCGCCTCGAAGCCGTGCGCCAACAGGAAGGCCAATATGACCAGCGCGCTGTTGTACTTTGTGCCGACCGCCAGCCCCATCGCCACGCCCGCAACCAGGTACGCCCGCCGCGAGGCCGTATATATCGCTCCGCCCGTATATGTCGCCCCGTAGGACGACATATACACAGGCAGTAGGTGGGCTATCGCAAGCAAGGCAAGTGCGCTGAAAAACGTCGCGGGCACGTCGGTCGCGATGAACTGCGAGTGCTGCATATGCAGGCTGTTCGTGGCGATGAACGCCGCCGCGATCAGGCCGACCGCCGTGCCGTAGAGCCGCCGCCCCGCCATGTAAACCAGGGGCACCGTCAGCGTGCCGAGCGCAGCGGTCAGCAAGCGGCCCCAGAGATAGAAGTCGGTCGGCACGATCTGGTCGAGCCGTTCGATCTTCGCGCTCGACACCAGGCTGAGAAAGCGTGGCACGAAGACCGCCGCCTGCATGTAGGTGTAGAGGTTCGGGTAGACGAAGTAGTGCGGGTTGAAGTCGCCGGTCTGGAGTATGTGCAGCGCCCTGTCGGCGACCGCAGGCTCGTCGGGGTTGTTGATGTAGGGCAGCCCGTCGCCCACGCCGACCAGCCGCAGCAGCGCCGCCGCCAGGGTGATCGCGCAGATCGCCACAAGCGCACGGTGCCCTGCGACCCAGGCATGCAGCCGCGCCGCCGCCCACCCGGCTTGCCTTGCCGCGATCACGGCCACCGCGATCAGCCCCAGCCCCAGCAGCCCGCCAGGCAGCAGCCAGCCGCCGGGCAGCGCGTCCAGGTCTTTGCGCGCGAGCAGCGTCAGGTAGAGCGCGAGGAGCAGTGCGCCGGCGAGAGCGCCGAGAGGCAGAGAGTGTTTGAGATTCAGAGTTTATCCTAAGCTGAGATCACTGGTATCGGGCGGCCCCAAGACAAGCGTAAGGTCAGCCATCCATCCAATACTTCGGCCAGTTCGGCTTCGCAACCGGAGCGTGCGTCGGCGTTTGTGTAGACGCCCTGGAAGCTAGGGATCTCGCCAAAGATACTGCCATCGTCAGGCAAGACCTCGTACCGGGCCTGGGGCATGGCGGCCCTAATATACCGTTCTCGCTCACTGATTGCGGTATGGCCTGAATTATCTTCTGCCTGCGCTTCCATTTGGGATCTCCTGTCTCTTGACGAAATACCTTATGCAATAAGTTTAGCAGAGCCAATGGCTCGTGTCAAATAGGCTGATCTGCTCGCTGACGGCTGACGGCTGACCGCTTCCTGTGCTATAATCTTGCCGAGACTATACTCGTATATACACAGGCGGAGGTGGCGACATGGATGAGGAAAACTACTCGGCTATCGTGATCGGGGCGGGGCAGGCGGGCGGGCCGCTGGCGAGCGCGCTGGCCCGCGCTGGGCGGCATACCGCGCTAATCGAGCGGGAACACGTCGGCGGCACCTGCATCAACGAGGGCTGCACTCCCACGAAGACGATGGTGGCTAGCGCCCGCGTGGCCCACCTGGCCCGCCGCGCCGCCGACTACGGCGTGCATACCGGCCCGATCAGCATTGACCTGGGGAAGGTCCGGCAGCGCAAGCGCGACATCGTGAAAGACTTCCGCGAGAGCAGCCTGTCGCAGATCGAGAAAACAGAGGGACTTGATCTCTTGCGGGGCGAGGCCGGCTTCACCGGCCCGAAATCGCTCGATGTCGAGATGCGCGACGGCACGCGCCGTAGGCTGACCGCCGAGACTATCTTCATCAACACGGGAGCGCGACCGGCGGTGCCGAAGCTGCCGGGGATAGAGGCGGTGCCGATGCTGGACTCGACCTCGATAATGGAGCTGGGTGAGGTGCCGGAGCACCTGATCGTGTTGGGCGGCGGTTACGTCGGCCTCGAGTTCGGCCAGATGTTCCGGCGGTTCGGCAGCCGGGTGACCGTTGTGCAGCGGGGCGCGCATTTGCTTGCCCGCGAAGACGACGACATCGCGGACGCGGTGGCCGAGATCCTCCGCGAGGACGGCATCACCGTGCTGCTCGAGACCGAGGCCCGCAGCGTCGAAAAGGCCGGCGACGGAGGCATCCGGCTGACCGTTGGCACGAAGGACGGCGAGCGGACGCTCGATGGGTCGCACCTGCTGGCGGCGGCGGGGCGCACGCCGAACACCGACGCGCTGAACCTCGGCGCGGCCGGCGTGGAGACCGACAAGCAGGGCTATATCCCGGTGAACTCACGCCTCGGTACCAACGTGGCGGGCACCTACGCCCTCGGCGACGTGAAGGGCGGCCCCGCCTTCACCCACATCTCCTACGACGACTTCCGCATCATCCGCACCAACCTGATCGAGGGCGGCGACGCGACGACGACGGGCCGTCTGGTGCCCTACACCGTCTTCATTGACCCGCAACTGGGGCGCGTCGGCATGACCGAGGCCGAGGCGCGAGCGTCGGGGCGCAAAATCCGGGTGGCCCGTCTGCCGATGGCGAACGTGGCGCGGGCGATAGAGACCGACGAGAAGCGCGGCCTGATGAAAGCCGTCGTGGATGTCGACACGAAGCAGATCCTTGGCTGCGCCGTGCTCGGCATCGAGGGCGGCGAGATCATGGCGGTCTTCGAGGTGGCGATGATGGGCAGGCTGCCCTACACTGCGCTCAAGGAAGGCATCTTCGCCCACCCGACGCTTGCCGAGGCTGTGAACAACCTCTTCATGCAGATGGATGAGGGGGGCCAAGTGTAGCCGCCAGCCCGTACATCAGGGGCAGGTTCGGCACGCTTTCGGGTGGGATCATCCGCCGCCCCTCCGTCTCCCTCATGCCGTCGAATTGCTTTGCCCCGTTCGAGTAGGGGTATTCGCGCAGCGCGGTCAGCGTCAGCCCTGCGTCGAGCACGGCGGTGACGACCTCGCTGATGGGCCACTGGAACTCATGCACGCGGTGCGGGTTCTTGAAGTCGGCGACGCCCTCGACGTAGCCCCACGGCACCAGCCCGCTTCCCGACATGGCTACATAGTCACCGATGCCCTCGTCCCAGGTCAGGGGCCGCCCTTCGCCGAAGTAGGGATGCGCGAGCCGCCAATCCCACTCAAAGATCATCGCCATGGGGTGGAACTCCATCACCACGAGCCTGCCGCTGGGTTTGAGTATGGCCGCGATGCCACGCGCCCAGGCGCGCAGGTCGGAGAGCCAGCAGAGCGCGCCGTAGGAGGCGAACGCCACGTCGAACCGCTCAGCCCCGGCTGCTGTCGCCGCCAGCCAGTCGTACACATCCGACCGCTCGAACGTGGCCGGTATGCCCGACTCCGCCGACAGCCTGCGCGCAAACTCGATAGCCGTGTCGCTGATGTCCACGCCGGTGACGGTCGCGCCGAGCCGGGCCAGGCTCAACGTGTCCTGCCCCGAATTGCACTGGAGATGGACCAGCGCGCAGCCCCGTAAGTCGCCGAGCAGGGCGATCTCTTCGGGGAAGAGCGTGCTGCCGCCCTCCCGCAAGAACTTCGCCTGGTCGCCTTTGTGGCTGTTATGGGCTTCGGTCGCGGAGTTCCACGACCGCCGGTTCTCCTCGTGCAGATCTCGCTTCACCATGTCAGGCACTCTCCTCTGGTGGGCATACGTGTGGCTGTAGAACTAGGGTTTTCTGTAGCTGGGAGGTCCACAGGACCATGCGTGAGTTGCTACATCGAAGGCATACGTCGTGTTTGCTATTGAGACCAGGGCAAGACAAGTGCCGGTGTAGGAGATGATTTGCAGCTTACCCGTCCTAGTGGGTGCCAAGTAATCGGTTCCGGCGTTGGTAGTTGTATCCTCGACGTTCACTACACCTTGCTCGGGACTCTTCCAGACGCCCATGGCTATATCGTCTGCCTGGGAGCCGGCGAATACATATGTCAGTACTCCATTGACGACACCTTCCCAACCGTTCATGAGATGGTACTGGGATCCCCAGCCAGCGCGGGGGGATGGGCCGATGTCGATTCCCAGGGCCGGTGTGGGGTCCGTTATGGGCGTCAGGTTGGGATCCTGTTCGTGGCCGGTCTTTGTCTGATGAGTAGCAAGCGCATGGTTCTGTGCGTCCTGCATCGCCTGCTGGTCAGCGTTGTCTGCGGCAACCGTGGTCGCGTTGGCTGCGGCCAGGATGTCCTCGCTGGGCCACGGAGTGCTGGGCGGCGGGACGTCAGGCGGCGTGTCCCCATGGGTTGTCCGTGCAAGGGAGACTATTCCTGCCACGAGCAAGATCGCTAATGCGACGGCGAGTAGCGTTCGCTTACCCGGTCTGGCTTGCTGAATGTGTAAACCCATCGGGCGATGCCTCTCGGCTAACTCTGCCAGGTATAAGCAAAGGCCGGACAATCCTTGCGGACCCTCCGGCCTTGCGTCCCCTCAATAACTAATTCCGAAGAACAATTCATTGAAGTTGTCTATATCATACCACGGATCGGTCGGGCTGTCAATCCCCTCTATCCACAACTTTATCCACCAAGTTATCCACAGCTTTCCCCACCGCTCAGTGGTAAGCCTCACTCCCCAAACGTCACGCGATAGACCGCCCCACCGAGATCGTCGCTGATGTACATCGCGCCGTCTTTCCCGAACGCTACGTCCACCGGGCGGCCCCAGTACTTGCCGTTTGCCAGCCAGCCGCTCAGCGCGAGCTGCGCCCCCTGCGTGATCTGGCCGGGCCGCAGCGAGACGAAGCGCAGGTCCGCGCCGTAGGTCGGGTCGTGCAGCGCCGAGCCGTGTACCGCGATGAATGCCCCGTTCACGTAACCCGCAGGCAGCTTGCCCCCGCCCTCATAGAAGCGGATGCCTAGCGGCGCTATATGTGCGGGCAAGGGCACCGGCGGGCTGTCTTTCGCCGCGCACTCCGCAGGCGTCGCAGTGAAGGCCGGGTCGGGCTGTAGGGGGGTGCCGAGGCAGCTCGGCCAGCCGTAGTCGCCGCCGTCGCGCACCTGGGTGAAGAAGTCGGGCGGGAAGTCGTTGCCCCGCATGTTGCGCTCATTGCCCGACGCCCAGAGTATGCCGGTGCGCGGGTCCACGTCTATGCCGACTGCGTTCCGCAGCCCCGCCGCGAAGATCCGCCCACCGCTGCCGTCGTCGTTGAAGCGCATGATCGTCGCGCGCCGGGGGTCGCCCTCGGTGCAGAGGTCGCAGTCCGAGCCGATTGAGATGTACATCGCGTCGTCCGGCCCGAAGGTGATCGAGCGGGTGTCGTGGTTGTTGCCGAGCACGAGGCCCTGGCTCTGGCCGAACGGCAGGTCGGCTATCTTCTGGCCCGGCCCGCTCGCCTTCATCTGGCCGTCCGTGTACGGGAAGCGGTAGACGGCCTTTTCGCAGGCGACATAGAGGTAACCCTTGTGGAACGCCAGGCCGTGCGGCTTTTCGATGCCGGCCGTGAAGACCGTGCTGCTGTCCGCCACATGGTTCCCGTCGCGGTCGGGCATCACCAAGACCTGGTTGTTGCGCGTCGCAGAGACGAAGAGGTCGCCGTTCGGGGCGACGGCCATCATCCGCAGCCCCTCGGCGGTCCCAAAGAGGCTGATCTTCATCCCGGCTGGCCCGGTCATCATGTGCGGCGTCGTCCACTTGCCGGAGTTGAACTCGGCCGGCACGGCGAGCTGGGTTTGCGTGTCGGCCACAGGGATCGGCGGCACCGGGAAGCCGCCGACCTGCACGCCGAGCAGGCCGAGCAGCACCTGGTAACGCGGGTCGCTGTTCTGCGGGTGCCACTCGAACCTGTTGCGCTCGAAATATTGCACGGTGTATGTCTTGCCGTCGGACTGGCTTACCTCGGAGAACTCCTCGCTGATCGGGTAGCCGTAGAGCGCGAGGCCGCCGTGTGATTCCCAATAGTCCTTGAAGCTGTTCCGCAGGTTGTGCCCGGTCTGAGGGAAGTAGCTCCCGCCTGGGTAGTGGGCGTCCCCGAAGCGTATGAACGCGCCCTCGGCCGCCGCCCGCCGCGCCTGCGTCACCTGGTCGCCGAGGAGGCCGAGCAGCACGCGATACTGCAGGTCGCTCTTCTCGGGGTGCCACTCGAAGCGGTTGCGCTCGAACCACTGCGTGAGGTAGAGCTTGCCGTCGGACGGACTCACGTCCTCCACCTCCGCGCTGATCGGGTAGCCGAACTGCGCGAGGCCGCCGTGGGCCTGCCAATAGCTCAAGAACCCGTGCGCGTCCGACAAGGTCTGCCCGGTCTGGGGGAACGTGATCTCCCCAGATGCCTGGCCTGGGCGCGCCGCCCCGGCAAGTAGTGAGAGCAGTATCGCCCACGGCAGAATGATCACCGCCGCCCAATTGCATATCCTCATTATGCTACCCATGATCGTAGTCTCCCTGCCTCGAATGACAATATCCCGTCAGCAGTTCAACGTACCAACTCAGAAGAGGTTATGCCGACCGGATCACGACTGGCTAACGTCGTAGATCAGGCACTTGAGGTAACGGCTCTCGGGGTAGCCGGACAGGATCGGGTGGTCTACGTTCTGTGCGCGTTCCTCGATCAGCCGCAGCCGACGGCCCGCGTCCAGCGCCGCGTCGGCGACGACCGCCTGGAAGGCTTCGGGGCCGACATGGTACGAGCACGAGCAGGTCACGAGCACGCCGCCGTCGGGGATCATGCGGAGGGCGCGGAGGTTGATCTCCTTATAGCCACGCAGCGCGCCCTGCACTGCCGCGCGGTTCTTGGCGAAGGGCGGAGGGTCGAGGATCACGAGGTCGAACTGCGCGCGCTCGGCGTTCAGCCGCTTGAGTATGTCGAAGGCGTTGCCGGCCTCCCAGGTGACGGCCTCGGCCATGCGGTTGAGGGCAGCGTTTTCGGCGGCGAGCGCGAGCACATCCTCGGACGAGTCGACGCCGAGCGCGTTCTTCGCGCCCCCGGCCAGAGCGTTCAGCGCGAAGGCACCGGCGTAGCAGAAGCCGTCGAAGACCCGTGCGCCCTGGCTGTAGGCGCGGATCGCGCGGTGGTTCGCCTGCTGGTCGAGGTAGTGGCCGGTCTTCTGGCCTGCCGCCACGTCCACCGCCAGCCGCAGCCCGTTCTCCTCGACCACAAGATGGGGGTCGAACTCGCCCCAGAGCGGGCCGGTGCGTGGCGGAAGCCCCTCGAGCGCGCGCACTGGCGCGTCGTTTCGCTCGTAGATACCGACGGGGTCGATCACCGCGTGCAGCGCCTTGACCACGTCCGCCAGGCGCATATCCATGCCGAGCGAGAGGGTCTGCACCACGAGTATGTCGCCGAACTTGTCAACGATCAGCCCCGGCAGCGCGTCCGCCTCCGCGAAGACGACGCGGCAGCATGTCACGTCGGGCATCAGCCGCTTGCGATAGGCCCATGCGCGGGCGATGCGGCGCTCGATCAGGGCGGCGTCCACCGGCTCGTTCCGCCGCGTGACCACCCGCACGACGATCTGGGATTGCGGGTTGTAGAAGCCCCGCACCAGGAAGCGCCCACGCCCATCCACCACATCCACCAGGGCACCCGGCTCCGGGCGGCCCTCGCTCCGCTCGATCTCGTTGCCGAAGACCCAGGGGTGCCCCGCGAGCAGGCGCGCCTCCCTGTTCGCCTGTAGGATTATCCTCGGGTTGGCTTTCGGCTGTTTACTCACTGTAATCCACGTCTCCATCCATATTGTCGTCCTCTCTGCCGCCTGGACGGATCGGCTCCCGGCCCGCCCGCTCCACCCAGGCGTCGGGCAGGTGCGCCGCTCCCGACTTCTTCACTGCGTCCGCGACTAGCCGCGACTGCCGGCCTATCTGGAAGAGCGTACCGACCAGCCCATCGTAGTAGAGGCCGACGAAGTAGAGGTTCGGCCATTCGGGAGCGGCGCGCACGGGCAGGCGGGCCTGCTTCTGGTCGGGTGGTACGATATATCCTGCCAGATAGTCAAGCGCAGGACGGAAGCCGGTCGCCAGCACGACGGCATCGGCCGGAGCGAAAGTGCCGTCCTCGAAGCGCGCCCCGTCCGGCTCGAAGCCGACGACCCCGCCAAGTGCCTGCACCCGTTCCTCGCGGATCGCGTCGAGGATCTCCAGGCCGATCACCGGGAAGTCATCGGGCGAGCCGACCTTGAGGCCGAGGGCGCGCAGCCTCCGCTCTGTCCGCCGCATGATCGGCGCGCGCACCGCCCGCCGGATCTGCTCCGGCAGGTAGCTGAGTAGGAGGGCGATGTAGCTCACCGGCACACCGCCCACCACGCGCGGCACCACGGTGATCCCGTTGCGTATCGCCAGCGCAACATCCGCGCCGCCACTGCTGAGGTCGAGCGCGATCTCTGAGCCTGAGTTGCCGACGCCGACGACTAGCACCCGCTTGCCGGAGAAGGGCGCGGCGTCGTGGTACTCGCTCGAATGGAGCATGGCACCGCCGAAGCTCTCCATGCCCGGTATCTGTGGGGTAGAGGGCCGGGAGGCGATGCCGCTTGCCGCGACAAGCACAGGCGCTTCCCAGACCTGGTGCTCGGTGTGCAGCCGCCAGAGGTCACCCGCACGCTCCGCCCGCAACACGCGCTGCCGGGGTGTGATCGCGAGGTTGAAGCGGCGTGCGTAGGCGCGCAGGTATTGCAGATATGCGGGGCGCGCCACGAACACCGGATATCCGCGCGGGAGCGGGTAGCCGGGCAGCCCCGAGATCCGCCGCCCGGTGTGCAACCGGAGCGAGTCGTAGTAGTTCAGCCAGCTTGTGCCGACCCCCGGCCCCGCCTCGAGTATCCGCGAGGCGATCCCCGCCCTCTGCAACATCGCCGCTGTCGCCAGCCCCGCAGGTCCTGCCCCGACGATCAGCACCGGCTCGTTGCGGCGGACGGCCTCAGCCACGGCCCCACCGCCCCGGCAGGAACCTCGGCCAGGTCAACAGGCCGACGGCCATGCCGCGAAGCCGGGCGCGCGCCGACGGCTCGCGTATGTGGCGCAGAGCCTCGGCGGCGAAGCCGAGCTGGGCGCTCGCGATTGCCGCGGCGTTGCGGCGCAGGAAGGAGCCGGGTAGGTCTTTGGCGAGCAGGTAGATCATGTTGCGGCCCACGTAGTACGATGCGAGCGGGCCGCCGCCGGTCGCGCTCAAGCGGTGTCGCACGCGGGCCGTCGGCACGTAGACGCAGCGCAGGCCGAGCCGCCGGGCGCGCAGGTTGAGGTCCACGTCTTCGCAGTACATCTTCAGCGCCGGGTCGAATACCGCCGTCAGGGGCGCGCCGGGGTCAGCTCCCGTGACTGCCGCCAGCATCTCCCGACGGTAGATCGCCGCGCCCGCGCACGCGCCGAAGACCTCCTCCTCGCGGTCGTACTGCCCGACGTCGGCCTGCCATACGCCGCGGCTGCCGGGCACTCCGTCGCGCCCGTAGTAGTCGCCAGCCGAATGTAGGCGGCCCGGCTCGTCGAACAACACCAGCTTCGAGGCCGCGAAGTCCGCCCATGGGTTGCGGTCGAGCGCCCCAACCAGGTCGGCCAGCCAACTCGGGTCGGCGGCGGTGTCGTTGTTCAGCAATGCGAGCAGCCGCCAGCGGGCCGCCCGCAGCCCGGCGTTCGCCGCACCGACGAAGCCGATGTTGCGCGGCAGGCAGATCAGCCGGGCCTCGGAGTAGGTGGCCATCACCGCCCGTGTGTCGTCGGTGCTGTGGTCGTCCACGACGACGACCTCGAAGTCGCGGTAGGTCTGTGCCCGCAGCGCGTCGAGGCAGGCGGGCAGTAGGGCCGCGCCGTTGTACGTCGGTATGATCACCGACACGCGCGGGGCGCTGCATGTCTCAGGTCTCACGTTTCAATTCGGGCGTGGAGGAGATGTAGTCGGCCAGCGCGTCGGCCCAGGGGCGGAGGCGGATGCCGTCGGCTGCGGCAACGGTGTTGGCGAGGGGAGTGTAGGGCGGGATCGGGGCCGGGCGCTTGAAGGCGGTGTAGGAGACCGGGGTGAGCGGTACGTTCTCCCGCCCGGTGAGAGCCATGATCCGCTCGGCGTACTCGTAGCGGGAACACATGCCCTCGTTGATGAGGTGATACCAGCCGTAAGCTGGGTGCGGGCGGCTCACGAGTTCGAGGATCGCGGCAGCCAGGTCTTCGGCATAGGTCGGGCAAGCCACCTCATCGTCAACAACCTGCAACGCGCCGCGCGTGTCGGCGGCCTGGGTGATTTTCTGGATGAAGCTGATGCCGGTGCGTCCGTAGAGCCAGGAGACGCGGGCGATGTAGAACTTCTGCATCAGGTGCTCGATATAAAGCTCGCCAGCTGCCTTCGAGCGCCCGTAGACGCCGAGAGGGCTGCGTGGGTAGAGTTCTTCGTAGGGCTGTGTCGCGGTGCCGTCGAAGACGACGTTCGTGCTGATGTAGAGGAGGGCCGCGCCGCTGCGGGCACACGCCAGGGCGAGGTTGCGCGTGCCGAGGCCGTTGATCGCGTAGGCGAGTTCGGGGTTCGCCTCGGCCCCGTCCACGTCGGTGTATGCAGCCGGGTGCAGCACCACATCGGGGCCGAAGTCCCCGACGGCGCGCTCGACTGCCGCCAGGTCGGTTATGTCGTAGTCGGGTCGGTTGAGCGCGAAGAGGGTGTGGCCGGCGGCACCGGCCTGGCGGTCGAGTGTGGCACCCAGCGTGCCCCGTGTTCCGGTGACGGCGATCCGCATAAATCTCCTAGTTCGGCTCTTGGTCTTGCCGAGCCTGGGCGGCTTTGGTTGCCTTCTCGGCCCCGGCCGGCATCTTGTAAGTGACGACGCTGATACGCCCATCGCCTTCCATGGCGGCTTGCTTAACGTGGGCCAGGTCGTCCACGCCCTGCTGGCGGAGTTGGCTCCAGAGTTCGTCCTCGGTGATCAGCTCGGCCTGCATGTTCTCGCGTATGATCCGGCCGCGCCGGATGAGCGGCATCGGGGGTGGGCGCAAAAGGCGCTGCACCCCGGGAAAGTGGAAGCCGAGCCAGTTGAAGGCATGGCTCCAAAAGACTAGCACCACGACGAGGATTATCCCGTCGGTGATCGATTTGTAGTTGTTCGATAGGGCGTTCTGGACAGAGGCAGCGATGAGCACGACCACGAGCAGGTCGGCGATGCCGATGGTGCCCATGTGGCGGTTGGGCAAGAGACGCAGCAAGGCCAGTACCACGAAGTAGATGATGGTAGCGCGCACAACGGTCTCGATTATGGGGGCATCGGGTACAAACAGAGCGGCCCATTCAGCCGGAAGCAGGTTCATGTTACTCCTCTACTCACGAAGCAGCGATTCTCCTCCGTCGTTCCAGATTAGAGCAAGTCCGGTGCCGCCCGCAGCCTATGCCTCGCCTTCCGCCTCAGTGCTGATGATAACCCATACTCGCTGTCACTCCGTATTGAAATCTGAGTTGTGAAAGTATATCAGGCAGCTTAAGTTGCCGTGATGCCCCGGCTCTGGTACAATGGCTTTATGTCCACGGTCTTTCGGCTGCTGCGCTACATCCTGGGGATCGCCCTCGTGCTCCTCGTGCTTGCCGGCGGCATCTTAGTTTATGCCCTGACCGACCTATCGCGCCCCGCGAGCGCAAAGGACACGGCCCAGCAACTTGTCTCCATCGGCACCGGCGAGACCGGGGCGACCATCGCCACGCGCCTGGAGGAGCAACACCTCATCAACTCGGCGGCTCTCTTCCGACTCGAACTCAAGCTGCGGAACGCCGAGGCCGGCATCAAGGCCGGAGACTTCCAGCTTTCCGCGAGCATGACGCCACAGCAGATCATAGACTCGATCACCGGCACCGGCAGCACAGCCACCGTGCAGGTGTTGATCCCGGAGGGCTGGCGGATCGGCCAGATAGCCGACCGGCTCGCCGCGCTCGACCTGGTGGACGGGAGTCGCTTTGTTTCGCTGGCGATGACCGGCACTTTCGGTTACGACTTCCTGCCCAACAAGCCGACGGGTGGCGGCATCGAAGGCTACCTGTTCCCCGACACCTACCAGTTCCCGCGCCACGGAACAGACCGCGAGCAGCGAATACTCGACATGATGCTCACGGATTTCGGCAACCGGGTGACGCCCGATATTCGCCTCGCCGCCACGAAACGCAAGTACACGCTCCACCAGGTGCTGACCATCGCCTCAATCGTCGAGCGCGAAGCGCAGACGCCCGCCGAGCGTCCGATCATCGCCGGCGTCTTCTACAACCGGCTCGACCAGGGGATGCGCCTCGAAGCCGACCCGACGACCCAATACGCGCTCGGCCACGTCGGAGACTGGTGGCCGTATCTGCGGCTCGATCCGCACACGGTGGACAACCCCTACAACACGTATACCAACCCCGGTCTGCCGCCAGGGCCGATCTGCAACCCCGGCCTGGCCTCGATCAACGCCGCGATCAACCCGACCCCCGGCGACTACCTCTTCTTCGTCGCCTGCGGCAACGGCACCCATGCCTTCGCCACCACGCTCCAAGAGCACGAGCGCAACCGCGTGCGCTGTGGAAACAGATAGGTGCCGATCTTGCCGGGGGCGTTCGCTGCGCTGATGATCGGGCTGATGATCGGCAGTGGGGTCGCGGTCGTCTCTGCGCGGTTGGCGCTGGGTCTGCCGCTGATCGCGCCGCCGACATGCGTGCTGACCGGGCGGAGGCTGCCGTGGGCCGACGCGCTGCCTGTCGTCGGCTATATCCGGCGGCGGGGTCGTTGCCGGGCCTGCGGGCTGCCTCTGCCACGCTGGTGGCCTCTGACCGAAGCCAGCATGGGGCTGCTGGGCGTGATGGCCTACATCAGTGCCGACGGCATCAACCCGCGCTTCGGGGTCTATCTGCTCGATCTCGCCGTGCTGCTCACCCTGCTGGTCATGGACTGGCGGCGGCAGGAGATATACACCGTGGTATTGCTTGTGGGCGCGCTCGGCGGGCTGCTCGGCGGGCTGGTCTTGCCGGAAATCACCATCGGGGTGGCGGTTTTTGGGCTGGTGACCGGCGGAGGAACTATGCTGATCGTGTACGGCCTGGGCCGCTTGCTAGGGCGGCTGCGCTATGGGCGCGAGGGCCTGGCCTGGGGAGATGTCGAGCTGGCGGCGGTCCTCGGCCTGATCACCGGCTTTCCGGGGGTCATCACGCCGCTCCTCTTGGGGCCTATCGTCGGGGTGCTGCTTTTCCTGCGGCGGGGCCTCGGCAGCTACTTCCCGTTCGCCACCGGCCTCTGCCTGGCCGCAATGGCCTTCGTGCTGGTTCACAGATGATCCGGCAAGCCGAGCAGGCTGCGTGCCGCGCGCACATCCTCGATGGGCGGGCGCTGGCCGCAGAACTCAGCGAGGCAGCCGCCGCAACCATTGCCGACCTCAAAACCCGCCAACCGGTGTTGCCGGGCCTCGCCGTGGTCATCGTCGGCGACGATCCGGCATCGCGGGGCTACCTCCGCATGATCCAGAAGACCTGTGGGGCGGTCGGCTTGCCGGTCCAGCTGATCGAGCTGCCGCAGTCGGCCACACGGGGCATGTTGCAGGCCGAGATCGCCCGCCTCAACGTGCTGCCGGAGGTCGCCGGGGTGATCGTGCAGCTGCCCCTGCCGCCGCCGCTCGGCCCCGAGACGGTCAGCGAGGTGCTCGACCCCGCGAAGGACGTGGACGGTATACACCCTGAGAACGCCGGGCGGCTGACATTGAACTACACCGGCCGCGATTACTTCGTGCCGCCGACGCCCCAGGCCGGGATAGCACTGCTGCGGCGCGCCGGCATCACCCTGGCGGGCAAGTCTGCGCTCGTCATCGGGCGGTCGCCGGTTGTTGGGAGGCCCCTCGCCTTCATGCTCCTCGCCGAGAACGCCACCGTGACTACCGCCCATTCCTACACCCCGCCAGCAACTCTCCGCCGCCTGATCGGCGAGGCGGATCTGGTCGCGTGCGCGGTCGGCAGGCCCGGCCTTGTGCGCGGCGAGATGCTCAAGCCGGGCGCGGTCGTGCTCGACTTCGGAGTGAGCGTGGTGGACGGCAAGATGCGCGGCGATGTGGACTTCGCGGGGGCCTGCGCGGTCGCCGCTGCCGTCAGCCCTGTCCCCGGCGGCATCGGCCCAGTGACCAACCTCATGCTGGTGCAGAACACGCTCAGGGCGGTACGGAAGGTGCTGCACGAGTGATGCTGTCAACTGTTGGCACATCCGTTGCTGAAAGCCGACAACTAACCCGGAGGTTCAACACCATGACCGAACGCCCGCCCGCTCCGCCGATCAATGACCCGGCCGCTATACGCGAGATGCTTGAAATGAAGAGGATCGCCGTCGTCGGCCTCTCCGCCAGCCCCGGGCGCACAAGCTACAACGTGGCCGCCTATATGCAGCAGCATGGCTACAAGATCGTCCCTGTAAACCCGACGATAAGCGAGTCGCTCGGCGAGAAGTCGTACCCATCGTTGAGCGAGATAGGCGGGCAGGTCGAGTTGGTGAACGTCTTCCGGCGGTCGGAGTACGTCTCCGAGGTGGTGGACGAGGCCATCGCGGCCGGGGCGCGCGGCATCTGGATGCAGCTTGGGGTGATAGATCAGGAGGCGGCAGAACGGGCGCGCGCCGCCGGGCTGCTCGTCGTGGTGGATCGGTGTATAATGGTGGAACATGCGCGGTTCGTGGGGAGGTAGGCGGAGTGGTCGAGGGCGCTAAGGTCGGGATCATCGGCGGGTCGGGGTTCTATCAGGTGCCGGGACTGACCGAGGCCGACGAGGTTCGGGTGGATACGCCGTTCGGCCCGCCGAGCGATGCGATCCTGCTCGGCACGCTGGCGGGGCGGCGAACGGCGTTCCTGGCGCGGCATGGGCGGGGCCACACTATCAGCCCGAGCGAGGTGCCCGTGCGGGCCAACATCTGGGCGCTCAAGAGCCTCGGCGTCGAACGCCTGCTCTCGGTGAGCGCGGTGGGCAGTATGCGCGAAGAGATAGAGCCGGGCCACCTGCTCGTTCCCGACCAGCTGATCGACCGCACGGTGCGCCGCCCCCGCAGCTTCTTCGGCGACGGCCTCGTGGGCCATGTCGCCTTCTCCGAGCCGTACTGCCCCGAACTGCGCGCCGAGCTTGCCGCAGCAGGGCGGGCCGCCGGGGGAACCGTCCATGACGGCGGCGCGCATATCGTGATAGAGGGGCCGCAGTTTTCGACGCGAGCCGAGTCGCTGCTCTTCCGCTCCTGGGGCGTCTCAGTCATCGGCATGACCGCCCTGCCCGAAGCCCGCCTGGCGCGGGAAGCCGAGATCTGCTGCGCCAACCTCGCGCTCGTTACCGATTATGACAGCTGGCACGATACACACGGCGCGGTGACCGTCGAGATGGTCCTAGCCATGCTGCAACGCAACGTGGCGCAGGCGCAGGCCGTCGTGGCGGCGCTCGTCGCCGGCATAGTCTCCCAAGCCGACGCCGGATGCTCCTGTGGGCGCGCCCTGGACGGCGCGCTCATGACCGCGCCCGACGCGATCCCCGGCGACGTGCGCGAGCGCCTGTGGCCGATCCTGGCGCGGGTGACCGGAGGCAGTAAGTGATCCGCACACTCCGCCGATGGCGCTGGACCGAGTTCCAGCTGCTGCTCGTGCCCGCGATACTCAGCCTCGTCGGGATGCTGATCGTGATCGTCGTGCCGACCGAGAAGCTGGCGCTCACCTGGCGCGACCTCTGGATGAGCTTCCTGTTCATCGGCCTGCTCTACGCGACGCACTTCTTTCTGGGCGCGACCCAGCGCGGGGCCGACCAGGTGCTTTTGCCGGTAGTAGGCGTCATCACCGGCCTCGGCATGATCACGATCCAGAGGCTACAGCCGAGCCTCGTGCGGACCTACCCGACGGCCGGCTATGAAGATGTGGCGAGCAAGCAGATGCTCTGGATCACGCTCGGCTTCGCGGCGCTGATCGCCACGCTGGTAGCTAGCCGAGATCTCGTCTGGCTGCGCCGCTACAAGTACACCTGGGCACTGCTCGGCACGGGGCTTGTCGCGGCGACGCTCTTCTTCGGGCAGGATCTCAACGGCAGCGGCATCCGCCTCTGGTTCAAGCTCGGGCCGTTCGCCTTCCAGCCGTCCGAGCTGCTCAAAGTCGTGCTCGTCATCTTTCTCGCGGGCTATCTCTACGACATCCGCGACCTGCTCGCCCTGAACATCCGGCTTGGGCGGATCAGCCTGCCGCCGCTGCCCTATCTGCTGCCAATGGCGGCGGTTTGGGGCGTGGCGATGTTGCTCTTCGTCGTCCAGAAGGATCTCGGCAGCGCGCTGCTTTTCTTCGGCATCTTCCTGGCGATGCTCTACGTCGCCACAGGCAAGCCTCTCTATGTCGTGGGGGGGCTGGTCGCCTTCTCCGCCGGCTCGCTCGTGATGTATTACCTGTTCTCCGTCGTGCGCCTGCGCCTCGACATCTGGCTGAACCCCTGGCCCTACGCCTCGGGCAGCGGCTACCAGTACGTGCAGGCACTCTACGCTTACGCGACCGGCGGCGCGTTCGGCACCGGCTTTGGCTACGGCAGCCCCGCCTGGGTGCCTGCGATCCACACCGACTTCGTGTTCGCCGCTATCGGTGAGGAACTTGGCCTGGCGGGAACACTCGCCACGGTCTGCTTCTACCTGCTGCTCGTCTTCCGCGGCTACCACATCGCGCTGCGCGCCCGCGACAACTTCCACCAGATGCTCGCGGTCGGCCTCAGCACGATCCTCGGCCTGCAAACCCTGATCATCCTCGGCGGCGCGACAGGCATGGTGCCCCTCACCGGCATCACCCTGCCTTTCGTCAGCTATGGCGGCTCCTCGCTGCTCACGAACTTTGTGATCATCGGCCTGCTGCTGCGGATCTCGGCGCTGACGGCGGCTGCCGGCGAGCGCAAGGCACCGGTGCCAGTACCGGCGACCCCACCCGCTCCGGCTCGCCCCGAGCCGAGCCAGGCTCAGGCAATATGAGGAACTCTATGGACTGGCTTCACAACTTCCTGCGCCCGCTGCTCGGCTTCCTAGCTATCGGCGTGACATTTGCCGGCGCGCTCTTGGCGAGCGACCAGGTCTGGCTGATCTGCCTCGGCGTGATATTCGTCTGCCTGCTCTATCTTGTCTGGACCGCCGTGCCCACGCCCGCACGCCGCGCTCCCACCACGAGCCTCACGCCCGAAGAGCGGGAGCGCGCACGTCAAGAGAACCTGAGCCACAGCGTGCAACTCCTAGCGGGCTTCCTCCTGGCGGGCTTCCTGCTGCTCGGCGCGCACCTTTTCAGGCAGCAGGTCGCGCAGGCGTCTGCCATCTCCGGCAGCCGCGTGATCAACGTGACCACGCAGATCTCGCCGAACCTCTACCAGCGCGATACTCAGCTCATTCGCAACGGCCAGAGCATCACATTCACTCAGACCATCGCGAACCCGACGCCGCTCTCGACAGGCACCGACTCGTTGCAGAACCCGCGCCTGCTGTCGCACGACCTGAAGGTCCAGCGCGGCCAGATCCTCGATGCTTCGGGACGGGTGATCGCCGGGCGTACTGTCTACTCGGATACCGGCTATGTCCAAAGGACGTATCCCGTGGACAACATGGGCTACCTGCTCGGCTTCTACAACCCGACGATTTATGGGCTGTCGGGCCTGGAGAGCAACTACGACGATTACCTGAGCGGGCGGGCAGAGAGCAACCCCCTGGTCAGCGAAGAGGACCGCCTGCTCCACCGCGCGACGGTCGGCTCGGATGTCCACCTGACGCTCGTGCCCTCGATACAGAACGCTGCGACGGCCGCGCTCGGCGCGCGCAAGGGTGCGGTGGTCGTGCTCGATGCACAGACCGGCGCAGTGCTGGCGTTGGTCAGCTACCCGCATTTTGACCCGAACGGCCTGGCCTTCAACCCGAACGCCGCCATCTGGGACGCCGAAAACAAGCGGATCGTGGACTACTGGAACAGCGTCGCCAACGAAAAAGCCCGGCCCGACCTTCCCATGCTGGACCGCGCCACGCAGGGCCTTTACCCGCCCGGCTCGACGTTCAAGACGGTGACGCTGGCGGCGGCGGTTGACGAAGGCAAGGTCCGCCCGAATACGCTCTTCACCGACACCGGCAGCCTGAAGGTCCAGCCCGGCTCCTACTCGCATGTTGACTGCTCGACCTGCCGCCCCGCAAACCACCCTAACAACCACTTCACGCTCATGGAGGGCTACCAGTGGTCGCTCAACGTGGTCTTCGCGGAGTTGGGGGTCAACGTCCTCGGCGGCGATCCACTCGTCAGCTATGGCCGCAGGTTCGGCTTCGAGCGCGACTACAACCAAAACAACCCCGCGATGGGCGTGCCGGTGGAGGCGAGCCGCCTGTTCAGCAGCCCGAACTACCTCGACGGCCCGAACGCCCCGAACGACCTTGCCGCAATCAGTTACGGGCAGGGCGAGATGCAGGCCACGCCGCTCGAGATGGCCCTTGTCGCCGCGACGGTCGCCCGAGGAGGCGAGCTGCCCCAGCCCTACCTGGTCGGCAGCGTGACGGCACCGAACGGCAGCGTGGTCGCGCAGACGAACCCTGCGAGCCTCGACAGGGCGGTTTCGCCTGACAGCGACGCGATCCTCCGCCAGATGATGATCACCTCGGTCCAGAAGGGCTGGGCGAACGGCGCGACGATCCCCGGCTACGCCGTCGGCGGCAAGACCGGCACCGCCGAGACCGGGCGCGGTACTTCGCACGCCTGGTTCATCGGCTTCGCGGGAAAAGACCCAAACCGCCCGCAATATGCCGTCGCCGCGATGGTCGAAGAGGGCGGCGAGGGCAGCAGCGTCGCCGTGCCTATCGCCCGCGCCGCGCTGCTCGCAGCGCTCACCCAGAAGTAGGAGATCGCCGAATGGACGAGCACGAAGAGGCGGCGGCCGGCACCGAGAGGAACGCCCAGCAGAAGGACACATTCGACGAAGACCTGCGCGTCCTCGCCGAGCGCGAGCAGGAGTTCCTCAAGGGGGGGCCTCATATCCGTCTGCGTGCGTTCAGCTACCAGGTGTTCGAGCTGGTGGACGACCTGCTGCACCTCGGCGTGGCTGCGGTCCTGGTGGGCATCGCCGCCCTGGTCTTTGGGCATATCCTGCTGACCGGCCTCGATGGCTTGCAACTCCAGGGTCCGTCCGTCACCTTTTTCCAGGTGATCTTGACCGATGTGAACGACGTTTTGTTTGTCGTGATCGTCCTGGAGATCCTTGCCACCGTCGTCGCCCACCTGCGCTCACGGACCTTCGCCCTCCGCCCCCTGATCACAATCGGCATTATTTCGGCAGTCCGCCACATACTGATCGTCACGGTGCATCTCTCCGCCGAGCAGAATACGATGCAATCCGATCTGTTCACCCAGCAGATCCTCGAACTCCTGGGCACGACACTCGTCACTGTGCTGCTGGTGGCCTGCTACTGGTTGGTCACCAGAGCCGATATACTAGATAAGGACGCGGGCGCAGCGCGAAATTGAGGATGCGGATCGGGCGGCGCTTCACCGGCCTCTGGCACCACCCTGACTTTATGAAGCTCTGGGCGGGGCAGGCCATCTCAGAGTTCGGCTCGCGCATCACGCGCGACGGGTTGCCGCTGGCCGCCGTCATCAGTCTGCACGCGACGCCGGGCGAGATGGGTCTGCTGTTCGCCATCGGCAGCGCGCCGGTGCTGCTGGTCGGGCTGCCTGCCGGGGTCTGGGTGGACCGCTTGCGGCGCAGGCCGATCATGATCGCCGCCGACATCGCGCGCGCCCTCGTCCTCGGCTCCATACCGGCTGCGGCGATCCTCGGCTACCTGCGGATCGAACAGCTATACATCGTGTCGGCGGTGGCCGGAGTGCTCACGGTCTTCTTCGAGGTCGCCGGCCAATCCTACTTGCCGGCGCTGGTCAGCCGTGAGCAGATCATAGAGGGGAACAGCAAGCTCGGCGCGTCGAGTTCGCTTGCCGAGATCGGAGGGCCGTCGTTGGCCGGAGGCTTGGTGCAGGCCCTCACTGCGCCGATAGCGATCCTGTTCGACGCGCTCTCCTACCTGGCATCTGCCGCCTCGCTCGCGCTGATAAGCAAGCCCGAACCGCCGCCTGAGCCGAAGCAGGAGCGGGCCAATATATGGCTCGACGTAACCGAGGGGCTGCGGCTCGTGCTCGGGCACCCTCTGCTGCGGTCCATCGCAGGCGGCTCGGGCATACGCAACTTCTTCGGCGGGTTCTACGGCGCGCTCTACAGCCTCTACGCGGTCGCCACACTCGGCATCTCGCCGGGCGTGCTCGGTCTGTTGATCACCGCGGGCGGGCTGGGGGCGCTGCCGGGCGCGCTGTTGGCCGAGCGGCTCTCGCGGCGCTACGGCGTGGGCCGCACTATCATCGGCGCGCTCGCGTTCAGCGTGGCCTTCGCGCCATTGACGCCGCTCGCCGGAGCGTTCGGCCTGCCTCCTGTCGGTTTCCTGCTCGCCGCCCAGTTCTTCGGCGACTTCGGGCTGGTGATCTATTTCATCAACGCCCTCAGCCTACGTCAAAGCCTGGTGCCCGACCGATTGCTTGGGCGGGCAAACGCGAGTATGCAGTTCCTCGAGGGCGGGGTGGCCCCGCTCGGCGCTCTGCTCGCAGGCGCGCTCGCCGAGGGGATCGGCCCACGCGCGACGCTCTGGATCGCGTCCGCCGGCTTCGCGGTCTCGGCGCTCTGGCTGCTGCGCGGCCCGTTGAGGTCGCTGGCTTGAACGCTCTAATTATTGTATAATCAGCGTGGGCGTTGGGTGCGTCAGAAGACCGCCCCACAGGTTAAGCCTATGGAGGAACCGTCTTATGCCCTCGGTGCCGCGCACACCGCTCGATTGGGATCCCCATTTCTATCATCTACGCAACATCATGTCCCGGCCTGCGGCCTGGCTGGGCCTCGCTGCCCTGATCCTGGCCGTGCTGGTCGCGCTCGGCCTCAGCAGGCAACCTTCGCAGCAGCTGGCGGTCCAGGGCAAGGGACTTGCGGTGACGAACCAGTGGCCGGACAGCGAGGATCACAATCCAGCGCTTCCCTCACAGGGACAGGCAACGCTGCCCCCCGCAACCGCGACAGCTCAAAGCCCAACGCTGCCCCCCGCAACAGCCACCCAGGAACCGGCCGCGCCTACCCCCACGAAGCAAAACCCAACACCAACGCCGGCACCCATCATCGCAACCGCCACTCAAGAACCCGTGGCAACCGCAACAGCTCAAAACTCAAAACCCAAAGCTAAAAGCTCAACCCCAACGCCCAAAACTCAAAACTCAAAACCCAAAACCCAAAACTCGACGCCAACGCCGTCGGACTCTGATGCGATGCGGAACGCGCAAAGGGCAGACCTAAAGGGCGTGACCCCCACGCCTGCCCCCCAGATACAGTACACGGTACTTCACGGCGACACGCTCGCGGGGATAGCGCAGAAGAGTGGAGTGCCGATCAAGGCGCTGATGGCGACGAACGGGATCACCAGCCAGAAGGCGATCTCGGCCAGCCAGGTACTCGTCATCCCGCCGCTACGCAAGCCCTCAACTGTAAAGCTCCGGCCCCCGCCGCCGGGCGACAAGGCGATCCAAAGGCACACGCCGGATTTTGCCGTGCTCGCCCCGCCGAGCATCAGCGCCGCCCAGATCGACCGGATACTCAAGGAAAACGGCTCGCCGGTAACCGGGCGTGGGGCCTTGTTCTACTCCCTGGGGGTGAAGTACGGGATCGACCCCGCATACGCGCTCGCCTTCTTCCTCCACGAGAGCGGGGGCGGAACCCTCGGCATAGCCCGCGTCACGGACTCTATCGGCAACCGCCGGATGACGGTCGGCTCCCCGGAATACCAGGGGTTCCGCTACTACCCGACGTGGGAGGATTCCATTGAGGATTGGTACATCCTGATCAGCGTGCAGTATGCGCGCGAATGGGGCCTGCGAACGGTCTCCAAGATCGTGCCTGTCTACGCGCCGAATACCGACGACAACGACGTGCCGGGCTACATAGCCGATGTGCAGACGTTGGTGCGTACGTGGAGCACTGGACCCAACGGCCCGCCGGCAGTGACTTACCCGCCTTCCGCCCAGCCGGCTTTAGCAGGGCACGCGAACCTGCTGCCGCACGTCTACCATGTGATCACCGAGTTCGGGCACTTATCGCCCGGCGGCCCCGAGTACGGCCTCGACCTCGATGCGACTATCGGCGTTACCCAGACGGCCCCCATCGGCGGCGTAGTCGAAGCGCTGGAGAACAACTGCCTGCCCGGCGCGGCGGCCTGCGGCCACGGCCTCGGCAACTACATCTGGTGGAAGTCCGCCGAGACCGGCCACCACATCCTGCTTTCCCACCTCTGGCAGGTCAACCCCGCGCTGCATGTGGGCAGCGCCATCAAGCCCGGCACGGTCATGGGCATCACCGGCTCGACCGGGCGTGCCGGCAGTGCCTTCGTCCATCTCCAGGTCCACCCGACCAGCATGGCGGATGTCGGTTCGATAGACCCCACCCAGGAGTTCCCCTGGTTAAGTTGCCTACTCCTCGGCCCCCGCCCCGGCGACCCCTGGGGCAACGCCGGCTGCCCGTAGCACTGTCATTCTGAGCGTAGCGAAGAATCTCAAAGAGTGAGCCCACTGGGATTCGAACCCAGGACCCCCCGATTAAAAGTCGGATGCTCTACCGCTGAGCTATGGGCTCGTGCCGGGCGGCACATCGCATTATAGCATATCAGGTCTCTGGATAGCTAGGGACATTGGACGGAGATCAGATGCCTGAGTTCGCGGTCGAAACCGACGGTCTGCGGAAGCGGTATGGGCGCAAAATTGCGGTGACCGACCTGACGCTGCGGGTGCCGCAGGGAGAGGTCTTCGGCTTCCTGGGGCCGAACGGCGCAGGCAAGAGCACCGCAGTCAAGATGCTGCTCAGCCTCGTCCATCCGACCGGCGGCAGCCTCCGCGTGCTCGGTCATCAGCCCGGCCACCCGCAGACGATGGCCCGCATCGGCTTCCTCCCCGAGCATTTCCGCTTCCACAGCTGGATGCGGGCGCGCGAACTCCTCGACTTCCACGGCAAGCTCTACGGCATGTCGCCCGCCGACCGCCGCAGTCGCATCCCTAAGCTCCTCGAAACCGTCGGCCTCGCTGCCCACGCCGAGCAGACGATCTCCGGCTTCTCGAAGGGCATGATCCAGCGGATAGGGCTGGCGCAGGCGCTTCTCAACAGGCCCGCGCTCGTCTTCCTCGACGAGCCGACCTCTGCGCTTGATCCACTAGGGCGGCGGCTGGTGCGCGGGCTTCTGCACGACCTGAAGGCGCAAGGCACCACTGTCTTCCTCAACTCCCACCTGCTCGGCGAGGTCGAGGCGACGTGCGACCGCGTGGCCTTTATCAAGGAGGGCCGCGTGCTCCAAACCCTGGAGATGAGCGATCTCGAAGCAGGCCGTTTGCACGTCGAGCTTAGGGTAGATGCCGTGACGCCGGGCCTGCTGGCCGCGCTCGACGCCCTCCCGGTGCAGCGCCGCCTCTCCGAGCTGCCTGCCGATTCGGCGGAGGCCGGAGGCCATGAACTCCACGCCGGGGTAGGCGCGGCGAGCCTCGACCTCACACTGACCGATGAGGAACTGCTGCCTGTTATCGCCGAGCGCACACTGGCCTGCGGCGCGCGTCTCTACTCGCTCACCCCCCGCCGGCCGTCCCTCGAGCAGGTCTTCCTCGAAATCGTCGGCACAGAGGACAGCGGCCAGTGAGGAACATTGCGACCATAACCTGGCTGACGTTCCACGAGGCGTGGCGGCGCTGGATGGTTGTGATAGCCCTGGCGCTCGGCGTGCTGTTCGTCGCGCTCTACGCCCTGGGCCTCGCGTTCGTACTCGAAGAGTCCCAAAAGAGCCTGGCGAACGCCGGTGTCCGCCGCCCGCCTGCTGCGATTGAGGAGCAGGGTGCCGACTTCCTACTTCTCGCGGGGATGTATGTCGTCCACTTCCTGACAGTCATGCTGGCGATTTTCGCGGCGATCGATGCGGTCTCCGGGGAAATCGGCTCGAACACGATCCAGGCGATAGCCACCAAGCCGATAGGCCGTTGGCAGATCATCTTGGGCAAGTGGCTCGGCTACTCTGGGATGCTGATCGTCTATGTCGGCCTGCTGACCGGAGGCATCATGCTGGCGATCAGCAGATTGCTGAACTACACGCCGCCGAACGTGCTGCCTGCTTTCGGGATACTCGCGCTCGAGGCGCTGTCTCTGCTCTCGCTCTCGCTGCTGATCGGCACTCGGCTCTCGGCGCTGACCAACGGTGTGCTGCTCTTCATGCTCTACGGTATCGCCTTCGTCGGCTCATGGATCGCCCAGATCGGCTCGATCCCACAGCTCCATGCGAAGGCCGCCGTGGACCTGGGGAACGCCACCGCCCTCCTGTTGCCGGTGGAGGCGCTCTGGCGGCTCGCCTCTTACCAACTCCAACCGCCCCTCCTCCACGGTCAGTTCAATTCGCCCTTCGCCTCTCTCGATGTGCCCGATGAGGGGATCATATACTACGCCGCAACCTACGCGGTGGTCATGCTCGCCCTGGCGATCTGGTCGTTCAGCAGGCGGGATCTCTAGCCCTATAGGAGGGGCTGTGATTACGGATGTCGTCATCAAGAGTGACGGGGGAAACAATAGATGCCGCCAACTTTGAGGAGGGCGGCACCTATTGTGCCAACTATATATCGGTCTTCGAACGACGCGCATCCGCCAAGATGAGTGCGTCGCCGACATGTCCTGTCCCGACGCTCTTGGCGTCAGGAGCAGATGCCGTATGGGGACCGGGAAGCCCGATGCCAACGCCCCACCCGGCGCAGATCCGTAACATGATAGCATACCGTTCTCTGCCTGCGCTCTGCCGGCAACGCCAAAATCACTCTGTTTTGGCAGGATCAGGTCAGGATATTGACCGCGCGGGCCGCGACCAATGCCAGCGTCAAGAGGGAAATCAGCGACTGCGCCGACATCAGCAGCTTCGCGGGCGGGGTCAGAGGCAACGTGTCGGTCGGGCTGAACGCAGTCGCATTCGTGAACGCGACATAGAAGTAATCCACAAAGATCGGCATCCAGTGGGCGGGAGCTACCTCGGGACTGGTCATCTGGGGGAACAGGAAGTCGGGGGGACCGGCCTGCTCGGAATGGCGGGCGCGAGGTCCGCCCCGGTCCAATTCCCAATACCAGAGCGCGAATACGACTATGTTGGTCAGCCAGATTTTTGCCGCCTCCAGGATCAGTTCCGCACCCGTGGCTTTGAAGCCGTGTAAAAGCGTATCCACAAGCAGCACGAGAGATGCCAGATTCGAGACATTAATCACGCCGATCAAAGTGACGGCCACGACGCGCTGCCAACGCCAGCCGGCCTGGGGGTGCCAATGCGGCTGCGTTAACAGGAGAGGGACCAGCAGGACGAACTCCACGATGGGCGCGAGCCAGGGAGGGCCGAATGTCAGCCGATCCGGCAAGCTGGCGTAGAGGAGCACGACAATCAGAAGCGCGCCCGTCACCGGCCAGCGAGCTTCGATCTCGCGGCGCGGCTCTTCGCCGGTCGGGCGCGGCTGGGCGGCAGGGAGCATCCGACGCAGAATGTTACCTGGGGCCTGCTTGTTCATAGCTGTTGCTCCCCCAATCGTGCGCCACACGCCACAAGTGAAATCAATGCCCAGTTATAGCCCACTTGTAAAGATCCTGCAAGTCTTCTGCGTGGAGGTCTCTTCCCCAAGAACAGGAGCCGTCTATGTGGCATGAAAGGTGCTTGTGGCTGCCTAAGTTGGCTTACTCGCCTGGAGGCTTTCGGCCTAACCACAAAGGAGAACCACAGATGAGCGTGCAGGATCTGAATGAGCTATTCGAGCATGAGTTGAAGGACATCTACTTCGCTGAGCAAAAGCTGGTGGCGGCACTCCAGGAGCTGGCAGGCGAGTCGACCGAGCCTGAGATCAAGAAGGCGTTCGCGGATCATCAAAAGGAGACGGTAAACCATGTCCGACGCCTTGAGCGCGTCTTCCGCTCCTTCGGCGAGCCGCCCGAAGCCGAGGTCTGTCAGGGCATCGAGGGACTGCTGCGCGAAAAGAAGTCGTTCTCAAAGGAAAAGCCGACGCCGCAGATCCTCGACTACTACAACCTCGGCGCAGGCGCGAAGACCGAACGATATGAGATCACGGCCTACGAGAGCTTGGTCGCGATGGCCCGTAAGCTAAAAATGACCCAGGCCGTAGAGCTGCTGCGCGAGAACCTGCTGGAGGAGCAGGCCGCGCTCCGCAAGCTCAAGGCCCTGGCAAGAGGTTTCAATACGGCACAGATCACGGGGGCGAAAACCCCGGCTAAGTAGACCGGAGCTCCGGTCGCCTGGGCGCATAGAGATTGGGAGCTAGATGAACGAAGAGCTGGTACGGACGGGGAATGAGATAGAACCCGGCATGGAGGTTGAGGCGACTGACGCCGACCTGGGCGAAGAAGACGTGAGCAAGCCCAGGGTAGCCGAGGTCTTGCGGAACGCAGCAGGCGACATAGAATCTGTGACTGTGAAGAAAGGTGCTCTCTTCACCAAGCATATTGAGATCCCCG
Source organism: Chloroflexia bacterium (assembly GCA_050998805.1). Classification (GTDB taxonomy): domain Bacteria; phylum Chloroflexota; class Chloroflexia; order QHBQ01; family JAICKM01; genus JAICKM01. The sequence continues at coordinate 93,307 of JBPCPV010000027.1, read as the reverse complement.
TAGAACGCATACAATCAATCGAACATCAGGACGGTGACGGTAGTTCGCCGGGTAAGGTGACTATCGCGGCGACCGACGAGGAACTTGAGGCACTGGCCCCATCTGGGCAAGAACCTCTACTCCCCACAGCCGGGCAAGAGATGCCCGCAGCCGACGGCCTGATAGCCCAAGCAGAGGAGGCAATACCGACCGATACAGGTATGCGTAGATTGGAGCAGCAGTCCGACCAGCCCGCAGCCGGCGAGGAGGCGAGGCCAGGCTTGTTGCGGGCACTCGGGCCGGGCTTCATATCCGGTATGGCCGGCAACGACTCGTCTGCCGTCACCTCCTATTCGGTTGACGGCGCGAGCGCGGGTTATGGCCACCTTTGGCTGATGCTGCTTTCGACTCCGCTTTTGCTTGCCGTGCAGTACGCATGTGCGAAGATCGGGCGCATCACGCAGAAGGGCTTGTCCGACATCCTGCGTGAGCACTATGGGCGCAGGGTCTCCGGACCCGCCGCAGCGATCCTGGTCGTTGCTAACCTCGCTTTGATAGCTGCGGACCTCGTCGCGGTCGGTAGCGGCCTGGAGTTGATCGTGGGGCTGCGCTGGGTCTGGTTCGTCGTCCCCGTGGCGGCCCTGCTCTGGTACATTACCGTCTACCAGAACTTCGACGCGATCAAGAAGATCTTCCTCGTTCTGAGCCTGGCCTTCGTCTCATACCTGATCACGGCCGTGCTGTCCAAGCCCGACTGGGGCACCGTCGTGAGCAGCACCTTCATCCCCCAGTTGGATTTCAGCTTTGTGAGCATCAGCGCCGCCGTCGCGCTACTCGGGGCGACGATCTCGCCCTATAGTATGTTCTGGCAGGTGCAGGGTGAAAAAGAGGAGAAGCGAGCCGGAACCCGTCCGCAGCAGATCCGCACCGCGCTCGCCGATATCGGAGCCGGAGTGATCAGCGGCAACGTGGTAGCCTACGCGATCATCGTCTCGACGGCTGCCACGCTGTTCACGAAGCACCAGCAGGTCAACTCGGCGCTGGACGCAGCAAAGGCGCTTGAGCCGCTCCTGGGGCCATACGCAAAGTACTTGTTCGCCGTCGGTCTCATCGGAGCGGGGCTGATCGCGATCCCGGTGCTGCTGGCGAGTACATCTTACGCGGTCGCAGGCAGCATAGGCTGGCCGGTCGGCCTGTCGAAGAAACCCTGGCAGAACGAGGGCTTCTACCTGATCCTGACGGCGGCATTGGCAGCAAGCCTAGTCGTCGCGCTGCTCGGCCTCGACCCGATCCATCTCATGTTCTGGGCGAACGTGCTGCAAGGGGTTCTGGCACCGGCGTTGATTGTGTTGGTCTTGGTGGTCGGCAACAACAGCACTATCATGCGGCACCACAGGATCGGGCGGCGCACGAGTGCTGCTCTCGCTCTGGCCGCGCTTGTGATGGCAGCCGCCGTGGTCATGCTCCTCTACGGATTGCTCACCGGGCAGAGCCGGTAAATCATCCTCTTGCCGCTGTCGTCGCGGCTGCGCTTGCTATGATAAGCATGGTACGTAGCTTGCTGATGTCAGGTGGAGAGACTGCACCCAGTCCCTCAACATGAGAGGAGGAGCTATGACACAGGACAAATGGACAGAGGTGGACCACTACATCACCGACCTCTTTATACCGACCGATCCCGCGCTTGATGCGGCGCTCCAGGCCACAGCCGACTCCGGAATGCCGGCGATCAACGTCACGCCGAACCAGGGCAGGCTGCTACAGATTCTGGCCCTGGCCCAGGGAGCGCGATCCATCCTAGAGATCGGCACCCTGGCGGGGTACAGCACGATCTGGATGGCGCGGGCGTTGCCCGCAGGCGGGCGACTGATCACGCTGGAAGCCGACCCGAAGCACGCCGAGGTGGCCCGCGCCAACATCGCCCGCGCAGGGCTGTCCGATGTGGTCGAGGTGCGGCTTGGAACTGCGCTCGATACTCTGCCGCAACTGGCCGCCGAAGGGCGCGGCCCCTTCGACCTAGTGTTCATAGACGCCGATAAGCCGAATACCGCGGCCTATTTCGACTGGGCGCTCAAGCTGACCCGGCCCGGCAGCCTGATCATCACCGACAACGTGGTGCGCGATGGCAAGGTGACCGACGCCGGTAATCCGGATGAGGGCGTGCAAGGTATACGGCGTTTCAACGCCGCGCTTGCCGCTGAGCCGCGCGTGACCGCGACGGAGATCCAGACGGTCGGCAGTAAAGGATATGACGGCATCGCTTTCGCGGTGGTCAAGGGGTGAATGAGAGTGAGTTTCGGTGCATTTCAGTTAGACCGGCGTATCACCGCGGGCGTCGAGGCGCTGGGCTACCAGGTGCCGACGCCGATTCAGCGCCAGGCGATACCGCCCATTCTCGCCGGACGGGATGTGATGGGCCTGGCACAGACCGGCACCGGCAAGACGGCCGCCTTTGTCCTGCCGATTTTGCAACGCCTCTTGCCGGGCACACGGGGCCATGTGCGTGCGCTGATCCTCGCGCCGACGCGCGAGCTGGCGGAGCAAACCCACACGGCGATCGGCCTGCTCGGCGGCGCGACCGGCCTGCGTAGCGCCACGATCTATGGCGGTGTGGGCCGGCAGCCCCAGATCGCGGCTCTCCGGCGGGGTGTGGACATTGTTGTGGCCTGTCCCGGTCGCCTGCTCGACCACATCGCCGAAAGCACCATTGCCCTCTCGCACATCGAGGTGCTCGTCCTCGACGAGGCCGACATGATGCTCGACATGGGGTTCCTGCCCGACATACGGCGCATCCTGCGGCACCTGCCGGAAGCGCGCCAGAACCTGCTCTTCTCGGCGACCATGCCGCCCGACATCCGGCGGCTCGCCGAGGATGTGCTGCATAACCCGGTGACGCTGCAAGCCGGCAGCGCCCAGCCCATAGGCACGGTGGCCCACGCGCTCTACCCGGTTGCCCAGCACCTAAAGACCCACTTGCTCATGGCCCTGCTCGACCAGACCGACACCGAGTCGGTGCTCGTCTTCACGCGCACCAAGCACCGCGCCAAGCGCGTCGGCGAGCAGTTGCAAAAGGCCGGATACAGCAGCGCCTCGCTACAGGGCAACCTCGCCCAGGCCCGCCGCCAGGAGGCACTTGACGGCTTCCGAGACGGCTCGTACCAGATCCTCGTCGCCACCGACATCGCCGCACGGGGGCTGGACATATCGCTCGTGTCGCATGTGATCAACTACGATATGCCTTCGACGGCGGGTGTCTACACCCACCGCATCGGGCGCACCGGGCGCGCCGCCAAGACCGGCGATGCCTTTACACTGGTGACTCCCGAAGATGCCGACATGGTGCGGGACATCGAGCGGCTGCTCGGCGCGCCTGTCCCACGCCGCACGTTGCCCGGCTTCGATTACACGGTCACCGCCCCGAACCGCGACACCGAGTTCGCGCGTCCGCCGCTCGCGCCCCGCCGCCGCCCAAGCGCCCAAGCACCGGCTGCGGTCGCTGCCGCCCCGCCTGCGGCCCGCTCGCCGCAGCAACCCGACAGGGAGCCGCGCCCCTCGCAGCCCGTGCGTACTCCGGCCCCACACGGCGCGCCCTCCCAGCGCAGGCATCGTCCAAGACGCAGCCGGGCACCCGGAGTCTGAGAAGCGCCCCGGCTATTTCCCCAGCCAGGTCAGCACGAGGGCCACAGCGGCCGCGAACATAAGCGCCGTGGTGAGCCAGCCGAGTGCGTTCATCCGACGTCCGTTTACGTGCTCGCCCATCACCTTGCGGTTGTTCGCGATCAGCATGATCACCACGAGCAACGGAGGCGCGAGAAACCCGTTGAGGACTGCCGTCCAGAAGAGCGCCTGAACCGGGCTGATCCCGGTGAAGTTGATCAGCATCCCCACCAACATCGCGCCCGCGATCACAGCATAGAACTGCTTCGCCCGGCCCGGTCGCTCGTCGAGGCCGGAGTTCCAGCCAAAGCCCTCGGCCACAGCGTAGGCGGCGGCGCCGGTGAGCACCGGCACCGCCAGCAGCCCCGCTCCGATCAGCCCCACGGCCAGCAGCAGGCCCGCCGCGTCGCCGGCGATCGGGCGTAGGGCTTGCGCCGCATCCGTGGCCGTCTGGATGTCGGTCTTGCCGGCCTTGAACAGCGTCGCCCCGGTCGCTAGGATAATGAAATACATCACCACATTCGAGAAGGCCATGCCGATGTCAACATCCCAGGCCGCAACCCGCAGTTCCTCACGGGTCGCGCCCTCGCGCGATTCCTGGGTGGTGCGGCCCTTGCTGGTCTCTTCTTCGACTTCCTGGCTGGCCTGCCAGAAGAAGAGGTAGGGCGAGATGGTCGTGCCCAAGATCGCGACGACAACGGCTAGGAAGGTGCTGTCGAAGCGGAGCGTTGGGATGAAGGTGCCCGCCAGCACACTGCCCCAATCGGGTTTGGCAAAGAAGGCGGCACCGATGTAGGCGAAGAGCGCAAGCGTGAGCCACTTGAATGTGCGCTCGATCATCTTGTAGGAACCCCAGAACATGAGGGCGACGAGCAGCAGCGCGACCGGGACGATCATCCACGGGATTGGGATCGGCACGATCAGGTTGATCGCGGCGGCGATGGCACCGATGTCCACTCCGGCATTAATCGTGTTGGCGAGCAAGAGGACGGCGAGCACGGGATAGAGCAGGGCGCGCGGGTAGTGTTTGCGAAGGACGCCGGCCAGCCCCTGACCGCTGACCAGGCCGATGCGCGCGCAGATAAACTGGACGGCTGCCATGAGCGGGAAGGTGATAAGCGCCAGCCAGAGCGTTGCGAAACCGAGAGAAGCTCCGGCCTGGGAGTAGGTGCCGATGCCGGAGGGATCGTCATCTGAGGCCCCGGTGATCAGGCCCGGGCCGAGAACCTGCCAGAAGTGCTTTGGCTGCTCGGACGGGTCTTCGGTGCCGCCCGCCGCGGATCCATTCTCACCGGAAGTTGACGGTTGGGCGGCCTCGTCCGATTCCGGCGGCGACGCGGTCTGCTTGTCGGTCATGGTGTGCCTTCACTAACGGTATGCGGACTGCCCAATATCGCCAACGGCCCCTCGCGCAGGCCCCTGACCCAGAGCGCAAGATTCTCGCGGCCCGGCGACCACAATAGCAGGACGGCCATCACGCCGTAAATCGGCAAGTGGCCGACGAGCTCCGTCCAGTTGAAGATCGTGAGCGTCAGGTTAATCGGAATCCACGCGAGGATCACGATCTCGCGCGGGAAGATGCCCAACATGATCCACAGCCCGATCAGCAGCTCGACCGCGCCCGCGAAGGCCACGAAGGCTTCGTCCGACAGGGGGATGCCGAGGGCGGGAGTGAAGTTGAGCGGATATTTGGCGAGAAACGCCAGCGCCAGTGGTAGGTTTGCCAGCTTTTCTGTGAACGCTACGACGATCAGACTCAATCCCAGCCCGACCCGCAGCGCGGGGATCGCCTGTTCCATCAGGCGTACCGACGGCTCGAGGCGCGGCAGCACGAGCCGGTCTACCGAAATTGGGCCGCGCCCCGCCAGAAAGAAAAACGCCGCGAAGCCGAGGTAGAAGCTGTTTTCCAGCATCGGCTCTAAGCCACGCACAAAGATGCCAACCAGCCAGACCAGCGCGAGGCCGATAGCTGCGAAGCGGGTGAAAGCGCCGTAAAACAGCGCCAGCGCGATGCCGGTTTCGGCGAGGCCCAAAAAGTTAGCCCACACTCCGGGTAGAGCGTTGTCGGGCGAAAACAGCTTACCCTGTACCCCGTTGACCAGCAACGGCACGGCTATGTGGATGCCGAGGATCAGGGGCACCAGCCCGTAGAGCGCGCTCCTCCGGTCGGGTGTCGTCCCAAACCTCTCTGGGCCGGGGGCGAATTCGCGGCCGCGAGCACGCCACCAAAGGCCGCCGCCGACCGTCACGATCAGCACGGCGAGCACAGCCGCCAGGGGCAAGGGGCGAAAGAACAGGTCGGGCCGCAGTGGATAGCCAGACGGATCCTGAAACCACTTCTCGTGCGCCAGTGCCGGCTGGGCCGTCGCGATCAGAGTAGCCGCCGCTGCGGTGACGGTCAGCACCCATTTCCTACCACAGGTGGCTGCGCGCATCATGTTTCTCCTCCTGGCGCAATCCCAGTCCGCAGCACGGCGGCAGCCGCAACCCGTTCGATGCTATGCGATACGGCGGGTCGGCTTCTGGGCCGTCGCCTTTGTAATCCTTTTCGTAACCTTCTTGGCCGCCGGTTTCTTCGTCGTGTGTGCTGCTGTCTTGGTCGTCCGCGCCTTGCTTGACGCCGGCCGCTCCGGCAGCTCGGCGGCGGGGACGATTGGGCCGTTGTTGCGCGGGCGTTGGCCGTTGTCGGCGGGGACTTCTTTGCTCGACCAGGCGCATTGGCTGCACTTCGAGCCCTCGCCGCGCGGACCCTGCATGATCAGGCCGCCGCACTGCGGGCAGGCACCCGGCAGGGGGCGGTTCCATACGGAGAACGTGCAGGCTGGGTAGCGGTCGCACGAGTAGAAGATCTTGCCGCGCCCGCTGCGCTTCTCGGTCATTTGGCCCTCGCCACAGATCGGGCAGTTGACGCCGACCAGCTTCGGGATGGCGCGCTTGTAGCGGCAGGCGGGGAAGCCGGAGCAGGCGACGAACGGCCCGAAGCGGCTGGTGCGGATCAGCAGCTCCTTGCCGCATTCCGGGCAGGCTTCACCGAGCTTCTCAGGCTCCGGCTTGTCGAGGCTGATGTGCGCCACCTCGCGCTCGGCGCGGGCGATCTCCAGCTCGAAGGGCGCGTAGAAGTCGCCGAGCACCCGCGCCCAGTGCCGCTCGCCCTCTGCCACATCGTCGAGCTGCTCCTCCATCTGTGAGGTGAAGCCGACATCCACCACATCGGGGAACTGCTCCACGAGCAGATCGTTGACTACCCGGCCAAGTGGCGTAGGCACGAACTTCTTCTCCGTCTTCTCGACATACCCCCGATCTTGTATCGTACCGAGGATCGGCGCGTAGGTGCTCGGCCTGCCGATGCCTTTCTCTTCGAGGATCTTCACCAGGGTGGCCTCGGTGTAGCGTGGCGGAGGTTCGGTGAAGTGCTGCTCGGGGCTGAGTTTCAGCAGTGCGAGCGGGTCGCGCTCGGCGAGCAGCGGCAGCGCCTTCTTGTCCAGGTCGTCGGCAGCGTCCCCGACATCTTGCCCCTCGCGGTAGACAGCGAGAAAGCCCTGGAACTTGATGACCGAGCCGGTGGCGCGGAAGGTGTAGCGCCGTGGCGCTTTCGCGCCGGCAGGCCCCGCCCCAATGTCCACGCTGGTCTGGTCGAGCACGGCGGGTGCCATCTGGCTTGCTATGAAGCGTTGCCAGATCAGGCGGTAGAGCTTCGCCTGCTCGCCGGTCAGATGGGCCGCGAGGCTCTCGGGGGCGCGCGATGGGCCGGTGGGGCGTATCGCCTCGTGCGCCTCTTGCGCGCCCCGCACCTTCTTCGTGTAGAGGGGTGGGCTGGACGGCAAGTAGTCGGGGCCGTAGCGGTCGGCGATCACCGTGCGGGCTTCGTCCTGCGCCGATGTCGCAACCTGGGTCGAATCCGTCCGCATGTAAGTGATCAGGCCGACCGAGCCTTCTTTGCCGATCTCGACGCCTTCGTATAGCTGCTGCGCGATCTGCATCGTCCGCCTTGCTGTGAAGTTCAGTTTGCGTGCGGCCTCTTGCTGTAGCGTGCTGGTGATGAAAGGGGCCGACGCATTCCGCCGCACCTCGCGCCGCTTGACGCTCTCCACGACGTACTCAGCGCCCTCCAGGGCACGGATCACCGCCGTGGCCTCGGCCTCATTGTTCAACTCCGGCTTCTTGCCGCCGACCGCCTGTAGCGTCGCGTGGAAGCCGGTCTCTTTGCGGCCCTTAGCGGTGCCCTCCGCCTCTTGTTTGCAGAGGTCGGCCTCGATTGTCCAGTACTCAACAGGCACGAACGCCTCGATCTCACGCTCGCGCTCGACGACGAGCCGCACGGCGACCGACTGCACGCGGCCGGCAGACAGACCCCGCGCGACCTTCTTCCAGAGCAGGGGGCTGAGTTTGTAGCCCACCAGCCTGTCGAGGATTCGGCGCGCCTGCTGGGCATAGACCAGTTCCATGTCAATTTCGCGCGGGTGGGCGACCGCCTCCCGGATTGCTTCGGGCGTGATCTCGTGGAAGCTGATCCGTTGCACGGTGCGCCCGCCTCCGCGCGCGTTGGTGGCCTCGACGATGTGCCAGGCGATGGCCTCACCCTCGCGGTCAGGGTCCGTCGCAAGGTAGACCGTACCGGCGTCCTGCACGAGAGCACGGAGTTCTTTGACGATGTTCGACTTGTCGCGGCTGACGAGGTACTGCGGCGTGAAGCCGTTCTCCGGGTCCACACCGAGCTTCGACTTGGGCAGATCGCGCACATGCCCGCCTGACGCCCGCACCTGGTAGGCGCGGCCAAGCACCTTGCCGATTGTCCGGGCCTTCGTGGGGCTTTCAACTATAACTAATTTGGTTGCCATTCTTATTCTGTCACCTTTCTATTTGCGCGCAGGCTGCGTGCCGTGCGCGGCGCTTTATGATACGCAATCGTGCTTGGGGTGTCAAGCGGGCACGTCTGAGGTAGTGCGTAGTGCCTTGTTCACGTTGATCCTCCCCGTATCGGCGTTCAGCAGTCACCTTAGCCCCTTTTTAGGCACGGAGCAGGGTGTTTCGGCCCCGCTATTTTTACCCTCTCACTTTTAATATCCATTTCGGGGGGCATTTACTGCCATATTTTGGGGCAAAACGGGGCTGTTGGGCAAAAGATACGCCGAAAGACGGAGACGGGCGAGCAGGCAGTAGGCAGTAGGCAGTGCGTAGTGCGTGGATGACGGCTGACCACCGATCACCGACCACTGACGTGGGCTGTGAAGCGTTGTAGGGACGTCTGGGGGGCGTTGGGAGTGGAGAGGCCCCCCCTATTCACAGTAGAACGGGTGTTCTGGGGCCGTCCAGCGCGATCTGGGCGAGTGCGGAGTGGCGGGGTCCACGGGCGGGGCCGTGTCTTACCGAGTAGGCAGTAGGCGGTAGGCAGTGGACGGGGGATGTCGAGACGGTGGCGGCACGCAGAAGGGAGTATTGCGTTTCGGCAATACTCCCTCAGCAGAAGCGTCCCTACTCAGGACTTTCTGCTACGCGCGTTACGCTCGCTTGCGGGAGAGGCGGAGGCCGACGCCCGTCAGGCTGAGGGCGAGAAGCGCGAGGCCCAGGAGGAACATCGGCTGGTCGCCGTTGCCGGTATTGGGCATTGACGAGCCGCCAGCCATACTGCCGCCAGCCATACTGCCGCCAGCCATGCTGCCGCCGGTCGTGGTGCCGCCAGCCATGCTGCCGCCGGACATGCTTGAGGCATGAATGTCGCCGCAGGAGACGTAGGTACTGACCTCGGCTGCCGACTTGTGGACGTTGATCGCATAGGTGCCGCTAGCGAGTTGCGCCATGCCGATCATCACGGTCGTGTCGGATGAGCCGTTGACTACATTTGTCAGTGGTTGGTAGGGGACGGGGTCGAGGTTGGCGCAGGTGCCCTTGTGGATGTGGGCCGGCTGTGGCGTACTCGATCCGTTGTTCAGGGTGACCATGACTTTTATGTCATTGGCGCTCACCGAGGTGATGGTAGCGGTGCCGTTTTCACTTGAGCCGTTTTGCGCGTTCATCGTGATGTTGACGGTATCGCCCGCAGCGAGGGCGGTGCCGTGTGGGAATGTCGCCAGCGCCATCGCTGCGACGAACAATAGAACTGCCAGCCTTTTCATCGTCCCGTTCCTCCTCATAACTAATGCGTAACCGATGTTCCTCTGGGCAATATGGTAGGCCCGCTCGTGCGTATGTTATACGTCGGTAGGCTTCCGTCGGATTGCCTTTTATTAGAACAGACTTGACGGCATTTTCGTTCCCGGCGTCTCGTCTGGTATAATGAGGCTACCATGATGGGAGATAATGCCGACGAACTCGCCAGGATGCTGGCGAACCAGGCGCGGTGGCTGAATGCGGTCTTTGTGCAGGCGGGCGACGGTCTCGTGCTGGTGGACGCTGCCGGCCGCGTGATCGGCTGCAACCCCGCCTGCGAGCGTCTCACCGGCTGGCGGGCTTCCGACCTGGCGGGGCGTGACTTGGTAGCCGCGCTGCAAGCACGGCCGATGCATTGGAACGGCGCTGGGGCCGAGGACGATGACGAAAGCTGGGCAGGACCGCTCGCCGAGGAGACGCCGACCATCTCGGCGGACGGAGGGCGCACGCCCCTGATCGAGCTGGTGCTGGTGGGGCGTGGCGGCAACCGGATCTACACCGAAGCCCGCGTCGCTCCCGTGGCCGACAACGCAGGCCGACTGCTCGGCGCGGTCGTCGGCCTGCGTGACGTGACCGCCGCGCTGGAAGCCGAGGAGCAACAGGCCACGTTCCTCTCTGTTATCTCGCACGAGTTGCAGACGCCTCTGGCCGTCATCCGCGGCTATGCCGAACTGCTGGCCGACCGCCTCGGAAGAATGCCGCAGGCGCAGGTGCGGCGCAACCTCGAGGTGGTCGCCGAGGAGAGCGAACGCCTGAGCGGCATGGTCGCCAGCCTACTCGACGCCTCCCGCATCGGGGCGGGCGGGCTGGAGCTCAGCCTGGAGCCGGTGGACCTGCCTAGCCTGGTGCGGCGTGTAGTGCAGAAGGTGAGCCTGCTGGGCAGCGGCCACAAGTTCCAGATTGCGCTCCCCGACGACCTGCCTCCGGTGCTGGCCGACTACGCCCGCGTCGAGCAAGTGCTGATCAACCTGCTCGAAAACGCCGTCAAGTACTCGCCGGGCGGCGGGCGTATCACGATCACCGGCGACATGGAGAGTTCGGAGGTGATCCTGCACATCAGCGACGAGGGGATCGGCGTGCCTGAAGCCGAACGGGAGCGGATTTTCTCCCGCTTCGCCCGGCTGTCGAGCCGCACCGGGCGGCAGATGAAGGGTGTCGGCCTCGGCCTATACATAGCCCGTGCTATAATAACCGCGCACGGCGGGAGGATCTGGGCGGGTGCCGCGCCCGGCGGCGGCGCTCAATTTTCGCTCAGCCTGCCCCGCCAGAACAAAGCGCCCCTGCCGGTGCTTTTCAACAGAGGTTAGCCGCCCATGTCTCAGACGATCCTTGTTGTTGACGACGAACCCCGTATCGTGGACCTCGTGACGACGATCCTGGAGAACCAGGGCTACCGCGTTATCGAGGCACGCGATGGAGACGCAGCCCTCGCCGCAGTCCGCGAACAGCTGCCCGACCTGGTGCTGCTCGACGTAATGCTGCCGGGCAGCGACGGCTTCTCGGTGCTCAAGGAGATCCGCGGGGTCTCGAACGTGCCGGTGATCATGCTGACGGTGCAGGCGAGCGAGGCCGACAAGGTGCGCGGCCTCGAGCTCGGCGCGGACGACTACGTTGCCAAGCCGTTCGGCCACCGCGAACTCGTCAGTCGCGTCAAGGCGCTGCTCCGCCGCGCCGAAACACCACCGATCCAGCCGGTCCACCGTCGTGTTGATGTGGACGAGCACCTGACGATTGACTTCGACACGCGCGAGGTGATCGTGGACGGGAGGCACATCAAGCTGAGGCCCACCGAATACAAGCTGCTCTACCACCTCGTCCGCAACGCCGGGAGGCTCCTAAACCACGACACCCTGCTCACCCGTGTCTGGGGTCGCGAATACCTGGACGACACACAGCTTCTTCGCCTCTACATCACCTACCTGCGCCAGAAGATCGAACCCGACCCCTCGAACCCCCGCTACATCATCAACGAGCGCGGCCTCGGCTACCGCTTCACCGACATAGACGCCCGACTCCCGCCGCTGCGCTGAAGCCGCCGCGCCTTCCTGCCGTCGCGGCTCACCGAGACGAACGCAGCTATGCCCGCGAAGAGGATGCCTGTGACGAGGCAGACCGCCGGGAAGTAGCCGTCCACCTCGTTCGGCTGGGGGCCGGGCAGGTTCGCAGGGGGCTTGACCACTGTTGGTTTTGCGGTGGCCTGTGCAGGGGGCGCGGCCTGCATCGTGGGCGCGGCCAGGGCGCTGCGGCTGCCCGCCAGAGCGACCCCGAACAGCAGCAGCGCGCCCAGGATCAGCATTCGGTATTTCATGCGCGTTGCCTCCCGATCTCATAGAGCTGCTTGGTGAGCCACACCTGGGCCAGGTGCTCACGCAGGTGCCCATAGTTGCGAACCAGCCAGTAGAGGCCCGACTGCGGCACCGGTTTGTGGGGGCGGGCGAGCACAGCACGCAGACCCCCCTCGCCGAGGCGGGTGGCGAGGTGCTGCAAATCGTCATCCGCGGTGTCGAGCAGCCCTACCAGGCTATCGGGTGTGTGGGACTGCGCCGCGAACTCGGCGTCCCGATCTCGGTCGGTCGGGATCTGGAGCAGATTCCGCAGCATTTCGGCCTCCGCCCCGAGCGCGTGCGTGACTATGGTGCCGACCGAACTTGTGTCCGGCGCGGGTGTCCAGTTCAACGCCGCGCTATCCAGGCTGGCAAGGGCCTCGCGGAGTTGGTGATGCACATCCTGGTGCAGGCCGATGATGTCCTGTATGTACTGATCGCTGTCACTCATAGAATCCCCCTTTGTGGACTTAACGCTGAACCACGCCGGTATTATACCATTGGCGGGCGCGGAGCGGCAAACGAGGCATACCCGCGATTGACGACCGTGCCGCAGTCGGGTAGAATGGTCTCATGCAGACGCAATCGTCGGACACGGACCCAAGAGTAGAAGCTGTGCTGATCGAGGGGTTGCGGAGGATGACCCCCGCACAGAGGCTCGCGCTCGTCGATCACTGGACACGCGACATCCTACAGCTCGCCTGGGCGGGCCTTTGCCAACGCCACCCCGAGGCGTCCGAGGAGGAGTTGCGCCTGATCTGGGTTCGCGAGCTATACGGGGCGGATCTCGCGGAGCGCGTCCGCGTCTATCTTGCCGAGCGCGCCGGATGATACCTATCGGCGTCCTCGAGCCTCTCCTGCCTCTGATCCACGCCTTTGCACGCCTCGGTATAGAGTACCAGATCGGCGGGTCCGTGGCTTCTTCGTTCTGGGGTCTTGCTCGTTCCACGCGCGATGCCGACATCGTGGCCGACATCCAGCACCATCATGTCGCACCGCTTGTCGCCGAATTGCAAGGTCAGTACTACATTGACGACCAGATGATCCGTGACGCGATCCGGCACTGCACATCCTTTAACGTCGTATATCTGGAAACAATGTTCAAGGTGGATGTCTTCACCAGAACACGAACCGCTTTCGACGATGCCACATTTCAGCGGGCGCGACACCAAGTGTTGCCCGGCGCGCATAATGAAGAAGTCGTTCTCACGTCGCCGGAAGACATCCTGTTGCACAAGCTGGTCTGGTATCGGGAGGGCAATGAGGTTTCCGAGAGGCAATGGCTGGACGTGCTCGGGCTGATCAAGGCTTTGGGAACACGGCTTGACGTGGGCTATTCGCGTGAATGGGCCGACCGACTTGGGGTGCTTGATTTGTTGGACCGAGCCGATCAGGCGGCGGGCGCAGAGCCTCAGCATCCCGAGTAAGGAGGCGGCTATGAACACGCCCGAACCCGACTCCCTCGACGGCTGGCTGGCACTGGTCAAGAGCCACACCTCTGTATCCGATTGGGAGGCCGCGCTGGCGACGGTCCGGCGCGCGGAAGCAGGCTTCCCGAACGAAATCGCGCTGATCCTGAGCGCGGCGCTGATACGTGGAGAGGCCGGCGACATCGAGGGCGCGATAGAGGAATGGAACCGGCTGCTGGCGCTCGAACCCGAGAACGCGACAGCCATTGCTATGCGAGGCGCGGCCGAGTTGCATCTTGGCCGCATCCGCAGCGCCGAATCCGACTTGAACCGCGCCCTCGTCCTCAAGCCTGATAGCCTCGTTGCGCTCAATGCGCGCATCAGCCTCCGCCTCCGGGCGGGCGATGCGGGAGGGGCGCTCTCGGATATGGGCCGGGTGCTGGCGCTCGACCCAGAGGATACCGAGTTGCTGCTGCTGCGGGCGAGCCTACAGATAGACCTCGGCGACCTGCTCGCGGCCGTAGCCGACTACGCGCGGATAAACGAGATCACACCAGGCAGTGCTGCAGGTCTGTCGGGCCTCGGCAACATCCAGATGCTCATGGGACGGCCCGACGCCGCGCTCCTGAGCTACGAAACCGCTCTGCGCTCCGCCCCCGGCTCGGCGGCGGGCCTCTACAACCTCGCCGCCGCAGAGGCCGCGCTTGGCCGCTGCCCCCAAGCGGTCGAACTCCTCCGCCGCGCCGTCGCAGCCGACGCGAGGTTCGCTGAGGCCGCCGAGCAAGATCGCTACCTGGCGAAGTGCAGCACGTACCCCGGCTTCGCCGACGCCATCGGCAAACCGTCCGGCAAGGCGGCGAAGAAGGCCAAGAAGGGGCGCTAACGGAGGGCGTGCGCCGTTGACTTCGCCTATTCGATGGTGTATACTCCCAACAAGATGCCCTTACCACGTCTCCGCCTGCCCGATATTCACGCGACTTTCGCCGGGTCGCTACTGCTGCTGCTGCTCGTGCTGGCACCTGTGGTCGCCATGCTGCCGCCGGCCGCTCCGGCCTCGGCAGGCTTCGTGCAGATCGCGCCCGGCGGCACCCGCCTCCAGCGCCCCGACGGGCACCCCTTCTTCGCTTGGACCGTGAATTATGTCGGCGCGCCGGATAGAGCATGGCAGATGTGGCAGGACGACAAGTTCGACCCGGCTTCCATCGAAGCCGACTTCATCCGCGCCGCCAACCTCGGCATCAACACGGTCCGCCTGTTCGTGATGTCTCCCCTCAAGGCCGATCTGCTGGCCGGCAACTTCCGCAAGCTGGACCTGGTCGTGGACATCGCCCGGCGGCACGGCCTCTACCTGATCTTCACCTTCACTGACTACGTTGAGCCTGACCTCGCCCAGGTGACGAATGTGGAGACGCGGCTCGCGGCCCACCTGCGCGATGAGCCAGCCGTGCTGGCCTACGACCTCAAGAATGAGCCGCAGTTCGACCTCGTGGGGCTTTCTGTCTACGCCGGCGCGCCCCCGCCCTTGCAGACCGACCAGCTCATAACCACTTACGGCGAGCGGATCTCCCTGGCGGCGATCCCCGCCTACCGGCAGACAGCCGAGGGCCGCCAACTCGTGCCAGCACGCCTCAACGACACTCAGGCATACTACTACGTCAACGACTACCGCTACTACCGCGAGTTTCTCGACGCCGCCTCTGCTTGGGTGAACACCCACCCCAACATGACTACGCTCGACTACATGGACTCCGCCGACTCTGCGAGCTGGCACCCCTTTTTCAGCGCGCTCGACGACACGCTGGGCCGTTGGATCGGCGTGCAGCGCGATGCTGTGCGTGCCGCCGACCCGAACCACCTGATCACGCTCGGCTACAGCAACATCGTGCTGGCGAAACTCTCCTCGAACGCCGTGCTCGACTTCCAGTCGCCACACCGCTTCGTCGCCAGCGGTATGACGAACCTACAACGCACGCTCACCGTGCTGACGAACCTGCGTGCGACGTTCGTGGGCCGACCGTTCATGCTCGAAGAGTTCGGATACTCGAACGAGGAGGGCTTGCAGAAGGGCGCGTCGCCAGTGGACCAGCTCGTGACCGCCGACCTCGAAACCGGCATCTGGCTCTACCTCTACAGCCAGGGCTACATCGGCGGCGGCAAGTGGATGCTCAACAACTTCCCGACCGGAGAAAACGCCTCCCAGAACGCCTACGGCCTCTACGACGACAGCTTGCATCCGAAGGTCGCCGCCTACAGTCTGGCCGCGCTCATGCCTTATCTCGGCAGCAGCCCGCCTGCCGGCAGCTACAGCAGCCTCGGAGCCGACAACGCCGGGGGCATTCGCTTCGCCTACCAAGCAGACGGGGCGCGGCTTCTCGGCGGCACCTCCTCGCCCAGCCCCGATGTGGTGCGGTACACACCCGCCGGCAACCTGCCGATCACGGCCTACGTCACCTGGCAGCACAGCCCCGACCAGCGTGTGGATATTTGGACGAGCGGCCCCGGCCAGGTCAGCGTCAGCTTGCCGGCGACCCTCGGCCCTGTCCCGCCGGGCGTGCTGCTTACGGTGCGCGTCCAGCAGCCCGACGGTAGCTGGGCCGACGCGCCCTTCACACGTAGCGGCGACTTCGTGCAGCTCGCCTCTGCCGGCCTCCACACCTACCGGATCACGCTCCCGTCCTCTGCGGTCGACCCCGCGCAACCGATACCCGGAGCGACGTACTTCCCCCAGACTCACCACAACCTCGGCGGCGGCTTCCGCGACTACTGGCGCGCGCACGGCGGGCTACCGATCTACGGCTACCCGCTGACCGAGGAGTTCCAGGAGGGCGGCTACACAGTGCAGTATTTCGAGCGGAATAGGTTCGAGTTCCACCCCGAGAACGCAGGCACCCCATACTCGGTGCTGCTCGGCCGGCTCGGCGCGCAGCTCACCGCGGGGCGCAACTTCCCGACGGTGCCGACCTTCCCCGAACGCCCCGGCCATGTCTACTTCCCGCCGACCCAGCATTCGCTGAACTCGGGCTTCCTGAGCTATTGGCGCGCCCACGGCGGCCTCGCGCAGTTCGGCTACCCGATCTCAGAGGAGATCGGCGAAGTCAGTCCTACCGACGGCCACACCTACACGGTCCAATACTTTGAGCGCGCCCGCTTCGAGTACCACCCCGAACTCCCCGATCCCTACAAGGTCAGCCTCGGCCTCCTCGGCGTGACGCTGCTGCATGATCGGGGTTGGCTGCCCTAACTGCTCTTAGCCCCTGGCCCCTAGCCGTAAGACGAACACCGCCCCCAAAATCAGCCCGCCGCCGAGTATCTGGCCGGCGTTGATCTGCTCGCCGAGGACCAGCACCGCGAGCAACATCGTGATCACCGGCTCGACCGTGCTAAGGATGCTCGCCCGCGCGGGGCCGACCTGCGCCAGCCCGGTCACGAAGGCCGCGATTGCCAGCACAGTGCAGATGAGCGCCATGCCGACGACCGCCGCCCAGCCCCCGGCGGTCACACGGAAGTCGAGCGTGCCGCCGAGCAGTCCTCCAACCCAGAAGACGACCGCGGCTGCCGTAATGATGTAGGCCGAGGCGACCAGCGGCTGCACGCTAGCCGTCAACCGGGCACCGGCGATGATGTAGAGGGAGTAGATCAGCGCGGCAGCAAGGCCCCAGGCGACCCCTGCCGAGTCGGCCCTGCCCGGTAACGCCGCCAGCCCGCCTAGCACCAGCGCGCAGCCGACCGTCGCCATCAGCAGGGCAATCGCTCCGGCCCGTGTGAGCTTCTGCCTGAGCAGCAGCCACGCGAGCAGCGCGACGAGAGAGGGGTAGGTGTAGAGAAGCAGCCCGGTAGTGGCGGCCTGGATAGTCAGCAGGGCGGTGAAGTAGGAGAACGCCTGGCCGACATATCCGACCGCGCCCATCAGCAGCAGGCCGACCAGTGTGCGGAGGCTCACCCGTGGCGACAGCCCTCTCACCGCGACAATCGCCCACATCAGCACGGCGGCTAGGCCGAAGCGAGCGGCGAGCAGCGTCGGCAGCCCGAGGCCGCCCGCATAAGCTAGCTTCCCGAAGATGCCGAGCGCGCCGAACGCCGCCGCCGACGCCAGTATCCAGAACACCCCCGAACGCTGCCCCACCGCGCCAGAGTACAGGACGACGGGCCGGGTGTCAAGCCCGATTCCCTTACGCGCGAAGACAAGTCATGGTATAATGAAACTGAGCTCGCGGTAAGGATACGGATGCAAACAAGGGGTCCGAGCACGCAATCAGACAATGGGGGAAATGATCGTGGAATTATATCTCACAGCCGATATAGAACAAGCATTGGTCGAGCAGGCGAAGCTACAGGGCACAACCCCTGAACAACTGGCGTTAGAGGGTTTGCGCCGCCAGTTCGTTCATCCACTGCCAAACGAACATTCCGCAGAAGCCCCGAGAACGCTTGCTGATTTCCTGGGTGAGGCGATCTGCGTTCTACACAGCCATGAATATATCCCCGGTGGAGCGCACATGTCTGAGGATACCGGCGGAGCGTTCACAAAGGCGTTAGTCGAAAAACGACGCAAAGGGTGCCTATGATCCTGACCGATGCAGGCCCGCTTGTCGCGTTCTTGGACACCGATGATCCGAATCATTCCGCGTGTATGATCACTGCACAGAGCTTGCCTGCTGAGCCTATGCTCACAACTTGGCCGTGTTTTGCGGAAGCCATGTACTTGCTGGGTGCCGTGGGCGGCCACCTCTATCAAGCCGAACTTTGGCAGTTATGGAAGACGGGACGTTTGCTTCTGCACGATCTCCTGCTCGCAGAAGTGCAGCACATGCTGGCGCTGATGGAGAAATACCGGGACACCCCCATGGACCTTGCGGATGCATCGTTGCTGGTTGTGGCCGAGAGCCTTTCTCTCCGCCGGATCTTCTCAATAGACCGAGAGACCGAGATTTTTATATCTACCGTCTGGCGGACGGCACGGCTCTTGAGGTGATCCGTTGAGCCGTCGGCGATCCCCCGGCACAGATTGGCACGCGGCTTGCTCTTGTCGCCCTTTATGGATAGCAACGCCACGCCGAGGAACTTGACCGGCACAGAGCTTGCCGGCGACGAAAAGCCGTTCGCCGTGCCGAGCGTCCTGCCGACGGATAAAGCAGAGCCAAACCGCCTTCCGACGGGCACGGTGATCCGCGTCTGCCTGGTAGTGCTCGGCGTGGCGCTGCTCGCCTACTTCGTCTACCGACTGCTGCCGGTGCTGTTGCTGCTCTTGATAGCCATCATGTTCGCCACAGCGATTGAACCTGTCGTGACAAAGTTGCGGCGTGGGCCGTTCAGCCGTAGCCAGGGAGTGCTGATCGTCTACACGGGGATCTTCCTCGTGCTGGTCGTGCTTGCATGGCTGATTGTCCCCCTGTTCATAAGCCAGGCCGGTGAGGTGCTCGGCAGAGTAACCGACTTCCTCCAGCACCCCCAATCCTGGGAGAACAAGATCCCCGACGGGCTGCTGCGGAGCCGGGCGGTCGGGGCAGCCGACGCGCTCAAATCGCTGCTGCCATCGGCCTCCACTCCGGCGACGGGCACCCCTGCGGAGCAGGCCGCCGGCTATGCCTCGACCCTACTCGGACTGGCCGAGGGTGCCCTTTCTGTGATACTGCTGTTCGTTATCGCCTTCTACTGGATGACCGAGCGCACCCTGGTGAAACGCGGGATCGTTTCGCTGCTGCCGGCGGATCGCGGCAACCGTGTGGGCCGTGTCTGGGACGATGTGGAGGTCAAGGTCGGCGGCTGGGTGCGCGGGCAGCTCACCCTGATGGGTCTGGTAGGGCTGATCAGCGCCGTCGGCTACTTTGTCATCGGTGTGAAATACTGGCCGGTGCTCGCCCTGGTCATCGCAATAGCCGAGGCGATCCCGCTCGTGGGGCCGTACATCGGCACCGCGCCTGCGCTCCTAGTCGCGCTCACCCAGCCGGGCAGCGACGGGCTGCCCCTCTTACTGAACTTCGGCGACTTCGGCGGGGTCACGCGCGCGCTCGCGGTCGCGGTCTTCGCCGTGCTGCTCCAAACCGTCGAGGGGAATGTGCTGGTGCCCCGTGTGATGCGGAACAGTGTCGGCATCAGCGCGCTCACGGTGATCGTGAGCCTGCTGCTCGGCTCGTCGCTGGCGGGGCTGCCGGGCGCGCTGCTCGCGGTGCCGACCGCCGGAATAATCCAGGTGATCATCGCGGACCTACGCAAGGCCGCCGAGATCCGCGCCGAGAAGGAGCAGCGCCTCGCCGCCGAGGAGGCCGAGCCGCCGGCGGGGCCTGAGATCATCCTGCCCACCGACGAAGCCGCACCTAGCTTGCCGCTGATTCTACCGGGATCTCCTGAGTAGGTACAGGCGCGAGCGCGGGGCTGTCGCCGGCCTGTCTGCCGACCTTCGCCATGTCGTACCAGTCGCCATGCACACGCACTCTCACAACGTCCGCTGTGAAGTCGTTTGATGTGCCTGATTTCGTGCTGTTTTCGAGCAGCGAAGAGCCGACCCCATAGGCATCCACCGGCACCTTGAGTTCCTCGAACTTGCGGATCTTTTCGGGCGTGAAGCCGCCGGTGACGACGATGTTGACCTCTTTGCACCATGCCTCTGCCCTGCCCGCCCACTCCGAGGGCAGATCCCAGCCTTCGTAGGCATGGTCTATGGCCTGGCGGAGAAAGAAGACGAGCCGGGGGTTCACGCCCATGTCGAGCGCCCGGTCGCCCAGCGGCGGCACGCTCTTGTCGCGCATGTTGCCGCTGGTGTCGGCGCGCACTCCGGCTAGCTTAAACTTGCGCGCCTCGGCGTGCCGCCCCGCTTCGGTCGTCTCGCGCCAGTGTGTGAACATCGTCCGCATCACGTCGAGCGTCGTGCCGATGCAATTGTTCTTGAAGTCCACGAGGGCAATGCGGGGTATCTCCGGCGGCCGTGTAGACGCGAACGCCAGCACGCTCTCTGCGGTGTCGCCCAGGAAGCAGGCGATGGCGGCGTGTGCGATTGTGCCGCCGCCGGCACCGCCCCACCAGTCGCCCTGGGCGTCGGTCGAGATCGAGCTGCGCGGCCCGCCTAGCTGCTTCGAGTTCTGGTTGTATAGCTGCACTGCGATGTGATACGCGTAGCCGTCGGCGGCCTGGATCTCGTGGGCGTCGAAGCGCGCGGGGAAGAAAAGCACGTCCTTGCCCTTTGCGGCGCTGAGAACGTTGTAGACGTTCGTCGCCGTCCGCGAGCCGCGCGTGAGGGTGCCGAGGGTCGGCGTCTCGAGCAGCGCGAAATCCCGGTAGCGGCCCCGCACCCGGATCACCGGAGCGACGTGCATCGGGTCGCCGCCGTAGGGCGCAATGGAGCCGTCATGCGCTGCCCAGACGCGCATTCGGTCCCAGGTGGAAACGAAGCGGTCCTTCTCGTCGAAGTAGCCGGTGCATAGCTCCAACATCGCCAGCGCCTTGTCCACGCCTACGACGACGGAGAACGGCTCCCGCCGTGTGAACCACTGCATCTCGACCTCGATGTTGCCCACATCCACGTTGGCGAGGTCCACGCCGAGGTCGCTGAGGTCGGGATTCCTGCCGCCGAAGCGATAGCCCTGGCGCGCCAGGTCAGCCAGCACACGCACGATGTTGTCGAAGTACTTGTCGGAGTACCAGCCGCGACGCATCCTCTCGACATCGATCTTGAAGACCTCCGGCGGGATGCGCTTGCCGTCAAACACGCTCATGTCTCTACCTCTAAGCGATCAGCTTTCAGCTTTCAGCTTTCAGCTAGGTGAGATGTGCCAATCATATGGTTACCGTAACACAAACACTATCGCGTGTCAACGAGCGGCCAGTGGCAACTTTGACAGCGCGTCGGCTTTGGGGTATGATGGGCTATGGCTCGTTCTACGTTACCCGCACAACCTGGACAAAATGAGGCGATGCCTGGCGCTGTGCCTGTGCCCGTACCCCACGTTGAGAGCTACCCGGAGCCGGGCGCCGCGATCAACCGCCCCTGGCCGTTGCTGCTACTGAAGACGATGCGCCCGAAGCAGTGGACGAAGAACGCGGTGGTCGGCGCGGCGCTGGTCTTCTCCTTCAAGCTCGGCGACCTCAGATTGGTGACCCTGACCGCGACGGCGTTCGCGCTGTTCTGCCTGCTCTCCAGCTCGGTCTACATTATGAACGACCTGGTGGACCGCAAGCAGGACGCGAACCACCCGCGCAAACGCTTCCGCCCTCTCGCGTCGGGCGCGCTGAGTCCACGGGTGGCCGTCACGGCCTGCATTGTGATACTCGCGGGAACGCTCGGATTGGCGTTCTGGATCAATTGGCTGTTCGGGCTGATCTGCCTGATCTACTTCGTGACCCAGATTGCCTACTCGTTCTGGCTGAAACACGTCGTGATCATTGATGTGCTGCTGCTGGCGTCGGGGTTCGTGCTGCGGGCGATGGCCGGCGCGGTCGTGATAGGCGTGCCGATCTCGCCCTGGCTCTATGTCTGTGTGACGCTCCTGGGACTCTTCCTGGGTTTCAGCAAGCGGCGGCACGAGCTGATACTCCTGAGCGAAGGCGCGGGCAGCCACCGCCGCATCCTGGAGGAGTATTCGCCGGTGCTGCTCGAGGAGATGATCACGGTCGTGACGGCGGGCACGGTCATGGCTTACGCCCAGTACACCTTCACCGCCGAGAACCTGCCGAAGAACCACATGATGATGATCACCGTGCCCTTCGTGCTCTACGGGATCTTCCGCTACCAGTACCTGATCTACCAGAAGAACGAAGGCGGCACGCCGGAAGAACTCCTCTTGAAGGACCGCCCGCTGCTCATCTGCATCGTGCTCTGGGGCCTGACCGCAATATCTGTGCTGACGCTGGCGAAGATATACGGCTGGTGAGCCGGGCTAGAGCGTCGCTGTGGCCGCGGCGAAGTACTTGCTCGCGGGTGCCTTTCCCCTCACCCCCGCCAGATACGCGGACGCCGCGACGACTTTATCCAGGTCCACGCCGGTCTTGATGCTGAGGCCGTGGAGCATGTAGAGCAGATCCTCGGTTGCCAGGTTGCCGGAAGCGCCGGGGGCGTATGGGCAGCCGCCCAGCCCGCCTGCCGCCGCGTCGAAGATCGAGAGGCCCATCTCCAGCCCCGCCAGCACATTCGCCAGCGCCGTGCCCCGCGTGTCGTGCAGGTGCAGGGCCAGCCTGCCGGCGGGGAAGTCGCGCATCAGCAGCCCCATCACATCCTGCACCTGGTTCGGCGTCGCCACACCGATAGTGTCGCCTATCGAAACCTCGTCTACTCCCAACTCGAACAGCCGCGCCGTCACCTCGCACACAGCCGACGGCTGCACCGCGCCCTCATATGGGCAGCCGAAGGCGGTTGAGACGTAGCCGCGCATCCGCACGCCGTTCGCGCGGGCGACCTCGGCCACCGACGCGAAGTTCGCCAACGACTCAGCGATGGTCGCGTTGATGTTGTGGCGGGTGAAGCTCTCGGAGGCCGCCGTGAAGAGCGCGATCTCGAGCACCCCAGCTGCGAGCGCCCGCTCCATACCCTTCGTGTTGGGGACCAGCACCGGGTAGCGCACCCCCGCCGCCTTCGTGATCGCCGGGAAGACCTCCCCGGCGTCGGCGAGCTGGGGCACCGCCTTCGGGCTGACGAACGAAGTCGCCTCTATCACCGGCAGCCCGCTCTCGGAGAGGAGGTTGATGAAGGCGATCTTCGCCTCGGTCGGCACCGATGCCCTCTCGTTCTGCAAGCCGTCGCGCGGCCCGACCTCCACGACAGTCACCGCCGCCGGCAGCCCCGCCAAGACCCCGGCGTGTTTCACGCCTCCACCTCAGCCAGTTCGGCCCCGGCTTCGACAAGCTGGCCGACGCGCACCGGAAGGCGGGCCACGCGCCCATCGTGCGGTGCCTTGATCGTGAACTCCATCTTCATCGCCTCCATGACGACGAGCCTCTGGCCCTCGGCAACCTCTTCGCCCTCCGAGACAAGCACCTGAATGATCTTGCCGGGCATCGGGGCTTCGAGGCGGTTCTCTCCGGCGTGCGCGGCGATGCCCAGGCGGTCGGTGTCGAGCGGCGGCACGCGCAGCAGGCAGTACGTGCGGTCGTCGTAGGTGACTACCAGACGGTTGGGTGACGGCGCGGAGACACGCGCCGGAATATCGCCGGGGACGTCGCCACCGAGCCGCCTCAGCAGGACGCCGGAAGCGCTTGTGCCCTCTATTGCGATGGGGCCGCTGTAGCCGGGCGTCTCAGCCTGCCATTCGCCGGGTCGCCCGTCGCGGCTCAGGCGCGCCATGACGGTGCCTCCTGCCCCAGCTGAGGTGGAGGCTCCGGCGGGGGTCAGGTAGGCGTACTCGAACGGGAGATCCTGCCCGGCCTGCCGCCATGTGCCGCCCAGCCAGGGGTTCGGAGGGCTACCTGCATCTGCGGGCGGGTGCGCCATGTCGTAGGCTGCCGCAGCGAGCACGGCTTCGGGCGGCGGAGGCTGCGCGGGTGCCGCCGGGTCGAAGTGGTGGTGGAGGAAGCCGGTATCGGTGTCGCCGGAGACGAATGCCGGGTGCTGCACCAGCCATAGCAGGAAGCCGATGTTCGTGGTCACGCCGGAGACCTCATAGGCCGCGAGCGCGTCTGCCAGGCGGCGGATAGCCGCCGCCCTGTCGGGGCCGCTGACGATCAGCTTGGCGAGCATCGGATCGTAGTAGATGCTCACGGAGTCGCCGGACTCCACGCCGGTGTCGTTGCGGACGCCGGGGCCGGCTGGCGGCGCGAAGCTGG
This sequence comes from Chloroflexia bacterium, assembly GCA_050998805.1. Taxonomy (GTDB): domain Bacteria; phylum Chloroflexota; class Chloroflexia; order QHBQ01; family JAICKM01; genus JAICKM01. Next base: position 69,042 of record JBPCPV010000027.1, on the reverse strand, counting down.
TGAGCCTCCCGATCGAGGGCAGGAAGCCCTTCGCCGGATCTTCGGCATAGACACGCACCTCAATAGCGTGCCCGTGCTTCCGCACATCGGCCTGTGTAAACGGCAGAGGCTCGCCCTCGGCCACACGGAGTTGTAGTTCCACGAGGTCGAGCGCGGTTGGCGGTCCGCCAGCCTGCATCGGCAGAAGCGTCGTAGCCTCCGTCACCGGGTGCTCGACCTGCAAGCGGGTGTTCATTTCGAGGAAGTAATAGCCGCCGTCGGCATCGAGGATGAACTCGACCGTGCCCGCGTTCGTGTAGCCTGCCGCCCGCCCCGCCAGCACAGCCGCCCTGCCCATCGCCTCTCGCAGCCCCGGGTGAAGCTGGGGCGCGGGAGAGGGTGCCTCCTCGAGCACCTTCTGGTGACGCCGCTGTATCGAACATTCCCGCTCGCCGAGGTGGACGACGTTACCGGCGGCGTCGCCGATGATCTGGAACTCGACATGCCGGGGGTTGAGCAGATACTTTTCGAGGAAGACGGTTGCATCTCCGAAGGCCGCCAGCGCCTCACGCGCAGCGCCCTCGGCAGCCGCGCCGAAATCCTCCGCCCGCGTCACCACCCGCATCCCTTTGCCGCCCCCGCCGGCAGCCGCCTTCACGAGCACCGGGAAGCCGATCCGCACCGCCTCGGCCTCCAGCCGCGCGAGGTCGGGCGCACCACGTTCGCTGCCGTAGTAGCCGGGCACGGTCGGCACTCCTGCCTCGTCCATGATCCGCTTGGCCGCGATCTTGTCGCCGAGCGTGCGGATCGCGGCCGGCGAAGGCCCGACCCAGACCAGCCCCGCTTCCTCCACGGCCTCAGCGAAGGGCGCACGCTCCGACAGAAAGCCGTAGCCGGGGTGGATGGCGTCCGCCCCCGTCCGCGCCGCCGCCCCCAGTATCGCCGATATGCTCAGGTAGCTCTCGGCAGCCGGTGCCGGACCCACGCGGCACGCCTCGTCGGCCTCCCGGACGTGCATCGCGCCGGCGTCGGCGTCCGAGTAGATCGCCACGCTGGTGATGCCGAGCTTCCGGCATGTGCAGATTATACGGACCGCGATCTCGCCCCGGTTGGCGATCAGCAGCTTGCGGATTTCCATTCTATTCACTCGTCCAGGCGGGCTTGCGCTTCTCCAGGAAGGCGCGCAGGCCCTCCTGACCTTCGGGGCTGACGCGGATGCGGGCTATCGTGCTTGTCGTGTAGTCGAAGGCGGCGTCGGGTGACATGCCGGGGACCGTGCGCCAGAGGGCTTTGGCGACCGGGATGGCCGCGGGGCTACTGCTCTCTAACTGCCGTAGGACGGCGGCGAGTGCGGCCTCTAGGCCACCGACCGGTGCCACCTGCGTCACAAGCCCGATTTCGCGGGCGCGCTCGGCGGAGAAACGCTCGCCGGTGATGAAGAGCGCACGGGCAGGGCCGGGGGCCACCTTTCTCAGCACGAAAGGGCTGATCACGGAGGGCACGATGCCGAGCTTGATCTCGGTCAGCCCGAACTTCGCGGTCTCCTCGGCGAGCACGATGTCGGAGACAGCGACCAGCCCCGCCCCGCCGCCGAGCGCCGCGCCCTGCACCAGCGCCACGACCGGCTTGGGGCACTCGTCTATCACGCGGAGCATGGTTGCCAGCCTGCGCGCGTCCTCCATGTTCTGCTCCTCGGTGTAGGCGAGGCTCTGCTGCATCCAATGTACGTCGGCACCCGCGCAGAACGACGGCCCCTTCCCCGCCAGCGCCACGACCCGCACGCCCGGATCCGTGCTCAGTTCGGTGAAGGCGCGCTCCAGGTCGGCGATCAGTGCGGCGTCAAAGGCGTTATGCACGTCGGGCCGATCGAGCGTCACGCGAGCAACGACGCCGTCGCGCTCAGTGTGCAGGCTACTCATCGGTTGCGCTCTCTTCGGCGACGCCCTCGCCGTCACCCGGCGGCATACCGTCCCAGTCGTCCACGAGCGTTATGCCCGCGAAATCCGCGAAGCTGTTCGCCAGTTCCTGCACAGCCGTCTCGTCCTCCGCAAGCTCGATCACTGCGTCCGCCTCGCCGAGGAAGATCGTGACCGGCTGGGTGCCTGTCTTCGGCCAGCACTGAGCGCGGAACTCGGCCTCGCTGATCTCGCGCTCCTCGTAAGCCTCGACCACCGGCAGGTACGCCGGCCAGAGGCTGACGCGAAAAGTATCTTCCTCGCCGCCGAAGCCACAGTAGAACCAGTCGTTGTACGGGTCTTGGTCCAGCTTGCGTGCGCCCTGCGGGTCTTCCATCAGCATGTCGGAGAACTCGCCGAGCAGCGCGCCCAACTCGTCGTAGAACTCGGTGCGGGGCACTTGGTAGTACTCCCAGCCGCCTTCGCCGGTGTGCGGTGAAGGCCCTGGGGTGGTGCCATTCACGGAGGGGTTGTCCATAGTCGTCTCCTCTACATCCTGAAGACGCCGAACGAGGTCTCCGGCGTCTCGCGGTTACAGGCTGCGGCGATTCCGAGCGCCAGCACCATGCGCGTGTCTACGGGGTCAATGATGCCGTCGTCCCAAAGGCGGGCGGTGCTGTAGTACGGGTTGCCCTCGGCCTCGTACTTCTCTATCGTCGGCGTCGTGAAGGCGAGCCGCTCATCACGGGTCATGTCTTTGCCCTGGGCGTGGAGGTTGTCGAGGCGCACCGTCAGCAGCACGTTCGCGGCCTCGCGCCCGCCCATGACCGAGATCCGGGCGTTCGGCCACATCCAGAGCTGGCGGGGGCCGTAGGCGCGCCCGCACATCCCGTAGTTACCCGCGCCATAGCTCCCGCCGAGCATCACGGTGAACTTCGGCACGTTTGCGTTCGCCACCGCCATGACCATCTTCGCGCCGTCTTTGGCGATGCCCTTGTTCTCGTACTCCCGCCCGACCATAAAGCCGGTGATGTTCTGCAAGAAGACGAGCGGTATCTTGCGCTGGGCGCAAAGCTCGATGAAGTGCGTCGCCTTGAGCGCGCTCTCGGAGAAGAGTATGCCGTTGTTTGCGAGTATGCCGACCGGGTAGCCCATCAGCCGCGCGAAGCCGCAGACGAGCGTGGGGCCGTAGAGCGTCTTAAACTCGTGGAAGCGCGAGCCATCCACCAACCGCGCGACCACCTCGCGCACGTCGTAGGGCTTGCGGGTGTCGCGGGGGATTATGCCGTAAAGTTCGTGCGCCGCATACAGCGGCTCTTCGGGCGGCGTCACCTCCCAGGGATAGTAGCGGCGCCGGTGGAGGTGGGTGATTATGTCGCGGGTGATCGCCAGCGCGTGCGGATCGTCCACAGCAAGGTGGTCGGTCACGCCGGAGACCCGCGAATGGACCTCGCCCCCGCCGAGATCCTCCGCGCTCACCTCTTCGCCGGTCGCGGCCTTCACGAGCGGCGGTCCGCCGAGGAAGATAGTGCCGGTGCCCTTGACGATCACCGTCTCGTCGGACATCGCGGGCACGTAGGCCCCGCCCGCCGTGCATGACCCCATGACGACCGCGATCTGGGGTATCCCTTCCCGCGACATCTGCGCCTGGTTGTAGAAGATCCGCCCAAAATGCTCCTGATCGGGGAAGACCTCGGCCTGCAACGGCAGGAATGCTCCGCCGCTATCCACCAGGTAGATGCAGGGCAGGTTGTTCGCCCAGGCGATTGTCTGCGCCCGCAGGTGCTTCTTGACCGTGATCGGGTAGTATGTGCCGCCCTTCACCGTCGCGTCGTTGGCGACGACCACGCACTCCTGGCCCTGCACCACCCCGATGCCGGTGATGATCCCCGCGGCCGGCGCATCATCGTCATACATCCCGTTCGCTGCGAGCGCGCTGAACTCCAGGAAGGCCGTCGCCGGGTCACAAAGCAGGCGTATCCGCTCGCGTACCGGCAGCTTGTTCCGGGCGGTATGCTTCCGCATCGCCGCCTCCCCGCCTCCCCCCGCCGTCCGCGCGAGCCGCGCCTTCAGCTCGGCCACCTGCCCCGAAAGCGCCTCAGCGTTCTCGCGGAAGTTCTCATCCGTCGGGTCTATCGTGGACTTGATGATCGCCATGCTTTGGCCCTGCGTTTCACTTGATCATGTCCAGATCCTTGCCAAGCTCCGGGGCTTCCATTGCCTCGACCTTGATCGCGCGGATCGTGCCCTGGCGGTCTATGAAGAAGCTGGTGGGGATCGGGCCGACGCGGTAGAGGTTCTTGATCTGGTCGGCCTCGTCGGGCAGTATGGAGTAGGCGAGGCCGAACTCCTTCTGGAAGGAGGTGACGATGGCTGGGTCGCTCTCGACTGCTACGCCGAGGATGGCGAGGCCCTGCGCGGCCTGTGGGCCGCTCGCCTGCCGCTGGGCGTAAGCCGCCTGGATCGTCGGCAACTCCCGCCGACAGGGGTCGCACCATGTGGCCCAGAAGTTGATCAGCACCGGCCTGCCGTGGAAGTCGGAGAGGGAGACGATCTTGCCCGACAGGTCGCGCAGCGTGAAGTTGGGCGCGGTCGCTCCGATGCGGGGTGCTGTCGGCTCATCGGGCGTGCCGAAGCGTTCGACTTTGCTCGTGTTTTGTAGCGCCGCGAGCCAGTCGTTTTGCTTCTGCTGTCTCTCGTTATCGCTGGTTGCTCCGGCAACCACCTTCTCGCCGACGTACTTGTTGATCAGCAAGAACGGCTTCTGGTCGGCATAGAAGTCGGCGCGGGTCAGGCCGTAGCCTTTGAGCGCGGTGTCGAGGTCGGAGACGCTTTTGCCGTTGGCCTCCACGCGGCTCTGCACGAACTGGGCTATTTCGTCGTCGCTCACGCTCACACCGGCGCGGGCGGCGTCTTGCGCCTGCATACGCTCCTGGATCAGGCTGTCGAGTATCGCGCCCCGGCTCGGCGTCTCTTCCTTGCCGTTGAGCAGCGCGGTGATCGCCCTGCTGATCAGGATCTTCTTGTCCACCTGGGCCACGGTGATCTCCTCGCCGTTCACGCGGGCCAGCACGCCTGCCGGAGGCTGCGCGCTCCACCACGCGACCGCGAAGACGACCGCGACGAACACCACCGCGACGGCCAGCACGCCCGCGAGCACACGCTGTTGGAGGCCGCGGCGGCTGCGGGCAGCCAGGTGTGGCGGGCCGACGTTGACCGGGGTGGCGATGCGCGCCGGCGACAACTCTGCGGCTGCGCGTCCCCCGCGACTTATCTCAACCTCAAAACCCGGGTCCGGTCGTGCGTCGGCGGCGCTGCGCTTCATGGCCTACGCTCCGATCGTCCAGGTCGGCAAGAACTGGTTGAGCCAAGTCACCTTATTGAGCGCCATCAGCACGCCCATCGCCAGCATCAGCGCCCCGCTCACCAGCGAGATCGCGTTCAGGTCGGCGAGGACTGTCCTCCCCGCGACCCGCAGGCTGAAGGTCTTCATCATGATCTTCCGCATCAAGACGGTTATCTGCCCTGCGAGCAGGGCAGACACCACGAACGGCACGCCGAGGCCGAGAGAGTAGGCGACAAACAGCGGCAGGACCGCGGCCGTCTGCCCCTGGAAAGCCATGCCCGACATCAGGCCGAGCGCCCAACTGCTGCACGGCGTCCAACCGAGCGCGAACCCGACTCCGATCATCAGCGAGCGGAGATAGCCGAGCCGCTTGCTTGGGTGGAACTCCACCGGGCGCTGGATGTTGAAGAGCGAGATCCTGAAGATGCCGAGGGTGTGCAGCCCGAAAAGGATCAGCAGTATACCGATCACGGCTTCGACCTGCGTCTTATACTCGAAGACCCAGTCCCTCAGATCGCCGACTGCCACGCCGATCAGTATGAAGATCAGCGAAAACCCGGCAACAAACGCGAGGGAGTGGAGCAGCAACCTCCAGCGCGCCGCCGCGATCAGTCCGGTGCCCCTCTGCGCCGTGGTGCCGGTCATGTAGCCGAGGTAGACCGGCACCAACGGCAGGCAGCATGGCGAGGCGAACGACAGAAAGCCGACCCCGAACGCCACGAATATGTTAAGCTGATTAGCATCCATTCGCCTAAACTCTCCCTTGCTGAAACTGCGGGATATACCGGGACGCGCTCCGGCTCTCGTTGAGTGCGGTCTGCACCCACGGGTAGATGAATTGTACCACAGCGAAGCCGAAAATGACACCCGTGATGACGCGGAGCCACCAGTTGAGCGTGCCTATCGTGTCGCCCACCGAGAAATCGCCGAAGCGCCCGCCGGTGAGCGTGTCGAACCAGGCGTTGTCTTCGCGGAAGCCGAGCATGTGCGTCAGTCCGTCCACGGCCACCGGCAGCAACAGCAGCACGAAGACCGTCGGGCGGATCGGCCTCCGCATCCATGCCGGCCAGGGAGCTCCATCCCGCGCCGCCGAGTAGAGCAGCCCCGCGAGGAACACGCTGGTGTAGATCGCGGTGTTCCTATAGCAATATGCCACCTGGTAGCCGAAGATGAAGCCTGCCCGCTCCGGCAACTGATGGCAGAAGAACATATACATCGTGTAGATCGGGTCGGCCAGCGACCACCATCCAAGCCGCGCGAAGATCGGCGCAAGCCAGGGCAGCAGCGCGAACACCCCGACAACCGTGTTCACCGCCCCCAGCCAGTGGTCGGCGATCCAATAGCCGATACGGTCCATGCCGCCGCCGCCCCTTGCGGCGTACTGCGTATTGCGTATTGCGCGTTGCCCCTTGTCGGTTTCCGCTTGCTGACCACTGATCACTGACCACTGACCACCGATCACCGACCACAGCCGCGCCGGATCGAGCGAGGCGGGGGCGGTTAGGGGCGGACCGCCGCCCACTGAGACGACCGGGATCAGCTCGTGGTACGCGGCGAACAGCTCCTCATCATCGAGGATGCTCACCTCACGCAGTTCCCAGGAGGGCGCGTCCGGCACGGCGGCGAGTATGCGCCCCAGGTGGTAGCGGGCCTCGTCGCAGAGCGGGCAGTTCGGTTTGCTGTAAAGTGTGACGGCGGGCATAGTGGTTAGTTGTTGGTGATTAGTGGTTAGTGCGTATTGCGTGATGCATATTACGTGACCGACCACTGACTGCTGAAAGCTGAAAGCTGAAAGCTGACTGTTGACAGCTTACAAGCTATTATACCCCGGCCGTGATGCCCGCGTCAAACAGGGACCGACAGATTGCCCGCTGCTACAGTATATCGAGCGGGCGTTCGAGGAGCGGGCGGTCCAGCCGAAACGGATTCTCGGCGGGCTGGACGCTGCCGGTCAGAGTGTCAACCGCGAGGCGACTGCCTCCCGAGCTCGCCATTATGCCGTGACCGCTGTAGCCGCAGTTCAGGTAAAGGCCGCCAACCGGGGTCGGTCCCAGGAAGGGACGGTGATCCGGAGTGTAGGCATACTGCCCCGCCTGTAGGAACCACTGGCTCGTGTTGCGTGCCCAGACATCGCGCCAGAAGGGGCTTATACGGGCGACGGAGTGAGAGTCTGCGGGATTAAGCAGCGCGAAGGCGAAGTCCGCGCTGGTGGGCACGTCGTCGAGCGGGGGGCCGGGCGGCACTCCGGGCGCGGTCCACAGCAGAAACGCGCCGCCCAAAGCCGGACGCCAATGCGCTCCCGTCTCCTCATCTATAGTCATCGGTGCCCAGGCCGGCACCTCCGGCACGGCGGGCATGATCAGCTTTTGCCGTCTCACCAGAGACAGGGGGAGGTCGATCTCGGCGAGCCGACCGACCACGCCGGAGAACGGGCCTGCCGCGATCACAACCCGATCGGTTTCGATCCGCCCTCTGCTCGTCTGCACCGCGGAGATCCACCCTCCTCTAGTCTCGAAGCCGGTCGCCTCGGTCTCCGTGAAGAAGTCGGCGCGGCTGGCGAGCACGTAGCCCATCGTCAGCTTACGCACGTCGAGCCAGCCGTCGCCCGCCCTGTATCGCGCGCTGACCACATCGGGTGCCAAGTATGGGAAGCGGTAGCGCGCCTCGTCGCCGTCCAACAACTCCACATCATCGAGGCCCCAGATGCGTTGGCGCTCGACTATCTCGCGTTGGCGAGCCGCGCCCGGTGCGCTCGTCGCCAGCCAGAGGTAGCCCTGCTCGCGGAGCGCGATGTCGTAGCCGGGTAGCCCCGTGGCCTCGGCGAAGTTCTCGAAGAGGGCGATCCCCTCGCGCACCAGGCCGATTTCCTCCGGGTTGTCGAACTGCGCCCTGAACGCCCCCGTGGAGGCCGGGGTCGTGAGGCTACAGAGGGCGGGGCGCTTCTCCAAGATGACGGCCCGCAGCCCCGCCCGCGCCGCGAAGAACGCCGTCGCCGCCCCCACGATCCCGCCCCCGATCACCACCAACTCGGCAGCGCGCGGCAAGCTGTGACCGCCATAGATTTCCGCCTTCATCCTGAGCCTCCCTCGTTCCATCGCCGGCAGCTAGATTATGGCGCAATCCGCCTACCACGTCAACTTGGGCCGCCGTCCTCCACCGCCCGCAGGCTTCCCGTACCGCCGCCGTCTCGGCGGCCCCATGCCGTCTCCCCGCACTCCGCACTCGTTTGACGTGCCCGTGCCCGTGCGGTATAGTGGGGCTACTTTGGATTGAGGTAGGTGGGCTGGTATGGGGCCGACGAAGGATGTTGCGCGTGAGATCCGCCTGCCGCGAGGAGACCTCGGGCCGGCAGGGCGGCAGCTCCGCGCCTTCCGTGCGCTGCTGCGTGGTGTTTTCCAAGTCTTCTTTCGTGTGCGGGTGCGTGGCCTTGCCGGAGTGCCGCCCGGGCCGATCATCATCTGCTCGAATCACCTCGGCTGGGCGGATACGTTTCTGCTGCTGCTGTTTTTCCCCATCGAGCCGCGCATCTATCTCTTGGGCAACGAAAACGTCCGGGATCTGACCTGGTTTCGCACCTGGATAATCAATACGCTGAAGATCCTGATCCCCGTGGACTACGGTCGCCCGGCGCAGGCGGTGCGCGTCTCGCTGGAGGTGTTGCGCCGCAGCGGGTCTCTCGTGGCGTTCCCCGAGGGCACCGTCGAGGGCACTGCGGAGGGAAGGCTGTTGCCGCTACAAGATGGCGCCGCGTACCTCAGCCAAGCCGCCGGGGTGCCTCTGGTGCCCGTCGGGCTGACTGGCACTAAGCAGCTCTGGCTGCGTCGCACCTTGACGATGCGTATCGGCCCTGCCGTCTATCCTGCGGAGTTCATGGGCGACCGCAGGGAGCGCGCGCGGGAGCAGACGACGAAACTCTCGGCGGAGATGAGGGCGCTGCTGCCCGGCGACTATGAGCGCCCACGCTATAAGCCGCTCCGCCGTTGGCTGACAAACCTGTTCGCGTAGATGGGTGATATGACCACGCCTGAGTTCGCGCTCAGCTTCCTGCTGTCTGGTGAGGGAGTGCATTGGCTGGCGGTCGCCGCGGGCCTGCCTCTGGACGAGCGGCACCGGCTCGCTAGCCTCAGCGCACTCCGCCGCGATCTGCCCGCGCCGCTCGCGGGTGCCGTGCTCGAGCAGGCGACTCTGCGGGTGCGCGGAGCGACGAAGTTCGCGCAGGCGGGGCAGATGCTGTTCACGGCGGAGGGCCTGCAACAGGCCAGCGGGGAATCTGTAGCCGCCCACAGCGCGGCGCGCTTCGCTGGGCGGCGCGCCGCCGACCTGACCTGCGGCATCGGCGGAGACGCTCTTGCCCTCGCGCACACGGCGGCCCAGCTGGCGGCCTTTGACCACGACCTGCACCGGCTGCGGCTCGCACGCCATAACCTCGGCGTTTACGACAGGGCCGCGCTCTTTGTCTGCGCCGATCTGCTCGCGCTCCCGACCCCGGCCGGCGAGTTCGATGCGGCCTTCTGCGACCCCGGTCGCCGCGGCGCGGAGGGACGGCGGATATTTCGCCCGGAGGACTACGAGCCGCCGTTGTCCGCTGTGCTCGCGGCCTTCGCCACGACCGACCTGGCGGTGAAGGCCGCGCCAGGGATCGACTACGCGCAACTTCTCGCAGGCGGCCAAATAGGCGAGGTCGAGATCGTCTCCCTCGGCGGTGACGTGAAAGAAGCCGTACTATGGACGCGCGGCCTTGCGACGCCCGGCGTCCGACGCCGCGCGACGCTCCTCCCCGCCGCCCGCACACTGACCAACGCCGGCGCCCCCGATGCCTGCCCGGTGACGCCGCCCCAGGCATATCTATACGAGCCGGACGGCGCAGTGGTACGCGCCGGTCTGGTGCGCCATCTCGCCCACACGCTCGGCCTCTCCCAGATCGACCCGCATATCGCGTATCTCACCGGCCCGTCGTCCCTGGACACCCCCTTCGCGCGCGGCTTCCTCGTGGAGGAAGTCCACCCCTTCAACCTCAAGGCGCTGAACCGCAGGCTGGCCGCGCTCGCCGTGGGCACGGTCGAACTGAAGAAGCGTGGCATCGCGCTCGAGCCGGAGGCGTTAAGGCCACGCCTCAAGCTCCGCGGCCCCGAGCGCCGAACCGTCATCTTCACCCGGCGCGGCACCCAACCCCTGATGATGATCTGCCGGGACGTAGTGCGTAGCATGGTCGCCTGCACCTAGAACATCCGTGCGGAATGTGGTATAATAACCCCGTCAGCGTCCAGTCCGCAGCTAACAGCTGACGGCTGAAAGCTGACGGCTGAAAGCTGGCGGCTGATAGCTGATCGTTGAGCGTGTAGAGAAAGGGGAAGTGCGATGAACAACAAGCGGGTCAATCCTCTGAGCCGGCGGCCCCGCCGCCAACGTCTGGTGATCGCGGTGCGCGGCGGCGCAGGTTCGGGCAAGTCCGTCTTCGCGTCGAGCATGGCCGAGGCTGGGCTGGGCAGGCTCTGTTACTTCGATGTGGAGCGCAAGGCGCGCTTGCTGCCGGGCAGCGACGGCAGCCGCTTCGACGCCATCGAGATCGAGCATCCCGATGAGCTGCCGGAGTTCATCGAGTGGGCGCTGGCTGGCGAGGGGAAGGCCCAGAACTACGGCTGCTATGTCCTCGACTCCTGGGCGATGTACTTTGGGCGCAAGCACCGCGAGACGGTGCAAGCCGTGCGAGAGCGCACCGGCGATCCCATCGCCCAGCCGACCGCCGACGAACTCGCCGCAGACCAGATGATCTTCCAGGAAGTGCTCCGGCGGCTCTGCATTGACAGCGGCGCGTGCGTCGTCGTGACCGACCAGATCGCGGCGAAGGGCAAGGAGGAGCGCGAGGAGAACGAGATGGGCCGCGTGCTCCCGATGACGAGCGGCGGCCTCGAATACTTCGTGGATGTGATGGTCGAGGCGAGCGTGCGGGTCGCCGACTTCCAGACGGAGCGTGTCTTCCGTGTGATCAAGACGAACAGCCCCGCCTTCCCGATCGGGATGGAGCTGGTCAACCCGACCTTCGCTGACTTCCTGGCGCAGATAGGCGCGAACGTGGTCCACGAAGGCCCCGCCGTGCCCGAAGTCTCTGAGTTGCTCGAAGAGCAGGCGGCCCCCGCGCTGCTCCGCCCCGCCGGTCCCACCCTCGACGACCTCCGCGCGCTCGCGCTGGAACACGGCCTGACCGACGCCGACCTAACCGTGGCGGCGCGCCACTACTGCAACGGCAAGAGCGACCTCACCCGCCTCACCGCCGACGAAGTTGGCGACCTCTACCGGCGGCTCTCCGCGCGGATCGACAAGCAAGCCGCACAGACCGCCCCTGCTCCAGAACCCGCGCTCGCCCCGACAGGCACCGAGCCTCGCCGCACCCGGCGTGCGTAATTTTGAGTTTTGAGTTTTGAGTTATGAATTAGAAGTAGTCTGCCGGACCCGGCGACGAAGCACTAAAGTGCTCACTACGAACCGCCGTACTCAATTCAGAACTCAAAACTCAAAACTCAAAACTTCGCCGCGGCTTCCATGAGCTGCTGTATGCGCCCCACCATGTCTGCGGGGTTTGGGTGCAGGCCCTCCTGGAGGAGCGCGCTGTCGTAAAGCTGCTCGATGATCAGGTCGGTCATCGGGTCGGCGGGCTCTGCGCTCACGCGGGCCGCGAGCTGCGCGATCAGCGGGCTGTTCCGGTTCAGCTCGAGGATCTTCTTCGGCGCTGCCCACTGCTGGTCCATGTAGCGGCGCACACGCTCCATGTCGCGATCCTGAGAGCTGGCCGGGGAGACGAGGCGGCAGGGGCTTGCCGTGAGCGTCTTCGCCTCCCGCACCTCCAGCACCCGCTCACCGAGTACCTCGCGGAAGCGCAGCAGCAACGGCGCAAACTCCTCCGCAGGCACCGGCTCCGGGGTCTCCGCGCCCTCGGCGAGCGGCGGTAGGGAGATGTCGGGGTCGCCGACGTTTCGCAGCTTCTTGCCGTCGAACTCCTGTAGGCTGACGGCCACAAAGCTGTCCACCGGCTCGATCCAGTACAGCACTTCGAGGTCGTGCGCCTTGAACTGGTCGAGATGTGGGCTGGCCTCGGCGGAGCGGCGGTTGTCGGCAAGCACATAGTAGATCGCCTCCTGCTCCGGCTTCATACGCTCCACGTAAGCCTGAAGGGATGTCAGCTCGTCGCCCTCTGTGCGCGACGATTGGTAGCGGAGCAGTCGCGCAAGCGGCACCCGCGCGCCCGGGTCGGTCGCCACTCCCTCCTTGACGAAGACGCCGAGCGAGTTCCAGAAGGCTCTATACTTCTCCGGCTCTTCCGCCATCTTCTCCAACTCGGTCTGCACCCGCTTCGTCAGAATCCCCCGCAGCCGCTCCATCACCCGGTTGCTCTGCATCTGCACCGTCTCCCGCGAGATGTTCAGCGGCAGATCCTCCGAATCCACCACGCCCTCGACGAAGCGGAAATGCTTCGGCAGCAGGTCGGTGCAATACTCCTGGATCAGCACGCTGTGAGAGTAGAGCTGTAGCCCATCCTCGGTCCGCAAGCGCAGCATCCCCTGCTCCTGGTGCGCGGGGATATAGAGCAGCGCCCGCACCTCGACAGGCGCATCGGCCACGAAGTGGATATGGGTGAGCGGCGGCTGCATGTCGAAGGTCAGTTGTTTGTAGAACTCGGTGTACTGCTCCTCGCTGACCTCGTTTGGGCGGCGACGCCAGGGCGCGACCTGCCGATTCACCGGCGCATCGCCGTCGCCCACATATATCGGGAAGGCGATGAAGTCCGAGTGCTTGCGGATGATCGAGTCGAGCCGCCAGGTGTCGAGGAACTCCGCCGCGTCCTCCCGCAGCTTGAGTTCGACCGTCGTGCCCCGCGTCGCCTTGTCCGAAGGGCCGACCGTGTAGGTGTTCTCCCCGCGCGACACCCACTCCACAGCCTTCGCGTCGGGCCGGTACGAGCGGGAGGTCACCCTCACCTCGTCGGCCACCATGAAGACCGAGTAGAAGCCCACGCCGAACCGCCCGATGATCTCGGCACCCTTCTCCCGATCGTCTTTCAGCCGGTCCAGAAACCGCATCGCCCCCGACTGTGCGATCGTGCCGAGGTTCTCGATCAGCTCGGCGCTCGTCATGCCGATGCCGGTGTCGCCGACACGCAAGATACGCGCATCTTTGTCCACCTCCACGCGGATCGCCAACTCAGCCTCCGGATCGAGCACGTCTTGGTTGGTCAACTGCTCGAACCGCAGGCGGTTGAGCGCATCCGACGAGTTCGAGATCAGCTCCCGCAGGAAGATCTCGCGCTCCGTGTAGAGTGAGTGCGCGAGGATGCTCAGGAGTTGACTGATCTCGGCGCGGAACTTGTGGGATCGTGGTTTGGGTTGGGTGTCGGGCATCCGATTCCTCCTAATGACTGCTGACGGTGATCCGGCTGCGTGCAACCTCCCCGCCGGCGGCATCGTAGCCGATCGCCATGATCGTGTGCTTGCCGGGGATAGTCTGCCAGTTCATCTGGAAGCTGTCGTGCCCCTGGACCGACGCGACGTTCCACCCGTCAACATAGAAGTCCACGCGGGCAACAGCCGCGTCGGGTCCGGCTGCCACAACCACTGCCAGGCTGGGGCCGGAGAACTGGGACTGGTTCTGGGGGCTGACGATGGCGAAGGACGGGGGCGGCGTCGGCAGCGCCGTCGGGTAATCGGCGACTGTGATGGAGACCGGGGCGCTCGATGTGTGTTGCCCTGCGGCGCTGTAGGCGACGACGGCGAGCGTGTGCTCTCCGGCCGTCGCGGTCCAGGTCGCCTGGTACGGCGGGTTATAGACTACGGCCAGCCGCAGATCGTCCACATAGAACTCGACTCCGGCCACGCCGAGCGGCCCGCTCGCGTCGGCATTCATCGTGACGGTCTCGCCCGCATAGTAGGGGCTGCCATCGAGCGGGGTGAGCAGGCTGACAGTCGGCTTGCTGCGCTCCACGCGGATGGGGACCGTATACTGGCGCGTCTCGCCTGCCGTGCCCACCACTGTCAGCCGGAGTATGTAGCTGCCTTCGGCTATCGGGTCGGTGTTCAGCCCGCCGAGAATCTCGTTGTGCGCGGGTGCGGTCACCGGGTTGCCGACCGGACTCCAGACGTGGATGCCGACATCCGGGCTGTAATCAAGCATGTAGTGATCGAAGTCGTCAGCCGCCGCGCTCCCGACGATCACCACAGCGCCGTTGACCGCAGGGCCGGGGCGCGGCGCGGTGATGACGGCCACCGCGCCTGGGAACGCATTGTTCTCCGGGTCCGGCGGTCGGGGTGTCGGATACGGGATGTCGATCGGCGGCGCAAGGCCTGGGATCGGCGTGTCGGTGATCTCGGGGGTCGGCGTCACTGCGGGCGTCGGCGTCGGGAAGCAGCAGACAGCTCTCGGAGGCACGAGCAGCTTCGGCTGCGTGGCGGCCCAGGCATCGAACTCCGCGGGCAGCACCAAGTATGGGCGCTGTATCACCGACTGGGGCGGACAATCGGCGTTCGCCAACTCCGGCGTCTTGTGTACGATGCAGACGTTGAACAGCTTGTGGAGGTTGCACACCTGCTGAGGCTCGGTGCCCGCGATGAACAATTCGGTGATGATGTCCGTGTCCGCCTCGTTCGGCTTGAGTCCGGATGTCGCGCAGACCTGGGCGCGAACCATACCCGGCGGCTCCTCGAAAGTGGTCGGAGGTGCGGCCTCGCTGGGCAGCTTGAGGTCCGCCTCGAGGTTCGGTCCGGCGAAGACGCCTTCCATGAAGTTGTGCCAGATCGGCCCCGCCCCCCGCGAGCCTGCCACCTTCGACATAGGCCGGTCGTCGTCGTTGCCGACCCAGACGCCCACCACCAGGTTCGGCGTGTAGCCGAGCGTCCAGCTATCCCGGTAGTCCTCGGTCGTGCCGGTCTTGGCGGCTGCCTGCCGACTGAGTTTGAGCGCGCTGTTCGCGCCGAATATCGGCGTGCGCGCTGCGTTGTCCGAGAGGATGTTGGTGATCAGGTAGGCTTGCTGCGGGGTGATCGCCCGGTTGGCCTGTGCCTTGTCGGGGTCGTACTTGAACAGCAGGTTGTTCCTTCCGTCGCGAACCTCGAGGATCGCCTGCGGCGGCATGTGCACTCCCCGATCCGCGAACGTGCCGTAGGCGCTCGTCATGTCGAGGAGCGTGACTTCGCCGCCGCCGAGCGTGAGGGCAAGGCCGTACTGGCTTGGGTCGCCTTGCAACGTCGTGATCCCCATGTCGTGTGCGGTGGCAAGCACCTTCGGGACGCCTGCCTTTTGCAGCATCGAGACCGCGGGTATGTTCAGCGAGTTGGCGAGCGCCTGCCGGACAAGCACAGGCCCCCGATATTTCAGGTCGTAGTCTTTAGGCTCGTAGGGCGGCTGGTTCGGCCCCGCGTCGAACTTCGTCGGGATGTCGGCCAGCATCGAGGCCGGAGTGTAGCCCTCCTTGAAGGCGGTCACGTAGGTGAACGGCTTGAACGACGACCCAGGCTGGCGAGGCGAGACCGCCACGTTCACCTGCCCGAAGTTCGGGTTGGTGTAATCCACGCTGCCGAGCATGGCGAGTATCTCCCCAGTGCGCGGGTTGATCGCCGTCAGCGCGGCGTTCGTCGCGTTGTCGGCCTTCAGCGCGGCGACCTGCTCCGACGCGACGCGCTGCGCGAGATCCTGGTAATCGAGGTCGAGTGTCGTGATCACTTTGAGGCCGCCCCGGTTGACCATCGCGGTGCCGTATCGGTCGTCGAGGATGGCGCGCACATAATCCACAAAGTGCGGTGCTAGGGGCGTGCCGGACGCGCTGGTGGGCAGGGCGGGGTGTACATCCTCCGCAGCGGCTTTGTCGGCCTCGCCCTGCGTGACGAAGCCGTACCTCACCATCTGGCGCAAGACATATCCCTGGCGGAGCTTGGCAGAAGCGTAATTCACATGCGGGTCGTAGTCGGAGGGGGCCTGGGGAAGCCCCGCGAGCATTGCGGATTGCGCCAGGTCGAGATCCTTCGCGGCCACCCCGTAATAGACCTCGGCTGCGGCGGGCGCGCCGTAGGCCAACGAGCCGTAGTAGATGTCGTTCAGGTAGGTCTCGAGGATACGGTCCTTGCTGTAGACTTGGCCCAACTGGTTCGCCAGTATCGCCTCGCGGATCTTGCGGCTGATGGTCGGCGCGTCGTGCTCCGGCAGCATGACGCGCCGCACAAGCTGCATGGTGATCGTGCTTGCGCCGCTCGTCCCCTTGCCGCTGATGTTGATATAGGCAGCCCGCACCAGGCCGCGCCAATCTATGCCGCTGTTCTCCCGAAACGTCGGGTCTTCGGCCGCGATCGTCGCGTTGATCAGGTCCGGAGGCAGCTGGTCGATGCTCAGATACGTCCGCTTGCCGAGGTGTGGGTCGCTGATCTCGTAGAGCAGCCGCCCCTTGCGGTCGTAGATTTTGCTGCTCTGGAACTGGTCGGCGTTGTTGACTTGCAGACTGTCAAGCGTCGGCAACCCGGTCGTGTAGTAGTTCCACGCCCACCATCCGCTCATTCCCAAGCCGCCGAGCACCAACAGAAACAGCAGTAGCGCGCTCCCCACGAACCCCGCCAACACCCTGCGTAGATTTGCCCCCCTGTTCACGATAGGCGCGCGTCTCAGCCGCGTCCGCCGCCGCACAACGAACAGCGGCCGCGCCCCCGGCTCTGTGGGGTATGCCCGGTAGCCCGCACTCCGGCGGCGGACCCGCCCGGTGCTTTGTGCCGCCCGCGCCACACGCGCCCTCTGCCGTGGCGCAGCCAGGTCGTCTGTCATAGCTTAATTATACACAATCTGTAGTCGTGTGAGCACTAGGACGTAAGCTCGGATGGCTTGGTCCCGTCGCCCGAATCGCTGTGCCGCAGCAGAAAGTCCAATATGATGGCTTGGAGGATTGCAACTTTCGCGGGCGAGAATATGAAGTCGGTGTGTTCCGAGCCGGGAAGCACTGCAAGTTCGGCATTGGGTAGCAGGCCGTACATCTCGACCGCTTCTTCGACTGGGACAAAGCCGTCGCGGTCGCCAAGCAGTACCAGGGTCGGTGCCGCGACCCCGGCAAAATCATCCTGGGTGTAGTTCAACTGCGCGTTCCACATCGGTTTGATTTGTTTCAACAACGTCTTCCAATTGCCCGATCCATGGCTCCGTTGGAGCATCGCCGCGAAGCCTGGGTTGTCGCGCTCGAACTGCTCGGTATCAACAGCCGGCGACTGTTCATCACCGAGTATGGACCGCACCCATGTGCGAGACGCCTCGGTAAGCTCGATGTAAGCTCCACCGACGACCAGGGCCTGGGGCAGGTCGGGATAGCGCATACCGATCTCCAGCGCAACCTGTCCACCATCGCTGTAGCCGCAGATCAGTGGCTTCCGGAGATCAAGCGCCGGCACGAGCGCCGCCACATCATCAGCCAACAACCGGAAGCTCATCATGCCCGTTGGATTGGCGGTCCGGCCATGACCCCGGCTGTCAGGCGTAATCACGCGGTAGTGTTCAGCAAAGGCCGCGAGATACGGTTGCCACGATTCGCCGGTGAGGATACCACCATGGATCAAAAGCAGGGGCTTGCCTTGACCATGCTCTTCGTAGTAGATGTCCAGGCCATTAGCATGAATGTAATGCCCGTGCTGGATTTCAGCGTGCTCCGAGGCTGTCATAGCGACCTCCTGCCGGCCGAGGGTTTACCCCTAAGAGCCTACTGCCCGCCAGCCAGTGGGGGGCACGGTGGCGCATCGCCGAGGCTGCTGAGGCCCATCTTGAACACGGCGTTGTTCGTTTTCGGGTCGCCCTCGTAGATGATCAGGCTGCGGACGAGGTGATCATCTGCACCTACGAAGGCATCGAGCCATGCGCCGATCCATGAGGCACCGCCACTGCCGACGGCAATCTGGGCACGCAGGTGATGCACCGTCACCGCGTCGAACTGCGAACTGCCGAGGTCGGTTGCGGTCGCCGGGCCGATCAAGCCGAGCAGTCTCCAGAAAGTGAGCTGGACGGTGACGTCTTCCGAGGCGGTGAGCAGCTGCCAGGGGCCGGTGCCTGGGCGAGTGTAGACGGTGTTGCCTCGGACTTGGTAGTCGGCGCGATAGCCCTTGGAGGTAACCGTCCAGCAAGCGGCACCTGGGGCAAAAGTTCCCGCGCCGAACTCGGCAGTCGCCGGGTCCGGGCCATTTGTGAGGCCGAAAGTGTAGCTCGGCACCTTGCCCATCGCCGTGAACGCCGCCGCGAACATGTCTGCTGCTGACGGCGTGCCGGCCGGCGGGGCGGTCGTCGAGGGCGCTGCGCTGGGCACGGGCAGGGCGTTTACCCCGGCGGCAGGCGTAGACGTGGTTTCACCGTGCGGCTGCACAGTCACCGGGACCATCGTGGCGTCCGGCGGAGGCGTCAACACAATCGTCGCGGTGACCACCCCGCTCGGCATCGGTGGCGCGAACGGTATCGGCAGCTCAGTGATCCCTGCCACCGCGCCCGGCGTGGACTGTGGCGCACCGGTGCCGAGCGCCGCGAGCGCCGCCGCCTCGTCGCTCGTGATCGGCCCCGATGTGGGCGCTCCTGTCGGCAATACGTCCACCTGGCGGCCCTGCGGCACATCCATGCTCACTCCCGTGCTCGGCGAACTGATATGCACGCCGTGCGCCGCATCAGCCGGCACCGTGACCCGCACGCTCGACTGCTGGCCGGGCGCTGCCGGCAGGCTCACCGTCTGCGACGACACGCTGAACGTGCTGCCCGCGCCAGTCACCGTCACCAGCCCCGAGCTGACCACGAAGGCGCTTTGCCGCCCCGCCGCAGACCGCGCCACCACACGCCCTGCCGCAAGTGTCAGCCGTGTTTGCTGATCGTCTATCCCGCCTACGCGCAGCGTGCTGTCGGGGCCGAGGGTGATAAGCCCTGCTGGGGTTTGGAGGCGCACGGTGCCTCCCGGCCCCGTGCGGACCTCCCCGCCCGTGCCCAACGACATGTTGGGGCCGGCAAGGTCGGTGCAGCCCTGGCTATGCGGGCAGAGATACGCCGCGCCGCTCGTGTCGATCACCGATAGCCCCGATGCCGGAGTGCCCGTGCCGGTTCCCTGCACAGGCGTGGGCGCGAGCACGTCTGTGCCGGTGATCGCCCCACCCGCCTGCGCGCTCGGCTGCGGCGACTGCGGAATCGGACTCGTAGAGCCGACGGTAATTTGCGCCTGCGCGCTCACCTGCGGGGAAGGCAGTAGCGAGTTTGTGCCCCCGACCGTTCCCTGTGCCTGCACGCTCGCCTGTGCGGATGCGGGCAGAGACGCCGTGCCGCTCACCGTGCTTTGCACAACCACGGTCGGTCGGGCCGGCGGCAGTTGTGCGGCAGTTGTGGCGACAGGCCCGGTGACCGCAGGACTGGCCGTGGCGGTCGAGTTGAGTGCGCCGGTGTTCGTCATGGTGCCGCCCGGCCCGGCGACTGTTGCCGGTAGACCCGCACCCGTCGTGGCAGCGACTGTGGGCGCGACGCCCACCTGTGCGGGGCCTGTGCGGAGCAACTGGGTCAGCAGCAGCACAAGCGCCGCCACGACCAGCGCCACAACCAGCAACCCCGCAGATGCCGGAAGCCCATGCCGTCCGGCGGGCTGAGGCTCAGGCTGAGGATCGGGCTGAGGATCGGGCTGCGGTTCGGACGGTGCCATAGACATATACAGTACCTCGCTTTTGGGGTGAATAGCTCCGCGCGTCTCACGTCTAGACAGTCGTTGAGCTGAGTATAGCACCATACGCGGCTCGGTGCAAGCGCGCTAGGGGTCGGGCGTGCCTTCGTCGATCACGATGCGCTTGAACTTAGCGAGCATTTCGAGCGTCAGGAAGTTGCGGAGGTTCCAGCCGTAGGTCAGCGCGCGGGATGTGAAGGTGACTGAGCCGCTTCTGGGGTGCGTGCTCGGGTAGATGCTGGGGTGTACCAAGTCGGCGGCGAGGCCGTGGCTCGGTAGGGACTGTAGGCCGGCCCAATAGTCTATCACCGGCAGGTGTTCGAGTGCGCCGAGGTCGCGGATCGCGCCGTTGAACCCGGCGGTCTCTGCGGCTGCCGCCGGGCTGTCCATCCGGTCGGGGACCGTGCTCAGTATCGGGATGATGCCGGCCTCGAGAGTCCTGTCCACCACGTCTGCGAGGTTGGTGCGGAAGGTCTCGACACTGATGCGGTCGAGGTCGTTTGTGCCGATCATGATCACGGCGACGGATGGGTTGATCGCGTCGTATTCCTGTTTGAGCGGAGACGGCGCGGAGGCCCCCGAGGGGGGTGCGAGGAGATCTGCTGTAGTCCAACCCGCGCGCGCGGTGAGGCTGCGGCGGTTCAGCGAGTTGTGGGCTATGCCGCCGGCGTGGTCCACCCGGATCGCGCGATAGTACGCGATAATCGGGGCGAGTTCTTTGTGGGTGCTGAGGGCTACGTTGCCGTCGCCGATGTCCGACAGAAAGGAGCCGGACGCAGTGATGCTGTCGCCGACCTTAGCCAGCACATGCGCGCGCCTGCCCATCTGCTGCCCTGCCTGCCAGATACGCCGCAGTCGGTCTCTCGTCTGGGCGTCTATCCGCCCGAGAGCCGTGGTGGGGGCTGTGGGTGGCGCTGCGTGCGTGGGGGCGGTGGGCAGGGTTGCGGTTGCCGCCAGCAGCAGCCCCAGGAGTGTCAGACCAAAATGTGTTCGTCGCTCCATCTTCATACCAAGCCTCCCATCTTATCGGGCGGCGAGCGCCCAAACCGCCGCCACGCCATGCGCGAACACTTTGTCGGCGGAGCCGTCGAGGGTCCGTGCGTGGAGATCGCCGCCGGAGGCGACGAACGCCGCCATCGCCCCGCTCGCCGCCAGGGCATACGTCGGCAAGCGGCTATCGTACATCCTGGTCGCGCGGGCCAGCAATCTTGGCGCGGTGCCATCGGGCGGCACCGGCAGACTGTAGAGCGTATCGGTCGTGCCCTGGTCGAGGCCGCTGGGGTTGCGGACGCTGTAGATAAGGTACGCGCCGCGCGGGGCGAAGGCCGGTTCCGCCAGCTGTCCGTCTATGAACTTGAACGGCAGGGTGAAGGCGGACGGACCGGCTAGCGGCACCCAAGCCAGGTAGTCTCGGTCGTCGAGCTGTACGCGCAAGGCGAGTGCGCCGCCGTTGGGGCAGAGGGCGGCCTGCTCGTCGCGTTGGAACACATCGTGGCCGGCCCACACCGACGAGCGGACGAGGCTGGGCAGTGTGTAGCGAAAGATGGTCAGGCCGGAGGCGTCTTTGTGTTCAAGCACCAGCCCGCCCGTCGGGGTGCCCGGCAGCCAAGTGGTCCGCATCTGCGCGGCGGAGGTGATACCCTGCCAGGCGATCCTGTCGAGTTCCTGTGGCGGCCGGCGCGGAGCGGCGAGGTCGATCAGGTAGAGAGTGCGAGTGATGGCCGCCCCTGCTTCTTCGGTCAGCACCGTCGCATACCGGCCGTCGGGGCTTAGGTCACCGGTCAGCAGGAAGCCGGGCAGCGCGAAAGCCGGCAAGGGTGCGCCTTCATGGGCAGCCAGGATGAGGGTTGTGCTGAAGGCCCCAGTAGCACCGGGCACGCTCCGCGCGAGCAGCAACCCCGACCCATCGGGCGACGCTCCGAGGACTACCGCCCCATCGGGGATCCGGAGCTTGGCGGCGACAGTGGCGAGCGCGGGATCATAGAGCTCCTCGGTCCGGCCCCCGCCCGACGAAGCCCAGATCTCGCCGCCGGCAGTAAACAGCCCTTCGGCCTGTGGGTCAAAGCTGGCGGGCAGCGCCGCAAAGGCTGGCGGGGGTCCGTCCCTCAAGCCAGCAACCGCCAGGCGTCGCTGCCCCGAGGCGAGTCGCACATCGTAGAGGAAGCTCCTGCCGTCGGGAGCGACCGTGTGGACCCGGCTGCGGCGATCCGTGCCCGGCAGATAGGCGGGGCTGCCGTTCGGCCGGATGACATGGAGGCCCGGCTGCGGCCCGCTCGTCTGGAGATAGACGACGCCGGCCAAGCCCTGCGTGAACAGCGCCCGATGGGCAGCGTCCAACCGTGTAGCGATGTCGCGGTAGTCGGGCTGTATGCCGGCGACTGCTCGAGCTTGCTGCCATGCGCCGAGCAGGTCGCCGGCCTGTGTAGCCGCAGTCATCCGCCGGTAGCCATCTTCGAGGCGACCGAGCTGGGTGGTTGCCGACAGGACCAGCGCGGGCGCGTCACTGAACCCTGCGGCGTCCGTGAAATCGGCTTTAGCCTCGGCCCAGTGGCGGGCGGCCACTTCGCCGACACCCGCCCTGTACGCCGTGGCCTCTCGGTTCTGCTGCCACCAATCGGCCAGGGCGAAAAGCAGCAGCGCAACCAGCGCTAGCCCGACAAGGATCGCCGGCCACCGTCGCGCCGGTGGGGGTGGCGGGTCCAGGTCCGCAAAACCGGCCTCGTCAGGCTCGTTCTGGGTCGCCATGCTAGCTGAGTCCAGCGAACAGGTCGGCCGGGTCGGCCGCTGTCGGCAGGGGCGTGCCTGCCGCGAGCGCGAAGGTCTCTTTGCTGCGCCAGGCCCGTCCCATCTCGGCCGGCATCTTGGCGAATGGGCTGTTCGGGTCCATCTGGGTGGCGTGGGATCGCAGCGACTTCAGCTTCATGTCAACCAGGTCGCCCACGTCTACCGTGTTGGTGATCATCTCGTCCGGCATACCCATCTTCTCGATGTCTATGTCGCGGAAGGCGCTGGTCGAGCGGTACTCGCCCATCAGTTCGGCCATGCGGCGCAGGCTGCTGCGCGGGATCGATGAGTAGAAGAGGCGCGCCGTGGTCCAGGCAGGCCCCGCTTCCGGGTACTGCGCCGGGTCGCCGGCCGAGTGGAAGGCGTCGCTGGTCCAGCGATTGATCGCAAGGTGGTCGGGGTGGCCGTACCCGCCCGACGGATCGAAGGTGACGATGACCTGCGGCTTCCACTCGCGGATGATGCTGACGATGCGCCTCACAGCCTCCTTCGGGTCGGCGTTGATGAAGGCTGCCGGATCTTCGTTCCCTTCGGTGCCCGCCATGCCGGAGTCGCGGTAGTCGAGGAACCACACGCGCTGGATGTCCGCGAGCGCAGCTGCGTCGCGCAGCTCCTGCTCGCGGACATCGCCGAGTGTCTCCGGCGTGGCGAGCGCCGGGTCGGCGATCTCGCCCATCTCGCCGCGCGTGGCGCAGATCAGCCCCGTGCGGATGCCTTTCGCGGCGCAGCGCGCCATGGTGCCGGTCACCCCCTGCTCGTCGTCGGGGTGCGCGTAGGATGCTAGGATTGCCATGTCGGTCATTTGTGGGGTACTCCTTTACAAATATAAAGTGAAGCTACACCAGCACATTCACCAGCTTGCCCGCCACCACGATCACCCGCTTGGGCGTCTTGCCGCCGAAGAACTCCTGCACGCGCGGGCTGGCGAGCGCGGCGGCTTCGAGGGCGTCGTTGTCCGCGGCGGCTGGCAGGCGGATCTTGTCGCGGAGCTTGCCGTTGACCTGCACAGGGATCTCCACGGTTTCTTCCGCGGCCAGCGTGGGATCCCAGGTCGGCCAGGGCTGCTGGTGGATGCTGTAGGGCAGGCCGCGCCTCGCCCAGAGTTCCTCGGCCATGTGGGGCGCGTAGGGCGCGAGGAGCAGCAGCAGCGTCCGCACCGCCTCGTTCCAGACCGGGCTGCCCGCGAGTTCGTCGCGGGCCTTCATCAGAGCGTTAGTCAGCTCCATCATCGCCGAGATCGCCGTGTTGAAGTGGAACGCCTCCGTGTCCTCGCCAACACTACGGATCGTCTGGTGGAGGCGGCGGCGCAGTTCGTTCGCGGCAGGCGTCTCAGCCGGTGCATCTTCCTCTGCCCGTCCCTCCAAAGTTGGGGCGGGGAGAAGGGCCAGTGTCCAGACCCGGCCCAGCCAGCGGTTAATGCCCTCCATGCCCCGTGTGTTCCAGGGGCCGCCCTGGTCCCAGGGGCCGATGAACATCAGGAAGCAGCGAACCGCATCGGCGCCGTATGCCGCCACGAGATCGTCTGGGTCAACAACGTTGCCCCTGCTCTTGCTCATGCGCGCGCCATCCGGCCCGAGTATAATCCCCTGGTTGAAGAGGCGGATCATCGGCTCGTCGAAGCTGACGAGGCCGATGTCGCGCATAGCTTTGGTCCAAAAGCGGGTGTAGAGCAGGTGCATAACCGCGTGTTCGATGCCGCCGGTATACTGGTCCACCGGCACCCAATCCACGAGACCGGGGTCGAACGGTCCCTCAGGGTAGTGCGGGCTGAGGTAGCGGTAGTGATACCACGAGCTGTCCACGAAGGTGTCCATTGTGTCGGTGTCGCGCTCTGCGGGGCCGCCGCACTCCGGGCAGGTAGTGAAGCGCCATGTGGGGTGGAGTTTGAGTGGGCTTTCGCCAGTGGGCAGGAAGTCAACGTCCTCTGGCAGCAAAACCGGAAGCTGGTCTTCGGGCACCGGCACCTCGCCGCAGGTCGGGCAGTAGACTATCGGGATTGGCGTGCCCCAGTAACGCTGGCGGCTGATCAGCCAGTCGCGCAGCCGGTACGTGACGGCAGCCTTGCCCTTGCCCTCGGCCTCGAGCCAGGCTATCGCGGCCCCGACGCTCTCGGCGGGGCCGTGGCCTGCGGTGACGCCGTTGATCGGGCCGGAGTTGACCATCGCGCCGCCGTCGCCGGTGTAGGCAACGGTCATCGAGGCAGGGTCGGGCGGGGGTGTGCCCGGAGCGGCTTCGATCACCGGCACGATCCGCAGGTCGTACTTGCGGGCGAACTCGAAGTCGCGCTGATCGTGCGCGGGCACGCCCATGATCGCTCCGGTGCCGTAGCCCGGCAGCACGTAGTCGCCGATGTAGATCGGTATGCGCTCGCCGTTGACGGGGTTGATAGCCACAGCCCCGATCGGCACGCCAGTCTTCTCCTTGTCCTCGGCGAGGCGGTCTATCTCGCTCTCGCGCCCGGTCTGGGCGATATAGGCGGCGACGGCCTCGGCCTGCTCCGGAGTCGTCAGCTCGGCCACGAGCGGGTGTTCGGGGGCAAGCACCATGAAGGTCGCGCCCCAGAGCGTATCCGGCCGCGTGGTGAAGACGCGGATCTCGACGGGCGGGCCTGCCGTCGGACGCTCGGCTGGGAAAACGACCTCCGCCCCCTCGCTGCGCCCGATCCAGTTGCGCTGGAGGGTCTGTACGCGCTCCGGCCACTGCATCTTGCTGAAGTCGAGCAACTCCTCGGCGTAATCGGTGATCTTGAAGAGCCACTGGTAGAGGTCGCGCTTGATCACCGGGGTGTCGCAGCGTTCGCAACGGCGGTCCTCGCCGACGACCTGCTCGCGGGCCAGGGTCGTGTTGCACGAGGGGCACCAATCCACCGGGGCGAACTTACGGTAGGCGAGGCCGCGCTTGAAGAATTGCACGAAGAACCACTGGTTCCAACGGTAGTACTCGGGGTCGCAGCTCACGATCTCGTGGTCCCACGGGAAGATAGCGCCCATCGTGTGTAGCTGGCGGTGCATTTTCCCGATGTTCGCGTAGGTCCAGTTCTTGGGGTGGACGTTGCGCTGGATCGCGGCGTTCTCGGCGGGCAGCCCGAATGCGTCGAAGCCGATCGGGAAGAAGACGTTGTAGCCGCGCATACTCATGTAGCGGGCGCGCGTGTCGCTGGGGGTTATTGTGAACCAGTGGCCGATGTGGAGGTCGCCGCTGGGGTAGGGCAGCATTGTGAGGAAGTAGTAGGCTGGGCGGCTCTTGTCGCGCAGATCAACGTTGTAGATGCCGGTGTCGGCCCAATGCTGCTGCCAGCGGGGTTCGATGGATTTGGGGTCGTAGCGTTCGGTGCGCTCTGCGCGCGGGGTTTGCTCGGTAGTAGGGCTGTCGGTCATATCCGCCTCCTGGCAATGCTATCCAGGCATTATACCAGAAATACCGGCGGCGGGCACGGGGCAAAAGCAAGGCCACCCCCTTGGCTGGGGTGGCCGTAAACGCGAAGGTCTCGTTGGCTAAACCTTTCGCTGGTTACATCATAGCAGAGAATCGGCCAAGAGTCAAGAGTTTTCTCTGTTTTCGCTCTGATCTTGCTCTGTTTGACCAAAGACGCGCCGGTAGGCATCGCGGCGGGCGCGGTCGCTGAGATGTGCATAGAGTTGGGTTGTGTTGAGGTTGGCGTGGCCGAGCAGATCTTGCACGACGAGGAGGTTCACGTCGTTCTCGACGAGGCGGGTGGCGAAGCCGTGCCTGAACGAGTGCGGCGTGATATGCTCGCTGATCTGGAGTTGGCCGACATATCCATCAATTATCCGTTCCACCGTTTTCGGCGAGATAGCAAGCAGAAGCGGCGAGCGTTTGTCGTGGCCGGCGACGACCGGCAAGTCGGCGAGGGCGCGGGTGTCATGGGGGGCGCGGAGGGTGTCGGATAGCTGCCAGTAGTCGCGCAGAGTCTTGAGCACCTCGTCGTTGATGTCCACCACGCGGTCTTTGCCTCCCTTGCCGCCCCGCACGGTGAGCAGGCCGTCGTTCGGTCGTATATCGCGCCGCCGGAGGTTGCAGATTTCGCTGAGGCGAAGCCCGGTGCGCGCCAGCAAGACGATGAGGGCGATGTCACGCCGGCGCTTCACATCCTCGGCGGGGAGCTGCTTGGCGGGCTGGGCTTTCACGTGGGAGATGATGCTCTCAATTGTGTCGGTGCCGACGAAGGGCGGAGACGGGGAGAAGCGGCGTCGGGTGGCGCGCAGCTTTTCGCGCACCACTTCGAGGTTCGGCGTCGTGTGTTCTTCGCGTGCGAGGAAGCTGTAGAAGCGGTTTACCGCGGTGACATAAGTCCGCACAGTCCGCTCGGCGAACGGCATGGCGCTGCGCTGTGCGGCACCGGGGTGGACTCTCTCGGCCTTGCTCGGCTCCCGGTAACGCACCGGCTCGCGGTAGAGACTCAGTAGGAACTGGCGCACATGGTCCTCGCGCAGGTCGGTGACCGGGGCGGCGGCAGGGTCAACCTTCAGGGAGAGCAGGAAGAGCCGGAAGGCACGCAGGGCGGCGCTGTATGTCTTGAGTGTGCGCGGGGATTTGGCGAGCAGTTCGTCCTTGAACGCCTGCGCGGCTTCGTCAATCGTCATCGGCATTATTGTACATATGGCCGGCTGGGGCGTCAAGGCGATTTGAGACCAAATCTGGACGTTTGCACCCGTAACCTTGTTGACGCCGGTGCAATTCTATCTTAGAATAGGGGCAGCACCGACGCTCTCTTCCGATATGCTCCTGCTGATATTTGATGTATGTTCCCAGCCAGGAGGTTGCCATGTTGCAACAACTTGACCAGCAAGCCGGTTGGCATTTGGGCGGAATCGAGCCGCCGGTTATGATTCGCCTGCTGGGCAGCTTTGGCCTGCTCAAGGAGGGCCGCCCTGTCGTCGTGCCAAGCGGCGGCAAGACGGAGGCGTTGCTCTCGCTGCTGGCGCTGCGGCATGGCCGGTGTGTGCCGCGCGACACAATTCTCGGCATCATCTGGCCGGACCATGACCCGACTTTGGCGGGGCAGGCGCTGAGTAGCCTTATCTACAGCCTCCGCAAACAGCTTGGGCCTTTGCTTGGAGGTGCCATGCCTATAGTGCATGTCGAGGGCTGCTACCAGCTAAACTGCGACGCGGGGGTGAGCATTGACCTGCTCTATTTCGAGGAGGCGGTGCAGGAGGGGGACCGGCACCGGCGGCTAGGCGACCGCCGATCTGCGCTGGATGCCTGGGGGCGGGCCATCTCGGTCTACACGGGCGACCTCTGGAGTGGGATGGATGTACATGCAGCTGTGGAGCGCGAGCGGCTGCGGGCGTGCTACCTGACCATCTTGGCGCGGCTGGCCGACGACTACTACGAGCGGGGAGACTACTCCGCCTGCATCGAGTATGCGGGGCGGCTACTGGCGAGCGACCCATGCCGCGAAGACGCCCACCGGCTGATCATGCGCTGCTACGTCCGCCAGGGAGAACGCGCCCAGGCTTTGCGACAATATCGGCTCTGCGCCGAGATCTTGCGTTCGGAGTTCGACGCGCTGCCCGAAGCCCTGACAGCCGACCTCTACGAGCAGGTTCGCTCTGCACCTGATAGCATCTAGCCGTATCTCAACGAGATCTCAGCAACACCTCAACGGAACCTCAGCCGGATCTCACCCAAACCTCAGCCCGGTCTCAGCGGCCGGTGGTATGGTAGCGCCATGCCGACGGGGGCGTCGGCGTGAGGTCACATCATGGCGCTCGAAACAGATGAGAGACTCTCGGACAAGCAATATGTCACGGTGGTGCTGCGCCTGTTGGTGGACGAGCATGGATGCCTGTTGCGGGGCGAAGCGGTGGATGCGGCATCTGGGCGGCAGCTACGCTTCTCCAGTTGGAGGGGTATGAGCCGGGTAGTGCGGGATCTCGTGCCTGCATGGAACACCAAGCCGCCCAGCAGTCCATAATGCCGGCCTCGGCCGGATCTCAGCCGGATCTCATGGGAAAATCATTTCAAGATCAGCCCCGGCTCAAGCGGGCGCAGTAGAATGGAAAGTGGTTGTTTAGGCCGTCGTGCCGGGCAGCGGGAAGCGGGCAGTGGTTTGCCCTGTGGTAAGCGGAGAGCCAGTCGAAACAGACTGAAAGGGAGAGGTAAGTATGCCAGTCAATCCGACATATCCCGGCGTATATATCGAGGAGTTACCGAGCGCGGTACGCACCATCGTCGGTGTGCCCACCTCGATCACCGCCTTCGTAGGCCCTGCGGCTCGCGGGCCTGTGGACGAGCCGAGCATGATCACCAGTTGGGCGGACTTCACGCGGCTCTACGGGGGCCTGTCACGCGACAGCCTGATGAGCTACGCGGTCTACCAATACTACCTAAACGGCGGCAGCTTGGCGGCGGTCGTGCGGGTCGCCGGTAACGGGAAGGCCGCTACACTCGACCTGGGCGGAGGCACGACGCTACAGGCGAACAGCCCCGGTGAGTGGGGTTCGAGCCTCCGCGCCCGCGTTGACTACAACACGAGCGATCCGACCGACAAGAACCTCTATAACTTGACGCTCCGCGATATGGCGACCGGCGCGCAAGAACGGTTCCTGAACATCTCGATTGACCCGAAATCATCGCGCACATTGGATAAGGTGCTTGCCGACTCCCAACTCGTGAGCCTGGCACCGAGCGCCGTTACCAACAAACGGCCGGCACCCAGCTCGGATGTGGCGTTCGGCAAAGATCCGTTCGCCGATACCCCTGCCGCGCCTGCCCCACCCGCCGGGGGCGGTGGAGGCGGAGGAGCCGGGGGCGGAGGCGGAGCCGGAGGTGGTGCCGGGGGCGGAGGCGCAGCTGCGGCGGCGAACTATGTTCAGGCCGCCGGAGGCACCCCGGGCGACGCGATCACCGACGCCCAATACCAGGGCGACCCGGCCGCGAAGACGGGGATCTATGCCCTGCTCAAGACCGACATCTTCAACCTGCTCTGCATCCCAGATGCCGACACCGGCGGCGGCACGCTGCCTGCCGCTCTCCAACTCTGCGTGGACAGGAGGGCGTTGCTCCTGGTGGATGCGCCTACCGCCTGGGACAGCCTAACCGCTGCGCTCGCTGGCATCCGGGCCTTCCCGCTACAAGGCGACGGTGCGACGAACGCTGCGGTCTATTTTCCGCGCCTAGTCATGCCGGACCCTCTTCAAGGCGGGATGCTGGCCGACTTCCCTGCCTCCGGGGCGGTCGCGGGCGTCTATGCACGAACTGACGGGCAACGGGGCGTCTGGAAGGCACCCGCCGGGGTGGACGCCTCGCTCAACGGCGTGCGCGACCTCAGCGTTCACCTGACCGACCTGGAGAACGGGGAACTCAACCCGCTCGGCCTCAACTGCCTACGCAGCTTCCCGGTCATCGGCCAGGTGGTGTGGGGAGCGCGGACGTTGCGCGGTGCCGACCAGCTCGCCAACCAGTGGAAGTACGTGCCGATCCGTCGGCTGGCGCTCTATATTGAAGAGACGCTCTACCGCAACACCAAGTGGATCGTCTTCGAGCCGAACGACGAGCCGCTCTGGTCGCAGGTCCGGCTGAATGTCGGGGCGTTCATGCACGACCTCTTCCGGCAGGGCGCGTTCCAGGGCACCACGCCCCACGATGCGTATCTGGTGAAGTGCGACAAGGACACAAACCCCCAGAGCGACATCAACAAGGGTATCGTCAACATCATCGTCGGCTTCGCGCCGCTCAAACCCGCCGAGTTCGTGATCATCCAGATCCAGCAACTAGCCGGCCAGATCGAAGTATAAGGAGTAGAAGATGGCAGAGTTCACTGTGAACGCGCAACGCTTCGACCCGTACAAGAACTTCAAGTTCCGCGTGAAGTGGGATGGTCGCTACGTTGCAGGCGTCAGCAAGGTCGGGATGCTCAAGCGCACGACCGAGGTGGTCAAGCACCGGGAGGGTGGCGACCCGAGCAGCAGCCGCAAGTCGCCGGGGCGCACCGAGTACGACGCTATCACGCTGGAGCGGGGCGTGACCCACGACACCGAGTTCGAGAAGTGGGCGAACAAGGTCTGGCACTTCGGCGCGGGCCTCGGCAGCGAGGTTTCGCTGAAGGATTTCCGCAAGGACATCATCATCGAGGTCTACAACGAGGCGGGGCAGCTTGTGCTCTCCTACAAGGTCTACCGATGTTGGGTATCGGAGTACCAGGCGATGCCGGACCTCGACGCGAATGCGAACGCGGTGGCGATCCAGCACATCAAGCTGGAGAACGAGGGCTGGGAGCGCGACGTTGAGGTGCCTGAACCGAGCGAGCCGACCTTCACGGTGCCTGCGGTATAGGCACGCCGATGCGCGCCCTATCTGCTGCCGCGCTGCTGGATGTCTGGGACCAGGGCATGAGCGTGCCTCCGGCTCGCCGCGCCCTGTCCCTGCTGGCCGCAGCCGAACCCGGTGCCGCGCCTACTGACCTCGCCGAACTGCCTGTCGGCGAGCGGGACAGCCGCCTGCTGACCCTCCGGGAGTGGACGTTCGGTCCCCATCTAGCGGGCAGAGCCGAGTGCCCGGAGTGCGGCATGGCGCTCGACCTCTCGTTCGAGGTGAACGATATACGCGCTTCGCCGGAGACAGAGCCGGCGGAGAGTTTTGTGGTTGAGGCCGAGGGCTACACTGTCGAGTTCCGTCTGCCGAACAGTCGTGATCTGCTGGCGCTCGATGGCCTGCTGGATGTCGAGGGCGCACGACAGGTGTTGCTCGCCGACTGTATCCTCTCCATACGGCATCCGGAGAGCGCAGAGCCGAGAGCGCCATTGCCCGATGCGGTGGTGGCGGCGATTGTTGGGAGTATGGTGGATGCAGACCCGCAGGCGGATGTGCTGCTCGCGCTCACCTGCCCGTTGTGCAAAAACGGCTGGCGGGAGAGCTTTGATATAGTTTCGTTCTTCTGGGACGAGCTGGACGCCTGGGCCTACAGGATGATGCGCGAGGTGCATTCGTTGGCGGCGGCCTATGGCTGGGGCGAGGCTGAGATCCTCGCGCTGAGTCCGAGGCGGCGGCAATTCTATCTGGAGTTGGTGAGCGGATGAGTGATTTCCTCGGCAATCTAGCCGCACGCGCGCTGGGAGCGGTCCCGACGGTTCGCCCGCGCCCCGCATCGCTCTTCGAGCCGGTCACAGCGGCTGCCGCGTCCCCGACGGAGGCGTTCGACGTGTGGGATGCCGCGCCTGCGCCGATGCCGACGGCCCCGCCCCGCCTTCTCCCAGAGCCGTCAGGCGTCCGCCCGCAGCCGCCAGTGCCGGCCGCGGTGCCGCTCGGTGAACCCCACTCCGCACTCCGCACTCCACACTCCGCAATCAAGAGGGAGGCATTGACCGACGCGACAGATCTAGGCACTGCACGTCCGATGCCGTCTGCATGGCCGCAGGTGCCGGCGCTTCTCGCGTCGGAGCATCGGCTCACCGACGAACAGCCGCCGACGCACATATCGCAGGCTACGCAGCCCAGTCGCGGCGGAGCCGTTCGCACTACGGATGTAGCCCATACGCGAGCCGCCGAGACGGCGGCGGTACGGGTTGGGCAGGGCGCCGCCGAGACGGCGGCGATACGTGAGGCGGTCGAGACGGCGACAATCCCCACTCCGCACTCCGCACTCCGCACTCCGCACTCCTCCGGGACGGCGGTACAGCTTGCGGGATCGAGCGAGAGCCGTATATTGCAGAGTTTAGATGCCACAGCACAGCCAATCCGCAATCCGCAATCCGCAATCCGCAATCAAGCTGTGGCGGCCGGCGAGAGCAGTGTCTCACAGAACTCGGAGGCCACACCACAGCTAATCCGCACTCCGCACTCCGCACTCCGCACTCAAAGTGTTGTGGCCCAGCCCCAGGTGCGGGCATACACTCCACCTGCCGCCGAAGCGGACCGGGGACAGGCGCAAGGGCAGGTCGAGCCGACTATCCATGTCACCATCGGTCGGATCGAGGTGAGGGCCACCCCACAGCCGAGCGGAGCGCGGCCACGGCAGCCCACGCCCGCCCCAGCGTTGAGCCTGGAAGATTACCTGAGCGGGCGCGGCGGAGGCAGGCGATGAGCAATAGTCTCGCTGTCGCCACAGTCACTGCCGCAGTCCGTAACCTGCTGACGAGCGGGATCGCCGGCGACCCCGAGCTGGCGGATACGACCGTGACGGCGCAGGCGCTCGACAAGGCGCGGGGGACGAACAACGCGAACCAGCTAAACGTCTTCCTCTACCAGATCATGGTCAACCCCGCCCTGCGTAACATGGAGCCGCCGCATCTCGTGAAGCGCGGCGAGACCGGCCAACCTCCGCTCGCGCTGAACCTCTACTATCTGGTAACCGCTTATGGGCGCGACAACGACGACATCTTCACCCACCGACTGTTGGGCCGGGCGATGAGCATATTGCACGACCATCCGCTGCTCGGCGCGGATGAGATCAAGGCCGCGCTGCCCGAAAACGACCTGTTTGACCAGTTCGAGCGCGTGCGCTTCACCTGGCAGTCCCTGTCGCTAGAAGACACGTCGAAGCTCTGGGCAGGCTTCCAGGGGCAGTACCGCCTATCGGTGGCTTACGAGGCCGCTGTCGTGCTGATCGACAGCACCCGCCCGATCCGCACACCGCTGCCCGTGCTGTCGCGGGGGGCCGACGACCGTGGCGCAATCAGCCAGGCCGATGCGACAGCGCCCTTCCCGGCTATCGAGGAGCTGAAGTTGCCGAACCCCCAGAACAGCGTGCGGCCCGGCGATGTGCTCACGATCACCGGCCGGCACCTTGACGGCGATAAGGTTGTGGTTCGCTTCACCTCGACGCGTCTGCCTGCGCCGATCGACCTGCCGCCTGATGCCGGCTCGACGGCTGAGACGATCAACGTCACGCTGCCGAACGACCCTGCCAACTGGGTCGCGGGCTTCTACACAGTGTCGGGCGTGATCAGCCGAAAGGACCGGCCCGACTGGACAACGAACGAATTGCCGTTGCCCCTGTCGGCTCTGATCACGGGGACCAAGCCTAAGACACCGAAGCGCGATGCCGCAGGCAATGTGACGCTGACGGTGACGTGCAGCCCCGAAGTCCGCCCCGAGCAGCGCGTGATGCTGCTGCTGGGAGACCGGGCGATCCCGGCGGACGCACATCCCACACAAACGGCCAGCCCGACGTTCACCGTCAAAGGCGCGGAGGCGGGGACGTTCGTGGCCCGACTGCGTGTGGACGGGGTGGACAGCCTGCCGTTCGACCCCGCGGCCACACCACGCAAGTTCGACGACAAGCAGACGGTGACTATCACTTGAGCGAGCCGACCCGCCACGCCGAAGACAACTCCCGCTATCTGGCAGCCTCTCTTGCCTGGCTGCGCCTGCGTCTACAGCGCGACCCAGCCGGTGGAGGTGACTGTCATTCTGCGCTTCCCTGTCATTCTGAGCGCAGCGAAGAATCTCAAGCCGCCGCCGCGATGCGGGCCGCCGAGTCAGCCGCCGAGTCGCCGCCGGAATTGGTCGCTCTCAGCGAGCGACTGGGGTTGTCCGGCTTCGAGCGCGATCTGCTGCTGCTCTGCTCGGCAATGGAGATGGACACGCGAACGGCGGCGCTCTGCGCCCGCGCTCAGGACGACCCGACTCGCCCTTACCCAACCTTCGCCCTCGCCCTCAGCCTGTTCGACAATGCGGCCTGGGACGTGTTGTCCCCGGAGCGACCCCTGCGCTACTGGCGGCTGATCGAGATACACCAGCCCGCAGGTACGCCGTTGACCACCAGCCTGCTGCGGGCCGACGAGCGGATCGTCAACTACCTGAAGGGGCTGAACTACGTGGATGACCGTATCGCCCCATTGCTGGTGCCGCTCGAAGTCGGCGGGGGCGAGACCGGCTTGCCGGCCTCCCAGCAGGCGGCGGTGGGGCAGATTATCCAGGGCTGGCGCGCTGCAGCGCCGGGCGCGCTATTGCCTGTCGTGCAGCTTGTTGGGACAGACGGCCCGAGCAAGCAGCTTGTGGCGCTGCACGCTGCCGCGCAGTTCCGGCGACACCTCTGCCGGCTGCCTGCCGAATTGCTGCCGGGGCAGGCCGGCGACCTCGAGTCGCTCGCCCGCCTCTGGCAAAGGGAGAGCCTGCTGATGCCCCTGGCGCTCTACCTAGACGCTCAAGAGACCGAACCCGGCCCCGACGGCGGCGCGCATCCCCTCAGCCGCTTCCTGGCACGGAGTGACGGCCTCTGCTTCCTGGCCGTCCGCGAGGTCTGGCCGCGACCCGGGCGCGCCCATATCGTGCTCGATGTCGCCAAGCCGACGCCCGCCGAGCAGCTCACTGCCTGGGCATATGCGCTCGGCGAGCAGGCCGCAGACAACCCCGGCAGGCTGGCCGGCCAGTTCAACCTCAATCTGACGGCGATCTCCGGCATCGCCGGCGGCGCGCTCGATCAGCCTCCTGACGACGATCCTCGCCCTCTGGCCGACCGCCTCTGGGACACCTGCCGGGCCGGCGTCCGCCCACGGCTCGATGCCCTGGCGCACCGGATCGAGCCGAAGGCGACCTGGGACGACATCGTGCTGCCCGCAGAGCAGCGCAACTTGCTGCGTCAGATCGCCCACCAGGTCGGGCAGCGCAGCCGGGTCTACGAGGACTGGGGCTTTTCCGCCAAGATGAACCGTGGCCTCGGCATCAACGCACTTTTCGCCGGGGACAGCGGCACCGGCAAGACAATGGCAGCCGAGGTGATCGCCAACGACCTACGGCTGAACCTCTACAGGATAGACCTGTCGGCTGTCGTCAGCAAATATATCGGCGAGACCGAAAAGAACCTGCGGAGGCTGTTCGATGCCGCCGAGGACGGTGGGGCGATCCTGTTCTTCGACGAGGCCGACGCGCTCTTCGGCAAGCGCAGCGAGGTCAAGGATAGCCACGACCGCTACGCGAACATCGAGGTGAATTACCTCTTGCAGCGCATGGAGAGCTACCGGGGCCTGGCGATTCTCGCCACCAACATGCGGAACGCGCTCGACCTAGCCTTCATGCGACGGCTCCGATTCATCGTGGATTTTCGCTTCCCCGGCCCCGCCGAGCGCAAGCGGATCTGGGAAAAAGCCTTCCCGCCGGACACGCCGACCGGCCCGCTCGACTACGACCGTCTCTCGCGGATCAACCTCGCCGGAGGCAGCATCCACGTCATCGCGATCAATGCGGCGTTTCTGGCGGCCCAAGCCGATACGCCGGTGACGATGCATCTGGTGCTGGCAGCCGCCCGCGCCGAGTACCGCAAGCTGGAGCGCCCGATCAACGAGGCCGACTTCCGTTGGCTGGAACCCGCGCCCGACGACGAGGAGGTCGTGGCATGAACGTCCACGTCCACATCGAAGAGCTTATCCTCGACGGGGTGCCAGTAGGTCGGCAGCAAGGCCCGTTGGTGCAGGCTGCGGTCGAAGCCGAGTTGGGCCGCCTGCTGGCCGAGGGCGGCCTGGCACCCGGCCTGGTCTCGGCAGGCGCGGTGCCACGGCTAGAGGCCGGTCCGTTGCATGTCGCGCCGAACGCCGGCCCAGCGAGCCTCGGCACCGGCATCGCGGGCGCGGTCTATGGGGGCATCGGCAGATGAGCGATCAGATGAAAGCTCCGGCAGCCGAGGCCGCGAAAGCGCCGCCCACGCTGACCTCCGTGCGCGGCGGCCTCCTCCAGCGCGCCTGCGCCTGCGGCAAGCACTCCGGCAGCGGCGGCGAGTGCGCTGAGTGCCGCAAGAAGCGCGAGGGCATGCTGCAACGAGCAGCCGTCCATCCCGGCCCCGCACCCGAAGTGCCGCCCATCGTCCACGATGTGCTGCGCTCTCCTGGGCAGCCGTTGGACGCCTCTACACGCGCCTTCATGGAGCCGCGCTTCGGCCACGACTTCAGCGATGTGCGGGTGCATACAGACAGCCGGGCGGCAGAGTCGGCAGCGGCGGTGAGCGCGCTGGCGTATACAGTGGGGCAAAGCGTGGTCTTCGGCGCGGGGCAGTTCGCGCCGGGGACGGGCGCGG
The DNA here is from genome assembly GCA_050998805.1 of Chloroflexia bacterium. Taxonomy (GTDB): domain Bacteria; phylum Chloroflexota; class Chloroflexia; order QHBQ01; family JAICKM01; genus JAICKM01. The sequence continues at coordinate 32,377 of JBPCPV010000027.1, read as the reverse complement.
GACGGAGGCTGCTGGCGCACGAACTTACTCATACAGTGCAGCAACAGGCCAATCATGCGTCGAGTATGCAGGGCAAGCTAACGGTGAGCTGGCCTGGTGATGCTGGCGAACGGGAAGCCGAAGCAGTCGAGCAGCAAGTCCTGAGCTGGCCGGCAGACTGCCCACCAACCATCCGAGCTGCTGCACCTATGCTACAGCGCTCCTGCGCTGACGGGAATTGCGCCACTTGTGAGGGCGGTGACCGAGAGATGTGGGTTACCGCGTTTTTCCGCCGCCGTGCTACCGTAGACGCGATGGGGAAACTTCGTGCCGAAATTGACGCGGCTAAGGCTGTTCTGCGGAACTGCTGTATCAACCTCAAGTTTGACTTCAATTGGTCGCTGCTTCCTGGTTCGTCCACCGGACCCGCATACGCGGGCAATCCCGCCGCAGAGTGGCATTTTACCCCGGATGAGCAAGCAGTCGGCACGGGCACCACTTTCTCCGGCTCACATGGCATCCCCATGCTGGTGGTAGACGATATTCCGTTGAGCGGCGGCGGGGTCACGGTGGATCGCCGCTTCGACGCTGCCTATAGCGGCCGCAGTTATTTCATGCTGGCTATCAACCAAACGACCACGCCTAATACCAACTGTAGCCGCATTGCCCACGAACTCTGGCACCTGGGCAGCGGCTTGAGCGATCATAACGCTACCAACGGTGCGATCACAGCTTGCACAGGCAATGGCGTAACGCTGACTTTCTGTAACGCGGTGCGCTCATTAGTTGCGCCACGCGGTGACTTCCCGACCCCGCCAAGAGGCGAGGGGTCGACAAGAACCGTGTAGGAAGGCCATGAACGATCCAAACCTGACCGCCCAACCAAAACCTGCCGCTGTGCTCCTTACACCGTCGCGAGCGGGTATCCTCCAGCGCGCCGCCGTCCATCCCGGCCCCGCACCCGAAGTTCCGCCCATTGTCCACGATGTGCTGCGCTCTCCTGGGCAGCCGTTGGATGCCGGGACGCGCGCCTTCATGGAGCCGCGCTTCGGGCACGACTTCAGCGGCGTGCGGGTGCATACTGACGGCCGGGCAACGCAGTCGGCGGGAGCCGTGAACGCACTGGCGTACACTGTAGGGCGCGATGTGGTGTTTGGCGCGGGGCAGTATGCTCCCGGAACGCGGGCGGGGCGGCAGCTGCTGGCCCACGAACTGACGCATGTGGTGCAGCAGGCTACGGTGCAGCCTCCGCCCGCCGCCTTCACGATTGGACCCTCCGGCGGCCGCGCTGAGCGAGAAGCAGATCAGGCAGCCCGTTCCTTTGGAGAACATATCGGGCACACCGTAGCTCACGTACCGACACAGCTACAGAAGATGGACCGCTCGGAAGACGACCCCATGCACCGACCCCTGATCGAGGATTTCCGCAGGACGCGAGGGTTGCCGGCCGGTGGAGTTGACGAGTCGGGGCAGAGGGTTGGGCCGTCGGACGCAGAGATAAAGTACGGTCAAGGCAGCAGGCAGGTGCAGGTGACTGCCCCGGTGCCGCCGCCTCGGTCAGTGACGGCGAGCCAGGCGTGGAACCTCGCCCAGCAGCCGTTGCCGCCGAACGTCACGCTGAACAGTTCGGCACCCGCGCCCGCCGTCACCGGAGCGGCAGCACCGACACCTGCTCCCCAGGGGCAACCCGCCCCGCGCCGCCTGATCACCCCGTTGCCCAACCAGGATACCCAATTTGGCCTCGATTTCAGCGGCGACACGACCCTGAACTTGCAGATCTCGGCTGTGGCCCGTGGCATGAACGGGGCGCGCTTCCAGGTGGGAGCGGTGCCGATCGACATCTTGCACGAGCCGACATTTAACCTCGGCCTGTCGCTCAAACCGTCTAGTATGGGTGTGGTCGCCGCGAGCGTGGCGCTGAGTGGGCTGAACCTTCATTTCCAGCAGCACGGGCGCGACCTCATCGAGCTGGCTGTAGCGCAAATGGGTTTGGGTTTCGACAGCAGGGGCAACTTCACGGCGGGAATCGGCGCACAGGCCGAGATACACTCTCTCAACCCGCACTTTTCGATTTTCTTGAGCACTGGAGGCAGCATGGTCAGCGATAAAAGTGGGAACGTCACCTTCGGTTGGACGCCGATCACGTTCGGTCTGCTCATCCACGCGGTGAACCCATAGGGAGTTAGAGAATGGTAGACAGGGCACCGGCACAACTACAGACTGCACCGACTCCGGCTATCAGTCGGTTGCCGGTCGGGCTTCTGAAACGCGCCTGCGCCTGCGGGAACCACTCCGGCAGCGGCGGCGAGTGCGCTGAGTGTCGCAAGAAGCGCGAGGGCACGCTGCAACGAGCAGCCGTCCATCCCGGCCCCGCACCCGAAGTGCCGCCCATCGTCCAAGATGTGCTGCGCTCACCGGGGCAGCCGTTGGACGCCTCTACACGCGCCTTCATGGAGCCGCGCTTCGGCCACGATTTCAGCGGCGTGCGCGTCCACACCGATGGGCGGGCGGCGCAGTCGGCAGCAGCGGTGAACGCCCGCGCGTATACGGTGGGGCCGGATGTGGTATTTGGCGCGGGGCAGTACGGAGGCGAAAAGCTGTTAGCGCATGAACTCGCACATGTCATCCAGCAGAGTCGCGGTGGCACAAGGCAGCCCTCTCCTTTGCCGGGTGACAGGTTCGAACGGGACGCCGAACGGGCGGCAGGTGCCTTTAGCTCCGGGGACACACGCATCCAGGTTCATGAAGCCGGCGCGTGGGGTATCGCACGATCACCGCTTTCTATCACGCAAACGCTGAACCCCAGGCAAATGTCCCCTGAAGCACGCGCCCAAGAAATAGACGAGATAAATCGCTGGCTCAAGGATGCGGCAAACAGATCAGACACGCGGCGGGCAGACCTTGAGCAAATGCTCACGACACTGTCGAGCATCCAACTTGGCGAGCAAGCTCTTAACCCAGTTGCTTCTTCAGCCACAGTCAAGCCGAAACCGACGCCAATGGGCGAGTTACTCCCTCCCCCACGCACCCCTTTTGAAGCCCAGGCACAAAAGGCAGGTTACCGGCGTATACGTGATCCGCAAACCGGCCAGGTCATCGGCTATCTATACAATAGCGGTGGCCTAACGTGGGTTGTCGATATCGAGGGTCATGGCACATCGATCGGAGAGATCCCTATCGAAAGCGATGCGATCAGCCCGATCGATCTCATTCCGTTCGAACTGGTCGGCTCACTGGTGGCGACTGCCGGAAAGCTGGCGCTCAGAAGTGCTGCCAAAGGTGTCGGGAAAGTGGTCGCGAAAGAAGCGGTAAAAGTTGGTGCTGAAGATGTTGCAAAGGCTGGAGTTGATGCCGCCGCACAAACGGCTCTTAAAGCCGGTAGCAAAGCGGCGACCAAGGACGTAGTGGAGAATGCCGCAACTAGCGTCTTGAAACGCGAGGTTCTCAAGTCGGGTGGCGACGAGGTGGGTAAGGTCGCCGCCGAAGCAGCCACAAAGGATGTGGCGGAGACCGCCGCCAAGGATACAGCGACGACCGGCGCTAAGGATACAGCGACGACTGGTTCAAAGGACGCAACGAAGGAAACAGCTCAAACTGCCGCCTCCAAGCCTGCAGAGCCGAAGGCTCACTGGGACTTACCGACGGACAAGCGTGGCCTGAGCATCGAGAATGCAATAGGTAAACTATATAGAACCTTAGGGCAGATTAGGCGAATGCCCAAGAACTTCAAGGGAATCGATTTTGTCAGCGGCGGCAAGACCACTGTCCTTCGCGATGCGAGCGGCAAACGGATCGGCGAACTAATCGAGGATGCAATGGGCATCAGCGAGAAATCGCTCGATTTGCGCGGAAAAGTGGTCCAAACTGCTGCGGGAATGCGCGGAACTATCTTGAAGCACATCACTCAGTTGTACGAATTCGAGGCTTATAAACTGGAAGGTATTGAGGTCAGATCGTTGAAAGATAAAATGCTGAATATTTGGATCGGCCCCGGCAAACCGACTGCCGCGCAACTGCAAGGTGTCGCTGAAGCAATCGAAAGTGCAAAACTGAACAACATCCTTATCAACATCACACCGTTTTGACGGGCCGGAGGTGCCCTGGCCGTGAGATTAAGCAGACTATGAACAGACACAAGCGAGCAGAGCGAACAACAGCGCAGCCGGCGGTCGCGCCTCCCAAACGCGGCGGCCTGGTCCAGCGCGCCGCCGTCAACCCGCTGCCGACGAGCGAGGTGCCGCAATCTGTGCATGAGGCGCTGAATACGTCGGGCAGGCCGCTCGATCCGGCGACCCGCGCCGCGATGGAGCCGCGCTTCGGGCACGACTTCAGCGGCGTGCGGGTTCATACCGACAGCCGGGCGGCCGAATCGGCGCGGGCCATAGGCGCACGGGCCTATACCGTGGGGCCGGAGGTTGTCTTCGGCGAGGGACAGTTCGCTCCCGGCAGTCCCGATGGGCAGAAGCTGCTCGCCCACGAGTTGACGCATGTGGTGCAACAGGGCAACGGCAGTGCCGACCTCCAACCCATGTCGCTCGAGCCTGCCGGCAGCACGGCGGAGCGCGAGGCAGACAGCGTGGCTTCGGCAGTCAGCAGTGGGCGGCCCACGCCGAAGGTCGCGGTGCAGCCCGACGGCGTCAAGGTCAGCCGGTCACTCTTCGGGGACATCGCAGGCGGGGTGCTCGGGGCGATCGGAGGGGCTGCCCTCGGCTTCCTGGTCGGCGGGCCTGTCGGCGCGCTCGTAGGCGGGCTGCTCGGCGGGGTCGCGGGTGCCGTCGCCGGGGATGCTGTGTCCGCCGACAAGCGGCAGCTGACCGGACGGGAGCAGACAGAGGCCCGTCTCGTCTTCGGGAACAGCCTTGACCTCAGCGCGGTCAAGATCTGCGAGGCCCCTCTGATGGGCATCGGTGCGAACGCCCGCACACCATTCGACACGATCTACTTCCCGCCGGGCACGTTCTCCCTGCCGTTCGAGGACTTCATGCCCTGGCTGATCCACGAACTGACGCACGCCTGGCAGTACCAGCACGGCATATCGGTCCTCGAGAAGCTCTTTGTGGCGCTGCACGGCGCGTCGGCCTACGATTACGGAGGGGAGGAAGGGCTGCGCCGTGCCGCCGCGACCGGCAAGCGGTTCACCGATTTCAACACCGAGCAGCAGGGCGACATCCTCAGAGACTACTACCGAAAGCGCAAAGCCGGCCAGGACACCTCGGCCTACGATCCGTTCGTCAACCAGGTGAAGGGCATCCTTGCCGCCCCGCCGATGGGCGACTTCCCGACAACGACTTCTAGCTCGACGAGTGCAACGGTATGAATGATATGAGTGTTCTAGCCAGGACAACCACACCAAGCGCCCCCACGCCCGCTATCACGGCGGTCACGACCGCTGTCTTACAGCGCGCCTGCTTCTGTGGCAAGCACTCCGGCAACGGCGGCGAGTGCGAAGAGTGCCGCCGCAAGCGCGAGGGGACACTGCAACGCGCTGCCGTGCAGCCCTGTCCCGTGCCTGCCGTGCCGTGCATCGTGGACGATGTGCTGCGCTCTCCTGGGCAGCCGTTGGACGCCGGAACACGGGCCTTCATGGAGCCGCGTTTCGGGCACGACTTCAGCGGCGTGCGGGTGCATACTGACGGCCGGGCAATGCAGTCGGCGGGAGCCGTGAACGCATTGGCGTACACCGTAGGGCGCGATGTTGTGTTTGGGACGGGGCAGTATACCCCGGGGACAGCTGACGGGCGGCGGTTACTGGCGCACGAACTGACCCATGTGCTTCAGCAGCGGCACACCGCGCCCACGCTGCGCCCGTGGAGCGTCAACAGGCCGGGCGATGCGGCGGAGCAGGAGGCTGATGCCGTTGCCGAGAGAGTGCTGGCCGGCAGCGCCGCCGGCACACCGCACGTCGCCCCGCAGTCGCCGCTGCAACGGCAAGTGGTGAACAGTGTCCTCACCGACTTCCAGCCCAACCCGAAGGCCGCGAAGGCGTGCCTGATCCACATCCACGGCGAGGAACAAACCGCACTCGCCGTCGCCCAAGAGATGCGGAAGCGGCGCTGTGTCAACTTCGTCCACCTCGACACCAAGAAACGCCATGTTGATTTTACGTTCACGGTAGCTGGGGTCACATTCGCTGGTCAGGCCGACCCCAATCGGATCTTCACGCCGGCGGGGCGCGCGGGCCGGGAAGCCATCCTGGAAACACACCCGACCTCCGAGATGAAGAAGGCCGTCAAACCTGCCGATGTGCGCGCCGCCGCCGAAGCCGTGTTGCAGGAGTTCGCCGACACCAAATTCAGCCCGCAGGTCGCCGCGTGCCGCAAGGGTGCGACCGCCGCTCTGCCGGTCGTGGCGCTGCACAATAACGAAGGGCTGAATCCGACCAAGTTCAAAGACAGCGCCGACAAGAGCCGCGACCCCAATCCGTCGTTTGCGAAAGGCCAAAGCCGCAACGACTTCTTTTTCACCACGCAGGCGCAGGATTTCGATGCCCTCAAAGGTACGCGCAACGTGGTGCTGCAAGAAAACCCCGTCCAACCGAAGAATGATGACGGTTCGCTGTCGGTGGGGCTGGCCGACCAACGCTACATCAATGTCGAGAAGGAAGGCCGCAATGCCGCCGCCCCTATTAGCCTGGGCGGAGGGTTTCAGGGCCACCAGGTCACTTACCTCGAAAACTACGCCATGGCCGCCGATGCCCTGGATCTCCTCGGTGTGCCCGACGCGCCTTGCGCCGCCACCGACAAAGTATTATCCTCCGATAACCCAACTGCCGACAAACTGGAGGATGTTGCCGGCAAGAAAACCGCGCCGCCCACGCCGGCTGCTCCGACCGATGCCCCCCCTCTGGTGCGTGACGCAACGCCGACCGAGCCGCCGAAAGGCTGCCAGGTCTTCGCGGACCAGGCATCGCTAGACACGCGGAAAGCGGCCTGGGCCAAAACGCTCGGCAAGATGCCTCTGCTGGAGATCATCAACTGGATCATCGGCGGCCCGACTGCGCCACCCGCTGCAGCTACCGCCGAAGTACAGGCCCAGCAGCAGTGTATGATTGACGCAATGCGCGCCGCCGGCAAAGCGCAGAGTCTGACAATCCCGAAGGGGAATATCGTCAAGTCGGAGCGCCGAGACTTTGGGAGCCAGCGCGGCATCTGGGAGCGCAAATTCCAGTTCACCGGCGCGCCGTTCGACCGCATCTCGGACTTCGCGCGCAAGAAATGCGGATCGCTCATCGCCGCGACGGACGTGCAGTGGAATCCGAAGGATGAGAACCATCAGCTATGCTGGGGTAAGAAGCAACCCAAGAAGAATACGACCGTGCCGGTGCTCACCGCTGAGGAGCGGCAGCGAGAGATCCTGATGGCCTCGTCGGCTCCCGGCGTATCGCGCCACCATGCGGGCACCGACTTCGACTTCGGAAGCACCGACGCCGACCTGGAGCCGGAAGCCTGGACCGGCACCGGCAATTTCGCGGATGCCTATCGCTGGTTGGCCCCCAATGCTGCGACCTACGGCTTCATGCAGCCCTTCAACACCAAAGGCGGCTACGGCAAAGGCTACATGGCCGAACGCTGGCACTGGTCGTATTACCCGATTGCCCAGGCGTTGTTGGAGTTCGCCAAAGCCCACGATGTGGACATTGACACCGACCTGCGCCGCCACTGGACCGACGCGAAAGGCGCGGCGAAAGAGCAGTTCAAGTTTGTCATAGACCACTGGCACGATTATATGTTCAACGTCGAAACGAAAGGGCGTTTCTAGGCCGTAACCCTATAAGCCTTGCCGGCACTATACTAATCGAGAGGATACCACTAATGTCAACATTCCCCGGCTCGCCACGGCTGATCAAGGGAGCTATCATCGGGATCGACCCGTTCAACCCACTGGCGAGCATCATCGCCTTCCAATACAACCCCGACTCGCTGACGCGGACCTTGCAGGCGCAGGCGGCGGGCGACGGCGGCGACCGCAGCGAGGCGCTGCGGCTCAAAGGCGCGCCGGTCGAGACGATCAAGATCGATGTCGAGATTGACGCCACCGACCAGCTCGAAACCGCGAACGGCATAGCGACGAGCATGGGGATATATCCACAGCTCTCCGCCCTCGAAATGCTGATCTACCCGAAGAGCCTGCTGGTGATCGCCAACACAATCGCCCTAGCGATCGGCACCATCGAGGTCGTGCCGCCGATGGCCCCGTTCACGCTCTTTATCTGGGGGCCGAAGCGGGTGCTCCCGATCCGCCTGACCGACTTCACGATCACCGAGGAAGCCTACGATGTGAACCTCAACCCGATCCGCGCCAAAGTTTCGCTCGGCCTGCGCGTCCTCAGCTACAACGACCTGCCGCTGACCCACCCCGGCTACGCCCTCTTCCTGGTCCATCAGGTGGTCAAGGAGACGATGGCGACCATCGGCAGTGTGAATAACCTCGGCAGCGTGCTTTCGGGCGACGTCAGCCTATTTTGAGGTGAGATATGTTTCAGAGCAATAGCCGCTACGCTAATCTGGGCACGGCCCAGTTTACCCGCCCCGACGGGACGGTGGTCAGCTACGCGAAACGCCGCTTTATCCCCCAGAGCGAGAATATGGTATTGCTTGCCGAGGTGACCGTGACGCACGGCGACAGGCCGGACCTGGTTGCGTCCCGCGTGCTGCGCGACCCCGAACAGTTCTGGCGTATCTGCGACACGAACATAGTCATGCGCCCCGACGAGCTGACCGAAACCCCGGGCCGCGTGCTGCGTATCGCCATGCCGCAGGCACAGGTGTAGCCGTATGATGACCGCTTCTCCGCTCGGTATGCGGCTGACGCTGATGATCGGCCCTACCATCGCCGTGCCCGCCCCGCTGCCCGTCGTGGACGCCTTGCAGAGCGTCGAGGTGACGCAGAACAGCGAGGGGCGCGACGGCTTCCAGCTCACGTTCTCTCTGGGGCGTGGACTGGCCGACATGGTGGATTACCAACTGCTGCTCAACCCGCTCCTCCGCCCGTTCAGCCGCGTCGTCATCATGGTCTTGATCGGCGTGGTGCCCCAGGTGCTGATCGACGGCTTCATCACGAACCACCAGATAAACCCCGGCACCGGGCCGGGCACAGGCACCCTGACCCTGACGGGCGAAGATGTGCGCGTGATGATGGACCTCCACGAGTTCTCGATGAACTACCCGAACATGCCGCCGGAGGCCCGCGTCGCGCTGATCTTGCTCAAGTACATGATGTACCTCGCCGCGCCGCCGATGATTATCCCGCAGATCACTCCCGACGTGCCGTTGCTGATCCAGCGCATCCCCGCGCAGTCGGGAACGGATCTGTCTTACATAAACTCTCTCGCCCAGGAGGCCGGTTACGTCTTCTATGTCGAGCCGACCCCTGTGCCAATGGTCAACATATCCTACTGGGGGCCGGAGAATCGCCTCTCTGTACCCCAGTCGGCCCTCTCGGTGAACATGGGGCCGGCCACGAATGTCACCTCGCTCAGTTTCCAGTACAACGCCCTCGGCCCGACGACTGTGCTTGGCATGGTGGAGGACAAGATGACCGGCGCTCCCATCCCGATTGTGACGTTCACGAGCCTACGCCCCCCGCTCGCCGCGCTGCCGGCCATGCTGGTGCAACTGCCTAACGTCCGCAGCGTGCTGATGCAGGATGGCGGCGGCCTCGACCCCGTGCAGGCGTTCGCCCGCGCCCAGGCCATCACCGACCGTTCGAGCGACGCCGTTACCGCCGAGGGCGAGCTTGACGCGATGCGCTATGGTGATGTGCTGCGGCCCCGCCGCCTTGTGGGCGTCCGAGGCGCGGGCTACCTGCTCGACGGCTTCTACTACGTGAAGCGCGTCACTCACAAGATCAAGAAAGGCGAGTACAAGCAGAGCTTCTCCCTCGTCCGCGAGGGCTTCGGCTCCATATCCCCTGTGGTGGTGCCATGAGCGAGCAAAAGAAACGCTACTACGGCAAGTATCGCGGCCTCGTCCTCAACCCGGTTGACCTCGAGTTCAAGGGCAAAGTCCTGGCGTCTGTCACCGTCGGCGGTCTGCCCCTCCAGGTGCAGGCCGAAGCCTGCACTCCATACGCCGGCCCCGGCGTCGGCTTCTACGCCATCCCGCCGCTCGGTGCCGGCGTATGGATCGAGTTCGAGGAGGGCGACCTCGATAAGCCGATCTGGTCGGGCTGCTGGTGGAACGAGGGCGAGGTGCTTGCGGTGCTCACTCCTGACATCTCTCCGCCGCCCACTCCGGCGTCGGCGGCCTCGCTCGTCGTGCTGCGGACGCAGACCGCGCGCCTGAAACTCAGCACGCTGACCGGCGAGGCGACGCTCGAATCGCTCTTGCCGCCCGGCAACCCCGCGATGCCGACAGCCGTCCACGTCACGCCGATCATGATCGAGATTACCTTCGGCCTGAACACGATACGGATCACCCCCGCGGGGATCATGCTCAACAACACGGCGCTCGTCGTGCTGCCGGGCTGAGAAGATGAGGAGGTTGGCCGATGATCAACATTGATTACCCGTTCCATTTCGACGGTCGCGGGCGCACCGCGCTCACGGATACCGACGACCATATCCGCGACATGATCGAGCAGATCCTCTTCACGAACCCCGGCGAGCGGGTGAACAGGCCCGATTTCGGCAGCGGGGTGATGCAGCTTATCTTCACCCCGAACAGCCCCGAGCTGGCGACAGCCCTCCAGTTCACGATGCAGGCCGCGCTCCAACGCTGGCTCGGCGACCTGATCGAGGTGCAGGCCCTCGACGTTACCAGCGAAGAGGCTACCCTACAAATAGTCGTCCGATATGTGGTCCGCCGCACCAACGAGCGGCAAGTCGCGCTGTTCACGCGGAGCGTGTGAGGTCAGGTGGTATGAAGAGACCAGAGTTTTGCCGCGACGAAGAACGCCGCATTGCGATACGCGGCTCGCGGCACGAGGACACGAACGGCATTGATTACATCGAAGCAAGCGACGACGAGCATCTGCTTGTAGCTTACTTCCTCCGTGAGCCGCCGACCGGCATCCGTCCTGAGAACGTGCGTATCGAGGGCGGCGAGCGTATCCGCGACATCAAGGTGGTCGATGTCAAGATCCTCGGTGCCGACGACGAGGAGGAAGATGTGCGGCTGGTTGCGAGTGTAGACAAGCCCGGCGACTTCTCCACGTACACGCTCCGCCTCGTCGAAGCCGACCCCCACGGCAGGCCGAGCGAACGCCCGCTCCCCGGGTTCGACCCGCTCTATGCCTCGGCGGACTTCTCGTTCAAGGCCGGTTGCCCGACCGACCTCGACTGCCTGCCGGAGGATACATGCCCTCCCGCGCTCTTGCCTGAGCCTGAGGTCGATTATCTAGCCAAAGATTACAGCAGCTTCCGGCAGGTGATCCTCGACCGGCTGGCGCTGATCATGCCGGACTGGCGGGAGCGGCATGTGCCAGATCTCGGCATCACCCTTGTCGAGTTGCTGGCCTACACCGGCGACTACCTGAGCTACTACCAGGACGCCGTAGCCACCGAGGCTTACCTCGACACCGCACGCCGCCGCACATCCGTCCGCCGCCATGCCCGGCTTGTGGACTACGCGATACACGACGGCTGCAACGCCCGCGCCTGGGTCCGCCTCGAAACTGAAGCCGAACTCAAGCTGAACCCCCGCGACATCTTCTTCGTCACCGATTACGACGACATCTTGCTCGGCGATGTGGCCGCGCTCAACGAAGCCGCGCTCATGTCAGTCTCGCCGAACCGCTACGAGGTCTTCGAGCCGGTAGTCGGGCGCACGCTCCATATCCACCCCGCGAACAGCGTCATGTCGTTCTACACCTGGGGCAACCGCGAATGCTGCTTGCCCCGCGGCTCGACCTCGGCGACCTTGCGCGACCACTGGGCAGATGCCTCCAAGCCGCCGCATCACGAGCCGCCGCCAAGCCACGGAGCCGAAAAGCTGCGCCGCGAGGAAGTCGAGGAGGAAGTTGAGGGAGAAATCGAGGAGCGGGAGCAGGAAGACAAGTACCACGGGCGACGTAGGGGCGAAAGCAAGGCCGAGGAGCGACGAGAGCGTAAACACGAGGCCGAGGAGCGGCGTGAGGAGGAGGCTGAGGAAGCTGAGGAACGCGAGGAGCGGGAGCAAACCGAGCCTGACCCGATGACCCGCCCGCGAAAGCTGCGCCTGGAGGTCGGCGACATCCTGATCTTCGCCGAGGTGCTCGGCCCCAAAACCGGCATCGCCCCCGACGCCGACCGGCTTCACAGGCACGCGGTGCGCCTCACCCACGTCACACCAGGCTTCGATCCTCTATACCGGCACCCCGTCGTCGAGATCGAGTGGGCAGCCGAAGACGCGCTGCCGTTCCCGCTCTGCATATCCGCCATAGGCCCCGCCCCCGCGTGTAACTACCTGCCGGAGATCAGCCTCGCCTGGGGCAACGTTGTGCTGGTGGATCACGGGCGGCCCGCCCCTCCCGAAATCTGGACAGTGCCCGACGTGACCGAGCAGGACGCAGGCTGCGACGAAATCGGCGAACCCCACGATCCGGTGCCGCTAGCCGCGCCCTTCGCACCTGCTCTTGCCGCCGGGCCGTTGACGCGCCATGTCCCATTCCCGACGGCCATGTCTATCTCCCGCTCTCAGGCCGAGAGCCTGGCTCGGCTGCTGCCTGATCTGCGCGCCTGGGTACAGGACTTGTGGCACCGGGCGCAGGCCGGGCAGCAGCTTACGACTGAGGAGATCGAGGAACTCCGCGTGGTCTTCGGCAACGAGACGCTGGAGAAGGCCGGGCTGACCCCGCAGGAGGGCAAGCGCCGCTCGGAGACCGCCGTGCTCCGCTACCTGCTGGCTCGGGAAAACACCCTCCTGGCGCGAAAGGCCCGGCGCGTTGATGTGCTGCTGGCGCGCTCACAGGCGGACTACGTGATGTCGGACGCCGAGGTGAACGAGATCCGCGAGATGTTCGGCTCGCGCTTCGCCGTTGGGGTGAATCCAGGCCGGATGCAGATACTCGAGTCGGCCTCCGGCGTGCTCGCGCAAGACCCGCGCTCTGCCCTGCCGAGCATCCGGCTGGCCGAAGAAGACCCGCTAACTGTAGGGTATGTCCGCCCTGCGGGGCGACATACCCTCTGGATACCGAAGCCCGATTTGCTCGGCAGCGCCGCCGGAGACCGTGATTTCGTCGTCGAGAACGAAGATGACGGCAGCACGCACATACGCTTCGGCAACGGAGAACTGGGGCGCGCTCCTTCTCCGGGGGCAGCCTTCACCGCGAACTACCGCGTGGGCAACGGCACGCCTGGGAATGTTGCCGCAGGCTCGATCACCCACATCGTCTTCCGCCAAAACGCCGGCGAAGGCATCAAGCGCGTGGACAATCCCATGCCCGCGAAGGGCGGCATTGACCCCGAACCGATGGCCGACGTGAAGCTGCTCGCGCCCGGTGCCTGCCGCACCGACCTGCAACGCGCAGTCACGGCGGACGACTACGCCCGCCTCGCCGAACGCCACCCCCGCGTGCAGCGTGCCGCCGCCTCTCTGCGCTGGAACGGCAGCTGGTATGAGGTGGACGTGGCGATTGACCCGCTCGGCAGCGAAGACCCCGACGACCACCTGCTCGCGGAGATAGCCGCCTACCTCTACCGCTACCAGCGAATCGGGCACGACCTCGCGGTTCTGCCGGCGCGGTATGTGCCGTTGCAGATAGCCATGAACGTCTGCGTGCTGCCGCACTACCTGCGCGGCCACATCAAGGCCGCCCTGCGCGACGTGTTCGGCAACAGCGTCCTGCCCAACGGTCGGCTCGGTTTCTTCCACCCCGACAACCTCAGCTTCGGCCAGGGGATCTATCTCAGCCAACTGATCGGCGCGGCCCAGGCGGTGCCCGGCGTCGAAAGCGTCGAGGTGACGACCTTGCAGCGTCTCTATGCGCGCCCGAATAGTGAGCTGGCGAATGGAGTGCTGGCCCTCGGCCCGCTCGAAGTCGCCCGCCTCGACAACGACCCGAGCTTCCCCGAACACGGCCAATTTACCCTCACGATAGGAGGCGGACGATGAATCCATTCTCCTCGCCCAGCGCAAGCTCTTGCGGTTGCTGCGAGGGCGTCGAAAAGCTGACGCCCCGCGACTTGGCGAACCGCCCCGGCCTGCCCGCGCTCTCCTACCGCATCGGCAACCACGCCGAGTTCCTGACCACGATGGTCGCCCGCCTTGCGAGCATGTCGCTGCCCTCGGACGACCCCGACGGCTCCGGTAAGCCACCGCTCGACCCGCTACGCCGGCTGACGACCCGCCTGCCCGATGACCCCTCGATAGCACTGCTCGACGCCTGGGCGACCGTCGCCTCCATACTCAGCTTCTATCAAGAGCGCATCGCCAACGAAGGCTACCTGCGGACCGCCGTCGAGCGGCGCTCCATCCTCGAACTCGCTCGGCTGGTCGGCTACACGCTCCGCCCCGGAGTCTCCGCGAGCGTTTACCTGGCCTATACGCTGGAGAAAGACAACGATGTGCTGATCCCGGTGTCGAGCCGGGCGCAGAGCCTACCCGGACCCGGCCAGCTCCCCCAATCCTTCGAGACCGGGCAGCCGCTCGACGCCCGCGCCGCCTGGAACAACCTCCAGGTTCGCCTCAGCCGACCGCAGTCGCTCAAGCGCATCATCCGGCGGCTCCGCGCAGACTCTAAATCCGGCCCCAAACTCGGCGCACAACCTCCAACCGAGAACATCTATCTAAAGGGCCTCACGACCAACATCAAGCCGAATGACGCCATGCTCCTCATGGACCAGGCCGGCAGCCCGAAGAACCCGTCCTGGGTATACGCCCGTGTCGAGGCGGTCGCGCCCGACGCAACGGCGAACCGCACGCAGGTCGCCCTTCGTCCCTGGGGTATGTCGGCCCTGCCGGGCGACATACCCGTGCCGGTCGTTGCCGTGCGCGACATAGTCCCGGCCAGGTCGCCGGCAGAGCAGATAGGAGCTATAGCCGACAGCTTCGGCAAGCTGGGCGACTTCAGCGTGCCGGAGAACAGCCCACGCGCCAAGCGGGTGCTCGCCGATGTCGAGGAGCTACGCGAGTCGCTCGAACCAGGTGTCACCGAAGACAGTCTCGGCCAGGCCAAGGGGATCATGTCGCGGCTGAGTGAGGAGCATAAAACCGCCGTCGAGCGTGGCGGGCCGGTCGCACCCTGGCTCGGCAGCCTGCTGGAAGAGCTGACCACCGCCGTTCCCAACGAGGCCCAGCAGCCCTCCGAAGGGCCTCCGTCATCCGAAGCGCCGCCCCCCGAGGACCATCAGCCCCCCGAACCCGAAAGTTCGCCCCGGCCCAAAGCGACGGCTCATCCTGCACGGCGATCCGCGCAAGGCGCGCTTACCTCGATAATAACTGGGCTGCTCAAGTCGCCTGCCCTCCACCCCGCGAACGCGCAGCATCTCGACCGCAAAATAGCCGCGCCCGTCGTCTCGAAAGCAATGGCCGATATAGCCTCGCAGATACTTGTCGCGCTCAAACCCGAACTCAAATCGAGGCTCTATCTCGCCTGGGCGAACGCTGTGGTGACCCCCGCCCCGCCGCACGATGCATTCCAGGCCATGCGCGTAAAAGCCTCGCCTTTCGGCTACAACGCCCCGCTCAAGACTGCCTACGACGGCAAGGGCGGAGTGGCCGGCACCGAGGAGTGGCCGCTCTACGGCGCGCTCGAGTTCAGCGTCTCCCTTTCCTTCGCCTCATTCGCCCGCTCCGGGGGCATCGGCCTATCCCGCCTGCGCCTCGCCGAAAGTGTAGCCGAAACCTCCGTCGCCAGCTTCGTCCTCCAGGCCACGATTACCGTCAAGCTGGGCACCGCGTCGCAGACCGCGAGCATCGCGATCCCACTAACGCAGCCGGACGACAAGAACCAGACTGTCACTACTCTGCCGGTCGGCGATCAGCAGGTCAAGGTGACGATCAACTACAACGCCAACCGCCAATTCACCGGTGTGACATTTGAGTTGGTCCGGAAGACGGAGGTGATCCAGCCGGAGGTGATCGCCCTCAAATTGGTCCAGCAGAAGGAGGTGACCGCCCTCACACAGGAGCAGAACACGAGCGCGCTCGACATTGAGCTGACCGCCAAGTCGGTCGCTCTGCTCCAGCAGCGGATCAGTTGGGGTCAGACGTTTCGCTACCCGGTCAGCGGCCACAAGATTGCGGTTGACGCCACAGAAGACGCCCAGACAGGCCGGTTCTTCCTCGCCTCAATCGAATCTCCGCTTCCGGCACCCGACGGGCGGCGCAATGTCCTGGCGCTTGACGCCCAATACGACCAGATCACCCCCGGCAGCATCGTGCTGATCGATGCGCCCGATCTGAAGGGGCCAACGCCTCCCACTTCACCACCGGCGGCCCCCAATATCGCGGTGCGCGGCCCCACCCCCGCAGTGCAGGCGGCGGCACCCATGCCGAAAGCCTACACCGTGAAGGCGACGCGCACCTTGTCCCGTACCGATTACGGCCTCAACACAAAGGTCACGGAGCTGACGCTTGACCGGGAGCTGGTGGGCGACGACGACTTGCAGCTCTCCGCCATGCGGAGCGCCGTGGTCTACGCGGGGAACGAGGCCCTTGACCTGGCGTGGGAGCCGATCGACCCGATCAAAGAATCGGTCGGCGGCAAAAAGCTCGAACTCGACGGCCTCTACAAAGAGTTGCAGCCGGGTCGCTGGCTGATCGTCAGTGGCGAGCGTACCGACCTAACCACCCCGCCGGGGCCGAGCGGCGTCACAGCCAGTGAGCTTGTGATGCTGGCGGGCGTTGACCAGAGCGCCGTCACGATCTTGACGAGCGGAGAGACGACACTGCCCGGCGACAAGACGCATACGACGATCCAACTTGCCGGCCCCGGACTGGCCTATCACTACAAGCGAGACACGGTTATCGTCTACGGCAACGTGGTCGCTGCGACCCACGGCGAGACACGAGCCGGAGAGGTGCTGGGCAGCGGCGACGCCGGCAAGCCGTTCCAGACCTTCGCCCTCCGCCAGTCGCCGCTCACGCATCTCTCGGCACCGACGGCCTCCGGCTCGGCGAGCACACTCAAGGTCTACGTCAACGACATCCTGCGCCACGAGGTCGCCGGCCTGGACACTCTAGGCCCCACCGACCGGGGTTTCGTGACTAGGACCGACGACGACGCCAAGACCTCGGTGATCTTCGGCAACGGGCAGAGGGGAGCGCGCCTGCCCACCGGCCAGGAGAACGTCAAAGCCACATATCGCACCGGGATCGGCAAACCCGGCAATGTCGGCGCGGGTCAGATCAGCCTGCTGGCGACCCGCCCACTCGGCGTGAAGAGCGTAGTCAACCCGTTGGCGGCCACCGGCGGAGCCGACAAGGAAGGGCCGGAGCAGGCGCGCCGCAACACCCCGCTCGGCATCACCGCGCTGGATCGCCTGATCTCGGTCCGGGACTACGAAGACTTTGCCCGCACCTTCGCCGGCATCGGCAAGGCTTACGCTGCCCGCCTCTCCGACGGCCACCGGCAGGTTGTGCATCTGACCATCGCCGGTGCCGAAGACATCCCCATAGACCGGAACTCCGACCTCTATCGCAACCTCGGCATCGCACTCCGGCAGTCCGGCGACCCCGCCCAGCCGATCATGCTCGCCGTCCGCGAGCTGATGCTCTTGCTGATCAGCGCCCGTGTGCGTGTGCTCCCCGACTACCTATGGGAGAAGGTCGAGCCGAAGATCCGGGAAATGCTCCTCAACAGGTTCAGTTTCGACAACCGTGACCTCGGCCAATCTGTTTTCGAGAGCGAAGTGATCAGTGCGATCCAGGCGGTGGAGGGTGTGGCCTACGTCGTCCTCGACATCCTCGACTCCGTGGCCGAAACCATCTCCCTCACCGACCTCGCCGACCTCGGCGCGAAGCTGGAAAAGCACGAGCCGAAGCCCCGCATCGTGGTCAATCTCACCAAAGCTGCCCGCAAGGGCGGCGCGGTCAGCCCCGCTCAACTCGCCTACCTGACCCCGGCCGTCCCCGACACTCTGATACTCAAGGAGCTGCCCGCATGACGACTTCTCCCGACCATCTCTACGACCTGCTTCCCGCGGTCTATAGGATACGCGACCACGAGGCCGGCGAGCCGTTGCGCGCCCTGCTGCGTGTGATCGCCGAGCAGGTTGACATCGTTGAGGCAGATATAGCCCAGATCTACGAAAACTGGTTCATCGAGACCTGCCAGGATTGGGTCGTGCCCTATATCGCCGACCTGATCGGCTACCGCCAGATCCACGAGGCCGGAGAGCCGGGCGGCGTTGCGACTACCGAGGAGCGCCGCCGCAACAAGATCCTGATCCCCCGCCGAGAGGTCGCCGATACGATCCGCTACCGCAGGCGCAAGGGCACACTCGCCCTGCTCGAGCAGCTTGCTATGGACGTTGCCGGCTGGCCGTCGCGCTCCGTCGAGTTCTACCCCATGCTGGCCGCCTCTGCGTCAGCAAACACGCGCCGGCTGCGCGGGGGCAGCGTGGACATCCGTGGCGGAGAGCGCCTGGACCAGCTCGGCACCCCGTTCGACGATCTTCCTCGCACCGCCGACATCCGGCGCTCCGGTTCGCACCGGACGCCGGGCCGTTACAGCATCGCGGGTGTCGCGCTTTTCGTCTGGCGGCTGAAAGCCTATCCGCTCACCCACTCCCCCGCGGAGTGCGTGGACCGCGCGCGGCACCACTACACGTTCAGCCCCCTCGGCAACGACACCCAACTGTTCACGAAAACCGTGGCCGAGCCTGAGCCGACGCATATCGCCGACGAAATGAACGTGCCGACGCCGATCCGCCGTCGCGCCTTCGATGACCGCACCGAGGACTACTACGGCCCCGGCAAGAGCCTGACTATCTGGCGCGACGACCGCGAGCACCCGGTGCCGATCTTGGAGATCGTGCCTGCCGACCTGAGCGGCTGGGCATATCGCCCGCAGGGGCAACAGGTGGCTGTGGACCCCGAGCTTGGGAGGATCGTCTTCTCACCACGCGCCCTGCCGAAAACCGGTGTCTGGACTTCGCACTACTACGGCCGCGGCGACGACATCGGCGGCGGCGAGTATGAGCGGTTGCTCACCACGCCCCCTGGCCGCAAGATATACCCGGTGCCGTCAACGCCGGCCGCTGAACCGCCTCCTCCACCCCAGTTGGAGGAGACCGGCCGCCGCGAGCGCCGCGCCCGGCGAGCCGAAAAGCCCGCCAGGGCCGAAGGGCCGGAGACCCGTTACCGTGTGGGCGAAACCGGCAGGGCCGAATACGGCCGTATCGCCGAAGCGATTGCCCTTTGGCGTCAGGACCACCCCGACGCGGCGATCATCGAGATCACCGACAGCGGGGTCTACGTTGAGCAGCTCGAAATCAACCTTGATGTGGGCCAGAGGCTGGAGATCAGGGCCGCCCAGGGCTGCCGCCCCGTGATACGCCTCCTCGACCGCGACGAATCACGGCCCGATGCCCTCTGCATCATCGGCAATGCTCCGGAGGGCGAACTCGAACGGCTCGCCCGCTTCACGCTCAACGGCGTGCTGGTCTGGGGGCGCGGCCTCGAAGTCCGTGGCCCCCTGGCCGAGGTGACGATCCGCCACTCGACGCTCGTGCCCGGCTGGGGCCTTCGCGACGACTGCGAGCCGCTGAACGAGGACGAACCGAGCCTAGAACTGATAGACACGACGGCGCGGATCGTGGTTGAGCACAGCATCATCGGCTCCATCGAGGTCAACCAGGACCGCTTCAAGGCCGAGCCGCTGCACATATCGATCAGCGACAGCGTCCTTGACTCGACTTCGCCCGAGATCGAGGCGCTGAGTATGCCCGAACGCCTCATCGCCCCGGTCTACCTCACGATCCTGCGTAGCACCGTCTTCGGCGCACTCGGCGCGCACGCGATTGAGCTGGCCGAGAACTCCATCTTTTCGGGCAACGTTCAAGTCGCCCACCGGCGCGAAGGCTGTATGCGGTTCTGCTACGTCCCGCCCGGCTCCCGCACGCCGAATCGCTACCACTGCCAGCCGGACGGGGCGACTACCGGCCTCGACGCAGACGCTAAGGCACAGGCCGAACTGCGCGTCCGCCCCCAGTTCAGCAGTATGCGCTACGGCACCGCCGACTACTGCCGCCTCGCCGACTCGTGCGCCGATGAGATCAAGAGAGGTGCCGACGACGAGTCCGAGATGGGCGTGTTCCATGACCTCTTCGATGCCCAGCGCGAGGCCAACCTACGCGCCCGGCTCGCCGAATATACACCCGCCGGGGTAGATGCCGACATCGTTTTTGTGGATTAGTTAGTCAGGAGACAGCACTATGGAAGGCGATTTCACAAGAGACACATTCGACCCGACTAAGCATTTCAGCCGGGTTCTGATCCAACAGGGGCGCGTGCCCCTCGACGCCGACGCGAACGAGCAGACCGCGATCCTGCTCCACTATCTGCAAACCCTGGCGGCGGACCTCATCGGCCCATATGCCGGGCCCGTGGACAACTGCGGCTTCGAGATCGTCGCCGACCCGACGACGATCAGCGCCCGCCTCAAGCCGCCACAGGCGAAGAGTGGTCCCACTGTCGCAGCTGGCGATCTGCTGATCGGTAAAGGCAACTACTACGTTGACGGCATACTCTGCGAAAACGAAGCCGACCTGCTCTATTCCGCCCAGACCGACCTTGTGAGCGCCGATATGAGTAAGGCCAACAAGCCGCCATACCTGGTCTATCTCGATGTCTGGGAGAGGCTGGTGACGTCGGTCGAAGACCCCGGCATCCGCGAGATCGCGCTCGGCGGGGCAGACACCGCAGCCCGCGCCAGGGTGATGCAGCAGGTACGCATCACTGCGCCGGACAGAGCTGAGACGCGAGAAGCCGTGTATAAAGGCTGGGCGCAGCGTGTACAGGATTGGCAGCCGGATAACCGAGGTCTGCTTTCCGCACAGGCAAAAGAGGTCTTCGACTCCGCCCTCGAAGATCCATGCGTCATATCACCTACAGCCCAATACAGAGGAGCAGAGAACCAACTATATAGGGTCGAGATCCATAACGAGGGCGAGGCCGGCGTCTCGGCGAACTCGGCTACATTCAAGTGGTCCCGCGACAATGCCTCGGTTGTGGCCCCGATCCTGTCGCTGACCGGTGCCGAGGTGACGCTCGATAGTTGGCCGCAAGATGTACGGCTCGGAGTCGAGATCGGCGACTGGGTGGAGGTCGTTGACGACGATCTCCTGCGCGGCAATCCCAACACCGGCGGGTCGAAACTCTTCCTGGTGCAGGACATAGACCCGGTGAACCGCCTCGTAACACTGATCGGCACGCCGGATGCCGGCAAGGACCAGGCAAAGCATCCCATGCTCCGCCGCTGGGACCAGAAAGGCGATCTAGCCAAGGGTAACGATCCGACGCGCCGTGGCGCGGTGGCGCTCGAAGAGGACAAGTGGCTAGACCTCGAAGACGGGGTGCAGATCCACTTCACCTCAACCACCTCGGATACGGCCAAGCAGCCCAAGCACCAGTACCGCGCGGGCGACTACTGGATGATCCCCGCCCGCACCGCGACCGGCGACGTAGACTGGCCCGG
The DNA here is from genome assembly GCA_050998805.1 of Chloroflexia bacterium. GTDB lineage: Bacteria > Chloroflexota > Chloroflexia > QHBQ01 > JAICKM01 > JAICKM01. Next base: position 10,840 of record JBPCPV010000027.1, on the reverse strand, counting down.
CGCGCCCGACAAGCCGATGCCTCCCCACGGGGTGACGCACCATTACGCACCGCTTGCGCTCGTCCTTGCCGACAATGCCGACAATAAGGTGATTGAGTTACGCTGGAGCTGGGCCATCACGCTATCGCCGCCGCCGGAGAAGCAAAGCCAGTCGGCAGGTCACCCGTAGAGATCGCCTTGTCCAGGTGAGGCCGCCCCTTGCCGGGCGCGCCAGAGCAGAGCCGCATAATAGCAGACATAGTAGCCGATCACGAGGAAGTAGGCTCCTGTGGTCAGCGGATCGCTGCTGTACGCGGCAAACGGATTGGTGGTCACCCCAGAAGGAGGGACGACTGGTGTCCCCGAGAGTGGTACGGTCACGGCGATCCGGTAGATGAGCCGGATCAGGAACACCGCGAACACGCCGAGGCCGACATACTTGTTGGGCGTATAATAGAGGCCATCCGGCATCTGCTCAAATATGGTGAGCCGCCAGCCGACCCAGGCCACGCCGATACCAACTGCCAGCCCGGCGCCCGCCCCCGCCAGCAGCAGTGAGTCGGTCATCGCGAACAGCAGCACGAGCGCACCCAATACCGCGAATATCCCCAGCCGCACGCCGAGCCAAGTCGGGCGCACCTTCTGCCGGATGATCAGGCTCCGCGCCCGTCGGAAAATCAGGAACAGCAGCACAATCCCGAAGATCACCAAAGTTGGCGTATTCATCAAGTCTCCTATGGCCGTCGCCGTCAGGGACCGGTCGTGACGTATTAGGTCACGCTGAACGTCCCAGCATACTGCACGGCCCCGAGCTTGCGCGCTACCGCCTGCGATGCCGTGTTCGCCCATGACGTGCTGTAGAGCGGCAACCGGCCCATGGCGCGGATGGCGGCTGCCCATCCAAGCACCGTATCGGCCGCATAGCCGTGCCCTCGATAGATCTCAACCGTGTGGACCCCAGCCTCGGCAGCTTGCGCCGTGATCCGCGCGGAGAAGCAAACCGCCACGGCCACCTCGTCCGCAACATGCACGACAACCGGCGCACGCTCGGCGCGCCTGCTGAGGGTGTAGGAGTAATGGACTTGTAGCAGGGTCTCGTTAGCCGGCGTGATGGTCACCGTGCCGGTAGGCGGATCACGTTCCGGCAGGGAGTAAGCGGGGCCGGCATCTGTATTGTGCAAGGGAGCGTGCTGCTGCAACAAAGCTGTATACTCCGCCACATGATAGGGCGGGGTATCTAGATCCCCGCCGACCGGCTCCCCAGTGGCGAGCCGTTCAAGCTCGGCGGCGAGGTAGTCCGGCAGATCGTAACGGGTGCGCCAGAGATTGCCGGCCCGAGTGCGGGCCAGGAAGAAGCGTGGGACCGGGGCGTCGGGGTCCGGCTCATTGACGCGCAGCAACCCGCCGCGGCTGTCATGCACGAAGAGCGTAGCGACATGCAGCTGGGCCAGTTCCAGGTCACTGTAGATCATATGCATATTATAGCACCAGGACGTGGTTTTGTCGCTGTCCACTCGCCGGCACCTCCAGACGGCCCCAGAACGCCCCACAGCCCTTCTCCCTTTCCAACCTCCCCAAACCCCCAACAATTTCGTGCTTTTTCGTGTTTCACGTGGATCGAGCCGTCAAGACCGAAACCATCTACTCCATTTGGAGTATCTTTGCCCCCGAGGCCCCCAACCCCCCCCAAATGTGGCAGTGAATCGCCCCTCAAATGGATATATAAAGTGAGAGGGTAAAAATAGCGCGAGACTTACGCACGAAAAAAGGAGCCGATCGCCATGTACCGACAACTTGGCACTCAAAACTCGAAAAAAATCCGTCGAAAGACCGATGCACGCCCTGATCATACCACCAACCACCAACCACCGCCTACTCGCAAAAAGATACTTCAGTATAACTCGCCAGGCACGAATTATCAGCCGTAGGCCGACCGCCGTACCTGACCCAACACCCGAAAGCTGATAGCTGATGGCTGACAAGCTGACAAGCTGACAGCTGATAGGCTATTGACGCCCGAGCCGAACCGGAGTATATTATGCGCGTGGCGCACCCGGCCACTTGGACCGGTGTGCCTTTCAGCCAAGAAGTATTAATCACAAAGGAGTGGCCTAATGGACAAGATCAACCCCGGCGACACCGCGTTCCTGCTGATCAGCGCCGCGCTGGTTCTCCTGATGACGCCCGGCCTGGCTTTCTTCTACGGTGGACTGGTCCGGCGTAAGAACGTCCTGACGATTATGATGCAGAGCTTTATCTCGATGGGCATCGTGAGCATCCTCTGGGTGCTGGTCGGGTTCAGCTTGGCCTACAGCGGGGATACTTTCGGCGTCATAGGCGACCTGCGTAACATAGGGCTGCAAGGGGTCGGTCTCGCGCCCAGCCTGATCTACGCGCCCACGGTGCCGTTCCTCGGCTTCTTCCTCTTCCAGGTGATGTTCGCCATCATCACGCCCGCGCTGATCACTGGGGCTTTCGCCGACCGGGTCGGCTTCAGGAGCTACCTGATCTTCCTGGTGCTCTGGAGCCTGCTGGTCTACATCCCCTTCGTCCACTGGGTGTGGGGCGGGGGTTTCCTCGCCAAGATGGGCGTGGTAGATTTCGCCGGCGGGATCGTCGTCCATTTGAGCGCCGGAATGGCTGCCCTGGCATCCGTTTTCGTCGTCGGCAAGCGCCGGTTGGCGGCGGGCGAGAAACCGATACCGCATAGCGTAGCCTTCGTGGCTCTAGGTACGGGCCTGCTATGGTTTGGATGGTTCGGATTCAACGGCGGCAGCGCACTCGCCGCCAACGGCGTCGCTGCGGTCGCCTTCGTCAACACCAATACCGCCGCCTCTGCCGGCATGATAGCCTGGCTCTTTCTGGCCTGGTGGCGAGAGGGCAAGCCGAGTGTGACCGGCGCTATGACAGGTGCCGTTGCCGGGCTTGCAACAGTTACTCCGGCTGCCGGCTTCGTGCCGCCCTGGGCCGCACTGATTATCGGCCTGGCTGCCGGAGTCGTCTGTTTTGCTGCCGTGCAGTTCCGCATCAAGCGCGACTGGGACGACGCTCTCGATGTCTGGGGTGTGCATGGCGTCGGAGGCGGGCTTGGAACGATCCTCACCGGGGTCTTCGCCGTCGCGTCCATCAACGGCGTCAAGGGGCTGATAGAGGGCAATGTCCAGCAGTTCGGCGTCCAGATAGTCGGAGTGGCGATCACGGGGGTGTATGCCTTCGTGGTCACTTACGGTATCCTGAAGCTGTTGAACATGATCGAGCCGGTGCGGGTACATGAAGATGTCGAGGCCGAGGGTCTCGACGCCTACCTACATGGCGAAACTGCCTACGACCCAGCCTAGTAGAGAAAGGGAGGAGATACGTAAGTGACGTCAGCAACGGATTTGGAAGGGAAAGTCGCGCTCGTAACTGGGGCGTCGAGCGGCATCGGCGCAGCCATCGCGGTCGAGTTGGCGCGCCAGGGCGCTGCCGTCGTCGTGAACTACCGTTCGGAAGAGGACGCCGCGAAGGCGGTAGTGAAGCAGATCGAGACGGCTGGTGGCCGCGCGATCGCCATTCGCGCCGATGTCGCCACGGCATCAGATGTGCAGAGGATGGTCGGCCAGACAGTAGTGGAGTTGGGCAGGCTCGATGTGCTGGTGAATAATGCAGGCATCGAGAAAGCGACGCCCTTCTTGGAAAAGAGCGAGGAGGAGTGGAACCGAACCATCGCTGTGAACCTGACTGGGCCGTTCCTCTGCACACAGGCTGCGGCGCGCCAGATCGTGAAGCAGCAGACGCGGGGCACGATCATCAACATCTCCTCCGTCCACGAGGACCTGCCGTTCCCCGGCTACGTGGACTACTGTGCGGCAAAGGGCGGGCTGCGTATGCTCTGCCGCGACCTGGCGGTGGAACTGGCCCCCCACAAGATCAACATCGTCAATGTCGGACCTGGTGCCATTGCGACGCCGATCAATAAGTCCACCCTGGAAGACCCGGAGAAGACTAAGGCGCTGATCCGAGAGATACCCCTGGGGCGTATCGGCACGCCGGAGGACGTGGCGTACCTCGTCGCCTACTTGGCCTCGGACGCCGCCTCGTACATCACCGGCACGACGATCTTCATAGACGGCGGCCTGATGCAGCAGACGGCGTCGCTGTGACCGGCCTGTGACGAGGATTGGAACCAAAACGCATGTTAAGGCGTGCCTGCACCATGTCCCCCCATTACGAGGGGAGGTGGGCTACTACGCCGCCTTCGCCCTCATACTGTTGCACCAGCCGCTTGATCACCTGCTCAACCGGCAGTGACCGTCCTGCTTGCCGAATCCGCAGCATCTCGTCGCCCACCTGTTCGCGGATATGGGCAACGGTTGCGTCGTATTCGGCGCGATCTTCCGGCTCGACCGCGGTGCCGTTTGCGTCCCGCAGGGCGTCCGCCGCCCCCAGGAGATGCGCCGCCCCGCGTGCATCGCGTTGCGCGACTGCTGCCCCCGCCAGGCGCTCTAAGCATTCGGCGATACCCCGCGTATCGTGGAGCCGCGCAAAGAGCATCAGACTTTCGGTGTAGTGTTGACCCGCCCGCTCAGGCTTTCCTTGTTTGTACTCAACCATGCCCATATCGTTAAGAGCATAGGCAATTCCCGCCGTGTTCTCCAGCTCTCGGCGCAGCGCGAGACTTTCCCTGTAGTAAGCTGCCGCCGCCGCATAGTCCTCGGTGTGCAGCGCCATCAGGCCCAGGTTCGTCAACGCCACCGCTAGCCCAGGCTTATTGCCGACCGCGCGAAAGATGGTCAGGCTCTCACCGTAATACGCAGACGCTTGCTGGTGATCGCCCGCCGAATGCACAATGGTCCCCAGGCTACTGAGGACATCGGCGATATGCACCGTATCGCCTATTTCTCGATAGAGCGCCAAGCTCTCCTGGCACAATGTTGCAGCGCGCTGGACATCCCCCTGGTGCCGCGCCATAATCCCCAGCAAGTTCAGGGCGGCGGCGCTGCCCTCCTTATCGGGTAATGTGCGGCTCAGGGTGAGGCTCTCTTCGGCGAGCAGGCGGGCTTGCCGGTCATCGCCTTCGTAGCGGACCACCGCCGCGAGATTGTAGAGGGCGCGGGCCATGCCGCGCCGATCCGCCAAGCTGCGCCACAGCTCCAGACTACGGGTGTAGTACAGGGACGCCTGGCGGTAGTCACTCCCGTAGCGCGCCAGCACCCCTGCCGCGTTCAGCATGGCGGCATGCACCGCCGGAGTTAGGGACCGGGGCGGCGTTGACGGTATGGTGGTCAGCGTCTCTTCAAGCCACTGGAGGCCCTCGGCGGCGTGCCCGTAGACAAACCAGAACCGCAACAGCGCCACGCCGAGGCGTCCCGCCGTTTCGACCGCTCCTTGGTCTAGGAGCCAGCGCAGCGCGGCCCGAATGTTGTCGTGCTCTTGTTCCAGCCGTTGGAACCAGCGAATCTGGTCGGGTCCACGCAGCTCCGGCTCGGCCCGCTCGGCCAGACCCAGAAAATAATCGGCATGGCGTTCATGGACCCGTGCTTCCTCCTCGTCTGCCGCCTGGGCGAGGATCTCAGCCGCGTACTGCCGGATCGTTTCGAGCAGGTCGAAGTGGGGTGCGCCATCGTGGGTGGGCACGGGCAGGAGCAGATTCATCTCAACCAGAGCAGAGAGCGCGGAAGCTACCACATCCCGCGGGAGTTCATCGCCGGCGGCGACCGCCTCCACGGCCTCCGGCGCGCAGCCGCCCATGAAGACGGCCAAGCGCCGGAAGAGCACCTGTTGCTCGCGCGTCAGCAGGTCATAGCTCCAACCGATAGCGGCGCGCAACGTCTGCTGCCGGGCTGGGAGATCGCGAGGCCCATCGGCAAGCAAGTTCAACCGACGCGTGAGTTGCGCCTTGATCGCGGAGAGGGACAAGCGGCGGACCTGCGCCGCCGCCAACTCGAGGGCGAGCGGCAGCCCGTCGAGGCCGGTGCAAATATCCGCAAGGTCGTCGGCATCGGCGGCGGCCACGACAAAGCCCTGGTCGGCGGCTGTGGCGCGTTCCACGAAGAGGCGCACTGCTTCATACTCGGGCAGCCGCTCTAGCGGCGGAGGTGCCGCTCGATCCGGCACGATCATCGGCGGCACAGTATAGGCATACTCCCCATAGAGGTGGAGGAGCGCCCGACTGGTGACGAGCACCTTCAACCCGGCTGCCGAGGCAAGGAGTGCGGACACCAGGGGGGCCGCTGGGAGAAGGTGCTCGAAGTTATCAAGCACCAGCAGCAGCTGCTTCTCACGCAGATAGCTCTGTAACGCTTCGATTACCGGCTGCCGATCGGCCGGCCAGACGCCAAGCGCCTGGCTGATCGTGGTCGCCACCAGGGTCGGCTCCAGCACCGGAGCCAGAGCGACAAAGAAGATGCCGTCGGGAAAGTCAGGCACGGGCTGGGCCGCGACCTGTAGTGCGACGCGGGTCTTGCCAACGCCCGGCGGCCCGGTGAGGGTGAGCAGGCGCACGCCGGGGCGGCAGAGCAGGTTCGTTACCTGGGCGACAACCTGCTCGCGGCCAATAAACGCCGTGGGAGGGGCCGGTAAGTTGGTTACACGGCGCACGGGCACGCGCCAGGGCGCATCTGCATCGGCACCTGCGCTCGGCAGCTCAGCGGGAAGCTCCCCTCGGGCGAAGTTGACAAAGAGCGGCAGTTCCTGCGGCGGTATGCCGAGGCCGGCGGCGAGCCGCTCGGCTACCTGGCGTGACGGGCGGCGCTTGCCCTCCTCAATCTTCTTGATGGTCTCCACGGAGTAGCCGACAAGCCCTGCCAGATCCTGCTGCGTGAGACCTCGGCGCTTACGGTGCCGACTGAGCCATTGACTGAAGGCTGGTGTCTCACGACCCGTAACATCCCGCATCGCTGCCCCCTCCCCTCTCGCTGCCTCCGGCGCTTGTACTCTTTTTTGTCCACTGATTTGTACCCGTGATTACAGCACTTTTGGTCGCCACATCGCGTGTTCTATGCGAGCGTCCCACACAGAGAAGACAGAGCACATTACTTGCTCTTGTTGTGTTTCAAGTAGCGTTAGTAACGAATGGAGGAAAGAAATGATACGATCCGCGAACCTCAAGGGCCTACTCCTCGTAGCCGTCCTGGCCCTCACAATAGCCGCAGCCCTGGCGGTGTCCCAACAGAGCGCAGCCGGATCGGGCGCTGCGCTCCAGTCGGCCGCCGTCTCGAACACGTCATCGGGGCCGACCACGGGTTACCTGCCGACCTCGAAGCTGACGCTCCAGAGCGCCGAGCTGGTGGACCTGAACAAAGACATTGTGGCCCTGCCGCTGCACAAGGGCCTCTTCAACGGCCAGACGGTCTGGTTCATCATCACGGATGCCTCGGACTTCGGCCTGGCGCATGACCTCAATGTGAACTACGCGCCGAAGCTGGCGAATATGGCGATCGGCTGCCCGGAGTGCGTGCAGGTCGTGACGCTGACGGTGCCGCTCGGCAACAAGTTCAGCGACGCCATCATCAGCTTCCAGGGCATCCCCGACTTTTCGCCCACGCGCTCGCTAGTTCCTAGTTCCACCGGCTTCCCGCCTTCGGTCGCACAACCCGGCGCGGTCGGCGACAAGAACTATAGCCCGTTCATCCGCATCCAGGGTTCGGATGTCGTCTACAACGCGCCGATCGTAGCGGTGGGCAACGGGCCGTTCGACGTGATGCACCACGCGAACACGGCGGACCGGGTGATGAATGTGGACCTGACCACGGGCAACGAGAAGGTGGACATGCTCTTCATCCGCGGCTTCGATTCGGGCCAGCCGATCATATACCTGAGCACCGAGGCGTCGGACCCGGTGGCGGCGGTGCTCGAGCGCGCGACCTTCGTGCCGTTGCTCCAAAAAGCTCCCTTCTTGGGCGGCGACGACTTCCTCGGCTCGGCGCGGGAGCGGATCTTCCCCTTCGCCAATGGGCAGACCGGCGCGAACAACCCGCAGGCGCAGGGTTTCGCCCACAATATCCTCGATGGCTATGGCGACCAGGATGCCAACATGGCGAACACGGCGATGCTCGCCGCGCTACGCAACGGCGGGGACTCGCTGAACACGCAGGGCGACTTCCCGACGCAGGCCGACCCGCGCCATGCCAATGCGTACAGCCCGCTGTGGGACGCACAAGTCGGCGTGTGGACCCCACAGGCCATCGCACAGGGGCGCAACAAGCGACAGAACGACGAGAACGCGATCCTCAAGCTGGCGGTTGACGGCTGGATCACGGGGCCGAACGGTATGCCCTACGGCTCGGCGGGCTTTGTGATCAACTGCCCAGTGATCGGCTTCATGCTACAGGAACCGATCAAGGATCTGGTGCCGAACCCGCTGCCGAGGTAAAGCGCGGTCATGCACGCGAGGCCGGGGAGCGCACAGCTCCCCGGCCTCGCGGCAGGATCTGATGAAGGCCCGGTAATAGCAATCCGCCCGGTGCGGCTGTACGCTGATTGACACCTCCACAAAGCCGTGGGTATAATGGGTAATGTCAACCGGGGCTAAAATGAAGTCGTCGGCGGGCCGTGTCTTGGGACCGGCGGCCGTCGCCTTAATGATATACGGCGCGCTCGGGATCGTGTTGAACCTGAGGCTGCCCGCGCTGGTTGTGGCAAGCCTCGGCAGCCTCGCCGGTGGGGCCGAGTTCCACACCACTCCTGGCGACCTCCCCTGGCTCGCGCCGCTTTCCGCGCACTACGCCGACCGCCCCTGGCTTCCCTGGGCTGCTTGGTTGCTGGGCCTGGCCTTCCTGTCCATTCTGCTCTTAGTCAAGCAGGAGCCGGGGCGAGAGGAAAGTCTCCCGCCCCGAATCAAAGGGCGTGAACGAGGGAGAGAGATCGTCGCAGGGGCGGTGTTGCTCGGGCTGCTGGCGCTCGGCGCATATGCGCGGTTGAACCTGCTGTTGCCTCAGGCGCGAGGGCTTACGCAAGCGCCCTACGACGACGAGGGTGTGTACGCGGGGGCCGGGCAGCTTCTCTTGCAGGGGATCCTACCCTACCGGGACTACTTTTTCGCCCATCCGCCTTTGGCCGCGCTTGTCTACACCCCGGCGTTGGCCTACCACTTCACCGAGTGGGGCAGCGTGACCAGCTTCATGCTTGCGCGCTACCTGTCGGTGGCATACAGCCTCGGCGCGCTGGCGGCGCTCTTCGTGATAGGCCGGCAGCTCGGCGGGAGCCGCCTGCGGGGGCTGCTGGTGGGCGCGACGGCGGCGCTGCTCTGGGCGATCGACGGGCGGGCTATCGAGATCAACCGCAAAGTCATGCTCGACCAGCCGATGATCCTCGCCTCGATGCTCGCCCTCGTCGCCTACCTGACCGCGCTCTCCAGGATCGAGGCCGGCCGGACCCGGTCTGGGAGACGCTTGCTGCTGCTGGCGGGTGCGCTGGCCGCAGCAAGCGCCTTCACCAAGATCCAGGGGCTGGCCTGCATCACCGCTATCGGGCTAGACCTGCTCTGGCGGCTGAGGCTTCGCCAGCCCAGGCTCGCCGTCGGCATCCGGCTCGCCGATGTGGGCGCACTTGCCGGCGGGTTCGCTGCTGTGGCCGTTGCCGTGCTCGGTCCGTTCCTGCTGTTCGTGCCGGATCGCTTCATCCGGATGGTCGTCTTCTTCCAGCTGCTGCGGCCCAGCGACGGCGTAGTGACGCCGCCCGCGCGGATCGCCAACCTGACCTCGGTGGTGCCGGAAGGGCCGAACATACTCCTGAACGGGCCGTCGATCTACCTGGCCGCGCTCGGGTTTGCCGCGCTCACCTGGTGGGCGATTGGGGCGTTGAACGGCGGGCGGCAGCCCGATGGGGATGGGGCCGAGGACGGCGCGCTCGGCGTGGGCCGCTGGCGGCTGATCGTGATATGGAGTTTCCTGAGCGTGCTGCTCTTCACCTACAGCCGCTCGTTCTACAGCCACTACTATATCCAGCTTGTCGCCCCGCTCTGCCTGCTCGGCGGGGCGGTCTGGTTGCCCCTGCTCGGCACCCGGCGGCAGACGGGCGCGGGCAGGCTCGCGGCCTGGCGACCCGCGCTCGCCTTGCTGATGCTGCCTGCTCTGATTCTTGCGGTACCGGCCTGGCAGGGCGACACGACCCGCTACGAGGACCAGATTTTCGCCATCGTGAGCCGCTTCGTGAACGATGCAGTGCCGCCAGGGTCGCCCGTGCTGGCGACCGACGAGCAGTTCGCCTTTCTGGCCTCCCGCCCGCCGAGCAAGGGCACGACCGGCTACATGATCGACAGCTATGGGCATATGATCTACCTCGGCCTCGGCCTCGGCGGACAGAGTTGGGGCGATCTGCTCGGCGCATCTCTACACGGCGGGCATAGCGATGATGCATATGCCGTGATGCACCGCGCGGCCCCACAGGCCGACTTCCTGGAACGCGCGCGCCTCGCCTCGCTCGTGGTGGTGCATAAAGCCGGCGAAGTGCGGCTGACCCCCGAAACGCTACGGGCGCTGGAGGATGTGGGAACCGTGCGCGAGCGGAAGGCCCGCTATGTGATCATCGCACCACGTTGACAGCCACGCCGCACTACGTTATAATGTCTGAGTACCGAGCCTCCATCAGGCGGCGGGACAGATATACTACTATCCGCAACTCTCGAAAGGACAGGAGATCTTTATGAAGAAGAACCAATTTCGCTACTGGGCCGCTGCGCTCGTCGCGCTGCTCGCCCTAGTCGGCCTCGGCAGCGTTGCAAGCGCAGCCTTCCCCCCGACCCAAACCACTGCGGCCCCCTCCGCCCAGGCCAAGAAGCCGATTGACGACGGCTTCAACCAACTCCCCGTCGGCCAACGTGGGCTGTCATATTCCACCCTCGTCCACATGGGCAGGGTCCACCCAGCTTCCCAACCGGCTT
>JBPCPV010000043.1:0-45233 GCA_050998805.1 Chloroflexia bacterium | reverse complement strand
GAATCGAATCGAATCGAATCGTAGCTAGGCCGGCAGCGCTGCGGCCAACGCAGGGGTCTGGTAGACACTCGCCGGCGTGCGGTAGCCCAGCGCCTGATGTAAGCGTTCGTGATTGTAGAATTGGATGTAGCCGCTCAACTGCTCCCGCGCCTCTCGCGGGTTGGTGTATTCATGCAGATACACCTCCTCGTACTTGATCGTGCGCCACAGGCGTTCTGTGAAGATGTTGTCGAGCGCCCGGCCGCGCCCGTCCATACTGATCGCCACCCCCGCGCGGGTCAACACGCCGGTGTATTGGGGGCTGGTGAACTGGCTGCCCTGGTCGCTGTTGCAAATCGTCGGCGTCGCCTGGGCCAGCGCCCGCTCCAGGGCGGTCAGCGCGAAGCCGACGGCCAGGCTCTGGTCCAGTTCCCAACTGACGATATAGCGGCTATGCCAATCCAAGAAGGCCACCAGATACAGCCAGCCCCCCGTCAGGCGGAGGTACGTGATGTCCACGCCCCAGACGTGATTAGGCGTGCTCGCCCGCACTCCGCGCAGCAAATACGGGTGGATGGCGGCATCGTGGGCGCGCTTACTCAGGTTCGGGCCCGGGTAAATCGCCGTCAGCCCCATTTCCCGCATTTGGCGGCTGACCGCCTTGTGATTGACGATCTGCCCCTCGGCGTGCAGTTGGGCCGTAATGCGCCGCACGCCATAGAAGGGGTGGGCGGTATAGCTCTCGTCAATGCGTCGCTTGAGCGCCAAGTCCGCGGCTGGCGGTGGCGCCGGCTGGTAGTAGAGGGTGGCGCCCTTGAGGCCGAGCAGCGCGACCTGGCGTACCAGCGCAACGTCCTGCGGCGGGCGGTCCAGCAAGCTCACGCGCTGCTCCCGGGGGAGCGCGGCAGCTTTTTTTCAGCCAGCTGAGTTCGGTGGTGAGCCGACCAATCTCGGCATAGAGTTGCTCGGTCTGGACGGCGTGGGCGGCCTGCTGCTCGGCGAGGGTCTGGGCCGCCTGATCGCTGAACACCCCCGGCAGGGCGGTGGCGGCCTGATCGCGCCACTGGTAGAGCTGATTGGGGTGGATGCCATATTGGGCGGCGATTTGACTGATCGAGCGGGTTTCCCGCCAGATTTCGCGTACGATCTCGGCCTTGAAGCTCGGGCTGTAGGTTTTGCGTAGCGTAGTCACGGGAACCTCCTACCTTAAATCGGGCCGTTGCGCTGTCCAGTTTATTGGGTACATTATAAACCGCCTGCGCGGGCGAATAGAAGAGATCACCTTCTTAGGCTCGATAGTGCGGATTCGGCTGCGCCTGAGAGAGGTCGCGCTCCATTTCGACATGTTCAACAACCCCCATCTCTCACTGCCGCGGATAGGCGAAACTGTAACGATCACTTTTCCGCGCGAAGCGGTCCTCCCCATGGGCAGCACCGCGGCGAGGTCGGGGTAAGGGACCCAGTGGGCCGGCGCGAGCATGCGCCTCCAAAATCTGTTAACAATCTCCTAATCTTCTCTTAACCTCGTGCCCTTAGACTGGTAAAGATGCATGTTCGCACCACGGCATATACCAAGGAGACGTCAGATGTTGAGGAGAATCGCGCGGAGTTCTTGGCGGAGCAGGGTCTGCCTCACGACGGCCATCCTGGTGCCTGGCCTGCTGTTCTTTCCGCAACTAGGGGGGGCGGCCCTGGCTGCCGCCGGCACCGGGAGCTCAGGTAACGCCGCGGCAGCGAACCTGCCTGTCGTGACCGTGCCCGGGTATACCGTGTCGGTCTTTGCCCGCGGTAGCGGTGCCAATTCGCAACCAGATGCGGTCGTCGCAGCCGACCAGCATCTCTATGTCGCCTATCAGAATAATACCGCGAAGGACGGCAGCGATCACAAGTCGACCGTGATCCTGGCCTATCGGCCCGACGGAACCGTGGACGGCACATATAGCGTGGTCGGCCACTGCGATGGACTGCGCGTCGACCCGCGAACGCATCTGCTCTGGGCCCTCGTCAACAACGACGCCAACCCTGCCCTGTACACGATCAACCCGCGGACCGGTGCGACCATCCCTTACCAGTTCTCGGGCGCGCCGCACGGGGGCGGATACGACGACGTCGCGTTCGTCGGCGGCCAGGCGTTTATCTCGGCCTCCAACCCGACTCTCGACCCGAACGGCGTGAACAAGTTTCCGGCGGTCGACCTGGTCGCGCTACAAGAAGGCACGGCCCTCCTAACACCTGTTCTGGCCGGCAACGCCCCTGCGGTCGACGCGACGACGCAGAAGACCACGACCCTGAACGAGATCGACCCAGACGCGATGTCCGTGGACGTGCAGGGCAACGTGGTGCTGGTCAACCAAGCCGGGTCAGAACTGGTCTTCCTGAGCCAGGCTGGGACGGCGCAACAGTCAGTGCGCCGCGTGCTGGTGGGGACGCAGTTGGATGATACCGTCTGGCCGGGGAGCGGCTCAGGCCGCCTGTTTGTGGTGGACGGCAAGCAAAACACGATCTACGTGCTGCACGCCCAGTTCACCGCGGGCACAGCCTACACATCTACCCCGAACGACTCGGGGGTCGCGGGAATCGTCGGCATCGTGGACCTCGGCAGCGGGGTCGTCAATCCCGTGGCCACGGGATTCTCGAGCGCGACCGGCCTGGCGTTCGTCGGGGATGATCAATTTGGGCCGGTCACACCCGCCGCGGGGCCGGTGCCGGGGATGCCCGCAACAGGGACGCCGGCCGGGGCCGGCTGGGCAACGCTGCTTGGCCTTGCCCTGGTCATCCTCCTGGCTGGCGTGCGCCTACGCCGGGTGGCTTTGACAAACTGCCGGTAGCGTCGCATATTGAAGAAAGCTACTCTTATCGGCTGTTGGAGGAGCCAGGAAAGTCGTCTGGCTATGGGAATGGAGAAAGTCGCCCACAGGGGTGGAGCGGCAACGGGAAGAACGGGTTGGCGCGGGTCACATCGGTGAAGCTGTAGTTCGTCCCGCCAGGCGTGACGATGGCTTTGTTGAAGCTGAGCACCACAATCTTAGTCATCTGGGAACGCGTCGTATTGGCGTAAGGCTTGAAGGTGCCGTCGCTGTAGCCGCTGATCGCTCCGTGGCAGGCTAGGTAGAGCACCGGCGTGTAAAAGTAGTCCGCCGGGTGGACGTCGCTGAAGCTGATCGTGCAGACCGTCGCGGTCGTGGTGACCGAGCCAGGGGGCGGCGGCGCGGGGGTCGTGCTGATCAGGGGCGGGGTCAGCGTCGGCGTGTTCACGGGAGAGGTCGTCGGAGTGGCTGTACTCGCCGGTGTCGAGGTCGAAGTGGCTGTGCTTCCCAGAGGCGGCGCAGCCGTGGTGGTTGGGCGGATGGCGGTCGGCGTCGGCGTGTTCGCCGGCGGTGGCGGGGCTGTGATGCTCGGCGCTGGCGTGGCTGTATTCGTTGGCGGCGAGGTTGGCTTCGGTGTCGGTGCGCCACACGGCCCGCCATACTTCTTCACTAGCGTCTGGACGGTGGCCCCGTTGTAGTAGACTCCTACGACAAAGACATCGTTGCTCGCCAACGCCGACACCCCATTCAGATAGCTGCCTCCGGTGCCGGGATTCGGGCTGGGGACCACCGACCAGGCGCTGCCGTTCCAGCGTTCCACAAGCGTCTGCGCCCTGTAGACTGACCTGGCGCTCAAACGGCGCATTGACGAGATTTATACAGCCCACCCGTTCTACGGTGTACGGCGCATCGGTGCCGTTCGACAACAGCTGTGCGGAGCGGGACATAAGGATGATGAAGGTCCAGCAGAAGGTATCGGGACGCTTCAGGACGGCGAAGGGGTCGAGGGAGTTTTGCGCGATACGCAGTTATATTTCGACGATGCGAAAACAGGGACAGCCGTTGTTGGACGCGCTCGAGAAGGCATTCCGAGGTACTCCAATTGTCCCCGCCGTACCAGGCTAAGTAGTTACTATCCGTTATATATCCTCCATAGGCACGAAACAGCAGCCAATCTAGCGTCCGGCCTGATGAGCCGGGCAAAACGCGATGGGCACCAGCCCTGGCGCAACCGATTGGGGCAGAGTATAATGCGCTGAACCCGCCCAAAGTGGACACTCATGGCCGAGCAGCTGGCACCCACGCCTGGCGGGCACAGCAAACGGAGCGGCGATGAATCTATGGCTCAACATAGAATGTGCCCCCTGGCATATAGCGGCAGAGCAGTATCTTCCGGCCCTGCGGCTCCAGTCTGCGAACGGGCTGGAGGAGCTAGACCACTGGTATCAGACGCAACTGCCGGAGGTACTCGCAGCACGCAGCCCACCCTACTTGGCGCGCGACGAGCTAGTGCGGGTAACGACCTGGAAGATGCGGCGCGGGGTCTGGCGCGCCCGTAATCGCGCACTGGTCGCGGCGAATGACCTCGCCCTGGTTGAGCAGATCAGCACCGATGCTTTCGCCGCCATCCCCGACCCGCGCCGCCCGGTCGCCATCCTGAGCCGGCTGGATGGTGTGGGGCCAGCCACCGCCTCAGCTGTGCTGGCGGCGCTGCGCCCTGATCAGTATCCCTTCTTCGATGAGGTAGTCGCCCGGCAGATCCCGGACCTGGGGGAGGTGGCCTTTACCCTGGCTTATTACCTGGGCTACGCCGAATGCCTGCGCGAGCGGGCAACGCAGCTGGACGCCGTATGCCCCCATCAACCCTGGACCGCCCAGGATTTGAGCCAGGCACTGTGGGCTGCCGTGGTTCTGTGATTGCTGCCGACCAGAGGGCCGACGAAAACATCTTGCCGGAGCTGTTGGATGCGGTATGGTGGGCGAAGGTTAGGTGTACACTATCTCGCGCCCCACCCACTGTCATTCTGAGGCAGCGTCGCTTACCGGGGACCGCCGTCCCGGTGGCGGTACGGGGCGGGCGGCGACTCGTCGTCGGGCAGCCCTTCGGTGAAGACGCGGCTCGCCAGTATGTCCTCGGCCTCCAGGGTCGTCAGGGCGGATCGGGAGAGGCGGCCTCCCTGGGCGAACAGGCGGTTGGCCTGGCGCAGCCGGGCGCGGTCCAGGGCATTACGCACACTGCGGGCGTTGGCGAAGCGCGGCAGGCGCATGCGCCGCTCGAGATAGGCAGTAAACGCCTCGAGGGCTTCGGGGCTGAACCGGTACATCTGCTCCGCCAGCATCAGCCGGGAGATCGCCAGCAGCTCGTCAATGGCGTAGTCTGGGAAGTCGAGGTGGTGGGCGATCCGCGAACTGACGCCTGGGTTCGACCCGAAGAAGGTCTCCATGCGGTCTTTGTATCCGGCGAGTATGACGACGAGATCATCGCGCTGGTTTTCCATCACCTGGAGCAGGATCTCGATCGCTTCCTGCCCATAATCGCGCTCGTTTTCCTGCCGGTAGAGATAGTACGCCTCGTCTATGAACAATACCCCGCCCATCGCCCGCTTGAGGATTTCTTTGGTCTTGGGCGCGGTGTGACCGATGTACTGGCCGACTAGGTCGTCGCGGGTCGCGGCGACTAGGTGCCCTTTGCGAACGAAGCCGAGCCGGTGCAGGACAGTCGCCATACGCAGGGCGACGGTGGTCTTGCCGGTGCCTGGGGGGCCGGTAAAGGACATGTGCAACGAGGGCGGCTGGGACGTCAATCCCACATCGCGCCGCAGCCGGTCAATCACCAGCAAGGCCGCGATTTCGCGGATGCGGGTCTTGACCGGCTTAAGGCCGATTAGTTCCTGGTCGAGCTGCTCCAGCACTTCCAGGATCTGCGATGTCTGGAGCACATCGGCCACGTCGGCACCGGCATCGGCGTCCTCTGCACCGACGACGCCGGGGGCGCTCGCCGGATCGGGGACGGGATCTGCTCCCGCAGTTTGAGTAACAGGTTCCATATTTATGCCTGCCTTCCGTTCCTGCCGATTGCCAGGGGTTGCGATCGGGATCAGCCGCTAAACCGCTCGCCTTTGGGCCGGTCCGTCGCGTAACTGTGGATTGTGTAGCGGATGACTCGGTCGTGCGCCTCCTGGCGCAAGAGGCCGAAACCGGGATCGTGGGTCGGCCGGTTGACGATGAACGACAGGGTGATGGTCTGGCGGCCTTTCGTACGGTCGTAGGCCCCGACGCGAACATAATGCTGCGGGTAGGCGCGCCGGCACTCGTTGATCTCGTGGAGGATGGCCGCCGCGTCCTGTACGTCAAACATGGGCAGGCCCCACATCTCCCAGTACGTGTTGCGCGGATGGGGATCATCGGTGTACTCGATGTTGATGGGCCAGTCGTGATCCAGGCAATACTGCACCTGGAGGCCGATCTCTTCGTCGGTCAAGGGCGGGAGAAAGGAAAACGTACCCTGAGTAAGCCAAAAAGCCATAGCGGTATCTCCTTCTGTGCGGTTAATAACTAGGGGTCGGAGTAGCGTCTGGAGTGTCGGTCGAAGCGTAGTTGTAGGAAACGTCTTTCCAGAGCTCGATCGCTGCACGTAGAGGCGCACACCACTTCGCGGCCTTTTCCAGGATCTCGGGGCCTTCATGGAAGAAATCTCGGCCCTCGTTGCGCGCCTGGATCATGGCTTCGACCGCCACACGGTTGGCCGTCGCCCCAGCGGCGATCCCGTCGGGGTGGCCGATCGTGCCTCCGCCGAACTGGAGCACGACATCCTCGCCGAGGTAATGCAGGAGTTGGTGCATCTGCCCGGCGTGGATACCGCCGGAGGCCACCGGCATCACCGCGGGCATCGAGGCCCAATCCTGTGCGAAGAACAGGCCCAACGCCGGGTCCGCCTCGTAGCGCACGTCGCGCAGAACCTTGTAATAGCCCTGGACGGCCATCGGATCGCCTTCGAGCTTGCCGACGACGGTGCCGGCATGAATGTGGTCGACGCCGGCGAGGCGCATCCACTTGGCGATGACGCGGAAGGAGACGCCGTGTGTCTTCTGGCGCGTGTAGGTGCCATGCCCGGCGCGGTGGAGGTGGAGAATGACCCCGTTCTTGCGCGCCCAGTTGGACATCGACTGGATCGCCGTGTAGCCGACGGTCAGGTCGATCATAACGATGACGCTGCCAAGCTCGCGGGCAAACTCAGCCCGCTCATACATATCTTCCATCGTCGCGGCGGTGACGTTCATGTAGTGACCCTTGATCTCCCCGCTCTCTGCGCTCGCCTTATTCACCGCTTCCATGCAGTAGAGATATCGATCGCGCCAGCGCATGAAAGGCTGCGAGTTGATGTTCTCGTCGTCCTTCACGAAGTCTAGACCTCCACGCAGAGCCTCGTAGACGACTCGGCCATAATTGCGGGCCGAAAGGCCGAGTTTCGGCTTGGTTGTCGCGCCGAGTAGGGGCCGGCCATATTTGTCGAGGTACTCGCGTTCCACGACGATGCCATGGGGCGGCCCCTGGAAGGTCTTGACGTAGTGGGGAGGGATACGCATGTCCTCCAGGCGCAAGCTCTTGAGCGCCTTGAAGCCAAAGACGTTGCCGATAATACTGGAGGTGAGATTCGCGATCGAGCCTTCCTCGAAGAGATCGAGGTCATAGGCAACGTAGGCGATGTATTGGTCCGTGCCCGGCACTGGCACGACCTGATAGGCTTTCGCCTGGTAGCTCTCGTAGGCGGTCAGGCGGTCGGTCCAAACGACGGTCCAGGTGGCGGTTGAAGACTCCCCGGCCACCGCGGCAGCCGCTTCCACCGGATCGACCCCGTCTTGCGGCACAAGGCGAAACGCACATAGGATGTCGGTGTCTTTGGGTTCATAGTCAGGCTTCCAGTAGCCCATCTGGGCATAAGGGATGACGCCGGATGCCCAGCGACTCCTCTCCTCGGTCACGGTGTTTTTCATCATGTTAGTGTCTCCTCATTACAGCGAATAGAACTTCTGGTTAGACTTCGACCTGGTCTCGGCGCTGGGCACGCAGCAGATGGTAGACCAGGAGCAGCTGCGTCAGGGCCAAAGGGTGGCTGCGCGCGGAGCGGGCGTCCGAATACTGGCCCAGGTCGGCCAGGGGAGCCGCCCCACAGGCATCTAGGTGATCCAGGATGCCGCGTTCCAGCGCGCCGGCGGCTTCATCGGGGATGGAGCCGTCGATCTCCAGGTATTCGACGGCGCGCCCCCCTTCCTTGCCCAGGGTCGCCCGTACACAGCCCGATCGCTCACCCTCGATGATCCGGCTCAGGTCGGGCTGGGGCAGGGTTCCGTGCAAGGTCAGCCGCACATTGAGATGGGCATCGTCGTTCTGCGCGGAGCGCGACACCTCGGCGGGATAGAAGGAGACCACAATATCGGCGTGCTCTCGCTGAGGCCTGATGTAGGCTGCGGATACCGGCTCACGGATGTCCAGCTCATGCAGGACTTCCTCCTCGGTATAGCCGCGGTCGGACACATCGCGGCGCACCTTCCAGCGCCGCCGCAGGTCTTCAGGCGGATCGAGATAGACGCGGACGCTGTAGGCGTTACGCATCTCTTGCCAATAGAAGCCGAGCAAGCCTTCGACGATCAGAAAGGGGCTAGGCGTGATATACTGCGGGGCGCCAAAGTCGCAGAGCGCGTGGTCGTAGTGCGGCTTCAGGATCGGCTCGCCGGCGCGCAGCAGCCGCAGATGCTGCGCTATCATATCGAGGTAGTTGCAGTCGGGGTGCAAAGGGGTGATGCCCAGATCCTTGCGTTGGCGGCGGTTGTAGCGGTGATAGTCGTCCGTGCAGAGCACCGAGGCATTTTCAGGCCCGAGAATCCGCGCGATCCCGCGGCTCAACGTGGTCTTGCCTGCTGCGCTGTCGCCCACGATCCCGAGAATGATCGGGCGGCTGCTCACGCTATCGGATACAGCCATGTCGGCCTCCAAACTCCTGTTATGCCAACTCCCTTGTTGGTAGGCGGCTCTGAACTGCGACCATATTGGCCGTATGCTATAATGATACACGGCCTCAGTTATAAGAGCAAGAGGCAATCTGCTATAGTTTGCATAGAGTAGGGGTTATGTATGGATCGGCCGCGGCTCGGCAGTCCCACACTGCACCAACTGCGCGTGTTCTGCACCGTCTGCCGGTTGCTGAGCTACACGCGGGCAGCCGAGGAGCTAGGTTGCAGGCAGCCGACGGTCTCGGGCCTGGTAACCGAACTGGAGCGCCTGACGGGGCTGACCTTGCTGGAGCAGTGGGGCAAGCGCCTAGCGCTGACGGATGAAGGGCGGGAGTTGTATGCCCACGCCCAGAAGGTGATGAAAGCGGCGGATGACGCCTGGCAAGCTCTGGCCGCGCTGCGGGAAGCCGTCGGGGAGCACACATTGCCGTTGCGGGTCGCCGCCGATACCACAGTCGGCACCTACGTACTGCCCCGCCTCCTGGGAGCATTTCAACGGCGCTACCCAGACGTGACGCTCAACGTGCAGGTAGCGAACCGCGCTGCCGTGCGCGCGCTTTTGCTGGAAGGAGACGTCGATCTCGTTATCGCCGGACGGCCGCCGGCAATCGCGGGGCTGGTGGCCGAGCCGTTCCTGGCGAACCGCATGGTGGCGATTGCGGCCCCAGGGCACCCACTGGTGGG
Organism: Chloroflexia bacterium; assembly: GCA_050998805.1. GTDB lineage: Bacteria > Chloroflexota > Chloroflexia > QHBQ01 > JAICKM01 > JAICKM01. The sequence goes on along the minus strand of JBPCPV010000043.1, from coordinate 35,752 downwards.
CGAGCCGCGGATCCCACTGGCCCGGCTGGGCGAAGAAACATTCCTCCTGCGCGAGGGGGGATCAGGCACGCTGGCGGCGGTGGAGGAACTGTTTGAGATCGCGGGGGTGCCGCTGAAGCCGGGCATGGTGCTCGGCCATGTCGAGGCCATCAAGCAGGCTGTGGCCGCAGGGCTTGGCGTGAGCGTGATTTCGGAGGCGGCCGTGCGGCGCGAAGTGCGGCGGGGCACATTGGCGATTCTCGATGTGGACGGGTTCCCGCTGGGGCGTCGCTGGTATATCGCGCGCCTCGCCGGTCGGCCGATCACACCCAGCGCCGCGGCGTTTATCGCGCTCTTGCACGAGAACAGAGAGGCAGGAGGCTAAGCGCGGCTGTCCAGGAGAAGTTGCCGGAGGGCCGCCGCAGCCTGGGACAATCTGCGGCCCTTGACCCGAACTATATGCAACCGCCGTTGCAGCGGAAACCCCTGGACCGGCAACAGGACGAGGTCGCCGTCGTCCAACTCAAACGCCACCGCCTCGTGGGCGATCACGGCTATTCCCAACCCCGCACTTACTCCTTCCTTGATTGCTTCAATACCGCCCAACTCTAAAGTGGTCTCCAATGGCACACCCGCTTGTGCAAAATGCTGCTCGGTCGCCAGCCGCGTCGCCGAATCTCGGTCCCCGAGCAGGAATAGCTCGTGCTGGAGGTCCGCCGGAGTCAGCGCCGGTCGCCCAGCCAGCGCGTGCGACGGCGGGGCGACCACTACGAGTTCGTAGGGCCGCAAGAACTCGACGACGAATCGATCGGGTTGCGCGACGAGGCTCATCACCGCGAAGTCGGCCTGGTGCGCGAGGAGGGCCTCCTCGATGGCATGTCGGTTCGCTACCATGAGCGTGATCTGGATCTCGGAGTAGCGCGCGTGGAAGGCACCGAGCAGGGGCGGGACCACGTAGGTGCCTGCGCTGGTACTCGCCCCGAGCACCACGCTCCCCCGGTGGAGAGCGCGGATCGCGTCGGAGACCGGCGCGGTCTCTGCAAGCAGGCGGAGCAAGCGTTCCGCATGTCGGAGCAGTTCATGGCCAGCCCGCGTGAGCACGATCCCGCGGCCCTGCCGCGCAAAGAGCCGCAGCCCCAGAGCTTGCTCGATGGATCTGACTTGCTGGGCAACAGCGGGCTGCGAGAGATAGAGAGCCTCGGCGGCGCGCGTATAGCTAAGGTGTTGGGCCACGGTGCAAAAGACAACGAGCTGATGCTCCGTGAAGTCGCTTCGCCCGTGGCAGGGGTTTTCCCGATGCTCCATGCTCAATGATACATCTAACCCGCTGGCCGTGGCAAGTGTATCCAGTAGCGGAGCTTGGTCGGCTCGCCGGGTACCTTGACGGCGCGCTCGAAGCGGCCACCGTTCTGCTCGATGATCTTGCGCGAGCCGATGTTATCTTCGTCGCAGGTGATCAGCACCTCACTGAGGCCGAGAGCGCGGGCGTAGGGCAGTGCGAGGGCTAGCTGCTTGACGCCGTAACCCATCCGCCGCTTGGTCGGGCGGATGTCGTAGCCGATGTGCCCGCCGAACCTCCGCAGCCAGTCGTTCGACTCGATCTCATGGCGGATCGACACGCGGCCAATGAACTCGCAGTCGTCTATCAGCCAGAGTTGGGTATCGGGCACGCGGCCGGGCGGTACGTTTTGCGGGTCGGCTCTGGATAGAGCTTCACGCACATGGCCCTCGAAGTCCGCCAAGAGGTCCGGGATGGCGATGTAGAGATAGCGATCCTCGGCGTGGTACTCGCGCATGGCCTGTATATAGCTGTCCTTAAATTCTACGGACGGAGGAGTGAGGAAAAGCATCTTGGCGCTCCCTTAGCGCGATCCAGGGCGGCAGACCACCGAGGCCGCAGCGCGATTGGCAGCCTCGGCAGCGGCGACCGGGTCTCGGCTTGTCAGGTATTCTACCACGAATCCGGCGGCGAATGCGTCACCCGCGCCGGTGGTGTCTATGACGTTGACCGGCACGGCAGGCAGGTAGCGACGCTCGCCCTCCCAGGCCAGCAGGCATCCGTCTGCGCCGAGCTTGAGCAGGACCAGAGGCACCAAGCCTGATAGACGGTCCACGATCTCATCCGGATTGTCGACCCCGGCGAGCAAACGCCCCTCCTCGAGGTTCGGCAGCAGTAGATCGAAGCTCATCGGTGCGATTAAGCTGCGAAACCAATCAGGCCCGACCTCAGCGAGTAGGTGCGCGGGGTTTGGGTCGAGGCTACGGAACACGTCATTGCCTTTGGCGCGGGCGAGGTCGAGCGCATGTAGAGCGGCGGGCTGGGGGCCGGGCCGCATCAGCGAGTATCCAGTGAGGTGGAAGCCGTTCAGCCCCGTGAACCAAGAGGGATCAAAGTCCGAGGGACGTGTCAGCGCCGACGCGGCGGGGTCGGACCACATCCGCGAGGTGGCGCGGTCGAGGTCTCGCATCACGAGGACCGTGCCGGTGGACGCGCCGGGTATTACTCGCACACAGGTTGTTACGCCACTCTCGCGCAGATTCTCTACCAGCAACCTGCCTGCGGCGTCTCCCCCGACACAACCGACGAAGCGGACATCGGCACCCAACCCAGCCGCCCCCGCCGCGAAGTTCGCTGCTGAACCGCCGGGATAGAGCTGCACCACTCCGGCATCATCATGCTCACTCCCGAAAGCACCCGACACCAGCACATCAAGCAGTAGGTCGCCCGTGGTCAGCAACTGGAGTCTGTGAGGTGCATCCATATCGTTCCCTCTAGCCGAGGGCCACAGCCACCCGGCCAGCCACCGCCGCGTTGTTGATCAGCAGCTCGACATTGGCTCTCAGGCTTCTGCCGGCAGTCTGCTCGTGCAGCCGCCCCAGCAGAAACGGCGTCAGAGCCTTGCCCCGCACGCCTTGCTCTGATGCGGTGTGCAACGCCTCCTCGATCCGGGCATCCAACTCCGCGGGCGGGATCTCAGCGTCGGCAGGGATCGGCACCGTCAGCAACACGCCGCCGTCCATCCCAAGCGCCCTTCGTGCTCTCACGATTTCGGCTACCTCGGCTGGGCTGTCCACCCGTGCGTCCACGGGCAAACCGCTGGTCTGCGTGTAGAACGCCGGGAACTCATCTGTCTGCCAGCCCAACACGGTTACCCCGTGCGTCTCAAGCCATTCGCGCGTGGCCGGTAGGTCGAGGATAGACTTAGGACCGGCGCAGACCGTCACGATGTCTTGGCTCGCCAGAAGCGGCAGGTCCGCCGAGATGTCGAGCGTCCCCTCCCAGCCCCGATGCACTCCACCGATGCCGCCCGTAGCGAAGACCGAGATAGGCCGCGGGCAATGGCGGGCCAAATGAATAGTCGCTGCAACGGTGGTTGCGCCGTTTCCTCCCTGCGCTATGGCGCTAGGTAGATCTTTGACGCTCAACTTGGGTATATCGTCTGCTTTAGCCAGGCGTACCAGCATCTCAGCATCACAACCGATATGCACGCGCCCTCCAAACACCGCGATCGTGGCAGGCACAGCGCCTGCCTCTCGGACCGCGTCTTCGGCGGCTCTAGCCGCCTCGATGTTCGTCGGCCAGGGCAGCCCATGCGCGAGGACTGTGGACTCGAGGGCGACCATCGGCCGCTCCTCGAACCAGGCGGAGAGGACTTCTCCCGACGGGGCATACAGATCGGCAGGCCGTAGGTTTGGGTCTATCATGGGGCTAGTATAACGCACGGGCGCGCCGTTCGACAATGCCTTGCTCATTGGGGTATAATAGGCTGGGAGACTGACTCATGCGGTGTAGCGCGACCCACAATATGGAAACTTCAAGCTGGCCCCTGGCTGCTGAGATGAGGAGACACTAGATGGATTTCGAGCTGTCGGAAGAGCACCGGCTTTTCCGTGAGAGCGTGCGGGATTTCGCAGAGAAAGAGATTGCCCCCAGAGCGGTTGAACGGGATATGGAACACGAGTTCCCCGAAGGCTTGCTCAAGTGCATGGCCGAGATGGGGCTGCTCGGAGTGCCGTTCCCCGAAAAGTACGGCGGAGCCGGCGGAGATAACCTCTCTTATACGATCGCAGTCGAAGAGATCAGCCGCGTAGACGGATCGCTCGGCATCATCCTGGCCGCTCATATATCGCTCGGCGCGTCGCCCTTCTACTTGTTCGGCAACGAGCAGCAGAAGGAACGCTGGCTCGTGCCCTTAGCGAAGGGAGAGTTGCTGGGCGCGTTCGGCCTCACTGAGCCGAACGCCGGCTCCGACTCCGGCGGGACTTCAACAACTGCGGTGCGCGACGGCAACGAGTGGGTGATCAACGGCAAGAAGCTCTGGATCACCTCGGGCCGGGTGGCGGGGGTGATAGTCGCCACAGCGAAGACCGACCCGACCGCGAAGGGCAGCCGGGGCATCAGTTCGTTCATCATACCGAAGGGAACTTCCGGCCTGAGCTACGGCAAGGATGAGAACAAGATGGGGCTGCGGTCTTCGATCACCTCGCCGCTCTTCTTCGAGAACGTGCGCGTGCCGGCGGAAAACATCCTCGGCAACGAGGGGGACGGCTTCAAGCAGTTCATGAAGATCCTCGACGGCGGGCGGATCAGCATCGGCGCGATGGGCCTCGGCCTCGGCCAGGGTGCGTTCGAGAGGGCGCTACAGTATGCCCAGCACCGCGAGCAGTTCGGCCAACCGATCGCCAACTTCCAGGCTATCCAGTTCAAGCTGGCCGACATGGCGATGAAACTCGAGGCCGCCCGCCTGCTGGTCTACAAGGCGTCGGTGCTCAAGGACCAGCACAAGCCGTACAGCAAGGTTGCTGCGATGGCAAAGCTGTTCGCCTCTGAGGCCGGCGAGGACTGCGCCTACCAGGCGATCCAGATCCACGGCGGCATGGGCTATGCGGTCGAAAGCGAAGTCGAGAGGATGTACCGCGATGTGCGGCTGACGACTATCGGCGAGGGCACGTCGGAGATCCAGAGGCTCGTGATCGCCCGACACCTGCTGAGGGAGGCCGCGAGGGCTGCATAATGGACTTTGATCTCACCGAGGAGCAGCAGCAGATACGCGACCTGGCGCGGGACTTCGCGGCACGCGAACTCGCGCCCCACGCCCTCGAATGGGACGAGGCCGCGCATTTTCCCCGCGACATGTTCAACAAGATGGGGGAGATCGGCTTCGCGGGGATGCTGGTGCCCGAAGAGCACGGCGGCGTGGGCACTGACACGCTGTCGTACATACTGATGCTCGAGGAGATCAACAAAGTCGTGCCGGCGCTCGGCACGGTCCTTTCGGTGCATAACTCGTTGGTGTCTTACGCCATCTCCCACTGGGGCAACGAGGAGCAGAGAGCCGAGTTTCTGCCGAAGCTGGCAACCGGCGAATGGCTGGGCGCATACGCCCTCAGCGAGGCCCATGCTGGGTCGGACCCGGCAAGTATACGGACGCCGGCGGTGCGCGACGGCGATGAGTATCGGATCACCGGCACGAAGACCTGGATCACCAGCGGTGGGCACGCCGAGGTCTTCATACTCTTCGCCGTCACCGACCGAGACGTGAAGCCGGGGAAGGGGATCAGTGCCTTCATCTTGCCGAAAGGCACTCCGGGTCTGAGCGTCGGCAAGCGGGAACGCAAGATGGGCATACGCGCCTCGGAGACGACACAGCTTATCCTCGAAGACGCGCGCCTGCCAGCGCGGCTCCTACTCGGCAAGGAGGGCGAGGGTTTCAAGCTGGCACTGTCTCTGCTCGACGGCGGGCGGATCGGCATAGCCGCGCAGGGCCTCGGCATAGCAGAAGGCGCTTACGATGCGGCGGTGGCCTACGCGATGGAGCGCAACCAATTCGGCAAGCCGATTGCCGAGCACCAAGCGATCCAGTTCATGCTGGCCGACATGGCGACCGGCATAGAGGCCGGGCAAATGCTGCTCTACAAAGCCGCCGTCCGCAAAGACCGGCGGGAGCGTGTGACCAGCGAAGCCTCGATGGCGAAACTGTTTTGCAGCGAACTCGCCATGAAGTGCGCCCACGACGCGGTGCAGATCCACGGCGGCTATGGCTACGTCAAGGAGTACCTCGTGGAGCGGCTGTTCCGCGACGCGAAGATCACTGAGATCTACGAAGGCACCTCGCAGGTGCAGCGCATGGTGATCGCGGGGCAGCTGCTCAAGGGCTGGGCGGGAGGGGAGAATGAAGCATGAGCGCCGTAGCGATCAAGGGGCAACAGCAGGTGGAACAAGCTATCAGCCGACTTCTTGCCTACATACATGGTAAATACCCAACTATTACCACAGAGGTCACTTACGACCCTCCCGACAGAGTGGACGCATGGGTAACACTGCACGGTGCGGCTGATGCTCAAGAATGGGACGAGATCCGCCAATTTGGATGTGAGATCACCGATCCTGCATGGGAGAATGAGGGCATCCTTGTGCTCATCCATGCAGGCGATTACCGTACTCCGCAAATCTACCCACCGCTTGATCAGGCCGCCTTCGAGGCCGCGATAGAAGGCTACAAGAGCCTCCAGAAGACCGAAAAGGAAAACGGTTTATGAGGAAGTTTGATTCGAAAGCAGAACTGCGAGTCCGTCCACGCCCAATGGAAGCGGTAACTGTGCAGTTTCCGGTAGACGCTTTAGCATCATTGGAAAAAGTGGCCGAGCATCGTGACATGTCCGATGAGGCATTAATTCAGTTCTATATTGGGCAGGGGCTACGCCAAGATCTCAGCCGCTTATTTTCCGACCGAGTCATACAAGTCACGGCGGACGCTTTGGCGCAGCATGGCCTATCAGAAGAAGAAGTCGAGATGATACTCGAGGAGATCCGCGCGGGGATAGGTAAATAGCCGGAGCGAGATACGGCACAAAGGAGCAACGACATGGTAGATATACAGAGCAGGCCGGCATCCAACGCGATGCAGACAAACGGCCATGCCGCCGATCCTGGGGCCGAGGCAGGCATCGCACGCCTCGCCGAGGAAGCGCGCCGATGGGAAGAGACGACGGTGGCGAAGTCGCTCACCAGGATGCCGGAGCGCAACGGGCCGTTCACCACGGTGTCGGGGCAGCCGATTGACCGGCTCTACACTCCTGTTGATCTGCCGGACTTCGACTACATGCGCGACCTCGGCTTTCCGGGAGAGTACCCGTTCACGCGGGGCGTGCAGGCGACGATGTACCGGAGCCGCTACTGGACGATGCGGCTCTTCGCGGGGTTCGGGGCCGTGGAGGAGACCAACGCCCGCTTCCGCTACCTGCTCGAGCATGGGCAGACCGGCCTCTCCACTGCCTTCGACTTCCCCACGCTATATGGGCGCGACAGCGACGACCCGTTGAGCTATGGGGAGTTCGGCAAGTGCGGCGTCGGTGTGTCGAGCATGGCCGACATGGAGATCTTGTTCGACGGCATCCCGCTCGACAAGGTGACTACCTCGATGACGATCAACGGCCCTGCTGCCGTGATCTGGGCGTTCTATATTGCCGCCGCGGAAAAGCGGGGCTTCGCGCGCGCAAGCCTCGGCGGCACGCTCCAGAACGACATCCTCAAGGAGTACATCGCGCAGAACACGTTCATTTACCCGCCGGAGCCTTCGATGCGGATCGTCGTGGACACCATCGAGTTCGCCACGAAGGAGATGCCGCTCTGGAACCCGGTGTCGATTAGCGGCTACCATATCCGCGAGGCGGGTTCGACCGCAGCACAGGAACTCGCCTTCACGCTCGCCGACGGCCTGACCTACGTGGAGGCGTCGGTCAAGCGCGGCCTCGACGTGGACGACTTCGCGCCCCGCCTGAGCTATTTTTGGAACGCTCATAACGACTTCTTCGAGGAGATCGCCAAGTATCGGGCGGCCCGCCGCATCTGGGCGCGCGAACTCAAGGAGCGGTTCGGGGCGAAGAACCCGCGCTCGATGTGGCTCCGCTTCCACACTCAGACTGCGGGGCAGTCGCTCACGGCGCAGCAGCCGGAGATCAACCTGATCCGCACGACGATCCAGGCGTTGGCTGGCGTGCTCGGCGGCACGCAGTCTCTGCACACGAACTCGATGGACGAGGCCATCGCGCTGCCGTCCGACAAGGCGGTGCGCCTCGCGCTCCGCACACAGCAGATCATCGCCGAGGAGAGCGGGGTGATCAACACGGTGGACCCGCTCGGCGGTTCCTACTTTGTCGAGGCGCTGACGAACGAGATGGAGCGGCAGGCTTATGAATACTTCGAGCGGATCAAGGAGTTGGGCGGCGTGATACCGGCGATTGAGGCCCACTTCTTCCAAGACGAGATCGCGCGCGCGTCTTACGAGTACCAACAAGAGGTGGACGCTGGCCGCAAGACCGTCGTGGGCGTCAACAAGCACGTAATCGAGGAAGAGATCGAGATCCCGATCCTGGCGATGGACCCGGAGGGCGAGGCCCGCCAGCTGGGGAGGCTGGCCCGTATCCGCCGAGAGCGCGACCCTGCCCGCCACGCCGCCGCGCTCGCCCGCGTCCGCGAGACCGCGCAGGGCACGGCGAACCTGATGCCTGCGCTGATCGAGGCGTCGCACGCCTACGCGACACTCGGCGAGATCACCGAAGTGCTGCGAGGCGTGTATGGAGTGCAGAAGTTCAGCACGGTGGTGTAGTGTGCCGAGCCTCCGCGTAGCAAAGGGGCTATTCGCATGACAACTGCTGTCGAACGTAAAATCCGCGTGCTGGTTGCCAAGCCCGGCTTGGATGGGCATGACAGGGGCGCGAAGGTGATCGCGCGTGCCCTGCGCGACGCCGGCATGGAAGTTATCTACACCGGCCTCCACCAGACCCCAGAAATGATCGCGGAGGCCGCGCTGCAAGAGGATGTGGACGCCGTGGGCCTGTCCATCCTGAGCGGCGCGCATATGGCGCTGTTCCCCCGCGTGCTCGCCGAACTCCGCAAGCGGGGGCTGGACGATGTGCTCGTCTGCGCCGGCGGCATCATCCCGCACGCCGACCTGGGGCCAGTGCGCGAAATGGGAGTCAAGGGCGTGTTCGGCCCAGGCACATCGCTCGAAGAGGTCGTCAACTTTATCCGAGAGAACGTCCGCGCCGAGGCCGGAGCGTGACCCAAGCGCCACAGGCCGAGACGGCAACGAGCGGCGAAACAGCCGACCTGGCAGAGCGCCTACTCGCAGGCGACCGGCTAGCCCTCACGCGCGCCATCACCCGCGTCGAGAACCGCCGGCCGGGCGCGGGCGAGCTGCTGCGCGGCCTCACTCCGCATACCGGCCACGCCTACCTGCTCGGCGTCACCGGACCTCCGGGCGGCGGCAAGTCCACCCTGGTCACGCAGATCGTAAAGCAGTTGCGCGAACGCGGGGATAAGGTCGCGGTGATAGCGATTGATCCAACATCTGCGATAAGCGGCGGGGCGCTGCTCGGCGACCGGATACGGATGCTGGAGTTCCACACCGACCCGCATGTGTTCATACGCAGCATGGCGAGCCGGGGCATACTCGGCGGGCTATCGGCCACCACCGGCGACGTGGCCCGCCTGCTGGATGCCTTCGGCTTCGACTGGATCATCATCGAGACAGTCGGCGTCGGGCAGGGCGAAGTAGCAGTCGCAGGGCTTGCCGATACGACGCTGCTGATCGAGGTGCCGGGCCTCGGAGACGATGTGCAGGCGATCAAGGCCGGGGTGCTCGAGGTCGCCGACATACTCGTGGTGAACAAAGCCGACAAAGAGGGCGCGGCCCGCCTCTCCTCTGCGCTGCGTGGGATGTTGAGCCTGGCGCACGCCGAGGGCTGGCGTCCGCCGATCGTGCAGACGGTTGCCGCAGACGGCAAGGGCGTGAGCGAGCTGCTGGGCGAGATAGCCAAGCACCGCGCTTATCTCGAAACGACCGGGGGGCGCGGCGAGCGCACGCATGCCCGCCTCCGTGCCGAGGTGCTGGACCGGGCGGGGGCGCTGCTGGGTGCGCGGCTTGTTGCGCTCATGGACAGCGACCCCGCCTTCCTCGCCGCGCAGCGTCAACTCGACCGCCGCGAAATAGACCCCGCGACGGTGGCCGCCGACCTCGCGGCGCGCTTTGCCGGTTGAGCCGCCCGATGCGCCCCCGACGCCCGCCTCTGGCAGAGGTAGACACATGGGGCCTCTGGCTTGCGCTCTGCCGCGGCGATTGGGCCGCCGTGCTGCCCTGGCTGCTGCTGCTGGGCGGCTTCTGCGCCGTCCTGGCCGGTATGGCTTCCTTCTTTTGGCTAACCGCCCGCAACGACCCTGTTGACATCGCGGGCCTGCTCGTGCTGCTGCTCGGTTTCGCCGCGTACTTGTCCTGGCACCTCTCCTCCCGGCGGGCCTTCGCGATCGGGGCCGTCGCCGTGCTGCTCGGCATAGCCGGAGCGATCTTCGCGCTCTGGCTGCTCGCCTTCGTCGCGGCGGGCCAGAACCTATTCGTCGGCATAGCCGGCATCTTGATCGAGTGCGGCCTCGGCATCACCCTGGGACTCGCAGGCATCAACCGCCTCGACCCCGCCGCGAAACCGACCCCGGAGAAGTGACCATGCAGAAACTTGTAGAGTGTGTGCCCAACTTCAGCGAAGGCCGGAGGCCCGAAGTCATCCGGAGTATCGTCTCCGCACTTGACGACCTGCCCGGCGTTCGTCTGCTCGATGTTGAGTCGAACCCCGACCACAACAGGTCGGTTGTGACCTTCGTCGGCGAACCGCAGGCCGTTGCCGACGCAGCTTTCCGTCTGACGGAGGCGGCCGTCGCCAAGCTGAACATGGAAAAACATGTCGGCGAGCACCCGCGCATCGGCGCGATGGATGTGGTGCCCTTCGTGCCGATCAGCGGGGCGACGATGGGCGACTGCGTGGCCCTCGCGCAGCAACTCGGCAGGCGGATCGGTGAGGAACTCGGCGTGCCGGTCTACCTCTACGCGAACGCCGCGGCCACCCCCACCCGCCGTCGCCTGCCGGACGTGCGCCAGGGGCAGTACGCCGGTCTCAAGACGACGATCAGCACGCCGGAGCGCAAGCCGGACTTCGGTCCAGCCCGTATGCACCCGACCGCCGGTGCCACAGCAGTAGGCGCACGCCCGCCGCTGATCGCGTTCAACGTCAACCTCGCCACCCAGAATCTGAGCATTGCCCGCGAAATCGCCAAAGGCGTGAGGGAGAGCAGCGGCGGTCTCGTCAACGTGCAGGCAATGGGTGTGGACCTCGCGGCACAGGGCATCGTCCAGGTCTCGATGAACCTGCTCGACTACACCCGCACCCCCATCCATCGGGCCTTTGAGATGGTCCGCGTCGAAGCCGAGCGACACGGCGTGCTGATCTCCGGCAGCGAAATCGTCGGCCTCGTGCCTATAGACGCACTGCTGGAGGCCGCCGACTTTTACCTGCGGCTGGCAGAGTTCAGACGCGAGCAGGTGTTGGAACTGAGGCTGTTGGAGGAGTGAAGCACTCCACAGATTCTTCGCTGCGCTCAGAATGACTGGTTAGGGCCGGTATATCCCATGCCCTCAGCCCCTGACCGTCGGCCCATAGCCAACCGTGGTATAATAGGGATACGAGACCTGGAGGAGACGGTGGAAAGACCCTATCCGTTCGCCGCTGTGACGCCCGCTACACAGCCGTTCGAGATGCCGAGCGTCGGCTTTGTGGGAGCGGGCAAGGGCGGGCAGACATTGGCCGCCGCGATGGCGACTATAGGTGTGCGCGTTACCGCAGTAGCCAGCCGCTCACGGGCGAGCGCGGAGCGACTCGCCGAACTCGCCGGTGTGCCCTCATCGGGTGTGCGTGATCGCGCCGCCGAGGTGCCCGCGCTCGCCCAGATCGTCTTGCTCACCGTGCCCGACGACGCGATCGGCGGGGCTGTAACCGAGATCTGCCGGGCGAAGGCATGGCATCCCGGTCACGCTGTGGTGCATTGCAGCGGCGCGCTGCCCAGCAGCTTGCTCGACTGCGCCCGTGCCGAGGGCAGCCCGGCGGGGTCGTTCCACCCCTTGCAGGCGTTCGCGCAACGCCCGCCCGACGCGGCCACGGCGTCCGCCCAGCTAGAGGGTATCGTTTTCGGTATCGAGGGAGACGCCCTGCTGCGCCCGGCGCTGGAGAGGTTCGCCGTGCTGCTCGGCGGCAGGCCGCTCTGGCTGCTGCCGGAGACGAAGCCACTGTACCATGCCGCCGCCGTGATCGCATCGAACTACCTGGTCACACTGGTCGGCACGAGCGCCGAGTTATTAGCCGGTTGCGGGCTTGACGCCGATCAGTCGGTGAGCGCGTTGCTGCCGTTGCTGCACGGCACCATGGCGAACCTCGCTGCCCTCGGCGTGCCTGGCGCGCTCACCGGCCCCCTCAGCCGTGGGGACACCGGCACCATCGCCCGCCACCTCGCGCATCTCGACGGCGCATCTCCCGAAGCCGCCGCACTGTACCGCTGCCTGGGCCTAGCGACCGTACCATTCGCCCTTGCCAAAGACCCTGCCGCAGGCGAGCAGATCGAGGAGGCGGCGTCGCTGTTGCGGTCAGCGCCTCTCAGCCAAGCGACCGAAGCAGCACAACAACCCCCACACCGGCTACCATAGCCAACAGCAGGTTCCTCGTCCGCACCGCCACGAGTGCGGTCGCAGCTGCGCCCAGCGCGGCCACAGCCCCCCCGCTGATCACAGCAGGCGCGACGATGGAGACAAGCACGGCACCCGGTATCTGCTTTAACCATGCCTCAGTGCGTTCTGATGGGGATATGCGTCCCATCAGCCAGAGACCGACGGCGCGCGTCGCGTAAGTCGCCAGCGCCATGCCGAGTATCGTGGTGATGGATAGGGGGTCAATCTGCACGGCGGATCGCTCCCACGAGGCTCCCCGCAAGCCCGCCAAGCAAAATATACCACTTCCCCGGCAGGAGCTGCGCCGCAGCCACCGCGACCAGAGCCGCGACAGCCCAGGGCAGCAGGCTCGACTTCCCCTTCCACATACCGACAAGCAGCGCGGTAAAGACGGCGGTGAACGCGAAGTCCAGCCCCCAGCGCGCCGGATCTGCTATCGCGGCCCCCGCCGTGTGGCCGACCAGGGAGCCGCCAAGCCAGCCCGCATAGACCGCCAACCCGCCGCCGAGGAGAAAGGCCGCGTCCCGACCCCCGGAATCGAACTCGCGCATAGTCATCGCCCAGTTCTCGTCGGCGAGCAGGAAGACCGAGCCGTAAGCCCTGAGCGCGGAGAGGCGCGCGAACCAGGGGCGGAGCGCGGCACCCAGCAACAGGTAGCGCAGGTTCACGATCAATGTGGTCAGGATGATGGTCGCCACAGGCAACGGGGCCTTCCAGAGTTCCAGCACCACAAACTGCGCTGACCCCGCGAACACCAACGCGCTCATCAGCGCCGCCTCGGCGAGGCTCAAGCCGGTGCGCCGCGCCAGCAGCCCGAACACTACGCCGAAGGCGAACGTGCTGACGACGAGCGGCAGTGTCCGCCGCGCTCCCGCCGCCGCGCCCGCCAGGGTGAATGTCACGTTTTCGCCCAACCGATGCTCCTCTCATAGCTCCGCACCTTGTCCGCCACGCTCGGCGTGTGGTATATTGGGCTGCGCTCGGAGATATTATACACGAAGGCAGGATTGATGCCGGAAGCCCGCCAAACCAAAGTCTGCACGACGGCAGAAGCCATAAGCCGCTTTGTGCCCGCCGACTGCCCCAGCCTGGTGGTCGGCGGGATGCACCTGCATAATATGCCGATGGCGCTGGTGCGCGAGCTGGTGCGGCGGCGCGCGGGGCGGCGTATCGGCAGGCTGATCGCAGGGCCTGCGGCGGGCATCGGAGCCGACATGCTGATCGGGGCGGGGCTGGTGGGCGAGGTGGTGGTCAGCTACATCGGTATGGAGCATTTCGGGTTGGCCCCGGCATTTCGGCGAGCGGTCGCCGAGGGGCGGCTGGTGGTCCATGATATGGACGCGCTCTCGCTGCTTGAGGCGGTGCGGGCGGGCGGGGCGGGGCTGCCGTTCGCGGCCGTGCCGGATGTATCCCGAACGGACCTGCCGGAGATGCCCGGCGGCCTCTACCGGAGGATACCCGACCCGTTCGGTGGAGGTACGGCCTGGGTCGTGCCCCCGCTCCGCCCAAGCGTCGCGCTGATCTGCTGCCAGGAGGCCGACGAGTACGGCAACGGCATCTTCCGTGGCGCGACCTTCGCCGACGGGATGTTTGCGCTCGCCGCAGACACCGTGATCCTACAGGTCGAGAAGCTGATCGGGCACGAGGCTGTGCTGCGCGCGCCTGCGGCGGTCGGGATACCGGGCTTCCGCGTGTCGGCTGTGGTGCCGGTCGGCTTCGGCTGCCACCCGACTTCGAGCCACCGCTACTACAACTACGACGACATACACCTCCAGACGTATATGCGGTTCGCGGCCACGGAGGACGGCTTCGGGGAGTACATCGCACGGTATTGCGACGAGGTCGGGAGCCAGGACGAGTATATGGACCGGGTGCAGAACGAGGAATGGCAGAGATGAGCTTCGGGAATCTCGGCGGCAAGCCGGTGGAACGGAATGGGCGCGAGGACGAAGCGCCGTCCCCGGCCCCACAACCCCTGCCGCTCTACAGCAAGCCGGGAGCACAGCCGGCCGGGCCGCTCGAGCTGATGGCTGTGGCGATGGCCCGGCATTTGAGCGACGGCGAGGCGGTTGTTTTCGGCGCGGTGAGCCTCTTGCCTCTGGCCGCGGCGCGGCTGGCGCAACTCACGCACGCGCCTAATCTGACGATCCTGGCGGGGGCGAGCGGAGCGGTCAACCCGTTCGCCGAGCCGCTCTTGCCATCTTCGGGAGACTATGGCAATCTGGCGGCAGAGGCCGCGCTCTCGTTCCATGAACTGCTGCTCTTGCAGGCCGGGGGGCGCTTCGACGTGTTCTTCGCGGGCGGGATGCAGGTGGATATGCGCGGCAACGCGAACCTGCTCGGCACGGACTCGGTTCGAGGGCCGGGGGCCGCAGGCCAGCCACTGGGGGCATTCGTCGGGCGCACCATCATCTACCTCACGAACCACGACCGGCGGACCTTTGTGCCGCAAGTTGCGACCGAAACGCTGCCGGGGTGGGCGGAGGGCGGCGGCTCCTCGCGTGGGGCGCCGAGCCTGGTCGTCACGCCGATCGCGGTGCTCGACTTCGTTGATGGGCGGATGCGGTTGGTCTCGACGCACGGCGGGGCGGACTCAGAGGCGGTGCAGGCGGCCACCGGCTTCCCATTGCTGATGCCGGACGGCGGAGCGCCGCAGACGCCGCAGCCCGACAGCGAAACCTTGAAGTGGCTACGCGAGATCGACGAGGGCGGGCTGTTACTCCGGCCATAGATCGCCATAGATCGCCATAGTACGCCACTCCCCAGTGATGGCGCCTATGGGGAAGTTGGCGGTCTATGGCGATCTGCCTACATGGGCCGGGTCTGCCTGGCCGACATGCTGCGCGAAGATGCCCAACTTCACGAAGATGCCCATTGGCGGGGGCTGGTCATCTTCGGCATCCTCGGCATCTTCGGTGGGTGGATCACCTGTATCATGTGGACCACCTTTGTATCATGTGGGGCCGCCTGCCGTTTCACCGGCGATAGATGATCAACTATTGACCGCAACACAGTCCTGTAATGGCTCGGACGGGCACAAGCATAATGCGGTTCGTAGTTTCGCACTTTAGTGCTTCGTCGGGGGGTTGGCACTATAGCACCTACTACGAGCTACGCACCACGCACTACGTACTACGTACTACGTACGATACCGAAGATGACCAAGATGATCAGGGTCATCGCCCCACCACAGTTGACAATCTTCGGGCTGCACGTCGGCCAGGTGGCCGGAGACCGCGCGGGCAGATCGCCATAGTACGCCAAGATCGCCATAGACCGCCACTCCCCAGAGATGGCGGTCTATGGCGATCTTGGCGTACTATGGCCGGTGAAAGGGCGGGCTGCTGCTCGCGGCCTCTGGCCCCTAGCCCAGCGCCCGCTCGTACAGCTCCAAGTATTTGCGTGCGGACCTATCCCAGCTCCAATCCAGCGCCATGTCGTGGCGGACCAGGGCCGTCCAGGCGGCTTTGTCCGCATAGAGGGAGAGGGCACGCTCTATGGCGTGAAGGAAGGCAGACGGTGTGAACTCGTCGAAGACGAAGCCGCTGCCGGTGGGCGTCGCCGGGTCGTAGTCCTGCACGGTGTCGGCGAGGCCGCCGGTGCGGCGGACCACGGGCACGGCACCATAGCGCATGGCGAACATCTGGCCGAGGCCGCACGGCTCGAAGCGGGAAGGCATGAGGAAGATGTCGAGGCTACCGTAGAGCCGTTGGGCGAGCGGAGCGTCGAACCGCAGGAAGGTGCATACTCTGTCTGGGAAGCGGGATTGGAGGTCAGCGAACTGGGCCTCGTAGAGTGGGTTGCCGACAGCCAGCACGACGAACTGCACATCACGGCGGGCAAGCAAGGTTTCGAGCATCGGCACCATGATCTCGAAGCCCTTCTGCGCGGCGAGCCGCGAGATAGCGCCGAGCATGGGCACGTCGGGCCGTCCGGGCAGCCCGGCCTCGATCTGTAGAGCGGCCTTATTGAGCGCGCGGGCACCGAGGTGGTCGGCGTCGAAGTGGTGCAGCAGGTAGGGGTCGGCCTGTGGGTCGAGCAGGTCAACATCAATCCCGTTGAGGATTCCGGAGAGCCTGTCGCGACGGGAGTTGAGCAACGGGTCGAGCTTCTCGCCGTATTCGGGCGTGAGTATCTCGCGCGCATATTGCTTGCTCACGGTGTTGATCATGTCGGCATAGTGGAGGCCGCGCGCCAAGAGGTTGATCCGGCCGGGGAAGGCGGCCTCAGCACTGATCCGCGCGGTCTCCAGGTCGGCCAGAACCGGCGCGGTCTCTGGGAAGACGCCCTGGTAGGCGAGGTTGTGGACGGTGAGGACCGTGGCGATCTTGGCGTAGCGTGGGTCCGCCGCGTAGGTCGTGCGGAGCCAGTTCGGGATGACGGCGGTATGCCAGTCGTTGCAGTGGATCACATCAGGCCACCAATCGAGCGCCGGAAGCATCTCAAGGACGGCACGGCAGAAGAGCAGGAAGCGCTCGTCGTCGTCGGGGTAGGCGTATACCTCGGGCCGGGAGTAGTAGTGGGGGTTGGCGATAAGGTAGACCGGCACCTCGCCTGCTCTCCCCATGGCGGCCTGGTTCACGTCCACCTGCTGCGCGGATGCGCCGAGCGGCACATCAAGGTCGTGCAGCACAGGGGTCATCGGGAAGTTGGCCTTGTCCACGAGCTCGTATTCGGGCATAGCCACTCGCACGTCGTGGCCGAGCGCGTGGAGGGAGAGCGGGAGCGCCCCGGCAACGTCCGCCAGCCCGCCGACTTTGGCGAACGGAGCGACCTCGGCGGCGACGAGCAGTATTTTCAAGAGTGTGTCCTCCTGACGGATACTATACAGCATGGGGCTAGGGTTCCGTCAAGCTGTGTCCGCCCGCATCCATGCGTAACTGGACGATACCACGGAGACGCGGAGAGTTTAGCTGACGGGATCAGCATTAGCACCCAACCGCGGATCCGGAAAGAGCGGTGTGAAGCGCAGTGTGCTGACCGAGGAGGTTGGGGTGCCGATTAGGCCGGCGGTATGGGAGATGTGCATGGATTGCACGTTATACAATGCTATGATAGAATGAGTTGAGGCTAAGATCCGTAGTCGTAGCCGGTGCCAATTCTGCCGAACGAAGCTCGCATCCGCAAAGAGAGCCCCGTTCTTTCGCTATTTCGTGCGGTACCAGAGAGGGTAGGACCATAGCCTCCCAGTCCATGCTTTCGTTAGTTATATCATAATCCGTCGGGAACCGAGCCGATGCACCCGATTGGTGCGGGGAGGAGCCAGGGATGACACGATCGGCGCTCCAAATCGAGGTCTACCTCGAAATCGGCCGGCACCGCACGTTCGCCGGAGCGATCGAGTGGCCCGGCTGGTGCCGCAGCGGGCGGGACGAGCCCGCCGCCCTTCAGGCCCTCTACGCCTCGGCTCTGCGGTATGCCGCCCTTCTACCCCCGACCGGGCTTGAGTTCCGTACCCCTGCCGACGCGGCGGCATTCGCCGTTGTCGATCGGCTCACGGGCAACAGCACCACGGACTTTGGCGCGCCTGATATTGCCCCGTCGTGCGATGCGCTCCCGCTCGACGCCAAGGCACTACGGCGCTGCGAGAGCCTACTACAGGCGTATTGGCGGGCGTTCGACGGCGCGGTGCAGGCTTCGGCAGGCAAGAACCTTCGCAAAGGCCCTCGGGGCGGGGGCCGCGACACCGACGCGATCATCCAGCATGTATTGAATGTGGAGCGGAGCTATCTCGCCCGGGTCGGTTGGAAGCTGCCGCCGCCGGCCGAGGGCGACCTGAGCGCGGCGCTGCGCCAAATCCATCAAGCGGTGCTGCACGCGCTCGCCGCCGCTGCGCGTGGTGAGCTACCGACGCAAGGCCCGCGCGGGGGCGTTTTCTGGGCACCACGCTACTTCGTCCGCCGCATGGCCTGGCATGTGCTCGATCACGCTTGGGAGATTGAGGACCGCACCGGGTAATTTGATGCGATTCCATGTAACCTATTACACAAGGAGACTGCTATGACGACTCGGGCAAAGGGAACCTTTGATGTCCAACTCACTCCGCAGGCACCGAACGACCCCGCTGCGGACCCATTCCTCGGCCGGATGGCTATCGACAAACAGTTCCACGGTGACCTAGAAGCGACCAGCCAGGGCGCAATGCTGACTGCAGGCACAGCCGTCTCGGGTTCGGCGGGGTATGTAGCGATCGAGCGGGTCAGCGGCACGCTACAGGGCCGACTCGGCACCTTCGTGCTCCAGCACAGTGCCACCCTGACGCGCGGTATCCCTGACTTGCGGATCACGGTAGTACCGGACTCAGGGACCGCAGAGCTACAGGGCCTAGCGGGCACATTGGCGATCACCGTCGCCGACGGGCAGCACGCCTACGAGTTCGCGTACACGCTCGCCGACGCCACGTGACGCCCTGCCACGGGCCAGGGCCGGACTATCAGGCAGCTAACTGCTGGTCAGCCTGAGCGTCCGCCGGATCGGCGACTTTGTCTTGCAAGGTCAACCCTGGCAGAAAGATCCAGGCCAGGATGCCGGCACCCGCGCACAACACCCCGCCGAGCAGAAAGACCATCGGGATGCCGAGCAAGGCACCCAGAATCCCGGCCAGGCTCATCGAGAGGAGGGTCGCCGTGTCGGCGACGGTGCCGACGCCGGCACCGACACGTCCCAACTGGTCGTTGGGCACCACTATCTGCATGAGGCTGGTGGTGCCTGTGTTGATCGGCGCGACAAACGCCCCCACCACGAACATGACGGCCATCACTCCCCAGTAGCTCGGCAGGTAGCCGAGTGGGATAGTCGCCAGCCCGGCGACCAGCAGCCCCCAGACGATGAACCGTTTTGGGACAATGTGGGCCAGGAAATTGCCCACCACCAGCGACGCCAGGACCATCCCGGCCGAGAAGGCGATGTCGATCAGGCTGAGCCGCCATGCCAACTCGGTCGTCTGGAAGCCGAAGCCGGTTTTCAGAAAGACGACCCAGAGCACATTGATCGCGCCGATGCCCAACATGGTGACCCCGAAGACCAGCGAGAGGGTCGCCATCGTGCGGTTGAGTACGAGCGCCTTCAGCCCGACCAGTAGTTCCTGCCAGACGCGGGCCAGCGGATGGTCGTCGGGAGCAGCCGCCGGGCGGGGCGCGGGCCGCCTGGCGACGGCAGGGATGAGCCAGACGGCGACCGCCGAGACCAGAAAGGAGATCGCGTTGACGACGAAGGCCACCCATTGATTTCCGGCCCCGACCAGTGCGAACGTGGCTCCCGCCAGCGCAGGGCCGATCAGCGTCGAGAGCATCTGTGAGGTCTGGGCGAGCGCATTCGCGGCCGTCAGTTGCTCGGTCGGCACCAGGGTTGGGATAAGAGCGCCTTTGGCCGGGTTGAAGAGGGTGCCGAAGGCGGCCAGGGCGAAAGCGAGGGCATAAACCAGCCAGAGGTTCTGGGCGAGAAAGGCGGGGATCAGGGCGAGCGTCAGCACCGCGCGAACGAGGTCGGCCCCGATCATAGTATAGCGGCGGTCCCAGCGGTCGACGAAGACGCCGGCCAGCACGCCGAAGACGAGGCGCGGCAGGGTGATGGCGATCATCAGCCCGGAGACAGCCCGCGTGGTGCTCGCCGGGTCGGGGGAGAAGCTGCTGACCACGACCATCAGGGCCAGGAACGCGAAATAGTCGCCGATCTGCGAGACGACCTGGCCCAACCAGAGGTTGCGGAAGCCGGCGTGGCGCAAAACGGTAGCGAAATTCACCCGCTCGGGGGCCTGCGGCGTGGAGATGGGCGACGGGTTGGTTGTCGTAAGCGGGTCACGTTCTACTACGCTGGTCATGAATAGCACCTCATTTCATCCGATCTTCAAAGGTTTGCCGACTCCAGTATAGGCGATTCGTGCAGGGGATTCCAGTAACTGCGTTGCAGCGTGAGGAACTCGTTCCTACAATTCTATCTCCGGCACCTCGATAAAAGCGGAAGCTTTGATCCGGAGGGTCGAAAGCTGGACCGTGCAGATTCATGTAGTGGAGATTCTATTGGCCTACAGCTGGGCGCAGGGCGTCGTCTAGGGCAGTCCGGCCAGGCGGTCGGTCTTGGCTGCCATTATGAAGTCGTTGCGGTGCAGTCCGCCGATCTTGTGAGTCCACCAAGAGACCGTCACGCGGCCCCACTCGGTCAACAGGGCAGGATGGTGGCCTTCCGCCTCCGCGAGCGCACCCACGCGGTTCGTAAACGCCAGCGCGCTCGCAAAGTCCGGCTGGCCGAAGACGCGTTCCAGACGCAATATGCCGTCGCGCTCGACCGTCCGCCAGTCGGCGATCTGCGGCTGCAGGGCAGCGATCTCAGACGATGTGAGCACCGGCGCACCTTTGCGGCAGGCTTCGCAATGCAACCCGACGAGCTCAGGGTCGTCCATACCATCTCTCCATTCTGATCACTAGCTGATGCAGACTAACAGCCGATATCGGGGAGCAGATCAGGGAGCAGGGTCGCGATCGGCATGACGGTGAGTGCAGGCGGAGAGCCGGCGTTAAGCAGTGCCAACAGGCCGGCCGGGTCGGTGAATGTCGGGTCTAGCCAGGCGGCTTCGGCATCGGTGGCGAGTATCACCGGCATACGCTCGTGCAGAGCGGCAAGGGTGGGCAGGGCCGAAGTAGTCAGGATGGTATAGGTGTCGAGGATCCGACCGTCGGGACCGCACCATGAACTGTAGAGACCTGCGAAGGCGAAAAGGGGACGCTCGCCGTTGTGGCCCTCGGCGAGGGACAGGCGGACGGGCTGCTTGCGCGCCCCAGGCACCGCAGGAGGCCACTCGTAGTAGCCGGTGGCAGGAACCAGACAGCGGGTGCTGCGGAAGGCTGCGCGAAAGGCGGGCTTGGTGGCTACTGTTTCGACCCGGGCGTTGATCGGGCGGATACCGGCGTCGGGATCGGGTGCCCAGGCGGGTACGAGGCCCCAGCGCATCGCGACCAGCCGGCGGGGGCTTTGGACAACTATCACAGGGTTGTCCTGGCCGGGGGCGATGTTGCTGCGCGGAGGCATGGCTGCCGGCGCGAAGGCCAAGTCAAAGCGGGCCGTTAGCTGCTCGCTGCCGGCGACCATCTCATAGCGTCCGCACATGATCCCCTCCTCACTTAGCATCAAACTGGTCGGGGCGTGCCACTCCCTGCACCTGTGCCGGGCAGCAGCCCTAGTTGTGTCTCGCCGGTTACTCAACCGACATTGTGGCCGACATTATAACACGCCGGCCTCTACCACGGCCACCACCCTACAGACGACCGGCTCTACCTCACCAAAGCGGGCCGCCCGTCTCTTCAACAAGCTCAGGGCCGGCTCTTGCTCTAATCAGCCGGTTTCCTCCACTGGACGGGCAACCTCCTTCTCACCCATTCGCCCCGTGCGTACAATGATCAGCCCTGCGATCACCAGCGTGGCACCGAGGAGCTTTGCGACACCAAAGCCCTCGGCCAAGAGCAGTGCCGAGAGACACCCACTGACCACCGGAACCAGCATGCTGAATGTGGTAGCGGTCGCTGCTCCCCTCCGCGCGATGGCCCAGTTCCAGAGCATATACGCTATGTAAACCGGAAACACGACCATGTACAGGATGCCCGCCCATCCCCAAGCCGAAACGGCTGCCCAGTTCTGGGCGAGGGCTGCCGGAGTGGACACCGCCAGAAGGGGTATGCTTCCCGCGAGCACGGCATATGCAGTGTAAGTCTCAGGCGGGTAGTCACGAACCAAGGCTCGGTTGATCACCCCGTAGAAGGCGAAGCTGACCGCAGCTCCCAGGCTTAGAAGATCCCCGAGCAGTGTCCCCGGCGTGCCCTGCTTGTCCGCGAGGAAAACCAGCACACCGACGATGGCGATCGCCAGGCCCGCCCAGCCCCGCGCCCGCGTCCGTTCACCTTTCAGGGACAGCATAAGCATCGTGAAGAACGGCACCATGGCGATCAGCAGCGAGCTGGAGAACGGCGAGGTGCGATCCAGGCCGAGCACGAATCCGAGCTGGTAGAGGGTGTAGCCGCTGAGCCCGGCAAGTGCAAAGCGTGGCAGATCCCGGCGATGTATGCCCCAGTCCCGGCCGCGCCGGGCGGCCAGCACCACAAAAGCGAGCAGAGTCATCAAGCCGAACCGGACAAAGGCGAAGGCCAGGGGGCTGACCTCGGCAAACTCTGCCTTGGTGACCACGAAGGTCGAGGCCCACAGACCGACTACAAGCAACTGCGCCAACTCCGGGCCGAAGGCCGCGACGCGGCCGCTGTGCAGCCCCTCCGGATTCTCTTCCCGCCCTATTTGCATTTCGCACCCCCAGTTGCTCGGCGGCTTCGCACATCGCACACGCCCGTTTCCCGTAGCAGCGGCCCCGGTGCGACAAGCGCATCTCGGGTGCCGCAATCGGTACTGTCGTGATGTCCATGGTACAACAAAGCGGCGCGGAAAGCTATCCGATTCCTGCGCTCCAAACATTTGCACCTCGGGTCCAAAGGTTACCGGCGCAACTCGTGGTTTCCAGCCGCATTAGCGTCATGGCTGCGGTTCGCGCCCGCCGCCACGCTGCTGGTGGACTGTACCGCCGTCTCCGCCTCTGCTGCCACCACGCGGGACAGCATTATGCGGCTACCCTAACTGGTTCTAGGAAGCGGCACTGAGCAGGGATACAAACACACAGGCGGCGTGCCTTGCACACCGCCTGTGTGTTTTGCCTCTCCCCCATTGCTTTAGGCGGGCACTAGATCCTTTTGCGCTCGCGTCCAGAAGCGGTGCTCGCCGATCGCCTTGATGAACCGCGCGGCGAACTCGTCGAGGTCGGCACCATCCTGGGCCAACAGGATCCCCTGCTCGCCAAGGGCGTCCGGCGTCACCGCCTGGCCGGCTAGGCCCTTGAAATCGGCCCCGGTCAGCAGGCTCAGGCCGTCGCCGGTCGCAGCGATGGGCTTACAGTGCTTGAACGCCTCGTTGACGAAGTGGACTGCGTCTCCGATCTTCAGCAACGTGGCAATGCCGGCCGCCCCGCCGGGGATGAACACGGCGTCGAAGGTGACAGACGGGCCGGTGAGGAAGGTCTTGTCGACTTCGACCTCGGTGCCTTCTGCACTCCTGAGCGTGCCGAGGAAACGCGAGACGATCAGCACCTGCGCCCCCGCATCCGTTAGCGCCTTCTTGACTGCAGTGACATCCGCGGAGTTGAAACCGTCAGTGGCTACGACGGCCACGCGCCGGGTCTGGATCGTGTTCTTCACCGTGTTGGCCATGCTGAGCTCGGGCGCGATGCGCCCCGGCTTGGCTGGCTTGGCCGGTGCCCCGTCGAGGGTCGGCACGGCGACGCCGATGGCCTGGGCCACCCAAGCCGCGAGCTGACCGTCGACCTGCCCCAGCAAGCCCACCATGCGCGTGCGGACCTCTTTGCTCTCCACCATGCTTAACTCGAATTGCAGGGCCTGCACGATATGCTCTTTTTCGGGCGGCGACTGGCTGTTCCAGAACATGGTCGCCTGGCTGAAGTGATCCTTGAAGCTCTCGCTGCGCTCGCGGATCTTGCGCCCTTCGACCTTCTCCGGGTAGGACACATAGCCGCCCATGCTCTCGGGTGCCATCATAGGGCAGCCTCCACCCAGCGAGTTCGGGAAGTAGTTGACGCTGCTGCTCTTGATGCGGTGGCGCATAAAGCCGTCCTGCTGGTTGTTGTGGACAGGGGCGAGTGGCTGGTTGATGGGCAACTCGGCGAAGTTCGGCCCGATACGCGTGAGTTGGGTGTCGAGGTAGGAGAACAGCCGGCCCTGTAGGAGGGGGTCGTTGCTGAAGTCGATGCCCGGCACCACATGGCCCGGGTGGAACGCGACCTGCTCGGTCTCGGCGAAGAAATTATCGGGGTTACGGTTCAGCACGAGCTTGCCGACGCGCCGCACCGGCACCAGTTCCTCGGGCCAGAGTTTCGTGGCGTCGAGCACGTCGAAGTCGAACTTAAGCTCGTCGGCTTCCTCGATCAGTTGC
Organism: Chloroflexia bacterium; assembly: GCA_050998805.1. Lineage (GTDB taxonomy): Bacteria > Chloroflexota > Chloroflexia > QHBQ01 > JAICKM01 > JAICKM01. Next base: position 11,249 of record JBPCPV010000043.1, on the reverse strand, counting down.
AGGCCGAATTCCCACTCCGGGTAAGCGCCTGTCTCGATGGCATCCCAGAGATCCCTACGCAGCCAGTCGGCGTCTTTGCCGCTCAGTTTCTGCGATTCGTCCCAGAGGAGCGAATGCACACCCAGAAGCGGCTTCCAGTGGAACTTGACGAAGCGCGCATGGCCCTGCTCGTTGACGAGCCGGTAGGTGTTGACGCCGAAGCCCTCCATCATGCGCGCGCTGCGCGGCAGGGCGCGGTCGGACATGACCCACATGATCATGTGCATGGCTTCCGGCGTCAGCGAGATGAAGTCCCAGAAGTTATTGTGCGCGGAGGCGGCCTGCGGGATCTCGTTGTGCGGTTCCGGCTTGACGGCGTGGATGATGTCAGGGAACTTGATGGCATCCTGGATGAAGAACACCGGGATATTGTTGCCGACCAGGTCGAACACGCCTTCGCTGGTGTAAAATTTGGTAGCGAAACCGCGAGCGTCGCGTGGGGTGTCGGCCGAGCCGCGCGACCCGGCCACAGTAGAGAAGCGCACGAAGACCGGCGTCTGCACGGCCGGATCCTGTAGGAAGGCGGCACGGGTGATGTCGGCCAACGACTCGTAGACCTGGAAGTAGCCATGAGCGCCCATGCCGCGTGCGTGGACGACCCGCTCGGGAATGCGCTCATGGTCGAAGTGGGTGATCTTCTCGCGGAAGTGGAAGTCTTCGAGCAAGGTCGGGCCCCGGGCACCGGCTTTCAGCGAGTCGTCGGTGTGTTCGACCCGCAGGCCCTGGTTGGTGGTGAGGTATTCGCCCTCCTGGTGCTCGCGGGCTGGCTCAAGTTGGCGATCTTTGCTTTCGGCGTCGAGCTTGGTTGGCTGGTCCATGTTGGCTCCTTTGCTGTGTAGGATTATACATATGCAGTCGCCGCGACCGTGGCACGATCGCGACGCCGGCGGTGGTATGATGTGGCGAGGCGAGGCTTCCCTCCAACGGGGAGATCCGGCCCGACCCGATCTGTAGCAACTTCCGAGCCATTGTGGGTCAACCCTGTTCCCGCCAATGTGGGAACCGGCTGCCTGCCTGTAGGCGACTCAACGTGCGCTTGGAGAAGGAAGGCTTGAAAGCCTGATAGAGATCGCGGAGGGCTTGTTGCGGAAATAAGAGACGAGTCTAACCGCCAATTAACCTCGGACCCGTATACTGGATATGAAGCGAAGATACGCAGATGTATATTGCATCGCGATACCGGCTTGGTGCAGGCGATCAGAGCAAGGGGGCTGGGGTGTATATAAGAACGCAAAACTGGATACTCCGATTGTTGCTTGTGCCAGCAGGCAGCCTGTTGGTGAGCTGTGGGGCGGAAAGCCCCACGCCCAACCTCCCGAGAACAGCCCCGGTCGCTACTCAAACCGCCGCGGCCACCTCCCAGGAGCAAAATCCGACCTCGTTGGCGATTCCTACTCAAGCCGCCGTCGCTGCCTCTTTTCCAACCCCGACCGCCTCCACATCTCAAGCTCCCGTGGTGCCTACTTCAGTTACGCTTGCTCCCAAGCCGACAGCCCCGCCCAGAGCTGCGGCCCTGCCGACCGAGCTGCCGTTGACGCCGGAGCAAAATCCGGTCGGTGACATTCCCGACTCCCAGGCATTCGTGCAATATCGCTCGCCCACCGGCGGTTATGCGCTTGATGTGCCCGAAGGCTGGGCGCGCACGGCGACAGGGAACAATGTCAGCTTTGTAGATAAGCTCGACGGGGTCAAGCTGGAGATCACGCAAACCGCCATCGCTCCCACTGCTGCGACGGCGGGAGCCGTGTCGGCGGCTTTGATAGCGTCAGGGCGCGCTGTGCAGATCGGGCGCGTTCAAGATGTGCAGTTACCTGGTGGGCCTGCCGTGCTGATCGAGTACACTGCGAACTCTGACCCGAACCCGGTTACCGGCAAGCAGGTGCGACTGGAACTGGCGAGCTATCTCTTCTCACAGAAAGGCAAGCTTGCGACGCTGACCCTCTGGGCACCTCTGGGCGCAGACAACGTGGACCAGTGGCAACGGATGGCGCACAGCTTCCGGTGGCTGTAGCGTGCGTCTGCTCGAAGCCTTTGACCTGTACCGGTTCTATCATGCGGGAGAAGAGGAGACGTTAGCATTGCGCGGGGTCAGTCTCCATCTCGACGCTGGGGAGATCGTGGCCGTCATGGGTCCATCCGGCAGCGGCAAGTCAACTTTGCTGGCATGTCTCTCTGGACTCGATGAACCAGATGGGGGATATGTGATGCTGCTCGGCGAGCGCCTCACCCGCCGTCCGGAGGCGGAGCGGGCCGCTCGGCGGGCCGCAGGAATCGGCATTCTGTTACAGACGGGCAATCTTTTCGCACACCTCACTCTGGCCGAGAATGTGCGCCTACAGCTCCAGCTTGCCGGCAAGCGTGACATGGGACGGGTCCGCGAGATACTTGGTCTGGTCGGATTGAGCGAGCGGCTCCACGCCTGTCCGGCGACTCTGTCGGGCGGAGAGTCGGCGCGTGCGGGCCTTGCCGTCGCCCTTGCCGGCGCGCCGCCCATCCTGCTGGCAGACGAACCGACAGGCGAAGTAGATACCGCGACCGAAGCTTACCTGCTCGATCTCTTCGCGGCGCGGCGGCAGGAGGGCACCGCTACCCTCGTAGCGACACATAGCGACCGGCTGGCGGCCCGGGCGGATCGTGTCGTGTGCCTGCTTGATGGGAGGGTCGTTGATGCCTGATCTGTTGGTGGAGGCTCAGGATGTAGGGCGGACTTATGGGAACGTGGCTAATGCCGTGGTCGCACTAGCTGCCGCCACCTGCACGGTCACCGCAGGCGCGCGTATCGCCCTGGTTGGGCCGTCGGGCAGCGGTAAGTCTACTTTGCTGCACCTCATGGGCGGCCTCGACACTCCTACATCCGGCTCCCTCAGTTGGCCGGCCCTCGGAACGCGCGCTTCCCTGCGCCCGGCACAGATCGCCTTCGTCTTCCAGATGCCAAGCCTGTTGGCACCGCTCACTGTAGTAGAGAACGTAGAATTGCCGCTGCTGCTAGGGCAGGTTGCGGCGGGTCCAGCGCGCCTGGCCGCGCAGGATGCGCTCGCGCGCCTCAACCTTGCAGGGATCGCAGACAAGCTGCCGGAAGAACTCTCCGGCGGCCAGGTCCAGAGGGTGGCGCTCGCGCGTGCCCTGGCCTACCGGCCGCCGCTGATCCTGGCCGATGAGCCGACCGGCCAACTCGACCACGCGACCGCCCGGCACCTGCTTGATATGCTGTTCGCCGCGCTCGCCGATACCCCGACCGCGCTCGTCGTGGCGACCCACGACGCGGCTGTGGCCCAGAGGATGGACCAGGTGTGGCACCTGGATCATGGTGTTTTGGAGGGCGCACAGTGACGCCTGCTCTTCTTTGGCTCGGTGGGCTGCTCGCCCGTCGCCCCGGCCGTCTTCTCGGCACCGGTGCGGGTGTCGCCTGTACCGTCGCCCTGCTTGCCGCACTTGGAGCGTTTCTGGCCTCCAGCGCCGCAGCGATGACTACGAGGGCGATCGCGGAAGTGCCGGTGGACTGGCAGATCCAGCTGGTACCCGGCAGCGACCCCGCTCAAGTCGTCGCGGCCCTCGGCCAGGCATCCTCCTACACAGCCCTGGAGCAGGTCGGCTATGCAGACACCGCGGGCTTCACAGCCGGCAACGCCGGAACAGTGCAGACGACCGGCCCCGGCAAGGCGCTTGGCATCGGTCCCGGCTACCGCGCCCATTTCCCAGGTCAGATCCGCACCTTGCTCGGCGCGTCCGACGGGGTGCTGATCGCCCAGCAGACAGCCTCGAACCTCCACCTGACAGTCGGCGACAGCGTAGCCATCTTGCGCGTGGGCTTGGCCCCCGTCACCGCGACGGTCGCGGGGGTCGTAGACTTGCCGAATGCAGATTCGCTCTTTCAGGCCGTGGGGACGCCACCCGGTGCCGCGCCGCAGGCTCCGCCGGATAACGTCATGCTCCTGCCCGCTCCTATGTGGCACCAGTTTTTCGATCCACAGGCGGCAGCCCGCCCGGACAGCGTGCGTACCCAGCTCCATGTCCGCCTCGCGCGCGATTTGCCGGCCGACCCCGGCGCGGCCTTCTCAGTCGTGCAGCAACGTGCCCACAACCTCGAAGCCCGTATCGCCGGGAGCGCGCTGATTGGCGACAACCTCGCTGCGCGGCTCGGAGGAGTGCGCGAAGATGCGCTCTACGCCCGCGTCCTCTTCGTGTTCCTCGGCGTGCCGGGGGCGATCCTGGCGATGCTGGTCACGGTGGCAGTGGCCGCAGCGGGCGCGGACCGACGCCGCCAGGAGCGGGCGCTTTTGCGTACACGCGGAGCTTCCACGGCGGCGATTCTGCGGCTGGCCGGTCTCGAGGCGCTCGTAACCGGGATCGGTGGCGTGGCCGTAGGTCTCGCGTTGGCCGGCATGGCCTCCGGCGTCATTACGCCGGGCACTTTGCTTGTCGGCGACTCCACGACCGTTTTCTCGGCGGGCGCTGCGCTCATCGGCATCGGGTTGGCGCTCGGTGCGGTGCTGTACCCGGCGTGGACGCAGGCGCGCCGGACCACGGTCGTGGCGGGGCGCGCCACGCTCGGCCGCGTGCGCCAGCCCCTCTGGCAGCAGGCCTACCTTGACCTCGTTCTGTTGGCCGTCTCCGGTCTAGCTTTCTGGCAAACGGCAAGCACCGGCTACCAAGTAGTGCTGGCCCCGGAGGGCGTGCCGCAGACGGCTGTCTCGTACCAGGCATTCCTCGCCCCAGTCTGTTTGTGGCTCGGCGGTGGGCTGTTGGCGCTGCGGTTGGGCCAAGCGATTCTTGGGCGCGGGCGGCGGGCCGTCGCCACGGCCCTGCGCCCTCTGGCGCGCGGATTGGCAGGCGTGGTAGCTGCGTCACTGGGCCGACAGCGGACGCGCGTGGTAGGCGGACTGGTGCTGGTCGCCCTCGCCTTCGCTTTCGCCGTTTCCACAGCAACCTTCAACACGACCTATAACGCACAGGCGCGCGTGGACGCCGAACTTACCAACGGCGCGGACGTGACCGTGATAGGGACCACTGCCGACCCCGCCGGAGACCAGCTCGCGTCGCTGCGGGCCTTGCCGGGTGTTGCCGGGATCGCGCCGATGCAGCACCGCTTCGCCTATGTAGGCAATGACCTACAGGATCTCTACGGCATCGATCCGAGCCAGCTTGCAGGGGCGACCGATCTCTCGAATGCCTTCTTCGCGGGAGGCAACGCTGCGGCGACGCTGGCGGCTCTCGCCTCCCGACCTGACGGAGTGCTGGTCTCGCAAGAGACGGTCAACGATTACCAGATCATGCCGGGCGACTTGGTGAATCTGCGGCTACAGAGCGCCTCGGATCACCAGTATCACGTCGTGCCGTTCCATTTCGTCGGCGTCGTGCGCGAGTTCCCGACGGCACCGCACGACTCGTTCCTGGTAGCCAACGCGACCTACATCGCCGCCCAGACAGGCACCCCTGCGGCGGAGATTGTCTTGCTGCGCGCCTCCGGCAGTCCCGACACGCTGGCGGCGCAGGTGCTCGCGGCGCTCGCCTCCAGGCCCAGCCTGCGCGTGAGCGACCTGGCTGCTGCTGGACGCCTGATCAGCTCCAGCCTAACTGCGGTAGACCTAGCAGGCCTCACCGGGCTGGAATTGAGCTTTGCGCTGCTGCTGCTGGTGGCGGCAACCGGGCTGGTGCTGGCGTTGGGGCTGGCGGAGCGGCGGCGGACCTTCGGCATCCTGGTCGCCCTCGGCGCGCGTAACGATCAGCTCGGGGCCTTCTTGTGGAGCGAGGGACTGCTGATCCTGATCGGCGGTGCCCTGCTCGGCTTGGCGCTCGGCTTCGGCGTCGCCGCGATGCTCGTCACCGTGCTCACTGGAGTGTTTGATCCTCCGCCCGATGGACTGGCTGTTCCCTGGCCTTACCTGGGGATGCTGGCGGCGGCGGCGCTCTTGGCGACAGGGGCCGCAGTGCTGGGAGCGGAGAGGGCCTCGGTTCGGGGCGGGATCCAGGCCCTCCACGACATCTAGCGGTGTGCCGATGAGGGCCGGCCCTGTGGCCGATGTGGTAGAATGGTCGAGGGGTATGGGATATGCGCGTGTTGCTGGTCGAAGATGAAGTCCGCATGGTGGCGCTCGTGCGGCAGGGCCTGGAAGAAGAGTCTTACGCCGTGGACGTGGTGGGCAGCGGCCCGGCAGCCCTCGCGCAGTTAGACCTTGTGGCATACGACCTGGTGATCCTCGACCTGATGCTGCCTGGACTGGACGGGCTGCGAGTATGCGCGACATACCGGGAGCGCGGCGGGCGCACCCCGATCCTGATGCTCACGGCCCGCGACACGCTGGCCGACAGGGTGCGCGGGCTGGACAGCGGGGCGGACGATTATCTGGTCAAGCCGTTTGGCCTGTCTGAATTGCTGGCTCGACTCCGTGCGTTATCCCGCCGCGAAGGGCCGAGCAAGACGCCTGAACTCCGCGTCGCCGACCTCACCCTGGATACGAGGACCAAGCGCGCAAGCCGCGCCGGGAGACGGATCGACCTCACTGCGACCGAGTATGCCCTGCTGGAGTGGCTGATGCGCCATCCCGGCCAGATCCTCTCCCGCGATCAACTGATCGACCATGTTTGGGACGCCGACTATGCCGGCGGCTCCAAACTCCTCGAAGTCTATATCCACTACCTACGCCGCAAAATAGACGGAGACCAGCCCCGCAAGCTGATCTCCACCGTGCGCGGCCTCGGCTACCGCGTCGGGGGCGATGAAGCCCTTTAGCACGTTGCGCGGCCGGCTAGTAGGCTGGTCGCTGCTGGTCAATGCGCTGATACTGGGCGCGTTCGGTGGGGGCCTCTGGTTCACTCTCCATCAGGTACAAGACCAGCAACTGAGCACGACCTTGCAGATTAGTGTCGCCCAATTGGCGGCGGCCGCCGACGTCACGGCGGGACGCGCGAACGTGCCCGCCAGCGACGCAGCCGCCGCCACTGGGCGGGGTCTCTTCGCCTGGATAGTCGATCAGGGAGGCAGGGTCCAGGCGACCATCGGGCCAGTGCCCGGCCCACCGCCGCAGCCTCTTGCACCGGCCGGCGAGCTACTGGATCTCCGGCTGGCGAGCGGCATACCCATACGCCTCTACAGGCAGGATTTAGTACCGGAGGCCGGCGCAGTACCGAACGGGCTTGCGCTGGTCGTCGGCATCTCCCGCGCGCCCCAGGAAGCGACCGATGCGACCGTGCTGCTGATCCTGGCGGGTGCCATTCCGCTCGCCCTGGCGCTGGCGGCTGCCGGGGCCTACTTCCTGGCAGGGCGCGCGCTCACGCCGATCTCCTCCCTCACGGCGCAGGCACGCCAGATCAGGCGCGATAACCTCGACGCACGGCTGGTCGTGCTTCGACCGCCCGCGGAAGTGGCCGCTCTAGCCCAGACCTTCAACGAAGTCTTAGACCGCCTGGAGGCGGCGTTTGCCCATGAGCAGCAATTCACCGCCGATGCCGCACACGAACTGCGGACGCCGCTCGGCTTGCTGAAAACCCAAATCAGCCTGGCCCTAAGCCGACCACGGAGTGCCCCGGCGCTGACCGATATGTTGCGCGATATGGACGCCGATGTGGATCGCCTGGGCCGCCTGATCGACGCTATGCTCACACTGGCTCGGCTCGGCACAATGCCTATCTGCCGCTCCCCCGTGGACTTAGTTGAGCTGCTCGAAGAGCTAGTGGACCAGTTGCGGCCGCTGGCCGCCGCACGGGGCACGGCGCTTACCCTAGACGCGCCGGTAAGCGCCATCCTTGTCGGAGATGCCGACCAGCTTATCCAACTCTTCCTAAACTTGCTCGACAACGCCGTGCGCTACTCGGCCGGGACCGGCCCAGTGCGGGTGTCTCTAGCGGCTGCCGAAGACGAGTGGAAGATCGCCATCCAGGATTCGGGGCCCGGGATCGCGGAAGACCAACTCCCCCACCTGTTTGACCGCTTTTATAGGGTCGATCCTGCACGCGCTCGGCAGACCGGCGGTGTGGGCTTGGGGCTTTCCATCGCCCAGGCCATCGCGGTCCGCCATGAGGGCCGGATCACCGTACAGAGCCGCGTGCCGGAGGGGAGCACATTTATCGTCTACCTGCCGTGTTAGCGCGAGGAGAATGAGAGGAGAGCGAGAGCAGAGATGCGCCTGTTATTGGTCGAGGATGATCGTCGCCTGAGTGCCGTCATGGCGCGGGGCCTGCGCGAAGAAGGATACATTGTGGATGTCGCTTATGATGGGCCGACAGGGCTGGCTACAGCTGAGTCGAACGCCTACGATCTGGTGCTGTTGGACTTGATGCTGCCCGGCCAGGATGGGCTGACCGTGTGCCGTACCTTGCGACGACGCCGCCGGCGGGTGCCGATCATTGCCGTCACCGCCCGCGACAGTACTGAGGAGCGTATAGAGGGGCTGGATGCCGGGGCGGACGACTACATCGTCAAACCGTTTGTCTTCGGCGAATTGGCCGCCCGGCTGCGCGCGGTCTTGCGGCGGGAGAGCCTGAACCGGAGCAGTGATCTCTATCTAGGCTCGTTGCGGATCGACCTGGCAGCCCGCCGCGTCTGGCGCGGCGAGCAGGAGATTGCGCTGACCGCCCGTGAGTTGGCGATGCTGGAATACTTCCTCTTGCACCCCGACATGGTATTGACCCGCAGCGCGCTGGAGGAGCGGGTCTGGCAACACGAGTTTGAGATCAATTCCAATGTAGTGGATGTGTACGTGCGGCGGCTGCGGCAGGCTCTCGGAGCCGAAGGACGCAGGATCGAAACGGTGCGCGGCAGCGGCTACCGCCTACAAGTGAGGCAGGGCGTCGGCGGTGTTTAAGCGAGTACGCCGCCAAAGCCGAAGCCTGCGGATGCGCCTGACAGCCTGGTACGGCGCGGTGATGGCGGCGCTGCTTGTCTTATTCGCTCTCCTGCTCTATGTTCTGATGGGAGCGGGCCTCAACCAGGAGTTGGATCGCGCCCTACGTGGACGCAGCGATGAGATCGCGAGCACGCTCAACGTTGATGAACCGGGCGGAACTCAGCAGGGGCAACAGGCCCAAGATGGGGGCCTCAACTTCCAAAACGACCCGGCAGTCCAGAGTCAGGATGAGCTGGTGCTGATCTACGACCCCAATGGTACGCTGCTGGAGGGGACCGGCCCCCAGTTGAAGCCGTCGCCCGCATGGGCAAAGCCTACTGGGAGCGCCCGCTACATAACACAGGTCGTCGGCAGCGGCAACTGGCGGCTGTATGTCAGGCCAGTGCCGATTGCAGGGGGCACCGGCACCCTCCTGGTGGGGCGCTCTCTATCCGGGACAGAAGCCGGCTTGCGCCAGACTACAGTGGCTATCTTGGTTGCTGGGCCGGTGCTACTGCTTCTGGCGTGTGTAGGCGGCTATTTCTTGGCTGGCCATGCGCTAGCCCCGATCCAACGCATCAACCAGACGGCCCGGCGTATCCAGGCCCAAGACTTGACCTTGCGAATCGGCTCCAGCGTGGGTGGGGGCGAAATCGGGGAGTTGGCACAGACCATAGACGAGATGCTGGAGCGGCTGGCACTGGCATTTGCGCGCCAGCGCCGATTCACCGCCGATGCCGCCCACGAGCTACGCACGCCGCTGGCCGTGGTAACCGCCGAAGCCAGCCTGACGCTGCACCGCCGTCGCAGCCCAGCCGAATATCGGCGGGTCTTGGAGACCATCGTGCAGGAGAGCGAACGGTTACGAGTGCTGGTGCAGGATCTGCTGATGCTGGCTCGTGCTGACCAGGGTGAGACATTGGGACAGCCCCGTGCGTTGGAATTGTTCAGCATCTGCTCCCAGGCTACAGCCCGCGTGGTGCGCCAGGCCGCCCCGAAAGACGTGCAGATCGTGGCGGACCTGACGGCGGACCCGATAGTGTGGGGCGACCCTATCTGGTTGGGGCAGATGCTGGAGAACCTGTTGGATAACGCGGTCAAGTACAGCCCCCCAGGAGGATTGGTCCGCTTAAGCCTGACGGAAGCGGAGGACTGGGTCTATCTGGAGGTCGCTGACCACGGGAGCGGAATCGAGGCTGTGCATCTCCCGCATATCTTCGAGCGTTTCTACAGGGCTGATGTGGCCCGGAGCCGGGACACTGAGAAGGCGGGCGTGGGCCTGGGCCTGGCGATCTGTCGGTGGATTGCTGAGGCACACGGTGGGACGATCGAGGTCGCGAGTAGACCCGGCCAGGGTGCCTGCTTCACGGTGCGCTTGCCGTGCGAGCCTGCCACCGGAAGGGTGCTGATGGGGAGTAGAGGGCAAGATTCATCGTAAGTTCACGGGCGATTCACGGTGTGGTCATCTTCGTCTGCTACACTCATAGTATGACGCGCAAATGAGCGCGCATGGACTATAATCAGAGCGTTAGCTCAAGAGGAGAAACCAACAATGAAGAGGATACAGTGGTTTACCGGCGGACTGGCCGCCCTCGTACTCTGTGAAGCGTTTCTGGCGGGAAGCGTTAGTACCCACCCGGCGGGCGCACAGGCCTCCGCCCCAATAGCCGACAAGCCGGCGGCTCCCGCCGCAGTCGAGAGGACACGAGATGCGGCCCTCGTCGTCGCGGCGCACCCCGCCCAAGAGGCGATCCTGGCACCGTCGGCTCCTGCCGCCCCGGCGTCGGTGAAGGTCGCGGCACCAAACAAAGTCGCAGCGCCGGCGGCTCCCGTCGTGTCGGCGGTGGTGAAGGTCACAGCGCCAAACAAGATCGCAGCACCAGAGGCAGTGAAGGTCGCGGCACCAAACAAGGTCGTAGCCCCGGCGGCAGTGAAAGTCGCGGCACCAGACAAGGTCGAGGGTCAGGACACGGACAACGTGCAAGCAGGCGACCAGCAAGGCCCGGATACCGGCGGCACTCAAGGAGTAGACAACGAGCCGCAGGGTGGGCCTGATACCGACAACATACAGCAAGGCGACCAACAAGGCCCGGACACCGGAGGTCCAGAGATTCCTGATACATCCTCCGGCGGATCGAGCAAATAGAACGGCTTCTAGATGAAGCTGGCGGTGCTTGACACCGCAGAATGTGATGTACCGCCTAGCCGTCGGGCAGCGGTACATCACATTCTGCGACGGCGCGCCGCGCGCTAACTTCCAATTAATGCTCCGTTCCTCAAAGCAGGTACACAAACGACCGCCGCAGCCGGCGCTGGGGCCCCGGCAGTCTGCCCCACACCCACGGCTTGGCCCGCTCGTTCAGTTGGGCTGTCGCGATCTCGCTCGCC
>JBPCPV010000026.1:0-37330 GCA_050998805.1 Chloroflexia bacterium | reverse complement strand
GCCCAAGAGTGGTTCGCATCGATCGCGGCCGACCCAGCGGCGACGAATGATGCCGCGTTGACCGAGCGCGAATTCTTGATCGCCCGCCAGATCTTCAAAGAGATTCGGGAGCGCCTCGGCTTTCTCGTCGATGTCGGTCTTGAGTATCTGACGCTCGAGCGCTCCGCCAACACCCTCTCCGGCGGTGAGGCGCAGCGAATCCGCCTCGCCACCCAGATCGGGTCGAGCCTGATGGGCGTGCTCTACATCCTCGACGAGCCGAGCATCGGTCTCCACCAGCGTGACAACGCCCGCTTGATCAAGACCTTGCTCCGCCTGCGCGACATCGGCAACACCCTGATCGTGGTCGAGCATGACGAAGAGACGATGCGGGCCGCCGATTGGATCATCGACGTTGGGCCGGGGGCGGGGCAGCACGGCGGATACATCGTCGCCGAAGGCTCGATGGAGGACATCGCCCGCTCCGCCGACTCGATCACCGGGCAGTTCTTGAGCGGTCGTCGCTCGATCGCGATGCCGGACACGCGCCGGACCGGCAATGGAAAAGCGCTGACCTTGCGCGGCGCCAAAGAGAACAACCTCCAGGATGTGACGGTCCGTTTCCCGCTCGCCACCTTCACCTGCGTCACCGGAGTCTCCGGCTCGGGGAAGAGCTCGCTCGTCACCGACACGCTCTACCCCCGGTTGGCGCAGTCCCTCCATGGCGCGCGCCAGAAGCCGGGGTCGCATCTGACGGTCGAAGGGATTGCGCACCTCGACAAGGTGATCGACATCGATCAGAGCCCGATCGGGCGGACGCCGCGCTCGAACCCGGCCACCTACACTGGTCTCTTCACGCCGATCCGGGAACTCTACGCCTCGCTGCCGGAGTCGAAAGCGCGCGGCTACCTGCCGGGTCGCTTCTCGTTCAACGTCAAGGGCGGCCGCTGCGAAGCGTGCCGGGGTGAGGGGATCATCCAGATCGAGATGAACTTCTTGCCCGATGTCTTTGTCCCCTGTGAGGTCTGCCACGGGCGGCGCTACAACCGGGAAGCGCAAGAGATCCTCTACAAAGGGAAGTCGATCGCCGACGTGCTCGAGATGACGGTCGAGGAGGCGCTCGGCTTCTTCGAGAACATCCCGGCGATCCGCAACAAGCTGGCGACCCTGAACGATGTCGGCCTCGGCTACATCCACCTCGGCCAGCCAGCCACCACGCTCTCCGGCGGTGAGGCCCAGCGCGTGAAGCTAGCCACCGAACTCTCCCGCCGCGCCACCGGCAAGACGATCTACATCCTCGACGAGCCGACCACCGGCCTCCACTTCGCCGACGTGAAGCGCCTGCTCGAAGTCCTACAACGCCTGACCGACGCCGGCAACTCGATCCTGGTGATCGAGCACAACCTCGACGTGATCAAGACCGCCGACTGGGTGATCGACCTCGGCCCCGAAGGCGGCGACGCCGGCGGCGCAGTCATCGCCGAGGGCACCCCCGAAGCCGTGGCGAAGGTGGAGGCGAGCTACACCGGCCAGTTCCTGCGGGGGATGCTCGGTTAGGCTAGCGGACCAGCGCGCTCCAGGTGTCGGGGCCGACGACCCCGTCTGCGCTGAGGCCGTGCGCGCTCTGGAAGCTCTGCACAGCGCCTTTCGTGCCGTTGCCGAAGCTGCCGTCCACCGTCAGGCTGTAGCCGTGCGCCACCAACTGGCTTTGCGCGGCCCGGACCGCGTCGCCGCTGCTGCCGTACTGCACCGTCACGACGAGTGCTTCCCAGGTGTTCGCGCCCACGATACCGTCCGCAGTCAGCCCGTGAGACGACTGAAAGCTCTGGACGGTGCTTTTCGTTCCGCTGCCGAAGCTGCCATCCACCGTCAGGCTGTAGCCGTGCGCCCGCAACAGGTACTGCACCGTTTTCACACGTTCGCCGCTGTCTCCGTATTGCACCAGCGGCCAGACCCTCTCCGGCGTGCCCAGGCGGGCAGCTACGTCGCTGCGGAGCCGCGGCAACATCGCGTAGAGCTGGTCGCCGGGGCAGTCGGTCGCGATGAAATCGCGGTGCCCATAGATCTGCGAGCTGGGAATGCCGTACTGTTGGCACAGATACGCGCACATCGCCACCAGCTGATTATAGAGCGCATTCGGCGGCTGCACCGCCGTGTAGGTGCCTTCGTTCTCGATGCCCACCGCGACATCGTTCTGGCCGGGGCAATGCGCCCCCTGCACCTGGTGTTGGCCTAACTGCACCTCTTCCAGGCTCCGGTGGCGGCCTTCCATCGCATAGCCGCCCCGGCTGATCGTGAAGTGCTGGCCGCTGTCGATCCAGCCGTTGGCGAAGTGGGCCTGCTGAATGGAGCGGGCCAGGGCGAAGGCGTGTGCCTGGGAGTAGTCGGTGCTGTTCGCCGTGGCGGTATGGTGGACGATGATCTTGTTGGGCCGGTTCGCCAGCACCGTGATCGCTTGTGTGGGCGGCGCGGCCCCCCAAGTAGTGCAGCCGGCGATGCTCGGCTCGCCTACGGCGGCCGCCGCCGCAGGTGCCAGACGGAGTTCGACGCCGCCGATGACTACGCTGGTGCCCAGCGCGGCCACTCCCTTCAGGAAGGTGCGGCGAGAAAAAGACGATGGTTCAGACATGATCGGCAACTCCTCTGATCCGGGGGATCTAGCGATACCCGTCCTGCCACCACCAGAACTGCGACCCATAGGGGTACTCGATCCGGCTGTCTACATGCTGCCAGGAGACCGAGCAGGTTTCCAGGCCGCTGAAGCCGCTGGTTTCGGCGATGCGATAGACGCTGCATGTGCTGTGCCCACTGACCACGATGTCGGCGGCCACGCCGTAGGTGTGCATACTGTTGCTCGCACCGCCGATGCTCCGATTGTAGGCGACGCTGCGGAAGCCGGAGTTGATCGTGATGCCGGCGCCGCCCGCCTTCTTCCGCACCGCTTCGAGTTTGTACATCAGCCGGCGGATGTTTTCCCGGACCTGGGATGTGCCGACATTCCCGCCGCTGAAGCCGCTCCCGTCGTGGGAGTAGAACTCACTCCAGTTGAAGTGGGCCGTGGAGCCGTCCCCCTTCTCCAGGCTGTTGAGGACGCCTTGCGTTTGCGGTCCGGCGACGCCATCCACGCCCAACCCATAAGCGGCCTGGAACCGACGGACTGCGGCCGCCGTGCCGGGGCCGAAGGAGCCGTCCACAGCCACATAGGTCTGTGAGGGGCTATCGGCGGCCCAGCCCGCGACGCGGATCTGGAGCTCGGCGACATCGGAGCCGCTCATGCCCTGAGAGAGCGTGCGGCTCCAACCGTAGGCGTAGGTCGGGCGTGCCGTCATCGCGGGTGCGATTAGCACCACCGCAAAGACAACCGCGAGGAGCTTTGTCCAGCGAGTCAACGAACGTGACATTATCTAACCCTCCTCTATAATAGGCCAAGAGCCGAAACCGGCCGCCCAACAAGCCGTTGGAGGCGGTCGTTTGCTGCCATTATACATCACTCTTGCCGACAAATGAGCCGTATTCTAGTCCTGTGGTGGGCAAAATTGCGTCACAATAACGTCTGTATTCACCACGCGCAGCACACGGAAGTCGTCGCTCATCCCAGGTAGCCCCCCTCACGCAGCGCCGCCTCAAGCTGGCCGACCGACTCGTACTCGCTGATCACCTGGTCGCCCAACTCGATCACCGGCAGCAGCTCATACCCCTTGCGCCGGAACTCGATCATCGTCGCCATATCGGCCCGTATGTCACGCTCCTCGAACGGAATACCGTGCTCGTGGAGGTACTCCTTCACCTCTATGCACCCGCTGCACATCGGCCTGCTGTAGACGACTACCCCATCTCTACTGCTCATACCCTGCCTCCTGCATATCAGAACCCCAGCTTCTCCCGAAGCGCGGGCATCACCTCGGCTATCGGCACACGGATCTGGGCCATTGAGTCGCGCTCACGGATCGTCACGGCGCGGTCTTCGAGGCTGTCGAAGTCCACCGTGATGCAGAGCGGGGTTCCGATCTCGTCCTGACGGCGGTAACGCTTGCCGATAGCGCCGCCGGTCTGGTCATATTGGCTCATGTAGGTTCTGCGGACCGTCGCGTGGATCTCCTGCGCGAGCGCGGTCAGCGGCTCCTTCTTCGAGAGCGGCATCACCGCCACCTTGATCGGTGCCAACTCGGGGTGGAGGCGCAGCACCACGCGGGTGTCGTCCTTGTCGCCGACCTTCTCCTCATCGTAGGCGTCGAGCAGGAAGACGAGGGCGGCCCGGTCCACGCCGACGGCAGGCTCAATCACATAGGGCAGGAAGCGGCTGCCGGTCTCCTCGTCGAAGTAGCTCAGATCCTTGCCGCTCGCGGCGGCGTGCCGGCCCAGGTCGAAGTCGGTGCGGTTCGAGATGCCTTCGAGTTCGCTCCAGCCCATCGGGAAGAGATATTCGATGTCGGCGGTCGCCTTCGAGTAGTGGGCGAGTTCGGCGGCCTCGTGGTCGCGCAGGCGCAGGCGGTCGGCGCGCACGCCGAGGCGGGTATACCAGTCGAAGCGGGCCTGCCGCCAGTGCCTGTACCACTCCTCGTCCTCGCCGGGGCGCACGAAGTACTCCAGCTCCATCTGCTCGAACTCGCGGGTGCGGAAGATGAAGTTGCCCGGCGTGATCTCGTTGCGGAACGACTTGCCCTGCTGGGCGATGCCGAAGGGCAGCTTGCGGCGCATCGAACCCTGCACGTTCAGAAAGTTGACGAAGATCCCCTGCGCGGTTTCGGGCCGCAAATATGCGACCGAAGCCGCGTCCTCCACGGGGCCGACGAAGGTCTTGAACATCAGGTTGAAGT
Organism: Chloroflexia bacterium; assembly: GCA_050998805.1. Lineage (GTDB taxonomy): Bacteria > Chloroflexota > Chloroflexia > QHBQ01 > JAICKM01 > JAICKM01. The sequence goes on along the minus strand of JBPCPV010000026.1, from coordinate 32,534 downwards.
TCCGCGCCGAGGTCAGCTCGCCGCCGCAGTTCGGGCAGCGCGTCGTGTCGATCTCGTCGGCGCGGAAGCGCATCTTGCACTGTTTGCAGTCCACCAGCGGGTCAGAAAAATTGGCGAGGTGGCCCGACGCCTCCCAGACCTGGGGGGCCATCAGGATCGCCGAGTCGAGGCCGACCACGTCGTCGCGCTCCTGCACGTTGATCCGCCACCACGCGGCCTTCACGTTCCGCTTCAGTTCGGTGCCGAGCGGGCCGTAGTCCCAGGTGCTCGAGAAGCCGCCGTATATCTCCGACGACTGGAAGACGAAGCCCCGCCGCTTCGCCAGCGAGACGATTGTATCGAGTTGCACCGGGTTTTCCATTGCCGAATCCCTCCCCTTGCTCTTGGACTATCCGGCGAGGGTAACAAAATAGCCCCCGCCCCACGCTAGGGACGAGAGGCCGGTCACCGGCTGTCGGCTGCCTATGCCACAAGTATACCCCAAACCGGTGCCTTCGCGCAAGCCTACTTTTCCAGCTGGCCGTAGTAGACCTCTGTCTGATACTCCACGGCGACTTGGCCGGCCGCCGCATGATCGGCGAACAGCCGGGCCAGCGCCTGCATCATCGGCGCATAGTTCGGATCGTCCGGCGGCGGAGCATACGACGACGAGAGGAGCCGCCCCTCCAGCCCCGCCAGGTCAAAGTGCTGGGCGTTCTCAAAGTGTACCTCCTGCACCGGCTCGTCGCCGAATAGCTGGCGGATTGCGGACTTGTCTCCGTGCTCCGGCACGTTCGAATAGTCGGGAGCATAGGTGTGCAATAGGGCCTCATAGCTGGCCAAGAACGGCGTGGACTCGGTGCGCCGCACGTTCCAGACCAGCACCGCCCACCCGCCGGGCCGCAAGATCCGCCGGAACTCAGCCCGAGCGCCCTCGGGGTCAAACCAGTGGAAGGCTTGCCCCGCCGTGACAAACTCGACACTGCCGGCCGGCAGCGTCGTTGCTTCGGCGCGTCCGGCGAGCGGCGTGTAGCCTGGGTAGCCAGCAAGCAGCCGGGCACTGGCCTCACGCATCTCGCGGTTCGGCTCGACCCCGAAGACCCGGTTGCCGTTCGCCAGGAAAAGCTCCGCGAGCAGGCCGGTGCCCGCCCCGATGTCGGCCACCACCGCGGCAGCCGTCAGGCCACAGGCACGTTGCAACAGGCCGAGCACCGCCGACGGATAACCCGGCCTGTACTTGATGTAGTTCTCCACCCGGCTTGAAAAGCGTTCTGTCGGATCACGCATCGCATCGCCTCCTCATCAGCAGTATAGCACAGTTGGGGCGGGCGGTGCAGAGGCTCCGACGCCGGCCTCCACTTGTTCAGGGGCCGGCCGTCGGAGGACACTACGCACTACGGGAAGAACGTCAGCTTGTCGATCTTGCTGATCTGTCCCCGCGTGGCGTTGGCGGACCAACGGAAGTAGGGGCGGTTTTGGCTGTCACAGGGTTCGCCGGGGCCGCCGCAGGTGTAGCCACTGATCGTGCCGAGCGCCGCCAGCCGCTCTGCATACGGATAGAATGGGTTGCTCGCCGGCACATCCGCGAACGTCTGGGAAGTGGGTGTGCCGCTCAAGCCCTTCGCGTTGGCGATTACCTTCGCGATCTGGCCGCGCGTGATGTTGGTGTTCGGGCGGAAGTAGGGGCGGTTCTGGCTGTCGCAGGGTTCGTTGGGGCCGCCGCAGTTGTACCCGGAGATCAGCCCACGACTCGCCATACGCTGGATCGGTGGGTAGAAGTTGTTGCTCGACGGCACATCGGCGAAGGTCTGCCCGCTCACCGGCTCAGTGAAGCCTGCTGAGATAGCCGCGATCTTGGAGAGCTGGGCGCGGGTCGCGTTGAGGTTCGGCCTGAACGTCGTGTCCGAGTAGCCGCTGACGATGCCGTGGCAAGCGAGGTAGTAGATATAGTCGTAGTAGAAGCTGCCGTAGGGGACGTCGCTGAAGTTGCCGCACAGGCTGGCGTGGATGCTGAACAGGTCGGTATCTCCCACGGTGACGCTGCCGTTCGCGGGGACCGTCAGATTCCATTGGAGGCCGGCACCCGAGTCATGGAGCGTATCGCTGATGATCGTGTCGTCAAAGCCGGGGCCAGGCCCGGTCGTGTCGCCGATGTTGCCCCAGATGGTGCTGTAGTAGCTCTCCTGGTAGGAGTTGGCCGGAGTGGCGCTGTCGGGCACGAACTGCTGGTAGAGCGTCTTGCCGTTGAGTATGCCCATGGTGACGGTGAAGTAGTCGCCGACGCCGCCGGTGCTCGTGTCGTAGTAGCCGTAGCCCTGGTCGTTGCCCGCAGTATAGAGGTCGGCGGCATGGAAGAGTGTCGTGGTGATGGGGTCGGTGCCGCCGATCTGCTGGACCTGGAAGCCCAGGTGGGTGAACTCGGAGCCGTTGACATAGGAGACGCGCTGGGTGAGGCGGAGGCTAGTGCCTGGCACATCGTTGACCGTGGTGACCAACCAGGGAGTGGACGGGCTGCCGTTGCCGACGAGGACGTTGCTGATCGAGTTATAGGGGTTCGTGGCGCGTCCGGCGGGCACTCTGTCGGGGCCGAAGACCTGCGTGACACCGCCGACGTTGGCCCACATATAGGCTCCTTCGGCGTTCTGGCCGAAGAACTGGTTGCCGAGGTCGCGGTATTCGATGTCCATGCGGGTGTCGTCGCTGATCGTGATGCCGAGTGGCGCGCCAGGCACCACCTGGTCGGTCAACGGGTTGGCCGGCCGGAGCGGCGGGGTCGGCTTGGAGGCCGGCGGCGGGGGCTTGACAGCCTGGGCGGCTGCCGTCGTGCTCTGTATAGTCGGCATGAGGCCGAGAGCGAGAAGGCCGATCAGCACGGCGCACCGTGCGGCGGCGTTGCGGATTTTGGTGTAACGGAGTTTCATTCTAATTATTTCCCTTCTGATATTCAAAACCTTGCCGAAAACTTTCGCGAAAGAACCTGGCTTACGGCCCGCATCGCCTGCCCTCGACCAGTATAGCACACTTGGGGCGGCGGGGGTTCCCTCTCGAGCCTCCGCCTGTTCAGTGACCGGCCGTCGGTGTGTCCTCTATCGGGGCAGCTGTATCCGTCGGGGCAGCCGTATCCGTCGGCACGGGCGGTGCTGCGGTCTCAGTCGGCTCAGGGGGGACGGGCGTTTCGGTGCCCGCGGCCTCATTGGTGGCAACGGCACCAAACGCAAAGCCGACAAACGCCGTCTGGGTGGCAGCGGCTCCCGCCCGCATCGCGTCGGCCCCCGCCTCGGTTACCGGCGTGCCCACCGCCACGACATCGCTCGCCTTCACGGCGAACACGGCCAGGGTGGGCTTGAAGTCCTTGAACACAAATACCAGGTCGCCGGCGTCTCTCGGCACCTGGAAACCGATCGCGCCGCCCGGTTTCGCTCCCGGCTCGATCTGTGAGGAGAGGTTGTTGGTCGCTTCAGTGTCGAGGGAGCCGCTGAAGGGGTCCGCGAAATATTGCTTGCCGGCGGCGTCCATGAAGTATGTCTCGAGCAGTGTGTTGATCCCGAACGGAACCTTGCCGGTGTTTTCGACGGTGAGATAGACGAGTAGGAAGCGGTTGCCGGCTGTCGGCAGGATGTAACCGGAGCCGGCCGGTGCGGTGATCTTGTTGAGGGTGACGCGCAGGGCACCCACTGAGGCGGTCTGGCCTATCGTGTAGCTCGCCTTGAGCGGCGCGGCTTGCGGGTTGGTTTGCCCCCCCGCAGGCGAGGTCGCCTGCGGGTTGGTCAGAGATCCGGCGAGCGGGGTCGCGGTGTAGCCGGGGCAGGAATTACCCTCCGCAACGCCCAATGAGCCGTACATCTTGACTAGCTTCATTGTGTAGTCGAGCAATTGCTGGTCGGTTGCGGTGCCCGGAGTGCTCGTAGCGAGAGCCGTCCCGGCGGCGTCGGCCTGGGAGTTCTTGTCCACGATGTCGAGCAGTTGGCGGAACTGGAGGATGGCATCGCTCGGCTTTCCTAATATAGAAGCCTCTACCGGGTTGGTGGGGTCGGGTAGCGCGGCGAGCACGTCCAGGTCGGAGCGCACCTTGGCGGTATTCACGTAGAAGGGGGAATCGGGCCGGTTCACGACGGAGCCGCCGCCGGCAACGAACGCGGTGAGGTACGTCTGATTGGTCTCCAGGTCGACGAGCGCGTTGACGATAGCCTGGCAGTCCAGCTTGCTGTTGGTCTTGCTGCCAGCCGTCGGTTGCGCGGCACCGCCAGCTTTCGTGGTGGGCGAGGTGCCCACGCTCGTAGCGCCGCCTCCGCTGACAGCTGTGGGAGGGGCAGGGCCGCCGGTGTCGCACGCCGCCGCGACCAGCATAACCATGAGCAGTAGCGGGACGGCCCACCGGCTGCGCCGCACGTTGATCTGTCTTTCGTTCTTCATTGTCTTTCTCCTTTTGTGTTGGCCGGCTCATCCGTTGCGCTGCCGTCGAGCCGGAGTGCGATGAAGCTAGTTAGATCGCCCAGCGAGGCGAAATAGAGCCGCCGGCCGGAGGCCACATGCTCGACTGAGCCGCGCCACTGATCGGGCAACAGACGGCTCTCCTCCTGCCAGATACGCACGACAAACAGATGTTGAGGCCGTTCAGAAGCACCAGGCACTGTTGTCTTCTCCAGTATAAAAGCGGTATTCACGTTCAAGGATCATTATAGCGAGGTCAGCGTCCGAAAAACGTCCGAGCAAAAAGCCACGGGGAATATCTGTAGGTGCCGGTTTCGAACCAGCACCTATCGAACAAAGGTCAGACGAGGGTCGGGCGGCAGATCGCGACCACCATCGGGGCTGTAGTAGGCACGATATCGCTCACAAGTTTTACCTCCTCATGGGCGAAGATACCCCGAAAGACCTAAGTAAGTGTTCAATAGTCCTTGGCACTTTTCACGCCTGAGATGGGCTGCGAAACTCGAAGAGATTTTTGCAACGTTACTTAGACGAGTGCGGAGTGGGAAGTGCGGGATAGCGGCGTCAGCGTGAGGCACTTGACAGCCGGAACGCCCTTGTGGTAGATTACGCCTGTAATGCCCGCTTCTGATCCTGCAGCCCGCGAGTTGCCTGCGGCGGACCTCCCCGCGCAGGTCGCGACCCTCCGTGCGCGCGTGGCGCAACTGGAGCTTGAGAGCCGCGCCTTCCGCACCCAGACGGCGGTCGGGCCGCCTCTGGCGTGGCCCTTGGCGACGCACGCCCCCATCATTGTCTTCGCCTTCGACCAGGACGGCGTGATCACAGTCTCCGAGGGCAGCGCCTTACCCTCCACGGGCCGCACGCAGCAGGAGATTCTGGGGCAGTCCTTCTTTGACGTGTATGCAGACGTGCCACAGGTGGTGGCCTGCGCGCGCCGCGCCCTCGCCGGGGACTCCTGCACCGCCCAGGTCACCCTGGGACAGGGGGTCTTTGAGATCTATTACACGCCGGTCCCCGGCCCCGGCGGCGTCATCACCGGGGTGGGCGGGCTTGCCATCGATGTCACGGCCCGCTTTCAGGCGGTCCAAGCCCTGACCCACCAGGCTCTGCACGATCCGCTCACCGACCTGCCGAACCGCGCGCTCCTCCTGGACCGCTTAGGTCTGGCGGTGGCGGCCGCAAGCCGCGAGCCAGCCAGCCTCGCCCTGCTGCTGCTGGACCTCGACCGCTTCAAAGAGATCAACGATACCTTCGGGCATCATTACGGCGATATGCTCCTACAGCAGGTGGGCGTCCGCCTCCGGGCCGCGCTCCGGGAATCGGATACCCTGGCCCGGCTGGGAGGGGATGAGTTTGCGGTGCTGCTGCCGCGCACCGACCAGGCGGGGGCGCTGCACACGGCGCGCAAGCTCGGCGAGACCCTCGAGGTGCCGTTCACGGTCGAGCAGCACGTCGTCCAGGTCGGCGTGAGCATCGGGGTCGCGTCCTATCCCATGGACAGCCAGGATGCGCCTACCCTGCTGCGCCACGCCGACGTCGCGATGTATCTGGCGAAGCAAGCCCAACACGGCCCCGTGGTCTACGCCCCCGACCAGGACGAGCACAGCCCGCACCGGCTGGCGCTCGTCGTGGAACTGCGCGAGGCGATCGCCGGGGCCGGCTTGCTGCTGCATTACCAGCCGGTGGTGGACCTGGCCACGCGGCGGGTGACCGCCGTGGAGGCGCTTGTGCGCTGGGCGCATCCCAGCCACGGGCTGCTCGCGCCGGGGCAGTTCATCCCTCTGGCCGAAAGTACGGGCTTGATGACCCTGCTGACCGACTGGGTGCTGGAGGCGGCGTTGCGCCAACGGCAACATTGGCAGCAGGCCGGGATCGCCCTGGATGTGGCGATCAATATCTCGATGTCGGGGCTGCACGAGTCCGGGTTAGCCGACACGACGCAGCGGCTGCTGCAGCGCTACGGGGTTCCGGCCGCGGCCCTGCGGCTGGAGATCACCGAGAGCACACTGATGCGGGACGTCACCCGGACGCAGGAGGTCCTCGCGCGGCTCGCCGAGTTCGGGGTGCATCTGGCCGTCGACGATTTCGGCACCGGATACTCGTCGCTGGCGTACCTCAAGCAACTGCCCGTGGATGAGATCAAGATTGACCGCTCCTTTGTGCAGGATAGCGGGAGCAACCTGGAGGACGCGGCGATTATCAGCGCGATCGTCGGGCTCGGCCACGGGCTCGGGCTGAGCGTGACCGCAGAAGGAGTGGAAACTGCGGCGATCTGGGAGCAGATGCTGAGGCAGGGCTGTGACGGGGCCCAGGGCTACTATGTCAGCCACCCGCTTCCCCCGGAGGCGCTAGACGTCTGGCTGGCGCAAGCGCCCTGGAAGCAGCCGGCATGATGCCTGGCCGCGCGCCGCGTCAATGGGGCCAATCGCCAGCTTCATAGGCGGCGAGCAGCTCGCGGTTGTAGGAGAGGTGGGCGAAGGTCTCACGGGATTCGGCGTCGGGGATTGAAGCCACTTTCTCCTGTAGTACCTGGTAAGCCTGCGCGAGCAACTCGTTCGCCCGTTTCGTCTGCCCCAGTGCGCGATAGGTCTGGGCGGCCGCCCAGAGGATGAACTGTGGGTAGGTCATATGCTCGGGGTCTGCCGACAGGATGCCCAGCATTTCGTCGGCGGTCTGCTGCGCCGCAGCGAGATCCCCGGCCCGCAGGTAAGCAACAGTAAGGTCGCACAAGTCGGTGGCTAACTCGACGGGATCCTGCCTGATGCTGCGGCGTATCTCCAGCCCGGCTTCCATATGGGCGACGGCTTGCTCTAGCCGGCCGAGCTCGCGCTCGGCGGCCCCCAGATTCGCCAGTGCATATGCCTCAAGCACCGGACTCTTCAAGCTGCCGGCCAACTCCAGCCCCTGCACTCCGGCAGCCTCGGCCACGAGGTAGTCACTCTGCCGCAAGGCATGTTGGGCGATGTTGATCAGGCAGACAGTCCGCCCACGCAAGTCATCTAGGTCAGCGAACAATTTCTCAGCACGCCGCGAAGCCTCGATAGCCTCGGCATAGCGCCCCAAGTTGGCTGCCAGCATCCCTGAGTTCACGAGCACGGTAGCCTGTCCACGACGATTACGCAGCGCAGTGTATAGCAATTCGGCCTGCTTATAGTGCGCGCGCGCCTCCTCGACATGAAACATGCGCGTGGAGGCAGCCGCGATGCGGCCGTGGGCGTCGGCCTCTCCCTCGCGGTCGCCGATTGTCCGGCACAAGGCCAACATCTGCTCGCCGAGTGCGTGCGCCGCGTCGATCTGCACCTGGGTAATCGCGGCAATAGAGGCGGCGCGCAGCGTCCGCACCAGCAGCGACTGGTTTGCCTCAGCGCCCGCCATCGCAGTAGCTCTCTTGAGGGTGTCCTGTGTCTCCCCAAAGCGGCCCTCGTAGGCGGCCACCTCGGACATGAGTGCGTAGCATTCGACCAGGCCGGGCACATCGCCGAGTTCCTGCCTGAGCGCCGACACCGGCTCCAGAGCGGTGCGGGCAGCGTCGTAGCGTCCGAGCGACACTTGGTAGGCGGCCTCTGACTGCAACGCTTCGGCCCGCCATCGGGCCTCTCCCGATGCGTCCGCACGCTTCTTCAACGCATCGATCAGTTCGGCCTCATGCTGACGCTCTCCCAGCGCGCGCTTGAACAATATGCGCCGCCTGAGCACCTCACAGATCAGCTCTTCGTCCTGTAGCGATCCGGCAATTTCATCAATCATCTCCAAATCTAGCCTCCGGGCCTCATACTCGCTTCGGAGGCTGTGAAGCTCCTCCGTCAGCGCCAGGAGGTCGAAACGCAACCGGCTCTCGGTCGCCAGTTCGAGGCCGCGGCTGAGGTAACGCAGTGCTTCTTCGTCTGCATGCACCTCAATCGTGCGCCGTGCGGCTCGCAGGTAGTATTGCGCCGCCGGCCCCGGCTCATCGCCTCGGTCAAAATGCGCGGCCAGCTCGCCCGACAACTCGTCCAGCAGGTGCGGGTACATCTCCTCGATGACCTGAGCCGCGCGCCGATGCCTGCGCCTACAGTTGGCCGCCGGAACGTCGGCGTAGATTGTCGCCTGGATAAGGTGATGAGTAAAGGCATAGTCGGTACGCCTCGGCTGGGTACCGGGGCCAACCGTCTCCCTCACCAATTGCCGATCCAGCAATTCGTCGAGAGCCGAGAGCACTTGGTGCTCGTCCCATCCGCTTACCTCCCGCACCAGCTCCACATCGAAAGCCGGCCCGATCACGGCAGCGATCTCCGCGAGAGATTTCGCCTGAGGCGAGAGCCGGGCGACACGCGCGGCGATAATCGCGCGCACCCCACCAGAGGCAGGAGCGTTGACGCCGGGTGCTGAGGACCCGACCAACTGCGGCTCCACGCCCTGCTCGGCCTTCCTCGATTCGAGCAGGTCGCGGATCAGTTCGCCCAAAAAGAAGGGATTGCCCTCGCTCTCAGTGTAGAGGTGCCTGGCGACCTCGCCGGCATCCGCCCCGAACGCAGGAACCTGCTCCACCAGGGTCTCCACATCTTGAGCCGGAAGCCGCCCCAGAGGAAGGTAGCTCATCTGGTCGCTCCGCTGCAAGCGGCGGCGTAAATCGCGCAAGGGATGCGAGCGGTGCGCCTCTTCTTGGCGATATGTCGCTATGATCAGCAGAGAGTGGCCTGGGGCGCGACGGGCCAACGATTCCAGCAGGGCAATAGTCGCCGCCCCCGCCCAGTGCAGGTCTTCTAAGATGAGCAGCACTGGGCGGGGTTGCGCCAGGGCTTCCAGGCACCGAGCGATAGCCTCAAACAGGCGGGTCCGTTCGCGGTCCGGGTCGAGAGGCGAAAGGACGGGCAGCCGCCGGCCCGCGTCCGCCCGGCGCGCCTGGAGTTCGGGAACGAGCACGCCGGCGGCAGCTAGCCAGATGGGATCTATCTCCAGCCCGGCCAACAATGGCAGGGCAGACCGTAGGGCTTCTACGACAGCCTGGTAGGGCACCGGTTCTACGAAGGTGGTGCCTCCAAACAGTACCCGCGCTCCCTCCATCTCGGCCTGCCGCGCCGTCTCGGCCGTCAGGCGTGTCTTCCCAATGCCGGCTTCCCCACCGATCAGTACAACACCTCCGGCCCCGCGAGCAGCCCGGCCCCACCAACCCCGAAGTTGCTCCACTTCCGAGGAGCGTCCAACGAACGGCATACCACTGCTCTGCTCTCGGCTTCGTGCATTCTCAACATCCTGCGACGTATCGCCCACGGAGCCGGAGGTGTCGCTCGGAAGCCGGGCATTTCGGACGGCGACCTCGTACAAGGCTGTGGTTTCGGGCATCGGGTCAACGTCGAGTTCCACGCGCAGCCGACGTGCAAACAGCTCGTATTCTTCGAGCGCCCCGCTACGGTCTCCCGCTTCGTAGCGCAAAGACATGAGCTGCCGCAGGCTCTGCTCGCGTAGCGGGTCGCGGTCGAGGAGTTGGTGTGCGTACTCTATGGCCGCAGAATAATCTCGGCGGACGCGGCTCTGCTGTATGATCCGGCTCAGGTCCGCGAAATAGAGGTGCCGCAGGCGCTCCCGGTCATAGAAGAGCCAGTCGTCATACACGTTCTCCAGAAGGTCGCCTCCGTAAAGGGTGAACGCCTCGGCGAGCGTATCCGGGGAGGCACTCAGCCGCTCGAACTCAGCCACATCGAGCCAATAGTCGGAGGCCGGGTTCCACTGAATAGTGCTCGGCTCGACCAATAGCCAGTCGCCGGCGCGAGGGGCCGGCGGCAGAGTGCGCCGCAGCTCGTGCAGATGCCGCCGCAGATTAGCGCGCGCATTCGCTTCCGAATCGTCGGGCCAGAGGGCGAACGCGAGCGTCTCTCTCTTGATAGGGTGGTCGCGGTGCAGCAACAAGTAGGAGAGGAGCGAGAGGATTTTCGGTAGGGAAGAGAGTTTTACCGGCTGCTCATCGCTTAACAAATGAGGCTGACCAAACAGATGGATACTCAGCATGTGGGTGACCTATTCAAGTATACTCCAGGCCGGTGCCTTCGCGCAAGGTACCGAATTGCCCCACGAAAAATCTCACTTTGGCTGAAACGGTGCCTCTCATCGCCTTTGACAATTTTGCGGGCAAAGTCTATAATCGAAAGCAGAACCGATCCTCATTCGCGTAAGGAGAGATGCAGACATGGCCGTATCCACCGTCGAGACCGCCACACAGATAACGCGCCATCGCTTCACGGTGACAGAGTACTACCGGCTGGCCGATATAGGCGTCCTGCATGAGGATAGCAACGTTGAACTCATCAAGGGCATGATCCTGGATATGCATTGGGTCATCTCTCCAGAGAGGGATGAAGCTGTGGCCGCGCAAAGTGCGGAAAGCTGGATTCAGCAGGCACTGCACCGCTTCACGGTAACAGAATATGACCGCATGATTGAGGCCGGCGTCTTTGGGGAGGATGACCGAATTGAACTTATCATGGGTGAGGTTATTGAGATGAGTCCGGTCGGTATTCGCCACATCGCATGTGTAAAGCGATTGAATGCCCTGCTAACGAGCCGCTTTGGGCCGGCGGCGGTTGTCAGTGTACAAGATCCAATTCATCTGGGTGGAAAATCGGAGCCTCTGCCGGACGTTGCTCTGCTCAAGCCGAAGACGGATTTCTATGAGAAATCCATGCCCATCGCAGAGGATGTGCTGCTGCTGATCGAAGTGTCTGACAGTTCACTGAAATATGACCAGCGCACGAAGCTGCCGCTCTACGCCGAGGCGATGATACCCGAAGTCTGGATAGTCAACCTCGGCAACGACACGCTCGAAATCTACAGCCAGCCGTCAGACGGCAAGTACGGGGCCGCTCGCACGCTGAAGCGTGGCGAGTCGTTCACATCGGACTCCCTGCCCGGCGTCACGTTGAGCGTCGAGGGAGACATCTTAGTTTAGGAGAGGAGGCAGGCTGCTATGGCCGTAAGCGCAGCACAGAGCAAAGAAGCAGACCGCGCGCCGCTGGATCTCACCAGCAGGCGCGACAACTGGTGGCTCAGGCCGCTGGTCACCGTGCTGGTGCTGGGGGCGTTCGTCATCTATTCGACATGGCGGGCGCTCGTGGGACAGGATACTGCCCAGGTCGGACCGTATCTCTCGCCCTTCTATTCGCCGCTGCTCGGCATCCATTTGAGCATCTTCGGCTGGGCTATTTCGCCCGCGCTCTACATCCTGATTTTCCCGCTTAGCTTCCGGCTGACGTGCTACTACTACCGACTGGCCTACTACCGGTCCTTCTTCCTTGACCCACCGGCCTGTGCCGTGTCCGAGCCGATCGCGCGCAAGCACTACACCGGCGAGCAGCGGTTCCCGCTGATCCTACAGAACATCCACCGCTACGCCTTCTATGCGGCGGCCGTCTTCGTCGTTATCCTGGCGATTGACGCGATCCAGGCGTTCTTCTTCGCCGACGGTTTCCATGTGAACCTGGGGTCGCTCGTGCTGACGCTGAACGTGGTGCTGATCGCGCTCTACACCTTCTCGTGCCACTCCTGGCGGCACCTGATCGGCGGACGTATCAACTGCTACTCCTGCTCAATCGCCAACCGCACCCGCTACGGCCTCTGGAAGCGCTTCACCTTCCTCAATGAGCGGCACGCGCTCTACGCCTGGTCGAGCCTCATCATGGTCGCCCTCGCCGATCTCTATATATGGCTGCTCGCGTCAGGCGCGATCCAGGATCCCAGGTTCTTCTGAGAGGTGAGTTAGATGAAATACAAGATTGTGCTACAGAAATCCGAAGAAGGATATAGCGTCTCCTGCCCCGGCTTGCCTGGCTGCTGGTCACAAGGAGAAACAGAGGAGGAAGCTGTCGAGAACATCGAGGATGCTATTCGTGAGTACCTGGCCGTCGTAGAAGAGTCGCTGCAAGGTTCTAATGTTCGGGAAGTTGAAATCGCCGTCTAACCATGCCTCAGCTTCCTGGAGTCAACCATCTGCAAGCTGTCAAAGCTTGGGGGAAAGCTGGTTTTCGTATTACCCGATAGGGTCGTAAGCACATCGTCATGTCAGATGGCATCCGCTTTTTGACCGTGCCGCGTAACAACCCGGTGAACGCATTCACAATGGCGGGCATCGTGCGCGATGCGGGCCTCACCATCGAGGAGTTCAAGCAGTTACTTTGATTTACTTGTCTGCGCGATTGTAGCAAAAATGGAGTGTGTTGATGGAGGCTTACGAAACTTTCGAGCATGATGTGTTGGTGATCGGCGCGGGCGGCGCGGGCCTGCGTGCCACTATCGCGGCGGCTCAGGCGGGGCTGAACGTCGGAGTGGTCTGCAAGTCGCTGCTCGGCAAGGCGCATACGGTGATGGCCGAGGGCGGGATCGCAGGCGCGCTGGCGAACCTCGACAAGAAGGACTCCTGGCAGGTCCACTTCATGGACACGATGCGCGGCGGCCAGTTCTTGAACAACTGGCGCACCGCCGAGATCCTGGCGAAGGAAGCCCCGGAGCGTGTGATCGAGCTGGAGCAGTGGGGTGCCGTCTTCGACCGCACACCCGACGGCTTGATCATGCAAAGGCCCTTCGGCGGCCACACCTACCGGCGGCTGAACCACGTCGGCGACCGCACCGGCCTCGAGCTGATCCGCACTCTCCAGGATCGCGCGGTGGCGACTGGCATGACCTGCTACATGGAAGTCACGATGACCCGCCTGCTGACCGACGGCGACCGCGTGATCGGCGCGTTCGGCTACAACAGGCAGAGCGGGCGCTTTATCCTGATCAAGGCTAAGGCGGTTGTGCTGGCGACCGGAGGCTGGGGCCGGATGTACAAGGTCACCTCGAACTCCTGGGAGTCGACCGGCGATGGCGCGGTACTGGCGTTCAACGCCGGGGCCGAGCTGCTCGGTATGGAGATGGTCCAGTTCCACCCGACAGGCATGGTCTGGCCGCCGGGGGTGCGCGGTCTGCTAGTCACCGAGGGCGTGCGCGGAGAGGGCGGCATCCTCCGCAACGGCAAGGGCGAGCGGTTCATGTTCGACCCGAAGTACACGCCGCCGAGCTACCAGGGCCGCTACGCCGACACGGTGGAGGAGGCCGCGCGCTGGCTGGAGGACAAGGACAACAACCGCCCCCCGCCCGAACTCCTGCCCCGCGACGTGGTCTCGCGGGCGATCTACCGCGAGGTGCTGGCAGGCAACGGCTCGGAGCACGGCGGCGTCTACCTCGACGTGACCGGGCGCGGCGCGGACTTCATCAAGAAGAAGCTGCCGAGCATGTGGGAGCAGTTCCATGCCCTCGGCGACGTGGACATCACCACGCAGCCGATGGAAGTCTACCCGACGATCCACTACACGATGGGCGGGGTTGCCGCCGAGCCGGAGACCGGCGCGACCAACCTGCCCGGCCTCTACGCGGCCGGCGAGACGGCGGCGGGACTGCACGGCGCGAACCGCCTCGGCGGCAACGCCCTCTGCGATCTCCTCGTCTTCGGCAAGCGCGCGGGCGAGGCCGCAGCCGGCTACGCGAAGTCCCACGGCCCCGGCACGCTTGACGATGGGCAGGTGCAGACGGAGGCCGCCTCGCTGCTCGCCCCATTCGAGTCGACCGGCACCGAAAACCCCTATGTTCTGACCGAGGAGCTACAGGAGGCGATGCAGGAGGGCGCGATGATCGCCCGCACCGAGGAGGGGCTGACAAACTGCCTCGCCAAGATAATGGCCCTCCACAAGCGGGCCGAGAACCTGCACATCGAAGGCTCGCGCCTCTACAACCCCGGCTGGCACACCGCGCGCGACATCAAGAACATGCTGATCGTCTCCGAGATCATCGTGCGCTGCGCCATCGAACGACGCGAGAGTCGGGGCGCGCAGTGGCGCACCGACTACCCAAACCCCGACCCAGAGTGGGCCAAGAAGAATCTGATCGCGGTCAAGGAAGGCGACGCCGTGCGTATCACGACGACTCCGGTGGCCCCGATGCCGCCGGAGCTGGCCCAATTGTTCGAGCCGGCGAAGTGAAGCGAGGAGAGGATCATGTCTGAAAACGCGACATCCGCGACTACGGGAAGCGTAACCTTAAAAGTGTTCCGTGGCACCGCCGAGGGCGGCAGCGAGCAGACCTACGAGGTGCCGACGTTCCCCGGCATGGTCGTGCTCGACGCAATCCACCATGTGCAGGCCCACAACGACAGCACACTCGCCGTCCGCTGGAACTGCAAGGCCGGCAAGTGCGGCTCGTGCAGCGCCGAGATCAACGGCAAGCCCCGCCTGCTCTGCAAGGCCCGCGTCCGCGACTACGCCGTAGACGGCGGGCCGATACTCGTCCAGCCGCTCAAATCCTTCCCGCTCATCAAAGACCTGGTGACCGATGTTTCCTGGAACTTCCGAGTCTCGGCGAAGATCCCGCCCTTCACTCCGGCAGCCGACGCCCCCCGCCCGCTCGTGATGCAGCAGATGGATGTGGACCGCATCCAGGAGTTCCGCAAGTGCATTGAGTGCTTTCTCTGCCAGGATGTGTGCCATATCCTGCGCGACCACAACCGCAAGGATATCTTCTACGGCCCACGCCAGATAATCAAGCTGGCGAACCTCGACATGCACCCCTACGACCGCCTCGACCGCAACAAGATGATCCGCGAGGAGGCAGGCGTCGGCGTCTGCAACATCACCAAGTGCTGCACTGAGGTCTGCCCGGAGCACATCCACATCACCGACAACGGCATCATCCCGCTCAAGGAGCGCGTCGCCGATGTCTACTTCGATCCGATCATGTGGGTGGCACGCAAGCTGTCGAGCAAATGACGGCTACGGCGCGATAGACAGATCCAGCACCTTCGATAGCTGGCCGCGCGTGAGGCTGTTGCCCCACCTGAACGTGCCGTCGTTGTAGCCGTTGACCGTGTGGTGGTTGTAGATCGTCTCGATGTCCTGGTAGAAGGTGTTGGCGGGTGTCACGTCGCTGAAATGCGGCCCGCCGGTGGTGTCAATCGGCCAGCCCATCGCGATCACGATCATCTTGCTCATCTGGCCGCGCGTCACGCTGTTGTTCGGCTTGAACGTACCGTCGCTGTAGCCGCTGATCACCCCGTGGTTATACGCCGTCTCGATATAGGCGTAGAGCGGATCGGACGGCGGTACATCGGCGAAGTGCGGGCCGCCGGCCGTGTTTATCGCCCAGCCGCGCGCGCGCACCACCCAAGACGCCAACGTGCCCCGCAGCGCGTATGTGTTCGGGCGGAACGTGTTGTCGCTGTAGCCTTCCACGATGCCCCGGCAGTAGAGGTAGGAGACATAGGTGTAGAACGTCTCGCTCTGTGGCTCGTCGCTGAAAGTCGCGGGGCAGGGGTGGCCGCCCGTGACTATGATCGGCGCGAGCGACACCTGGCTGAAAGCGTTGATGCCGTCGTTCGCAACCGCGGTGATCCAGTAGGTGCCGTTCGGCACGTTATTCACGGCCCAGATGTAGCCGCCGTCTGCCGCGGGCACCGTGGCGAAGGTGGTGCCGCCTCCGGCGGGGTTCGTGCTGTACTTGAGGGTCACGGTGCCTGCGGTCTTCATCGGCGTCCAGCTGATCGTGGTCGAGCCGCCGTTCGGCACGGTCGTGTCGGCGGTGAGGCGCATCTGGCCGATGCGGAAATATGGCGGCAGACCGGCGTCATCGCCTTCGTGCGGGTCGAAGCGGAAAATGGTCGGGTTGCCGGTCCAGCCGACGTTCGACCCAGGCTCGAGGTTCTGTGGGTTGCGGAGATCCATCGCCACATGCAGTGGGCGGTCGTACCAGGCTACGAATGCCTTCGTAGATTGCCAGTTGAGCGGTGCGGTCGTCGGCGACCAGATCGCGCGCGGACCGGCGTTCCAGAAGGAGTACTGGCCGTTCAGCGGGTTCGGCGGGCGGGCGATAAACAGATTGTAGCTGAAGTAGTGGTAGCGGCTCGTGTCGATCGTTGCACTCGTGCTGCCGTTGAGCAGCCAGAGCTGCGAGTCGCCTGTCGTCGCCGACGCCTGCATATAGCCGGGGCCGAAGATGAAGCCGGTGACGTTGTACCATGTCTGGAGTTGGCTCAGGCTGGTCAAGTCCCAGGTATGGAAGAGATTGGCGGCGGCATAATCTTCGCCGCTGCTCGGGCTGGGGGAGTTGATGTTGAGCACCGGGGCCTGGTTGACCGACATCGGGCCGCTTGATCCCGTGGCATTGCTGAGCACGGCGCGGATGTAGTATGTGCCGGGGGCCATCCAGGCTCCGGTCCAGTTATAGCTCCCCTCGGCCGGCAGGCCCGAGGCGATCAGTGCCTCGTTCGGCCCGTTCGGGCTAGTCGCCAGGTAGAGGCTCACCGTGCCGCTGCCGTTGCCCGACCAACTTATCGTCGTGGCTGCAGTAGTCGCCGGGGTGAGGCGCGCCCAGTCGAACTGGATCGTTGCCCCGCTCACATGCACGGGGTCGAGCCGCAGCCCCGCCCAGTTGCCGTTGAACCAGGTGCCACTGCCCCCGCCGCCTGTGCCGTTCAGGTCGAAATCGTAGATATGCCAACCGGCCTGTGTCGGGATAACGTTGCTGTTGCCGCCCGGCGTTGGGGAAAAGTTGGGGAAGTAGAAGATGACGGCATAGTCGTTCACGCTGCTGTACATGCGGACCCGCAGGTGGCTGAAACGGCTGCTCACCATCGGGTAGTTCACGCCATCGTTGCGGTCGCCGATATAATTCGTCGTACTGTCGAAGTCCTGCTCCTGCAAAAAGACCGAGCTATTTGCCACGGTGGCGGTCGAACTCCAGATACCGTTGCTGTAGGTCGGCGGGGCCAAGTGGTACAGGAAATCTGTGTCGGCGGGGTCGTTCATGTCCCACGGGTTGCCCAACACCTGGGTCGCATAGTCGTCGGATTCGGCGGTGGTGGAGGGGGCGCTGACCGTGATCGAATCGTTCGGCGCGGCTGCCGCGTTATTCGTGTGGCCGACACCGGCGAGGAGTATGAGGCCGAGTAGGCAAGCCGCGAAGAGGCGCAGAGTGAGACGATGAGCGCGAGGCAGGTTTTGTGCATGCATGGCAGGGTTCGCCTAATAATGCTGATCATGTCTTATTGCAAGGCTATCTGGGTCAAGTATACAAGATCGGAAGACGGGTGACAACTATCTCCGGCCCACAGCCTTCAGCGGATCGGTGTCAGCGAGACCCAGGCGATGTCTACCGGAAGTCGGTCGTTCACCGGGTCGAAGCGCAGGCCGGTCCATTTCGTGCCCAACTGGTCGGCCGGCACGTAGAGCCAGTAATCTCGCCAGCCGCCGGTGTCTTCGAGCACGAAGCTCCGGCTCCGGTCCTGACTCCAGTTTGCGGCGTCGGCACCGCCCCAGAACCACTCACCGATAAGCCCTTGCCGGCCTGCGGGTATCCGGGCGCAGATGCCGAACCTCAGACCCCGCGCGCCGTTCAGGTCGAGCTTTTCGTCGGGCAAGACTATATGGCCGTCGTTGGTGCTTGGCGTGAAGACGGCGTAGGTTCCGGCTCCCGGCGGGGGCGATTTAGGAGCCGGAGCGCAGACTATCCGAGCGTTCTCCGGCTGCCAGCTCAACGGGTCGTCCGGTCGGCAGTGTGTGTAATCCCAGAGGCGGCCCCCGGCCGGCGGGGGAACCGGCAGCGTGGTGCCCGCGAAGTCGCTGATGTGGTACAACCGATTGGCTTGGTCGAGGGTGAAAACGATGTTATAGCGCCCGAAGCGGCCGCTGAACGGCCCGGCCAGGCCGATCGGGTTAAACGATGCCGCCTCAATCGTCTGGATCGCTACGTTGTCGAAGTTCCTGACGGCTTCCCCAAAACCGTTCACGAAAACATAGCTGCCTTTGTAGTTCGCCGGCAGGCCCTGTGTCCTCACCACTGACGGCACGTCAGGAGAGCCGACAAGTAGCTGCCCGGCCTCTTCCAGGATCTGCCGCGTCTGCCGCGAGGATTGCAGCCAGGGCTGCTGTTCGGTCCAGGCGGCAGGCACCGCTAGCAACAGGCCGCCTAGAACCGCGGCGGCGGCGAAAGGCCGGGCGCACTGCTCGACGAGTGCCGCGCCGAGCAGCCCCGCCAGTGCAATGCAGAAGCCGATCAGAGGGAAATAGAGGGTGCGAGTGCCCAACATGTCGGGACTTCCGTCGATCAGGTTCAGCACAGGCAACAAAAAAATGAGCATCCAGACGCCGCCGAGCAGCATCAGCGCCCATCTCTGCCTCCCCCAAAGCACGAGGCAGACCAGCACGCCAAGCGCCATGAAGAAGCCTACTACCTGCACAAGCGGGCCGGAGAATATGCTGTGGTTGAGAGGCAGTAAGAGCTGTAGCGCCGCCGTCCGTAGAGAAGTCCAGAAGAAGTTTGGGTAGTCGGCAGCCGCGCCCGGATAGCCGCCGATGCCGCCGGTCGAGATCCGCAGCCCCGCGAACAAAGCTGTGGGGATGCAATATGGCAGCACCCGCACCACCACGCGCCGCGCGAAGTCGCGCAGGCCAGCGGCGTCAAGGGGAGTCGCCCTTGCATCTTCCCGCCGGCGGCTCACCTCTATCGCCAGGGCGACGAACGGCAGGGCGACCGGCAGAGGCAGGCTGCTCTCCTTCATGAAGACGCCCGCGAAGGCCGCGAGCAGGCCGAGCATGTAGGGCAAGCGACTGCCGTTGCGCCAGGAGAGGGCGAAGCCCCAGACTGCGCCAAGCCCGCAGGCCGCCGCCCACAAATCCCACTGGTCGGCGATCCAGGCCACCGGCTCGGTGGCGAGCGGGTAGACCGCGAAGACGGCCCCGGCGATCCAGCCGGTGCGATCCTCGGCGGAGATAGTCGCAACGGCCCGCCCGAGCAACCATGCCGTGAGCGCGTGCAAGCCGAGGCTGATCGCATGATATGGCAGCGCGCTCATGCCGAAAATCGAATAGCCGAGATACCAGGTGAGCGTGAAGCTGAGCGGCCGCCAGAACATCGTGCCGCCCTGGAACTGAGTGAACGGCCCCGGCCAGGGCAGTTCCGTATGCAGGTTCATGTGTCCAAAGTCGTCGCCGACAAACCACATTGTCAGCACCGGCGCATAGGCGAGCAGGGCCAGCAGTGGTATCGCCGCCCAGGCGAGCCGCCGAGCGCGCTTATCCACGGGCGCGCACGCAGGATAGCTTCATCATCGCACACAGTTTACGTGATGCCGGCCCCATTGTGCAAGCTGTGAGCGCACCCCGAACTTGCGCCCGCCGCCGGAAAGGGGTACAATTAGGGTGGGTTAATATGGATGCGGCCCGATGATGCGCTGGCTTCCCGAACAAATATTCCAAGCTAGGAGGCTCCGACGATGGAGAACCAAATCGAGAAATCAACCTGGACGACAAAAAAGGGCCTGGCCCAGATGCTCAAGGGCGGCGTCATCATGGACGTTGTAACCGTAGAGCACGCGAAGATCGCCGAGGACGCCGGCGCGTCCGCGGTCATGGCTCTGGAGCGGGTACCGGCCGACATCCGCGCGCACGGCGGCGTCGCCCGCATGAGCGACCCCGAGATGATCTCCGGCATCATGGAAGCCGTGACGATCCCGGTCATGGCTAAGTGCCGCATCGGCCATTTTGTCGAGGCCCAGATCCTCGAAGCTATCGGCGTGGACTACATTGACGAGAGCGAAGTCCTCACGCCCGCCGACGAGCAGTACCACATCAACAAACACGACTTCCGCGTGCCGTTTGTCTGCGGCTGCCGCAACCTCGGCGAGGCGCTGCGGCGGATCGGCGAGGGCGCGGCGATGATCCGCACGAAGGGCGAGGCCGGCACCGGCAACGTGGTCGAGGCGGTGCGCCATATGCGCGCCGTGACGAGCGAGATCCGCCGCCTCCAAAGCATGTCGCCCGACGAACTCTTCCACGCGTCCAAAGAACTCGATGCATCCTACGAGCTGGTCAAGCTGGTCGCCGAGACCGGCAAGCTCCCCGTGGTCAACTTCGCCGCCGGGGGCGTCGCCACTCCCGCAGACGCCGCGCTGATGATGCAGCTCGGCTCGGACGGCGTGTTCGTCGGCTCCGGCATCTTCAAGTCGGGCGATCCGGCGGCCCGCGCCCGCGCCATCGTGCAGGCGGTCACCCACTACCGCGACGCCGGCATCCTGGCCGAAGTCTCCCGCAACCTCGGCGAGGCGATGGTCGGCATCGAGATCAGCGCGATCCCGCAAAACGAACTGCTGGCCGTGCGCGGCTGGTAGGCGAGTGGTCAGTGGTCAGTGGTCAGCGACGAGTGGTCGGTGGTCAGCCGTCAGCCGTCAGCCCACCACTGTCATTCTTCGCTTCGCTCAGAATCTCGGCTGAAAGCTGATAGCTGACAAACTGAAAGCTGAAAGCTATATGCGAATTGGAGTCCTAGCCCTGCAAGGGGCGTTTCGAGAACACATTCAGGCGATCCGGCAGCTCGGCGCAGAGGCCGTCGAGGTGCGCCTGCCCGAGCAGCTTGACGGCCTCGACGGGCTGATCATACCCGGCGGGGAGAGCACGACTATCGGCAAGCTGGGCGCACTCTACGGGCTTGACGACGCGATCCGGAGCTTCAACCGCGAGCAGGGACGCCCGGTCTACGGCACCTGCGCGGGGCTGATCTACGTCGCCCGTGACGCTGGCCGCCCGCAGCCGGTGCTCGACCTGATCGACCTCGCCGTCGAGCGCAACGCATTCGGCCGCCAGCTCGACAGCTTCGAGACCGACCTGCCGATGCCCGTGCTCGGAGAGAAGCCCTTCCCCGCCGTCTTCATCCGTGCGCCGCTGATCGGCGAGGTCGGCCCCGGCGTCGAGGTGCTGGCGTGGCTGGCCGACGGCAGGCCGGTGGCCGCCCAGCAGGGCCGCGTGCTGGTAACGGCCTTCCACCCCGAACTCACCGGCGACCTGCGTATCCACCGCTACTTCCTCGACCAATGCGCCGCAGCGCGGGAGACAGGCCCCGGCGCGGGCCGGAGAATGACTGCTTGATCCGTGATGCGGCCTGGACCGACATCTTCCATATCCTGGCGACGCGCCGCCGGCAGCAGATCCTGCGCCTGAATCCGCCCTACACGATCATCCAGCCGGAGACACTGTTTACCGACCTGATCCGGGCGCAGAGCCCGGCGAAACGCCGCCGCTGCCATACGCTCGTCTACCTCGAGGATGGAGACATCCTCGCCTATCTCCAGGCCCGGTGCCGCTGGCAGCGCCATGACGAATGGACGATCACCAGCCTCTCGACGACGGAGCGCGAGGGCGACCAGCTTTGGGGTCACTTGCTCGCCGAGGCGATCTCCCAGGCCGGAGAGCGAGGCATCACCCGCGTCTTCGCCAAGCTGCCTGTGGACGACGAACGCGTCGCCCTTTTCCGTGAGCTAGGCTTCACAATCTACTCGCACGAGCGGCTATGGGGCAACCTCTACCTCAAGGGGATGCCGCTCGACGCGCCACGGCGTGGGCCTCTGCGCGGCATCGAGCGCCGCGACGCCTTTGACTTGCTGCAGCTCTACCGCCAGGTCACGCCGCGTGTCGTCCAGCAGGCCGAGGCCCTGACCAGCAAGCAGTGGCAGCCGGGGCCGCGCGTGGCGCTCGGCGGCCTGGCCGCACATGCCTTCGTCTGGGACAATGCGGCGGTCGCCCACGACGGCAGCTTCGCGCCGCACGGCCTCGGAGGCTGGGTGCGCTTGCTGACCGGGCCGCGCGGCCACTGGGCCACCACGCTCTACCGCCCCGAGCAGCGCGACACGGCCCGCAGCGCCCTCGAATACGTACTCTGGTTAGCGCGCAAAAACGCGCCGAAGCCGATGTACGTCGCCCTGCGCGAATACCAGTCCGAGATCGAGCCGCTGCTCGAGGAGCGCGGCCTCCACCTGTTGAGCGAGCAGGCGCTATTGGTCAAATATACTGCGGCGCTACAGCGCCAGGCGGCCCCCGCCTTCTTGCAGCGAGCCGGTCGCCTGGTGGTCAGCGATTGGACGTTGGGCCGCGCAGAGGCCGAACAGCCGAACAGAGGTTAGAATGATAGACTTTATGCAGCGCCCGGACGGCGAACAGGAGATCACCGACGACCTTGAGCAGCTTTTGCTCACGTTGCCGCCGGCGATCCTACGCAACCTGGATGCAGAGAAGAGCCGCGACAACCTGATCGAGGTCGTGATGGATCTCGGCCGCAAGCCCGAGGCCCGCTATCACGGAAACGAGGTGCTGCTCAGTGAGAGCGACATCACCCGCGACGATCTGAACTACGTCGTCGAGCGGATCGGCCACTTCGGGGAGGACAACCGCGCCGGAATCGAGCGCACCCTCCACCGCATCTCCTGCATCCGCAACAGGTCGGGCGAGATCATCGGCCTCACCTGCCGCATCGGGCGGGCGGTCTACGGCACGATCAACATCATCCGCGACCTCGTCGAGTCGGGCAAGAGCATCTTGCTGCTCGGCCCCCCCGGCGTCGGCAAGACGACCCTGCTGCGCGAGGTCGCTCGCGTCCTCAGCGACGACTTCCGCAAGCGCGTCGTCATCGTAGACACCAGTAACGAGATCGCAGGAGACGGCGACATTCCCCACCCGTCGATCGGGCGGGCGCGGCGTATGCAGGTGCCCAGCCCCGCCCGCCAGCACGCCGTGATGATCGAGGCGGTCGAGAACCACATGCCGGAAGTCATCGTGATCGACGAGATCGGCACCGAACTCGAGGCCGGCGCGGCCCGAACTATCGCCGAGCGCGGCGTGCAGCTCGTCGGCACCGCCCACGGCACGACGCTCGAAAACCTCATGCTCAACCCGACCCTCTCCGACCTGATCGGCGGCATCCAGACTGTGACGCTCGGCGACGAGGAGGCGCGGCGGCGCGGCACCCAGAAGTCGGTCCTCGAACGCAAGGCCCCGCCGACCTTCGATGTGATGGTCGAGATCCTGGACCGGGACCGCGTGGCCCTCCACATGGATGTGGCCGAGGTAGTTGACTCGATCCTGCGGGGCCAGCCGATCGCGCCCGAAATCCGCGAGCGGTACACCGATGGGCGGATAGTGAGCCGCCAGGGGCAGTTCGACGCCACTCGGGATACCACCGCCTACACGCCCGCGCCCGGCCGCAGCGGCTACGGCGACCGTGGGCGTGGCGGGCACAGCCCACGCGGCGGGCGCGGCGGGCGCGGCGGCTCTTACCAGACCACAGCCGGTCCCGGCGGCGTCGCAAACTCCGGCCTTGAGCGCGCCCACTCGGCTAACGGGCCGAGCATGGCGTCCCTCGGCTCCGGTCCCACCCGCACCGCCGGAGCCGGCCGCACCTCCGACTACTACGGAGAACGCAGCGAGCGTCAGGCGTCGGTCGCTCTCCGCGACCCCGACTACGACACCGACGAGGAGGACGAAGCCGAGGCCGCGCCCCCCGCGCCGCGCCGGGTCCGCGCCCCCGGCTCCCCGGGCACCGGCACCAAGCCTCTGCGGATCTACCCGTTCGGCGTCAGCCGCGACCGGCTCGAGCAGGCGATCACCATACTCAGAGTGGATGTAACACTCAGCAAAGATATTTTGGACGCCGACATCGTGCTTACGCTGAAGAACTACTACCGCAAGAACCCGCCGATGCTGCGGCAGGCTGAGGCGGAGGGGCTGCCCATCTACGCGCTCAAGAGCAACACGGTGAGCCAGATGCAGGCTATGCTCTCCGGCATCTTCGAGCTACAGCCGGCCTCGATCAGCACACCCGGCGGAGATCCGGTGAGCAGCGCGCTGGAGGAGACCGAGGCAGCGATCACCGAGACGCTCGAAACCGGCCACCCGGTCGAGCTTCCACCCGCCAACGCATATATCCGCCGTCTCCAGCACCAGATGGCCGACCGCTACAACCTCGGCTCGCAGAGCAGAGGCCGCGAGCCGAACCGCCGCGTGCGGATTTTCCGGCACGACTAGAAGCGTGCGCCGGAACCTCGCAGCCCTGAGCACGTCTATATCTTGTGACATATGCAAGCTCCACGTAACGGGGCGTTTGGTGCGACCGCACCACAAGGAGGATCTATCTATGAAGAAACGTCTGCTCTCCCTGCTCGGGGTCGGGGTCGGCCTGGGGATCGGGATGCTGATCGGGCTTACCTGGCAGGCAGGCAGCTCGTTCGCACAGACCGGAAACAGCTGTCAGAGCTTCCCCCAAACCGGCCACACCGTTTGCGGCAGGTTCCTGGTCTATTGGCAGGCGCACGGCGGCCTCGCCCAACAGGGCTACCCGCTCTCCCAGGTATTCACTGAGACCAGCGACCTGAACGGCAAGCCGTATGCAGTGCAGTACTTCGAGCGGGCCGTCTTCGAGTCCCACCCTGAGAACCAGCCCCCATACGACGTGCTTCTCTCCCAGCTCGGCACCTACCTCGGCCACGCCGACTACGCGATGGGCTTTCCCACCACGGACGGCGGCGTCCCATCCTATGACAACCACGACACGCCCGCCCAGGTGCTCAAGTCGTACTACAACGCCATCAACCGTAAAGAGTATGAGCGTGCCTACAGCTACTTCCAGGGCGCGCCCAATCCGCCGTCCTCCACGGCACCGCCCTACCCGCAGTTCGTCGCCGGATACTCCGGCACGGTCACGGTGTCCCTCGCGCTCGGCCCCGTGAGCACCGATGCCGGCGCCGGAAACGTCTATGCAAGTCTGGCGGCGGTCATCGAAGCGACCCACACCACCGGCAACCCGACCCGCTTTGCCGGCTGCTACTTCCTCCACCACGTCAGCCCCGGCATCTCACAGAACCCGCAAGACGCGATCTGGCACATCGTATCGGCGACCCTCGCCCCCGCGCCCGCAGGTGCCTCGCTGGATACACTGCTCGCGCAAAAATGCACACGCTAGGACCGGCGCAATTCCCTGTAGGGGGGGTCTCAGACCCGCTTCTGCACCGGGGCATTAACCGTGGCTGTTCGGGTTCTCGGTTAGAAGACCCTCGGCCTGGGCCGCTCGAAGCTGCTCCTCGTCGGCGGAAACAAAGGTTATGGGCGAGAGGCGCATAGAGCGTCCAGATATTTGCAACTCCAAAGCTGTAGACAAATGCACCGCAACGGTGTTGCTAACCTCAACTATTTCGTACCGCCGCAGCCAATCTGTCTTGAAACTGACTGTCAGGGCAACCACATCAACTGAGGGAATCTCTCTCCTCCTGGATCTGCGATAAAGTGCTGCGATCAGTTCCGGCCCGGAAATCCGAACAGTGTAAAACTGGTGCTCTGCTCCATTTGCGAGATTCGTTACCCCAGGCATTCCTACTTCCAGCACATAGCGTTTCACAAGGGCGCTTGTGTCGAAGTAATAGACCGCCACTACCGGCGATCCTCAATGATCGTCTCGGAGAGCGGCTTGCCCTTGACGTGAATCGGGATGCGATCTCCCGTCGGTGGGTAGGGCGGGTTCCTGAACTCCTTGACCAGGCCCGACTCCATCAGTTTCTGCTTGAGAAGATCCTCCGCCGCCTGCTGCGCCTCAACTTCGGGAGCAGGTGCCCGCACCTCTACTCGGAGGCCGTCATCAAGATGGACGCCTTCCGCCAGCACCACCACATTGCCTCTCACTACGCCGTGATAAATCGCTTCCGCCATCTCGCTGCTCCCTTCGCCAATCACCTGTCACACCGCGATTACATCCTAATCATACTACAGCCATATGGGATTTGCAAAGATCCCCCGACTTCTGCTATAATAGGGGGCACCTGGGTCTGTAGCTCAGCTGGGAGAGCGCTACATTCGCATTGTAGAGGTCAGCGGTTCGAGCCCGCTCAGATCCACCCGAGCCGTCCGCCCAGGACGGCTGTTCTTTCGGAGGCGGCCATGCAGCGATTCGACAGGTTCACCGACAGGGCGCGCAAGGTGCTGTCCAACGCCCAGCAAGCTGAGTGGTCCGCCGAAAACACGCTCGGCGACTGGCCGATCGAGGTCTTCGAGAGCCACGGGCACGAGGTGCTGGCCCTCATCGGCGATTACTTCCGGGATATTGACCGCACCCCGGTGATGGCGACGATCCCGCCGGGCGAGCTGCTTGCCCTGCTCGACAGCCCTCCGCCCGAAACCCCCGTGCCCTTCGAGACCCTGCTCGCCGACACCCGCGAGAAGATCATCCCGAACCTGACCCACTGGAACCACCCCGCCTTCCACGCTTACTTCGCGATCAACGGCTCGATGCCCGGCATCTTGGCCGAGACCCTGACCGCGGCCTTCAACGTCAACATGATGGTCTGGAGGTCGGCACCCGCAGCCGCCGCTCTCAGCAAGATCGTGCTCCGCTGGATCGCTGAACTCGTCGGCTACCCCGCAGACGCGGATGCGGTCTTCACCAACGGCGCGTCGCTCAGCTCGTTCTATGCGCTCTGCGCGGCGCGCGAGGCGCTCGGCCTCGACATCCGCGAACAGGGGATGATCGGGCGCGGCCTTCCGCCACTGCGGTTCTATATCTCAGACCAGGCGCACTCTTCGCTCGAAAAGGCGGCTATCGCCCTCGGCATCGGCCAGAACAACGTCATCAAGATCCCGTCCGACGACCGCTACCGGATGGACCCGGCCGCGCTCGATGCGGCGATCCGGGAGGACATCGCGGCGGGCCGCCGCCCGCTGGCCGTCTGCGCCAACGTCGGCACCACGCCGACAGCCGCCACCGACCCGCTCGGCCCAATAGCCGAAATCTGCCGCGAGCACGGGGTCTGGCTGCACATAGATGCGGCCTACGGCGGCTTCTGGGGGCTGGTGCCGGAGGTCATGGCCGAGATCGGCGACCTCGGTCTCGGCGACTCGATGGTGATCAACCCGCACAAGACGCTTTACACGCAGGTCGAGGTGAGCTGCCTCTACTGCCGGCGGCAGGGCGCGCTCGCCGCAGCGTTCAGCCTGGTGCCCGAATACCTCCGCACACCGCCCGGCGAGGGCATCGTCAACTACATGGACTACTCGCTACAGCTAGGTCACTCGTTCCGCGCCCTCAAGCTCTGGTGGGTGATGCGGAGCTTCGGGATCGCGGGCATCCGTGCGCGACTGGCCGACTCGCTGCGGCTGGCCCGCCGCCTCGAGGACGCCGTGGACGCCCACCCCGACTTCCAGCTCCTCTCCACGTCGCCCTTCGCACTCGTCTGCCTACGGGCCTTCCCCCGCGCCTTACAGGCCGCGTGGCCGACCGCCTCAGAGGCCGAGCGAGCAGAGACACTGGCGTACCTGGCCCGGCTCAATGAAGCGATCCTCGACCGGATCAACACCGGTGGCAGCGCGTTCCTGTCCCACACCGTGCTCCGCGAAGGCTACACACTCCGCATCTCTATCGGCAATATCCGCACCCAGGATCGCCATGTTGACGGCCTCTGGGCGCTCCTACAGTCCACCGCAGCCGAGTTGGCCCCCAACGCCTGACGAGGGCACGACCTTTGCTTGTACATTCCCTCCTGCTTGCTCTAGGCAGCTGTTTTCACACCGCAGGGGCCATGCAAAAATCCGAAAGCGAGAGCGGTGGGTAATACTAGCGAGCGGCCGATCTGCTGTCATAGACGCCGACACATGAAAGTAGATGAAAATGGCGACACAGGCACGAAAGCGCACGTTCAACTTTTTCGGCGACCGCCTGATGCTTGTGCTCGGAGTGGCCCTGCTCTTCGTAGCTGCGGGCCTATTCCTCTTCCCGTCAACGGCCAAGCCGGACGTCCCGCCCCCACCCGTCGCCAACCCATCGGATATAGTTGCGTCAGGCGTCACGACCTCCGGTTACGCCAACCGTGTGATAACCCAAGAGCAGAACCGCCTCCAGCAAGATCCCAAGAGCGATACGGCTCTCTCACAACTCGGCCTCGCCTATTTGCAGAAGGCGCGCGAAACCAATGACCCGACCTTCTACGTCAATGCCGACGATGCACTCAAGAAGGCCCTTGCCGCTAACCCGACGAGCTTCGAGGCTACCGCCGCGATGGGGTCGCTCGCCCTCTCACGCCACCTGTTCCAAGATGCCCTTAATTGGGGCATCAAGGCCCGCGGCATCGGTCCGCAGAAAGCCTATGCCTACGGTGTGATCGCCGACGCCCAGACCGAGATCGGCGACTACGATCAGGC
This sequence comes from Chloroflexia bacterium, assembly GCA_050998805.1. Lineage (GTDB taxonomy): Bacteria > Chloroflexota > Chloroflexia > QHBQ01 > JAICKM01 > JAICKM01. The sequence goes on along the minus strand of JBPCPV010000026.1, from coordinate 4,125 downwards.
GGTCGAAACCCTCACCTCGATGGTGAACCTGCGCCCCGACCTTAGCTCCTATTCGCGGATCTCCTATGCCCGCGAACTCCACGGCGACGTTGACGGAGCGATCACCGCGATGAAACAGGCCGTCGAGGCAGGCGGCCCCGCCCCCGAAAACTCGTCCTGGAGCCATGTGCAACTCGGCAACCTCTATTTCAACTCCGGCAAACTCGACCTCGCCGAGGCGCAATACAACTCCGCGCTCGCCGTCTTCCCCGGCTACCTCCACGCGCAGGCCGGACTCGCCCAGGTCCGCGCCGCGCAGGGCCGCTCGAACGAGGCGGTCGCCCTCTACAAGCAGGCAATCGCCAATGTGCCGCTACCCCAGTATGTGCAAGCCCTCGGCGACCTCTACACGAGCATCGGCAACGCCGGCGAAGCCAAAAAGCAGTATGACCTCGTGGACTACACTTACCACGTCTTCGACGTGAACGGCGTAGAGACCGGCATCGAAAAAGCCGCCTTCTACGCCGACCAGGGGCGAAGCACCGACCAGGCCGTGAAGCTGGCGGAGGATACCGCCGGGCGGCGGCACGACATCCACACGCTCGACACCCTCGCCTGGGCGCGCTACCAGGCCGGCCGCTACAGCGACGCCCTTGCCGCCGCGCAGCAGGCGCTCCGCCTCGGCACGAAAAGCTCACTGCTGCTCTACCACATCGGCATGATCTACAACAAACTCGGCGACACCGCCAACGCCCGCAAGAACTTGCAGGCCGCGCTCGACATCAGCCCCTATTTCAACGTGAAATATGCGCCCCAGACCGACGCACTCCTGAAAGGCATGAAGTAAGATGAAGATACGCCGCCCGATGCGCCTAGCCCTGATGCTGCTCATCGCCTGCCTGCTGCCGGCGGCCCTGCCCCGGCAGGCGTCGGCACACCCGATGGGCAACTTCACGATCAACCATTACAGCGCCCTCACTGTCGGCTCAGATCGGGTGGACATCCTCTACGTGATCGACATGGCCGAGATCCCCGCCTACCAGGAGTTGCAGAACATCCGCTCCGACGCCTCGACCGACCTTACCCAGGCCGAGCGGGACTCATACCTTGCCGCCAAATCCGCCTTTATCCTCAAGGGCATCTCCCTCACCCTCGACGGCGCTCCGCTGCCAATCTCGCAGACCGGCACCCCGTCGGTAACCTTCCCGCCTGGCAACGGCGGGCTGCCGACCCTGCGCCTGACCTACAACTTCACCGCCCCCCTGCGCGGCGTCACGAAGGGCAGCCTCTCCTATGCCGACAACAACTACAGCGACCGGATCGGCTGGAAAGAGATCACCGCGCGCTCGATCAACGGCACCGCGCTACAGAACTCGTCGGTGCCGACCACCGACCTGAGCGCGGCCCTCACCGTGTACAAGCCTGAGCTGATCAACAACCCGCCCCGCGTCTCCTCAGCCGCGTTCGACTTCCTGCCCGGCGCAGCGACCCCCGGCGGCCCCGTCTCCCAAAGCAACACCCAGGCGGTCACGAACTGGGCGCTGTCCCGCGTAGACGGCCTCAGCGCAGCGGTCGCCGATCTGCTCGGCCAGAAGGATCTGACGGTATTCGCTCTACTGATCGGACTCGTGCTGGCGTTCGGTTTCGGTGCCGGCCATGCGCTCTCGCCGGGCCACGGCAAAACGGTCGTCGCCGCCTACCTGGTCGGCAGCCGGGGCACCGCCTTCGACGCCGTCTTCCTCGGCCTCACCGTCACGATCACGCACACGCTCGGCGTCTTCCTGCTCGGCTTCGTTGCTCTCGCCGCCACGGCCTACATAGTCCCCGAACAGCTACAATTCTGGATGGACTTCATCTCGGGCGCGCTCATCGCGCTGATCGGCATCGTGCTCTTCTTTCAACGCTACCGGGCATGGCGCAACCGCAAGTTCAGCGACCCGACCCATCTCGCCGTCGCCCACACCCACGACGGCCAGACCCACACCCATGAGATCGGCATCCATACCCACGACGATGCCCACAGCCATGATCACGATCACGAACACGAACACGCGCATGACCACGACGACCCGTCGGCACCGCATAAGCACGGCCTGTTTGGGCGCGAACACAGCCACCTACCGGCGAAGGGCCAGCCGATCTCGCGGCGGGGTATGCTCGCCCTCGGCATCTCAGGCGGAATACTGCCCTGTCCATCCGCGGTCCTCGTGCTGCTCGCCGCGGTTCGCTCCCACCAGATCGGCCTCGGCCTGCTGCTGATCGTCGCCTTCAGCCTCGGCCTCGCCACCGTGCTGACCGGCATCGGCCTGGTGATGGTCCTCAGCCCCTCGGTGATCAACCGCGTGAAGATCAACATGGGCGCAGGCATACTCGCACGCCTGCCGCTCGCATCGGCGCTCGGCGTAACGGCCATCGGCTTCGTGATCGCGGTGCAGGCGCTAACGGCCGGCGGCGTGCTCCGGTAGCAGAGGCGGCAACCGGTAGCGACCTGACGCAAACTGGTGAATACCCACATCAGCCGCGCCCACCTCCTTGCCGAGATGTGGGTAATCACCGGCGTGTCTTGCCTCACGAAAGCCGCCGATACAACTACCGGCCAAAACGAAGCGCCCACCACCGAGCAAGTCGGAAGTGGGCACTCGGCTCAGGTTAAGCTGGTGTCAGCGTATGCTTGTCGGCTCCGGCGATATGGTGCCGACCGCCGTTATAATCGGCGGAGGCAGGGTGCCCACCACCCTTCCTGATCGGAGAACTGGGTTATCCACTATCACGTTCATTAACCTTGATCAACGGAGGCGGGTTGATCCGCACGCCAGATTACATATAGCTGAGACTGTAGTACACGAGCTTGCCCATGCGTGGGATAATAACAAGGGCGGCAGGCTATCGCGCGTCATGGCTACTGCTACGGGCTACTTTGATGAGGCAAACTGGGACGAGACCGGGTTCAAACTCCACACAGGTAGACCTGTGAGTAGCTATGGAGCAACGAACCCACAGGAGGACTGGGCTGAATCTGTCGCCGCAGTCGTTTTCGCCGATGATCCCCAGGCCAGGGCCGATGGCTATGCGCCTGGCTACGACCCATATAGCACGAGGAGCCTGTATGTGCTCGACCAGTTTAGTCCGGAGCGTGACAGCAGGCCGCCCATGCCTTAGAGGAGGTACGTTATGAGTAAGTCAGCAGTCGCGCGAGAACCTTTCGGTGGACGGACATGGAGAGTGTTATACGGTTTCCGATGTTTAACCGTGCTGATTGCCTGCCTGCCTATGGCAGCATGCAGTCAAGTTAATCTCGGCAACCCAACTCCTATAACCGGCTCAGCTGAGGCTACAACTTACCGCGCCGACTTAGCGCGTTCCGGCGATTACTCTGGTAGAGGTATTCCCCAGATCCACCAGAATAGCCTACTCTACAAAGCACCCAGCGCGGTCTTGCCTCCTTTAATCGTGGCCGATGGCTTTATCTACTTTTTGACCGATGAGGTTCTTCACGCGGTGAGGATAGATACCGCAACCGAGCAATGGCATGTCAATGCCTCGAAGGCCCCACCCTCTATCGAACGTGGCGTGCTCTTCTATGGAACGAGCGATGGAATACATGCCGTGAACAGCAAGACCGGGCAAGAGAAATGGCAATTCAAAACAGGGGACAGCGTTGAATCTTCACCGGCAATCTTTGTGGGAGGTGTTTACTTCGGCAGCAGCGATGGATACTTTTATGCCCTTGACGAGCAAAGCGGTCGGTTGAAATGGAAGCTGAAAGCAGACGACCAGATCAGATCCGACACCGCAATCTATAATGGAACAGCATATTTCGATAGTTTGAAGCTCGTGGCGCTGAGCCTTGATTATGGGACCTATGAACTCAGCCTGAGAGCGGTAGAGTTGGGGACAGGGCAAAGTGAATGGAAGTTCAGCCCTGAAGGTGGATCTGACACACCGAGTGTCGCTGACGGTATTGTTTATAGTAAGAGCCCGGTTTTTTCTCAAATTATTTCTCAAACACTAAGCTATGTTGTACATGTTTAGCGCCCAAGTGCCACGAGGCTAGGGAGGCACCAGCGACGGAGGCGAGGAGCCGAATTGTTGAAGCGCGATAAAGTAGTCCAAGATGCTCACCGCTTGCTGACGGCATGTCGCAAG
>JBPCPV010000012.1:0-32773 GCA_050998805.1 Chloroflexia bacterium | reverse complement strand
GCGACCAGAACTGCCCGGTGCCCGTGACTGCGACCCCGACGCCGAACACCGGCGCGACCCAGACCGCGATCTCCGCCACTCAGACCGCAGCCGCCGGGAGCGCGACCGCGACGGCAACCACAACCGCATGCACGGTCACGACGCAAGGATCTATCACGATCAGCGATCCGCTCCAGGCCGGCCGGCTGATAACGCTGGTGTCGGCGAGCAGCTGCGGTACCACGCGCAACTGCCCAGGCACCTTCGACACACTCAACCGCCACTACAAGTCGTACACATACCAGAATGGTGGGAGCACTCCTGCCTGCGTGACGGTAAACCTGACGCCTGCTTGTGCGGGTGGCCTGCTGATCCAGAGCGCGGCCTATCTAGGCTCGTTCGACCCGAGCAACCTCTGCGCTAACTACCTGGGCGACATCGGGCCGATCCCCAACCTGCTCGGCGGCTCGTACTCCTTCACCGTTCCCGCTGGTGCAACCTACGTCGTTGTCGTTAACGAGCTGGTACCGGGCCTGGGCTGTTCCGGGTTCACGCTTTCCGTCACCAGCGACCAGAACTGCCCCGTGCCGGGGACCGCGACCCCGACGCCGGGCGGCGGAACCCAGACTGCGATAGCCGGCACGGCCACAGCAGCCGCCAGCGAGACCTCTGTATCCGGGACGGCCACGGCGGCAGCCAGCGAGACTTCGGTCTCCGGCACGGCCACAGCAGCCGCCAGCGAAACCTCTATCTCTGCCACGCAAACCGCGGCGGCCAGCCAGACATCCGTCTCCGCCACACTCACTGCGGCGGCCAGCCGGACCGCCGGTGCCGGCACCCCCACACCGACGGCGAACGGCGCGACCCAGACCGCGATTTCCGCCACACAGACGGCGATCTCCAACTGCACGATCAACTTCTCCGACGTGCATCAGACCGACTACTTCTACACGCCGGTACTCTACCTCTTCTGCCACGGCGTGATCAGCGGCTACTCCGACGGTACCTTCAGGCCGTACAACAACACCACGCGTTCCCAGATGGTCAAGATCGTGGTCCTCGGCTTCAACAAAGCCATCACGACACCGGCCGGTGGATCCTATACCTTCACAGATGTGCCGAGGTCCAACAACTTCTTCAGCCTCATCGAGACAGCGGCTGCGCTGAACATCGTTAGCGGCTACAACTGCGGCACGGCACCGGCCGGTCCCTGCGACGCACAGAATCGCCCCTGGTTCCTGCCGTACAACAACGTCACGCGCGGCCAGCTGTCGAAGATAGATGTGATCGCGGCAGGCTGGACGCAGATCAACCCTGCGATGGGGCACTTCAGCGACGTGCCGCACGGCTATGTCTTCTACACCGTGATCGAGACGGCATACTGCCACGGAGCGCTCGGTGGTTACAGCGACGGCACGTTCCGCCCGTCCAACAACGCAACCCGCGGCCAGATAGCTAAGATCGTCTACCTGAGCATCGTCAACCCGCCGACCAACTGTAGCGGGGGGGCAGCTGCTCCTTAACCTAACCCCCCAGCCCCTCCTCATGCAGAGGAGGGGCTGGGGGCGAATATACAAGAGGCCGCAGAGTATTCCTCTGCGGCCTCCTGCTTTCGGTTGGCGGCGATTGATCAACAGATCCGGGGCAGCGGATCTCCCACCAGCATATCGAGGACGCGGGTGCCGCCGATGTCGGTCCGCATGAAGACCATCGCTGCCGGCTCGGCGCGCACCTCGCCGATTATCGCCGCCTCGCGCCCCAACGGGTGGGCACGCATGGCAGCCAGCGCCGCCTCTGCCCCGTCCTGCGCCACTATCGCCAGCATCTTGCCCTCATTGGCGATAGTCAGCGGGTCGAGGCCGAGGATCTCGCAGGCACCTCGCACACCGGGCCTCACCGGAATCGCGTGTTCGTCGAGGGCGATCGAGACCTCCGAGCCGAGCGCGATTTCGTTGAGCGCAGTCGCCACGCCGCCCCGCGTCGGGTCTTTCATGCAGTGGACGCTCTGCCCGGCGGCCAGCAGGATATCGGCCACCAGGCTGTGCAGGGGCGCGGTGTCGCTCTGCACGTCGGTTTCTATGTCGAGCGATTCGCGGGCCATCATGACCGCTATGCCGTGGTCGCCGACCGGGCCGCTCAAGATGATCTTGTCGCCGGGCTGTGCCTGGGCCTGGCCCATCGGCCAGTCGGCCCTCACGATGCCGACCCCAGCGGTGTTGATGAACATCCCGTCGGCCTTGCCGCGCTGCACCACCTTCGTGTCGCCGGTGACGATGGCGACCCCGGCTTCCGCCGCTGCTTCGGCCATTGACCCCACGATGCGCCGCAGGTCGGCGACCGGGAAGCCCTCCTCCAGGATGAAGCCGACCGAGAGGTAGAGAGGCTGCGCTCCGGCCATAGACAGGTCGTTGACCGTGCCGTGGACCGCCAACTTGCCGATGTCGCCGCCGGGGAAGAAGAGTGGGCTTACCACGTAGGTGTCGGTGGTGAAGGCGAGGCGGGTGCCGGCTTCTTCGACGGTGAAGGTGGCCGCGTCGTCCATACGGTCGAGCAGGGGGTTCGAGAAGGCGGGGGCGAACACACCCTCGATCAGGTTGTGTGTCGCTTTGCCGCCGCTGCCGTGGCTCAACGTCACCCGCTCGTCGCGCAAGTGGAACTTGTGCTGCCGGACCTGGCGCACCCGCTCGATCTTGTCGAGCGCCTCGGCAAGGGTCTGTCCGGTCCTGCCGTTCATGCTGCTCACAGCACAGACTCTTGTTTGCTGACCGGGCGGAGGTCGATCACGGCCAGCTTATCGCGCTCTGCGGCCATAGAGAAGCGGCCGTAATTGAAGTAGGCGGCGCAGGCACCCTCCGGCGAAACCATGCAGGTGCCGATCGGTGTCTCCGGTGTGCAGGCGGTGCCGAAGACCTTGCACTCCCAGGGCTTGATCACGCCCTTCAGAACCTCTCCGCACTGGCAGGCTTTCGGATCGGCGACGCGGAGGCCGGGAACTTGGTAGAGCAGCTCGGCGTCCCACGGGGCATACTCGGGGCGCAGCTTGAGCGCGCTGTGGGTGATGAAGCCCAGCCCCCGCCACTCGAAGAAGGGGCGCAGCTCCATCGTGCGGGCCATGACTTGCAGCCCCTTGACGTTCCCCTCGGGGCGCACCACACGCCCGTATTGGTTCTCGACCTCGGCGCGCCCCTCGCTGATCTGCTTGACGATCATCTGGATCGTCTGGATGATGTCGAGCGGCTCGAACCCGGCGATCACGACAGGCTTGTGGTGATCGCGGGCGATGAAGTTATACGGCCTCATGCCGATGACCATGCTCACATGGCCGGGGCCGATAAAGCCGTCGAGCCGCAGGTCCGGCGAGTCGAGGATGGCTTTGATCGCGGGGATGATCGTCACATGGTTGCAGAAGACGGAGAAGTTCTGGATCTTCTCTGCCTGCGCGCGCATCAGCGTCACCGCCGTCGAGGGGGCTGTCGTCTCGAAGCCGATGGCGAAGAAGACCACCTGCCGGTCGGGGTTCTCGCGCGCCAGCTTTAGCGCGTCGAGCGGCGAGTAGACGAAGCGCACATCCGCGCCCTCGGCTTTCGCGTCGAGCAGGCTGCCGCCGGAGCCGGGCACCCGCATCATGTCGCCGAAGGTCGTGAAGATCACTCCTTCCGTGCGAGCGATGGCGATGGCATCGTCCACCCTGCCCATCGGCAGCACACAGACCGGGCAGCCGGGGCCGTGGACAAGGTCTATGTTGCGCGGCAGCACATCTTCGACGCCGTGCTTGTAGATCGTGTGGGTGTGACCCCCGCAGACCTCCATCAGCTTGAGCGGCTTCCCTTCGCTGAGTTCGCCGATCTCGCTCGAAATCTTCTTTGCCAATTCGGGGTCGCGGTATTCGTCTACGTACTTCATGGTCGTTTATCTCCCTTCTCGATCTTGGCCTCGATTTTGTCTTGAAGTATAGCACAAATCACGTCCAATAGCGCATGGTAGACGGTCGCCTGCGCCTCCTGTATGCGCGGGATATGGTCGCTGGCGGCGACGATGCAGAAGTCCACCGCAGCCGAGCGGGCCGTATTCCCGCCGTCGTAGCCCGCGAGTCCCACCGTCAGCATCCCCTGCTTCTTCGCCTGCACGAACGCCGAGAGCACGTTCGCAGAGTTGCCGCTTGTCGAAACGCCGAAGGCAATGTCGCCCGCGCGCCCGAAGGCGATCACCTGCCGCGCGAAGATATTGTCGAAGCCGACATCATTGCCCACGGCGGTGATCACCGCTACATCGTTGGTCAGCGAAATCGCTGGCAAGCCGACCTCGATCAGGTCGGCAACCATGTCTTGTGCATCCGTCGTGCTGCCGCCGTTGCCAAAGGCGAGCAGCGTGCCCCCTGCGGCGAAGGCATGGGCCATCGCGGCACTGGCGGCCACCATCTGCTCACCATAGTCATGCAGCGTTGCCCTCCGCAGCGCGACGATCTCATGGCACTTCTCCATAGTCGAGTGCCGCACCTGCGCCAGCACGTCTTCCTCGCTCGCCGTGCCCCCCTCGAACAGATAGGGGTAAAACAGCCGGTCGTACTCGGAGCCTTCGAGATCGTTGCTCATCACGCGATGTTCGCCCCTTCTATATCCATCTGCCCCAGCGCCACCCCGCCGTGAACCAACAGCGTGTCGCCGGGCATGACCTCATCTACCAAGCTGATGTCCACTTCCATCGTCTCATCCTCTACCATGACCGTCGCCAGCGCTGAGGCATTGTCTACCGCCAGCACTCTGGCCGGAAGCGCCTCGTCGGAGCAGGTGATGCAATGGCCTTCGTGATCCACAACGCAACTCGGCCCGACAAGCTGGATCTCTGGTTTGTCGTTCATGTCAGAAGTCCCTCGTGCTCGAAGAAAATATGCACTAGCTCCCACAGCACATGGTACAGCGTCTCATGGGTCTCCTGCACCGCGTGCGGGTCGTCTGATCGCACCACGAAGCAGAAGTCGAGGCCGGCCTGCGCCATCTGCCCGCCGTCGCCGCCTGCCAGCCCCAGCGCCAGCAGCCCACGCCGTTGCGCCTCAAGCAGCGCCTCCAAGACATTTTCGCAGCGGCCATCGGGCGAGAACCCCATCGCTATATCCTGGGGCCGCGCCAGCAGCGCGATCTGCCGCGCGAAGTTCACCCCTGTGCTGCTGCCGACCGCGCCGCCGCTGAGGGAGGCGCTGTCGTTGGTCAGCGCGAGCGCGGGAAGCGCCCGCTTGCCGACGATAACCGGATGCACAAACTCCACCGAAACGTGTTGGGCGTCCGTCGCTGCGGCCCCGTTGCCGAAAGCGAGCAGCCTGCCCCCCTTATGAAACCGCCGGGCGAGCGCCCAACAGGCTTCCGCGATCCGCGCGTCCTCTGCTGCGAAAAACGCTTCGGGAACCCGCATACTCTGCTCAAAGCGCGCCGTGACAAGCGCGCGCAGGTCTGTTTGCTGCTGGGCAACGGCCTCGCCTGCTTCTCTCACTCATACCTCGCTATTCTATGCGGCTTTCGTGGAGCGCGCGCAGCTCGTCGGTATAGGTGTCGCCCATGCCGTGCAGCAGGTTGAGCGTCTCTTGTGCCTCGTGTTCGTCTATTTTGCTCATGGCGAAGCCGACATGGATCAGCACCCAGTCGCCTGGGCCGATGCCGTCCGGGCGCACCAGCGCCACATTCACGTTGCGCCTGACGCCGGTGACATCTACTTTGGCTATGCTGTTCGGCTCATCCACAAACTCCACAATCTGTCCTGGGATACCTAAACACATGTTGCTGCCTCCTTCATAATTGCTGCGGCCACTGCCGCCTGTCCGAGGCTGAGGCCGCCGTCGTTCGGCGGCACCTGCCGGTTGAGGTATACCTGGAAGCCTGTCTCCTCCAGTCGTGTCATTAGCTGCTCCAGAAGCAGCCGGTTTTGGAACACCCCTCCGCTGAGGGCGACCCTACCGAGGCCGGTTTCTTCGCGCGCGCGCCCGCAGACTACGGACAGCATCTCGGCAACCGTGCGGTGAAATCGCCCCGCGATCTCCGGCAATGCGGTGCCGCGCCGGAGTTCCTCGACTATGGCGCGGATCAGCGGGGCTACATCGAGCGTGGCCGGGTTGCCCTCGACGACGGCGAAGGGATAGGCGCGGTCGCTCGGCTCCGCCATCGCCTCCAACTCGATAGCCGCCTGCCCTTCATAGAGAACCTCATCCCGCACGCCGAGCAGTGCGGCAACCGCATCGAACAGCCGCCCCAGGCTCGACGCCTGCGGGCTGTTTATGCCCCGCGCCGCCATCTGAGCCAACGTCCTCCAGCGCGCCCGGTCGAGCCGCCGCACGAACGGTATATCGAGGTCGAGGAAGGCGTCGCCGTAAGCCTGCACCAGATAGACCGCCCCCATACGCCAGGGCTGCCGCACCGCCTGCTCGCCGCCGGGCAGCGGCACGTATGCCAGGTGGGCCAGCCGCTCGAACCCGCGCAGGTCGGCGGCCATGATCTCGCAGCCCCAAACAGCGCCGTCGGTGCCGTAGCCGGTGCCGTCTGCGGCCACGCCGATCACCGGCCCAGTCAGCCCGTGCTCGGCCAGCACACCGGCGATGTGCGCGTGGTGGTGCTGCACCCCGATCTTATACGGCACATCGAGGTCGAGCGCGTACTTCGTCGCCAGATAGTCGGGGTGCAGGTCGTAGGCCACCGCCTCCGGCGATATGTCGAACAGCCGACCGAAATGCTCGATCCCCTCGCGGAACGAGGTCAATGTCTCCAGGTTCTCCAAGTCGCCGATATGGTTGCTGACGAACGCCTGCCGCCCCTTGCCGAGGCAGAAGGTGTTTTTCAGATGGCTGCCCACCGCGAGCGTCGGCACAGGGAACTCGAACGCCGTGCCAATTGGCTGCGGCGCATATCCGCGTGATCGCCGCATGAAAAACAGCGACCGCCCCGCCCCCCGCACCACGGAGTCGTCGCAGCGCATATGGATCGCCCGATTGTGCGTGAGAAACGCATCCGCGATCCCGCCGAGCCGCTCGAAGGCGTCATCGTCCCGATAGGCAATCGGCTCGTCGCTGATGTTGCCGCTGGTCATCACGAGCACGCGATCCGTGAGCAGATAGTGTAGCGGAGTGTAGGGCAGCATGAACCCCAAGCAGCTTTGGCCGGGTGCGACCTCCTCTGGGATAGCGTTCGGCTCGCGGCGGCGCAGCAGCACTATCGGCCGCCGGCGGCCGGTGAGCCAGGCGCGTTCGTCTTCGCTGATCAGGCAGAACTCCTCGACCGCAGCCGGGTCCGGGGCCATCAGCGCGAACGGCTTGCCCTCTCGGTGCTTGCGCGCACGCAGCCGGGCCACCGCTTCGCCGTTCAGCGCGTCGCAGGCCAGGTGGTAGCCGCCAAGTCCCTTGACGGCGAGGATTGCCCCATCCGAGAGCAGGCGTTGCGCCTCGCGGATGGCGGCATCTGCCGTCGTCGGCTCCCCGGCCCCAGGGCGCATTAGGCTCACCTGCGGCCCGCATCGGGGGCAGGCGTTCGGCTGGGCGTGGAAGCGCCGATTGAGCGGGTCATCATACTCCCGCCGGCAGTCTTCGCACATCGGGAAGACGTCCATAGTGGTCTGCGAACGGTCGTAAGGCACATCACGGATGATCGTGAAGCGCGGCCCACAGTTCGTGCAGTTGGTGAACGGATAGCGGTAGCGGCGGTCTGCGGGGTCGAACAGTTCGCGCAGGCAGTCGTCGCAGGCGCAGACATCCGGCGAGATCAGCGCCCGCTTTTCGGCGGTGCCCCGGCTCTGCTCGATCACGAAGGCGGTGTCCCCGTTCGGCGGGATGCGCTCCCAGGCAACACGCTCAACGAGCGCAAGCGGCGGCGGGTCATCATGCACCGAGCGCACAAACGCCTCCACAGACGCAGCTTCCCCCTCGACCTCGATTGTCACTCCGGCCGAGTCGTTGAGTATATACCCGCCGAGGGCATGTCGGGCTGCGAGGCCGTAGACGAACGGTCGGAACCCGACGCCCTGGACGATGCCTTGAACTCTAATTCGGCGACGTTCGCACATAGTCGGCTCGCGGACCTGTCATGGTGCCGGTAGGTTCGGGCTTTTCGGGTCGATTGGGTTCTCGTCTTTAGCGTTGATCCCGGTGAAGTCGGAGGCCGTTGACGTGCCGGAGGGCCGGTCTTTGTGTGTGCTCTCGGCGTCGTGCCGTCCCTCTTCCTTGCCCTCATGCTTTGACATTTCCTCGCCTTTCCTCGTGCCCGGCACATGTGCAGGGCCGGTCTCGTTCTTTTCTTCCGACATTTTCATATCCTCCTTTTCGTGTCCGACAGCATCTCCTGCGGCAGTGCCGCAGGGTATTACATCATCTTGATACGCGCGTAGCGCACGATGTCGGGGAACGACATTGCCAGACCCGCTGCCGTAACCAGCAGCAGCAACAATCCGACGACAGAGACAGCTTTCATATTGTGTCACCTCCTTTACTCATACTTGGGTTCGCATTGCCGCTCTTACGGCGACGACGAACGGTATCACATCGTTTTGATACGCATGTAGCGCGCGATGTCGGGGAACGATACTGCCACGCCCGCGGCCGCAAGCACCAGCAGTATCAATCCGACGATGGGGAACAATACTGCTCCAACCACAACGACCAGCAGCAGCAGTAGCCATCCGACGATAGAGACGGGTTTCATGTTGTGTTACCTCCTTTACTCAGGACTTGACCTTGCATCGCGTGGCGTTGGCCGAGCAGCCAGTCGGCCCATGCGTCCATGCCCGACCCGGTTCGGCAGGACACCTCGAAGATCGGCGCACGCGGGTTGAGCGCCCGCACCGACTCATAGAATGCCTCGCGCTCGAAATCCACCATCTCGATCAGGTCTACCTTGTTCAGCACGATCACGTCGGCTGAGGTGAATATCTCGGGGTACTTGATCGGCTTGTCATGGCCCTCGGCTGCGCTCGACAGGCAGAGCTTGAGCTGCTCGCCCAGTGCCCAGTGATTCGGGCAGATCAGGTTGCCCACGTTCTCGATAAACACGATGTCGAGCCGCCCCAGATCCATCTGGTCCAAAGCCCGCCGTACCATGTGGGCTTCGAGGTGGCAGGAACCCCCGGTGTTGATCTGCACCGCAGCTTCGGCCCCCGCCGCGAGCACCTTTTCGGCGTCAATGCTGCCGGCGATATCCCCCTCGATCACGCCGATAGCCGCCCGGTCCCGCAACGCGGCCATCGTCTTCACGATCAGGCTGGTCTTGCCCGCGCCCGGCGACGCCATGAGATTAACTGCGTAAACAGACGCAGCCTGGAAGCGCAGACGGTTGCGGGCGGCTACGTCGTCGTTGCCCGCCAACATGCTCTGCACGATTTTGATCGTCTGCACGCTCATCTCTCGATCTCCATACTCTCGATCATCAGTTCGCTGCCGTCGCTGAGAACCTGCCCCACCGCGCCACATTCGGGGCAACGGAAATCGTCGCCCGTGCGCTTATAATCTCTGCCGCAGCTCTCGCAGTGAAAGCCGAGCCGCGTCCGCCGCACGTTCAGCCGCGCTCCTTCGACTCTCGTGCCTGGCGTCATCATCTCGAAGTAGAACATCAGCGAGTCGTCAACAAGCCCCGCTCGCTCTCCGATCACCAAGTTGATCGCCAGAACCTTCGCGGCCCCCGACAGGCGCGCTTGCTCCTCTACCGCCTCCAACAGGTAGGCCATGACAGACATCTCATGCAAGCTCCAGTGCCTGTCCCACTTCCTCTCCGCGCAGGAGCTTCTCTACCAGCGATTCGACCATCCGAACCGCCTCGTCCACTGCCGCCGCCACCGGCGCGCTCAGTCCCATCATTCCCTCATCTTCCGGCCCAAAAGTCTCAGGCTCGCACCCGACCACCAGCACCCGCTTCGGCTGCCCGCCCAACTGCCTGACCAGCCTCAGCACCTGTACCGGGTCCATGCCGTGTGTCTCGAGTTCGCCCGGAGCGGCCAAACCCGGATCGTCGGGGTCCGGCTCGATCAGGTAGAGTGTGCCCGGTGCCTCTCTGCGCGGCACCGCGTCCACAAGAACCGTCACGTCGTAGCCGTCAAGGATCGCATAGGCGAGATCGAAGCCCCGGATGCCGAAATCGGCCACCCGCACGCCCTCCGGCCAATCCCGCCCAACGAGCCGTTGCGCCACCTCGACCCCGAACGCATCATCGCCCAGGAAGATGTTGCCGATGCCGGCGACGAGGATGCGCTTATCGCTCATGCGCCCGCTCCTTCTGGACCCAGCTTCTCAACCTCCTCCGGCGAGTAGAAAAACCGGTGCCCCGGCTTCCGTGCCATGCCGAAATCTCGGCCAGGGTCGTCGTCCACCGTCACGGCCAGGTAGACGCGGTTCTCAAAGTCCTGCTCGATTGACTCAATTGTGGCGGCCTTCCCCGTCAGCAACATATCGAAAGCGTCTGCCCTGCTCTGCTTTGGCCGCAGCCGCACCCGGTCGCCCTGCCTGAACACAACCCCGTCCACATCGATCAGCTCCAGTCGCGTGCTCGCCGCGAAAGCGTCCCACTCCTCGTTCATTCCTTGTCCCCCACCGGGCCGATGCCCCGCATAACACCGTGCAGCCGCATGAACACCTCCGGCGGAAGCGTCTCGGTGCGGTCGAGCAAGGCGCGGGCGCGGTCGTCCGACTCCCGCACCTCCCGCTTCTCCTCGTCGGTCAAAGTCAGGATACGCAAGCTAAGGATCTCGTCTATCTCGGTGCCGTCGAACAGGTCGCCCGCACTCTCCCCGGCGATCTCCGGGTAGTCGTAGAGGATGATCGGCGACGAAAGCATCATGTCGCGCTCTCCCGCCTCACCCACCATCACCGGATATGTGCCGATGTTCCGGCAGGCCGCGGCGTGCGCTGCGTATTCTTCCGGCGGCTCGAGCAGGGAGACGAACTCGCCATCCCGCACGCTCAATATAGAGTGCGTCGAAACGAAGGCGCGGAGCAGCGCGTCGTCCCGCGACCCCTGCCCGGCCTCCTCAAAGGGCGTCAGGTTAAGGACCGTTATCGTCAGCTTGAACAGCCCCTCCACCGGCTGCTCGGCAGCCGCCTCGACCGCCCCACTGATAGCCTCCTGCCGCCGGACGACCGTGCCGCCCTTGCCGTCGCTCTCCGTCTCCCGGCCTGCGGGGAACGAAAACTCCTGGCGTCGCGGCGACGCGGCCAGGTCTCCCAGTGACAGGTCCGGCAAACCGACCTCCCGCTCCACAGCCTCCTGCCAGGGAGCGGCACCTTCGGCCTCGCGGGAGAGGATCTGGAGGAAGCGCAGCCTGACATCAAGCGCCGTGGCGACATTGCCCCGCACGAGGCACTGCGTCTGCATGGAGCACGCATCGGTGCCGCGCTGCGCCTCGGAGTAGGCCGGAGGATAGACCCCCCCGAACGTCCACCTCTGGCGGTTCTTCACCGCAGAACGCCGGTAGGGATAGAGCATGTACCCCTCATACAGCACGGCGTTGGCGATCTGCTCGGCCAGTCTTGTGTTCATAACTGCGAATCCTTGTCTATGGCAGAATGAGAAATGTTGCCTCTGTGTCCGCTTCGAATTGCCTTACATCCTCGACATGTTCACGCAGTATTTCTTCTACCGCCTTAGTTGAGCAATTGCCCAACTTTATCCAAATAACTTTCGGTAGATAGCCAAGCAGAAAACTCCGCTGTCGAAAGTCCGAATCTTTGGAGACGATCATAAAGCCTTCATATTTGGCATATTCCCAAATAACAGTATCACTTGCCGCCTTCAACCCAACGTCCCTAACGTGCCGGCTGTCAGAATAACTATCAGCCAGAGCTTTCACCAGATGATGAGACAAGTTTTGATCAAACAGCAGCTTCATGTCCCGACCAGGAACAGTTTCCTCTCACGATCGGCAGCGAATGCTAGACAGGCTTTGATGTCCTCGCGGGTCAGGTCGGGAAAATCCCGCAGGATCTCATCCTCGGACATGCTCGACGCCAGATAGTCAAGCACATCGTAGACCGTGATGCGTAGGCCACGAATACAAGGCTTGCCGCCACGTTTGTCCGGCTCGATTGTTATATAGTCCTCGTAGTTCATCCCGTAGCCTCGCCCTTTTGAGCCGCTAGCAGCTTCTCCACAGTCTCCTCCCAACTCGGTAACCCTGCGTGGATCTTGTAGAGATAGAGCCGGTCGAAAACGTCTTGGCGGAGCGTGATCCAGGCGCTGTTCGGGTAGTAGTGGTCCATCATGTCCTTCCAGACCAGCACCGGCAGCCGGTAGGTCGCCTCTCTATCCCACGGGATCTGCGCGATCTGCAAACCGGCATCGGTTGCGTAGAAAACCGTGCCGCTGAACAGCAACGTCAGCGGAACTTCGCCATCCTCCAGCGCGTAAAAGTACTTGGCCGACGCCACGTTAAAGTCGTATGTGCAGTGTACCGGCAGATCCACGACTGTGCTGCCGGTGAACGGCGGTATGACCACGCTGCTGAAAGTCCAGAGCATACTCCGCAGCGTCTGGCTCCAGCGGTCCGGAGTGCCGAACAGGTCGAGGAGCTTCTCATGCTCGCCCCCGCCGTAGTGCCTGCGCGGCGTCTCGATACGGATCTGGCAAAGCAGCGCGATTGTCTGGATCTGCTCGTCCGCAGGCTCGTTTGTCACGCGCAGCTTGATTATAAGCAGCGGAGCCGCCGCGAAGGGCGCGCTCCCTGCGCCCTCCACCTCGAAGCTCAGGTTAGGCACCGGCTGCTCCCGCCACGCTCGATTGCTCTCCCAGCTTGTCGTAGAACTTCGCTATCTCCACCCAGACCTCTTTCCCGCCGGACAGCCCCTTCCAGCCGAGACGGATCAGCCCGACCAGCTCGTAGCACTTGTCTATAGGCACCAAATAGTATTCCTGGTGGCCCCTCAGCCGGTTCACCAACAGCGCCTCAACGTCCGGCTCCATCCCCCCCAGGATCGGGTTGTCGCGCACCACCTCCTCCCACGACTCCAGGCTCAAGAGGGACTCGGTCGGCCCCGCGGGGCTGGGGTAGAAAGGCATCACCCGGCCCTCGGCGCTGCTGTTGAAAAAGAACGCCATGCCGACCGGGATCAGCAGATCGTCCCACTGGGCATCGGTCAGCCGAAAGCCGGGCAGGGAGCGGACGCGCTGGGGTACGAGCCGGTACGGCAGCCCCTCCTGGGTGCCGACCGTGATGATACATTCGCCGCACGCGCAGAGGAGTTGACGGCTCGCGGGGTCGATCAGATGGCGGTGCTCAGTCGGCAGCTCGGTACTACAGAAGTCGCAGCGTTCCGCAGCGGTACGCGGGCGCACAAAGCGCCGTAACGCGGCGAACGAGGCCGGTCCCTGCGCTCCCGCGTTCTCATCCTGGCTCATAGCGCGGCCTTGCTCAACGCCGCCGGCAAAGCTACCTTCACGCGCCCCTGCTCGACCAGCAGAGGGAACGGCTCCAGGTGGAATCGGGGCTGCTCAACACAGCGCCCCGCGCGCATCACATCATAGCTGAGGCGGCAGTTTGGACAGGTCAGCGCGGTGCCCGACAGCCGAGGCGATTCCATCGGCTTGTTGCAGCCCGGGCAGACGTTGCCGTAGGCGTAGAACTCAGTGTCCACCCGGCAGAAGCAGAGCCGCGTGCCGGCCACATCGAGAGAGCGCGCCGTGTCCCGGCTGAGGTCAGCCAGGTCGCCCACCATCTCCCAGCGGCCCGCGCCGGCGGGTTGACGGCCGGCCTTCATTTGCGAAATCGGCACGAAGCCGATCGGCGCAGGCTGAGGGCGCTCGACCACGCCCTCGACTTTAAGCTCGGCGATGTCGGGGGCGAACTCCTGGAGCGCCTCCTCTATCGCCAGCTTCAGCGTCATCGCCGACGACGGGCAGCCGTTGCAGCTGCCCTGGAGCCGAAGCCTGACAACACCCTCCTCGACGCCGACGAGTTCGACGTTGCCGCCGTGAGATGCCAGGTAAGGACGCACTTTGTCGAGCGCCTGGGTCACCCGCGTCTCGAGGTCCAACGGGTGCAGCCCGTGCAGCAGCAGCAAGCTGCTGACTAGGCCATCCCCGGCGAACTCGCCCATCAGATAGTTGCCCGGCTCCCCGGCGTTCGAGATCAGCTCAAGTATCCGTTCCAGGCCAGCACCGTGCAGGTCCAAGATCGCCTGCACCAACTCCTCAGCGCCGGCCCGCGCTGTGGGGTCGGGGATAGTCTCAATATCTTGGACCAACCCCTCGATCCGCTGGATACGCTGTTGGAACTCTTTTTCTTGCAGCAGGGACATGTGAATCGGTCTCCAATCAGGAGTTTGCAGGAACGGTACGAGACCGCTCCTACAGGGGATCGCGGCGTTTCGGGCGGCCTCTTAGGGATGAGATGCCTCGTGTAGGAGCGGGCCGGCAGGCCCGCCCCTACACGAGAAACCACCGCTTTACAGCCTCTTACTTCTGGAGGCCGAACATCGGCGAGTGCTGCACCTCGATAGTCTTGCCGTCTCCGACATACATGTGTACGCCGCAGGGCAGGCAGGGGTCGAAACTCCGCACGGCCCGCATGATGTCGATCCCCTTGAACTTGTCGGGGCCGTTCTCCTCGAAGATCGGCGTGTTCTGCACCGCGTCTTCGTAGGGGCCGGGCGTCCCGTAGATGTCGCGGGGGTTCGCGTTCCATGGGGTCGGCGGGTAGGGGTGGTAGTTGGCGATCTTGCCGTCGCGGATCACGACGTGGTGCGAGAGCACGCCGCGCACCGCCTCGTGGAAGCCGCAGCCGATAGCATCGTCCGGCACGGTGAACTCGGACCAGACCTTCGTCCGTCCGGCCCGCAGTTCGGCGAGCGCCTGTTCCATGAAGTAGAGGGCGGCAGCCGCAGCGTAAGCCTGGAAGTAGGTTCGGGCGCGGTCACGCTCGATGGCGTTGCTCCACTTCGGGATCTTCCACTCGAACTCGGCCTCCGGCTTCGTCGCCGTCTTCGGCAGGTATATCTTGACGCTGTGGCCGGTGGCTTTGATGTAGCCAATGTCCACGATGCCCGCCAGCGCGGTCGCCCAGAAGCGGGCTATCGGGCCTCCGCCGGTGTCGAGCGCCAGGTAGTCGCCGGTGCGCTTATCGTACCACCGAGGCGACATGACCCAGGTGTAGTTGCCCGCGAAGTCGCGCCTCTGCGGGTGGGGTATCGTCGTCTGGTTCCACGGGTGGCGCTGATCGACCGGGTTGCCGAGCGGGTCGTTCTTCACGAAGGTCTCGGCGTTCTGCCAGTCGTCGTAGTACGAACTGCCGAGCAGGATACGTATGCCGAGGTTGATGTCCACCAGGCTGTTGGTGACCAGTTCCCCGTCCACCACCACGCCGGGCGTGACGTACATCGCGCGGCCCCACTCGGCCATTGTCTTGTAGTTGTAGTCGCAGACGGCGGGATCCTGGAACGAACCCCAGCATCCGAGGAGTATCCGCCGCTCGCCGACGTGCTCGTAGCCCGGCAGCGCCTCGTAGAAGAAGTCGAACAGGTCATCGTGCAGGGGCACGACCTTCTTCATGAACTCGACGTACTTCATCAGCCGAACCAGGTAGTCGGTGAAGAGCTGGACCGTGGGCACCGTGCCGACGCCGCCTGGGTAAAGTGTCGAGGGATGGACATGCCGCCCCTCCATCAGGCAGAACATCTCGCGCGTCATCCGGCTCATCTGCAACGTCTCCAGATAGAACTCGCCGGTGAAGGGGTTGAGTGCGGTCATGATGTCGGAGATCGTCTTGTAGCCGTGATCTCCGGCGTGCGGGCACGGCGTCTGCTTCGCCTTCTCCCAGACGCTCGGGTTTGTCTCCTTGACCATCTGCTCGCAGAAGTCCACACCCACCAGGTTATCCTGGAAGATGTTGTGGTCGAACATGTACTCGGCGGCCTCGCCGAGGTTGACGATCCACTCGCCGAGGGCCGGCGGCCTAACCCCGAAGGCCATGTTCTGAGCGTAGCACGCGCAGGTGGCGTGATTGTCGCCGCAGATGCCGCAGATCCGGCTTGTGATGAAGTGCGCGTCGCGGGGGTCTTTGCCCTTCATAAAGATGCTGTATCCCCGGAAGATCGATGAGGTGCTGTGGCACTCGGCGACGACCTTGTTGGCGAAGTCGATCTTGGTGTAGATGCCGAGGCTGCCGACGATACGTGTGATCGGATCCCAGGACATCTCGACGAGGTTCGGTGTCTTAGACGCGGTCTCTTGCGAGGGCTTGACTGTGACGGCCATGCTGCTGTTCTCCTCTCTGCTGCTACTTGGCGTAGTTCTTGGGGTGGTAGCCGGTGGTCAGGTTAGAGCCGGTGTGTCGCCATTTCGGTTCCTTGTTGAGCGTCGTGTTGGTGATGCTGCGAAGCGAGCGGATGACGCCTCCGTAGACACCGATTGCTGTGGACGAGATCTTGCCGCCGGGCGGCTCGTCCATGAACGGCATGAACTTGTCGGGGAAGCCCGGCATGGTGCAGCCGATGCAGATGCCGCCGACGTTTGGGCAGCCGCCGATGCCGGCCATCCAGCCGCGCTTCGGCACGTTGCAATTCACGACCGGCCCCCAGCAGCCGAGCTTCACCAGGCACTTCGGCGAGCCGTATTCCGTGGCGAACTGCCCCTGCTCGTAGAAGCTCCCCCGGTCGCAGCCCTCGTGGACCGTCTTGCCGAAGAGCCAGGTTGGGCGCAGCGCGTCGTCGAGGGGGATCATGGGGGCTAGCCCCGCCACCTGGTAGAGCAGGTAAAGCAGGGTCTCCATGAAGTTGTCCGGCTGAACGGGGCAGCCTGGCACGTTCACGATCGGCAGCCCCGCCTTCGACTTCCAGCCCCAGCCGAGGTAGTCGGCCAGGCCCATCGCGCCTGTCGGGTTGCCGGCCATCGCGTGTATGCCGCCGTAAGTCGCGCAGGTTCCGGCGCAAACGACGGCTGTGGCCTTCGGGGCCAGGCGGTCGATCCACTCGTTCGTGGTGATCGGCTGGCCCGTCGCCTTGTCGGTGCCCATGGCGGCCCAATAGCCTTCGCTCTTGATCTTCTCGTTCGGCACCGAGCCTTCCAGGACGAGCACAAACGGGTCGAGTTCGCCGGCCTCTGCCTTGTACCACCACTTCATGAAGTCGTCGCCCACTTCGTAAGCGAGCACCGGGTTGTGCAGATGCACCTTCGGCAGGCCGGGGATCGCCCCGAGTATCACATCCTCGACGCTCGGCTGCATCGCCGCCGTGATCGAAACCGAGTCTCCATCACAGCCCAGTCCCGTCGTCATCCAGACGATGTGGACATCGCTGACCGCAGGAGCGTGCTGGGTCGCCCTTCCATAGGGAACATTTTCTGTTGTCATCTGTGTCCCTCCCCCTATAATTACCGATCACATCGGCGGTGAAAATAGCTCAGGGAAGTCCCGGTAGAGGCAGGCAGTGAAGAAGTGGTGCGGGGATTGTTGGTGGTGGGCTCAAGGACACCGAAACCACCGTGAGCGCAGCTCGGAGGTGAAATATCAAGACCGGCTGTTTGTGCTGGCGCATCTTTGCCTCCGCAACTACAACAGCAACTCACCGTATAGGACTTAACCGAGAATGACGGCTCGGAGGTCATCCGCCGGCCCCATGCATTCACGGCCGGCAGAATCTTCCTTAACCCAATTATACACCAAATCCCACGTTTGTCAATAGCGCAGAACAGGGATCTTTCTCACGGGTGGAAACTGCTATACCGCGCCGAGCAGCATCGCCGTCAAGGAGGCGGCCGCCGAGGCGTAGATCAGCAGCCAAAGCAGCGGACTCCGCCGCCAAAGCGGTTGCCCGTCTGCCGGGTAATCCGAGACGGCGGTGAAGGCAAGCACGGCGACATTGCCCAGCAGCAGGATCCGCCAAGCCAGGTTGTCGAGGTAGAAATAGAGCGCGCCGAAGAGGATCGCGAGCAGCAGGTTCGCCAGCAGCCCCGCCAGCGCGACACGCGCCGCTGGCCCCATCGCCGCCCAGCCGCGCCATGCGGTACGGCCCGGCTCGACACGCAAGGCTCCGTCCGCCGTTGCCTTGCGGCGTCCCGGCGCTCCGGCTGTGCGCCCAGAGGGAGCTGTAGCCACGGCGACTGCCGGCACAGTGGGCCGGTCAGGGTCTTCGCCGTCAGCTTGTTGGAGAGCGCCCGGCGCGGCGTCGGCTGGGTGGGTCGTCAGCAGCCAGCCGTAGGGCACGCCGAAGGGCGCGCCGATCACGCTCAGGAGCAGGCCGAGCGGCCAGAGGCGTGTCTCCACGCTCCCACGCTGCCGCTCGCGCCGCGCCGCGAGCCGCTGCGCGCCCTCTTGCGCGCCGAACGCGATAAGCGCCGTGACCAGCGTGACCGGGATCAGGTTGAGCGCGCCGGCAAAGTCGTTGCCCGACAAGGCCCACGCCCAGGCCGCCCCACCCACCACTATCGCCGTAAGCAACGTAGCCGGCATCGGCAGGCGCACAGGGAGGCGGCTGCCGAGCCGGGTCAAGACACTCTCAGAGGGCGTGGCGGTTGCTCCGTCTGTCGCGGAGGCGCGCCTCACCGGTATCAGCGTGTGCAGCAGCAGCAGTATAAGAGCCACGACCGCCGGCAGCCGCGTCCAGAAGCTCAAGGGAGCGGCTGCGGTCAGGATGCCGGTGCTCGGCGCTGCTATCGGCTCAACGCCCCAGCCGAGCGACACCGGTCCCGCCGCCCGAGACACAGCACCGAGGTTGTCGAGAGCGTCGAGCAGCTTCGTCGGCCCCTGACGCAGTTCGGTCACGCCGAGGTTGTGGAGCGCGACGGGGTTATTAGGCGCGCCAGCGGCTGCCTGCTCGAACTCGGCTTGCGCCCGCGCATCCTGACCAGAGGCCGCGAACAGCAGCCCGCGATTCGTGTGCGCGTCGGCCACGTCGGGGGCGACCGCGAGAAGCTGGCCGTAGCGCACCGCCGTCGTATCGGCCGGCGCGCCTGTGCGGCGCAGGTAATCAGCGTAAGCGGCGCGGAACTCGACCTGGCGCTCCCCGCCGTCCGGCGAGATGGGCGGCTGCCCGAGATTGGCCTGCGCTCCGGTCTCCCAGTCTGCGGCTGCCGCATAGTACTCGCCGGCGTCGCCGATGCGTCCGGCGGCCTCCAGTCGGCGCGCGAGTTCGTAGTAGGCGGTCGCGCCGGCGAGATCGGCGGGCGGGTTCGTCGCCGGAGCATCGGACGGCGAGAGGCTGCTTACCTGGGCGAGGAGGAGCGCGCCCCGGCTCGGGCCGGCCGGCGTGCCGGTCATGGAATGGCTGAAGCGCGCCGTTGCCTCGCTCTGTAGGCCGCCGACCGAATAGATCAGCCCCGCCCAGTAGCTGTACCACGCGGCTTTCGTCGCGTCCCCGCCGCTTCCCTGGGCCTCTGCGGTCGAGGCAAGATAGCGCACCTGGTCGGCCTGGCCGAGCCGGCCCTGCGCGGCAGCCCGCACAAGGTTCGCGGTCAAGACGGCCTGCCCGACGCTCCGTTGATAGAGGTCGAGGCTGTCCAGCTTGGTGTAGACGATGCTCAGATCCGGCGCGCTCACATTGCCGATGCCGGCCGCTCGTAGGCCCGATTCGGCCTCGGTCAGCGCCTTGCGCGGGTTGCCACCGGCCAAGAGCGCCATCGCCAGGCCGGTGTGCAGCGCCGGGTCATTGCCGCTTATCTTGACCGCGTCCGAAAACGCCGCCGTCGCCGCCGCGGTGCGGCCCAGCATCAGCATGAGCCGTCCCTGGTCATAGCGCAGGCGGGCTTCGTTCGGGTAGCGATCCGCCAGATCGCGTAGCCGCACGAGGAGGGCGTCAGCCCCATTCAGCCGGAGGTCGAGGCGGATTAGCTTCTCGTAAATGTCCCAGTTGATTGCGCCGCCTACTTCGAGCAGCTGGTCATAAGCGTTGAGGGCATCGTTGCCCTTGCCGAGGGCGGCGAGGGCGTCGGCCTGCCCCTCGGAGGCGGGATCAAACCAATCACCACCCGAGCGGGCTGTCTGAGGTGCCCAGGTGTCGTAGGCCGCCTGGGATTCCCCGGAGCGCAGCAGCGCCACACCTTTGTAGTAGCGCACCTCGTCGGGCACACCGGACGGCGACCGGCGGATCAGCAAGTCAAGCCCGGCCGCCGCCTGCCCATAGTGTCCGAGCGAAATCTGGAAAAGCGACCAGTTGTAGCGGTAGGGCGCGCTGTCGGCCTTGCCTTCGACCGCCTCGGTGAACAAGAGCGACGCCTGGCGCTGGTGAGCCTCACGCTCTTGGCCCTCGCTGCTCGCCGCCCGCATCGCCTCGACGACGCCGAGACCGTTCGAGGCCCACGGGTCGCCTATCGTCTTGTAGAACGTTTCGAGGCTGTCCCACCGCGTGGGGCCGCCGAGCAGCAGGCCGTCGCGGGTCGGGTGAGCGACCGAAGGCTGCGGGTGGGCGCTGGTAGGCGGGCTGTCTTCGGTCAGCATGTCGGCGGCAATGGTCCGCAGAAAGTAGGCGGTCAGCCCCTGCGCGCGCAGCACGGCGGCGTGCGACGGAGGGTCGAGAGTCTGCCGCTCGACCTCCGCAGGGTAGTCGAAGATCGCATCGCTGATGGCGAGGGGCCGACCGTCGAACGTCGGCGGCAGGAATGTCTCCGGCGCGGCGGGGGTGTTGCCGAGTGGCGCGAGCAGAGAGATAACCAACATGCCGAGCAGCAATACAGAGGCAATCGCCCGGTAGCGTTCAACGGGCAGGGCCGGAAGCCCACGGTTAGCGGGGGACAAAGCGCGCACCGTCCCATTTCCATATTGTCGTCGCAGTGCCGTTCTCCACAACCACCTCGGCGCGTCCGTCGCCGTCAACGTCGATCAGTTGGGCGTCGGAGCCGACGAAAAGAGCGTCCTGGTCAGAGGCCGCGCCTGCGGGGCGCATCGGCAGGGGGTGTGCCGTGCCGTCCTTCCAGCCGTAGAGCCGCAGGTTGATCACCGGCACCGAGCTGCCGACCGTCGGTGTCGTCTCGGTACGCAGCTGCAAGACCGGCAGGGGCGGGTCCATCTTCAGAGGGTTGTGCCCCTGGGCGGATGCAGGCAACGGCGCGGCGCGGCCCGGCACCCCCGGAGCCGGCGTCTGGTATTTCACTTGCCACTTTTGCGTCGGGGCGTCGTAGGCCAAGACCGCTATTGAGGCGACGGTGTCCGTGTAGCCGAGCGTCACCACCGGCAGGATGTTCGTGCCGCTGATCACCGGCGGGCTGCTGACCGTGAGCAGCGCCTCGTTAGGCGCTTTGCCGTCAAGCTCAACCTGGTCGGACTTCTCCAGCACGGTGCCGTCGCTTGTGTCAACGAAGACGTATGGGTTGAACAGATCGAACGGGTCGGCAGGGGGCGGCGGCAGGGTCGGCGTCGGTGCAGGCGTATCGGTCGGTAGGGCGACCACTGTACCGGCTGGCGTCGCTGCGGCGGTCGCGGTAGGAGATGGCACTGTGGCCGCAGGCAGCACGACCTCAGCGCGCCCGCACCCGGTGGCCGTGATGAGCAGGGCGAGTAGCGCCCCAACGATCCCGGCGCGCGCCGCCAGGCGAATAGTAGGCATGGGTCGGATAATCTCCATCGAGCAGCAAGCTGCACACAAACGATCCCCGCCGACGCGGGGATCGCAAACCAAGAGCCATTGTACCATGTACTACCTGAACGATCAAGCAAAGGTTCAAGTTGAGCAAGATCACCGGATCGTGTACAATATAGCTATGGACTCTCTATATCGCGAGGTCATCCTCGAACACTACCGCGAGCCGCACCACAAGGGCAGGCTGTCCGCGCCGACCACGAGCGCCGAGGTAGACAATCCGCTCTGCGGCGACCGCCTAAGCATCGAGCTTGCTTTGCAAGGTGGCCGGATCAGCGACGTAGCCTTCACGGGGAGGGGCTGCGCCATCAGCCAGGCATCGGCCTCCATGCTGAGTGACGAGCTAATCGGCAAGTCGGCTGAGGAGGCCGCCGCGCTCACCTGGCGCGACATGATCGACCTGCTCGGCGTGGAGATCGGCCCCGCGCGGCTCAAGTGCGCGCTGCTCGCCCTGCGCGGGGTGAAGCTCGCGCTCGTGCAGGCCGGAGTCGCCGTGCCCACCGACGAGAGCGAGGCGTAGATGGCTGTCTCTTCACCGGCAGCCGGCATCCCCGCCCAGGCGAGCATGCCCACTGCTCTGCCCGACCTACGTATCCTGCCGCTCGCCGGCATTGTGCCGCATGAGCAGGCCGACCCGCGCCGCGTGGAGCGCCTCAGCCGCCGCATCAGCGACGACAACCTGCTCAAGAACCCGGTGATCGTCACGCCGATCCCCGACAGCCCGCGTTACATGGTGATGGACGGCGCGAACCGCACCGCCGCCCTGAACCGCGTCGGCGCGCGCGACGTGCTCGCCCAGGTGGTGCGTTACGACCAGCCAGGCGTGCATCTCACTACCTGGCACCACCTGATCACCGGCATCGAGCCGAACAACCTGCTGAACTCCATCACCGGCCTGCCGACTCTGGCCCTGCACACATCGAGCGTGGACGAGGCGCGGCAGGCGCTTGCAGACCACCGTGCGGTCGCCTATTTGGTACACCCGCCCCACGCCGGTCGCCCCAGCGTCGAAGTCTACACACTGACCGCGCCGCATGTTGACCCACAGACTGAGACCGGTCTGCTGCTCGAGATAGTGGACATATACAAGGGCAAGCCCGAAACCGCGATCCATCGCGTCGGCAGCGACGACATCGCCACCTACCTGCCGCAATATGACGGAGTGAGCGCCCTG
Source organism: Chloroflexia bacterium (assembly GCA_050998805.1). Taxonomy (GTDB): domain Bacteria; phylum Chloroflexota; class Chloroflexia; order QHBQ01; family JAICKM01; genus JAICKM01. The sequence goes on along the minus strand of JBPCPV010000012.1, from coordinate 10,106 downwards.
ATCGTATTCCCGCCCTACCGACCGTCCGAGATCCTCGACCTAGCCCGCGTCGGCCTCCGCGTGCCCACCGGCATCACCCGCCATATCATCCCCGCCCGCGCCCTCCGCGTTAACGTCCCGCTCGACCTTCTCCGCGACCCGTCGCAGACCCTCGCGGAGAAAAACGCCTGGTGGCAAGAGCGCGTGAAAGCCCAGCTAGCAGACAACGAGATCCGTTTCTACCAAGAGTCCACATACTTATTCGATGAGTAGGAGCCAGCCATGACCATGACCACGACAGAGGACCAAGTGCGCGATGCACTCAAAGAAGTTTTAGACCCCGAGCTAGGCATCAACATCGTTGACCTCGGCCTGATCTACGGCACCGAGTTGGCCGACGGCAAGTGCGACCTGACCTGCACTCTCACCAGCCCCGGGTGCCCCCTCGGGCCGGAGATCGTCTCGAACATACGCCGCTCCCTCAGCCAGTTCGAGGACATCGAAGACGTGCAAGTACACATCGTCTTCAGCCCTCCCTGGCACCCCTCGATGATGACTGACGACGCTAAGGACGAACTCGGCTACTTCGGGTAAAAAACGGCGAAAGGAAACACCATGACCCACATTCAGTTTGGCTGGTCAGTGCCGAGCGGCGTCCGAGACAAGGCGCGCCGAGACCAGTATCTTGCCGATGTCGCACAGGGCATAGAAGTGGTGAAGGGGCACTTCGATTCGCTCTGGTTCGTAGACCACCTCCAATTCGACGACAACGATCAGCTGGAGGGCTGGACTGCGCTCACCTACCTGTCGGCGCTTTACCCCCAGTTCGAGTGCGGCCACGAGGTGATCTGCCAGTCGTTCCGCAACCCCGCGCTGCTGGCGAAGATGGCTGCAACCCTCCAATACCTCACCGGCGGGCGCTTCATACTCGGCATCGGTGCCGGCTGGCACGAACCTGAGTACAAAGCCTACGGCTACGACTTTCCGCCCGCCGGCACCCGCGTCGAGGAACTGGATGAGGCTCTCCAGATAATCAAGGCGCTCTGGCGCGAGCCGAAAGCCACATTCCACGGCAAGCACTACCGCGTCGAAGACGCATACTGCGAGCCGAAGCCCGACCCGCTGCCGACGATCATGGTCGGCGGAGAGAAGCCGCGCATGTTGCGCCTCACCGCCCGCCACGCCGACTGGTGGAGCGTGTCCTGGACAGGTATAGAGAAATACAGGGAACTGGTTGCCGAGTGCGAGCGGGCCTGCGCCGAGGTGGGACGCGACCCCGCGACGCTGCGCCGCACATGGTTCGGCGGCTGCCTCTGCGCGCCAACAGAGGCCGAGGTGAAGGCGCTGAACACGCGCAACATGACTACCGACACCGCCTTCGTCGGCACTCCCGCCCAGGTGATAGACCAGATGAGCGAGTTCGTCGCGCTCGGCGTGGACTACTTCATGCTCGGCGCGTCCGGCTTCCCAACGCTCACCACGCTAGAGATGCTGGTGCGAGAGGTGATGCCGGCTCTGAACCGCCGAAGCTGATAGCTGACGGCTGATAGCTGACGGCTCATAGCTAATGCGCCAGATACGACCCGCTCAGATAGAGCAACGTGGCGACGGTCGCCGCCACGCACGACAGGAGCATCAGGGCGACGAGAAGGCCGACCCAGGTGCGGGAGCGCACGGCTCAGATGCGCGAGCGGCGGATCGGGATGTTCGCCGTCAGCTTGTCGGTGTTCGAGCCGGGAGTCAGCACGACCTCGATCCCATCCTGATCGATGTCCACATACTTCGAGATCACCGCAATAATATCTTCGCGGATCGCCTCCATGACTTCCGGGGGCAGCTTCACGCGGTCCTGCACCAAGACAAGCTGTAGACGCTGCTTGGCGACCGCTCCGCTGGCGCGGTTACGGCGACCGAAGAGGTTGTTGAGGAGTTCCACAGCCGGCAAGCCCCTTCTCGGTCGGGCTAGCGCCCGTTCCCGCCGATCCGTTTTCGCATCCGCCCAAGCCATCCGCCCCCACCGTCCAACTGCATGAAGGGCACATCCTCACCGAGCAGACGGCGCGCGATGTTGTTGTAAGCCTGTCCCGCGCGCGAGGCGCGGTCCCCGACCGCAGCCTCTCCGCGGTTGGTACTGATCACGATAGACTCGTCGTCGGGCACCATGCCGATTAGCTCCACGGCCAGCACCTCGATCACGTCAGCCTGAGTCATCATCTCACCCCGCCTCACCAGGTCCGGCCTGATCCGGTTGAGGATCAGCCGTGGGGCTGGCAGGCCGTTCGCTTCGACTAGGCCGATCACGCGGTCGGCGTCGCGGACTGCGGAGACTTCAGGCGTGGTGATGATGATCACCGAGTCGGCCCCGGCGATAGCGTTCTTGAAGCCCTGCTCTATCCCCGCGGGACAGTCCACAATCACGAAATCGAACTCCGACTTGAGGTGGTCGCAGAGCAGGCGCATCTGGGCTGGGTTCACCGCGCTTTTGTCGCGGGTCTGTGCGGCCGGCAGCAGATAGAGTTCGGGGAAGCGTTTGTCCTTGATCAGCGCCTGCCTGATGCGGCAACGGCCTTCCACAACGTCTACAATGTCGTAGACAATCCGCTTTTCGAGGCCCATCACCACGTCAAGGTTCCGCAGCCCGATGTCGGCGTCTATCACCACGACCTTGCACCCCAGCATAGCGAGCGCCGTGCCGATATTCGCCGTCGTCGTCGTCTTGCCGACCCCGCCCTTGCCGGACGTGATCGTGATCACCCGCCCGACCTTCTGCGGCCGATAGGGCAGTTGAGCGGCGCCGGCATCCGCCGGGCTGTTTCCGTTCGCCGGAGCGCCGTTGCGGGCGGAGGCTCCGCCTTCGTCGTGGCCTGCCGGCGGGTGTTGCGGACCGCTACCCTGGTTCGTCATGCGCCACCTCTGTCTGTTCCAAGCAGCCCTGCCCCGGCCAACGCGGCGGACCTTGCCCCCCAGATTCGACTCCATACGTCCTATGGATGCACATACTTTACACCAGATCGCCCCAGAATGCAAGCGAGGTAACTAAAATCTTCACCTACGGCGCGCGCTCCACGGCTCGACGACGATGCGGCCGTCTGAGATACGCGCCTGTTCGGGGGCCGGTGGGCCGCTCGGCGCGCTGCCGCGCGTCACAAGTTCCGAGATACGCAACTGCGTCGGTGCCAGCAAGAGCGCGCAGACCACCGCCGCACTGTCTCCGCCAGCCCCGGCGTGAACCATACCGCGCACAGCGCCCCAGACGACCACATCGCCGCCCGCCACTATCTCGGCCCCCGGGTTTACGTCGCCGAGTATGCACACATCGCCGTCGTGGTAGATACGCATCCCGGAGCGGAGCGTGCGGCGAAGGAACACCGCGCCGGGCGCGCCCGCCGCCCAGTCGGCCTCAGCCGCGGGGCTGTTGTCCTCTCCGGCGAGCGCGCCGAAGTTCGGCTCGCCCTCGAAGCTCGGCGGGCTTTCAGGCTCAGGCCCGCGCCTGAGCAGATCGCTCTTCCTGCGCCTGTGCCTCTGTAGAGCGTCGCCGGTGTCTCTGCCCGATGATGATCTCGGCGCGAAAGCCGGAGCACGGGTACGCACGCCGCTCGCCCCGGCGACCGCGCGGGTCTCTGCCGAGGTAGAGACGACGACATCCAGCGCCATCTCCAGCTTGTCGAGCAGGCCGCGCAGGGCGGCAAACTCCGGCTCAGTCAACGCGCGCGTGCCAAGGTTCACAGTCACCGTCGCGCCCTGGAAAAAGGCGCGTCGTGCGCTCAGGTGTTCCTCCAGTTCGACGAGCAGCTCAGCCCACTCGCCGTCGGCGGCCGGCAGTATCAGCAGGCCGTCGCGCACACCCTTAATGATAACGCGGTCATCGGTCGGCATGGCGGCTCAGGGCGACTCGTTGAGGTGATAGTAGGCTTTGTAGATGGCGCGCGCGACCGGCACTGCGAAGGTCGAGCCTTCGAGGCTCTGGTCGCCGGCCTCGATCAGCACCGTGACAGCGATCTCGGGGTTCTCGTAGGGCGCAAACGAAGTGAACCAGGCGTGGGCGCGACGGTGGCCCTGAGCGTCTATCACATCGCCGATCTCGGCGGTTCCGGTCTTGCCGGCGATATGCACGCCTTGCAGATCGGCCTTGTGGGCGGTACCTTTGGCGGGGTCGGCCACGGCCATCCGCATACCCTCGCGGATCAGCGCGAGGTTCGCCGGGTCTACATGTATATGGCGTATCACATTCGGCTGGAAGTCCTGCACAACCGTGCCGCCGTCGCTCTCGAGAATCCGGCGGACGATCTGCGGCTGGTAGAGAGTGCCGCCGTTGGCGACGGCAGCGGTGGCGTTAGCCAACTGCAGGGGCGTCGCAAGGTCGAAGCCCTGGCCCACGGCAGTGCTGAGAGTGTCGCCGAGCGACCAGTTGTCGTTCGGGTAGTGGCTGATCTTCCAATCCGGGTTCGGGGCCACACCGGCTACCTCGCCGGGCAGCCGTATGCCGGTCGGGCTGCCGAACCCGAATTCGGCCATATAGGGATAGAATCTCGTAATGCCGAGGCCGTTGAAATACTGCGGCCGCGGGTTGCCCGGCATGTAGAAGCGGGTCATGTTCCCCGCGGCGTCCTTCTGCCCGGGGCCGGCCACCTCGAAGAAGTAGATGTCCGACGATTGTTGGAGCGCCTGGAGTATGTTTACCGAGCCGAGGCCGGTGCGGTTCCAGGAGTAGTACTTTGTGCGCGAGTTCTCGTCATACGTCAGAGGCACATCAATGTGGCCAGGATCGAAAATCTGGGTTTGGGGCGTGACGACGCCGACCTGCAGGCCAGCCGCAGCAGTGATCATCTTGAACGTCGAGCCGGGCGGGTACGCGCCGCCGATCGCCCGGTCGAACATCGGCGAGTTAGGGTCGCTGTTCAGCCGGTCGAAGTCTTCCTGCGATATGCCGGCGGCAAAAAGGTTGTCGTCGTATGACGGCAGACTGACCATCGCCAGGATCTCGCCGGTCTGGACTTTCTCGACGATGGCGACCCCTCCGCCTACCGAGGTGACGGCGTGGGCCGCGGTCGCCGCGTGCGCCTGGTCGATCCCCGCCTGTAGCAGGTGGGTTACGCTTATCTGGAGGGCGCTGTCTATCGTGAGCACGACATTTTGGCCGGGGGTCGGTGGTTGGTTCGATATTTCGCGGACCTCGCGTTGGTGGGAGTTAACCTCGATCTCGCGCGCGCCCTTCGTGCCGCGCAGCACCGGCTCGAGGCTTGCCTCGATGCCCAGCAAGCCAACTTTAGCATCTCTCTCATAGAGCGACGGGTCGCCGCTGCCGTCGGGGGGCAGCGAGGCTTTGTATTGGTCTTCGGGGATCGGGCCGACATAGCCGAGGATGTGGCTCATGAAGGAGCCAAAGGAATACTGGCGGTACGGCTCAGGCACCACGCTGACACCCGGCAGCCGGAGGTGTTCCTCCTCGACGCGGAGCATCGTCTCGAACGGGATGTTGCTCTTGACGGTGACCGGCAAGAAGGGCCGGTCGCTGCGTATGATGTAGTTATATTGTAGCTCGTTCATCACCTCGATGCCCGGCCAATCCTTCGCGTGGGCCGAAATCGCTGCGGCGAGTTGGGGGCTGAGGTCGCGCCGCAGGAGGGCGGGGTCTGCCGGAGAGACCTTGCGGCCGTCTTCGATTGCGCTCACCAGGCCCGCAGGCGGCACGTTGAGCAGCGCCGCCAGGCCGGTAATGATCTGCGCCGCCCTGATGTCGCCGGCAAGCATTTTGTACGGCACGCCTGTGACGACGGGCGCGGTGTGCAACAGCCCCGCCAGCGTCTCAAAGACGGCAGTCTGCTCGCCCGCGGCCTCCGGCAGATCGGCGGCCGTGACGGCGACCGAAAACGACGGTTGGTTGCTGATAAGCTGGCGCAGGTCGCGGTCATAGACGATGCCCCGCGGCGCTTTCACACTCACGCGGCGGATGCGGTTGCCCTCGGCCTGCACCTGGTAGGTGTGGCCTTCGACTATCTGCATCTGCACCAGGCGCGCTCCAAGGGCCAGGAACGACAGGCCGATCAGCGCGTAGAAAACCAGCAATGTAGAGCGTTTCATTGGTTCACTGCCATTCCTCCGGCAGGCTGGGACGGACATGATCCGCCAGCCATAGCACGAATGTATAGACAAGGGGCATCAGCGCGACGTTCAGCAGGGCGGTCGGCAGCACAACGCCGGCAAGGGCATCTCCCCACGAGAAATGGTAGCCGAGCAGCGTCCGCAGCGCCAGCAGCAGCAAGTAGTAGAAGACCGTGCAGACGAAGATCATGCCGAGCGGCATCACGAGTTGTACCCGAAACGGGTTGCGGCTGCCAAGATAGGCGAGGATCGCCGTCAGCAGCAGGCAGAGCGCATTAGCGCCGAGCGGCAGCCCCGACAGCAGGTCGAGGAAGATGCCTCCGGCAAACGCCCAGATCGTCGCCTCGCGCAGGCTGTCGGCGAGGACAACGGCGACGATAAGCAGCACCATAAGGTCGGGCCGCACATCGAGGTGAACGAGCTGCGGCACCAACACCGGCAGCATCGTCGTCTGCAACAGGCCGGCGAGGGCGATCAGCAACAGCCCAACCAGAGTCAACATCAGCGTTTCTTTGGTGGTGTACTTGTCGGCGGCGCAGCCGGTACAGGCGTGATCTTCGGCATCGGCGTGCGGGTCGGCGGTGGCGTACTGGTCGGCGGCACCGGGTATATCGCGGCAGGCAGGCCCGGCGTCGCCGTCACAGAGGCGAGCGGGTCAACCGTCGGGGGAGCATCAACCGGGCGGGGCGCGCCGCCGGTCGGCCCCGCGCCGAGTATCACAAGCACCTGGGCTATCGTCTCGGGGATCGCCATCGGGTAGGCGAGCGCCTCTTGCTCCTCGGCAATGTCCTTCTGGTGGACCTCGTATATCTGGCCGAGCAGCAGGCCGCGCGGCAACGAGCCTCCGAGGCCGGAGGTCTTCACTAAGTCGCCTTTGGCGACATCGGCCCCCTGCGGGATATGGGTCACCAGCAGCCGCCCGCCGTGCTGCGCCTGCCCCTGCACGTTCACTTCGACGTGGGAGCGATCGATGAGGGAGGGCACGGTGCTGTCCACGTCGTCAATCAGCAGCACGGTCGCCTGGTGGGGCGTCACCTTGCTGACCACGCCGAGCAGGTAGCCGCCGGGACTTGTGACGGCCATCGTCTCGCGCACGCCGTCTGCGCTGCCACGGTCGATGATCAGGATCCGGGAGAGGCCGCTCGGGTCGCGGCCCACAACCAGCGACGGCAGGCTTTGGAGGTCGGGGTTCTCTTGCTTGAAACCGAGCATCTGGCGGAGGGTGCTGTTCTCGGCGGGCAGGCCCTTGAGCCGGGCGATCTCGGTCTCCAACTGGGCGATCTGTTCGCGCTGGGCTGCGGACGTGGCCTCAAGATCGTGCATATTGTTCGCGGTCTGTAGCCAGCTGTTTATGCCGTAGGTGGCCTGGCTGAACATCTGCTGCACAGGGGCGACCGCCGCCTGGAGGGTGCCGCGCACAGGCTGCAACGCAGGCACCCCGGCGAGACCGAGCAGCGCAAGCGCCAGCAGCAGGCAAGTCGCAAGCAGCGTCAGTGTGCGCGATGTCGTCCGAGCAGATTCGAGTGAGCGATCTCTACTTTTCATAGGCTGACGGCTCTCACACGACTACCCTACGAACCGCCGAGGAGCTGGCGAGGACGCGGGAGTACTCCTCCAACGATTCGACGATCCGTCCGGTGCCCCGGACCACGCAGGTCAGTGGGTCGTCAGCGACATAGACCGGCATCTTTGTCTCTACCGTCAGCCTGCGGTCAAGCCCGGCAAGCAGCGCCCCACCGCCAGCCAGCGTTATCCCATTCTGCATAACGTCGGCCACTAGTTCCGGCGGCGTCTCTTCGAGCGCGAGCTTCACGATCTGGATGATCAGGTTGACCGGGCCGGAGATCGCTTCGCGGAGTTCGACGCTCGACACCTCGACCGCCTTCGGCAGGCCGGTCACGAGGTCGCGCCCCCGCAGGGTTACTTGCTTTTCCTCGGCCAACGGGTATGCCGAGCCTGCGGCGATCTTGGCCGCCTCGGCCATGCGCTCGCCGATCAGCAGGTTGTGTTCTCGTCGGGCGTACTGGATCACGGCCTCGTCTATCTCGTCGCCGGCAGTGCGTATGCTGTGGTTGATCACGATGCCGCCGAGGCTGATCACGGCGACCTCTGTAGTGCCGCCGCCGACATCCACGATCATGCTGCCGATCGGCTCCTGCACAGGCAGTCCGGCCCCGATCGCGGCGGCCATAGGCTCCTCGATAGGGTAGGCTTCGCGCGCGCCTGCATGTATCGCGGCGTCGTGGGCGGCGCGCTTCTCGACCTCGGTCACGCCCGACGGGATGCCGACGACGATCCGCGGCCGGGGCATCATCAACCTCTGCGAATGTACTTTCTCGATGAAGTAGTGGAGCATGACCTCGACCATATCGAAGTCGGCGATCACCCCGTCCTTGAGCGGGCGTATCGCGATGATATTGCCCGGCGTCTTGCCGACCATCGCCTTAGCCTCAGCGCCGACGGCGCGGCGCTCCTTAGTCTTCTTGTCAATCGCAACCACGGACGGCTCCGAAATCACGATCCCTTTGCCTTTGACGTATACGAGGGTATTCGCCGTACCCAGGTCGATTCCAATATCGCGGCTGAACAGTCCGAAGACAGCGTTGAGTGGTCCTACCATGATAGGATGGGGTCTCCTCTGCCCTAAAGGGGCAATCTGTACAAAATCACGGGGTCTACAGAAGGCAAAAACGAACCATCGGCGTCGCGCAGACCCGCCCGGTTCATTATACGTGAGCCGTCAAGCAGATGTCAAGCAAAGCCGACTGAGGTAGGGCCTATGCGCCAGACGAATTTCGAAGCCCCAGGAGGGCCAACGCCCGCTCGGGGCGCTGACTGTTGGCGCGCAGAGCCGAAGCTATCTTGTTGGTGCCTCCCAGGTGTAGCAGGCTCACCACCGTGCTGCGCAATGCCGACATTACCGCTCCTCCATGACCCACATGGACCATGCTGCGATCCTCCCCCAACGTCACGTCCTTCACGTAGTGTAGCGAGTTCTCTATCCCCCAATGCCCTCGCCTGATTTTCATTAGCTGCTCCACGCTTGCCACTTGCTCGGGCAGGCTCGTCACCAGGTAGTGTTTTGCCCGCCTGGTTTGCCCCTTTTGCTGCCAAGTCCGCTCAATCTGCACAACCTGAGCTAGACCTGGCCAGCGGCTGTAGTCCACTAGCTCGCTTGATGCCACCGCCCGGCGTTGCTCGATCCGTCCATGGCCTTTGTTGATCGTCGAAGCCTCGCGGTAATCGAACTTCAGTAGTGCCGCGGCTTTGGCGCTCTGCATTTCAGGTGCCTCGAAAAGGGTGGCCAACTCCTCTTGTAAGTCAGGCTGGTTGCGCTTGACCACCAGCAGATAGTCGCCGCCCTCAGCTACCAATTGCCGACAGAGGTGGGCCTGGCAGTAGAGGGCATCCCCTGTCAGCACTCGCCCCTTCCAAGAGATGCTTCCCAGAAGTTGGGGAGCCGCCGCTAGCTCTCCTTGCCCACCTTGATTGTCCAGCGCGATTTGCGCCAGCACGATGCCGAGTTCGTGGCAGAATGCCTCGACATCGTGGATCGAGCAGGCGTTTCTAGGCTCGAAGTTTAGCTGCCCACGATGGGCTTTGCCGTCTACGGCCACTGCCTGCGAGCCGCGCTGCGTCGGCCGGCCCGCCTTGCGCGTGAAGTAGTTGGTCAGTGCTAAGCTCAACGACTTCGGGTCGAGCCGACGAAAGAGACGGTGGAGAGTTGACTGGTTCGGGCTGCGCTGGGCGGGTAGGCCGAGTGCGGTGAGCAAGTCCTCCGACTGTAGTTCGGCCCACTCAGCGACGGCGAGCACTGATAGGCAGTTGCACAAAATAGCCGCGAGCGCCAGGGAGAGCAAGCCTGGTAGAGGGTAGAGCCTGCCCTGAGCGCGCCGGGGGTCGGGGATAGAGGCGAAGGCTTCGAGCAGGTCGTTGAGCTCGATGTCGAGATGAGCGTCTTGCCGCTCGACGGTGAGCCGGGGTGGTGTATAATCCATAGGGCGTTCCTTTCTGCTAAGGGCTTG
>JBPCPV010000006.1:0-144906 GCA_050998805.1 Chloroflexia bacterium | reverse complement strand
GGTCGGGGATAGAGGCGAAGGCTTCGAGCAGGTCGTTGAGCTCGATGTCGAGATGAGCGTCTTGCCGCTCGACGGTGAGCCGGGGTGGTGTATAATCCATAGGGCGTTCCTTTCTGCTAAGGGCTTGTGATAGAAACCCATTTTAGCAGAGGAGCGCCCGTTTGTCCCTCCTCACCCCTGGTAGCACGCATAGGCCCTAGGTAGGGGAGGGCCTCCGTATCGCCGGCATCCCGCCGGCATGGGGTGCGGAGCTAGGGCGCGGAGGGCGGGCCGGTCGTGAGCAAGATGGCGTTGTGCCAGGGGTCTTCGAACGCGACCCCGCCATTCTCTTCACGGTGGGGCACGCCGGCTGCGTCGAGGCGGGCCAGCACGGGGGCCAGGGCATCGGCATCGGGCAGGCGGATGCTGAAGTAGCGCAGCCCCGCGCTGCCCGCGGGTGCTGGACTGCCGCCACGGCTCTGCCAGGTGTTGAGGCCGAGATGATGGTGGTAGCCGCCCGCGCTGACGAAGATAGCGCCCATGTGCTCCATGTCCACTGTGACGTCGAAGCCGAGCAGGCCGTGGTAGAAGGCGCGCGCCTGGGGTATATCTCCGACCTGTAGGTGCATGTGGCCGAGGCGGGTGCCTTCGGGCAGGCCGATCCAGGGCCGGGGGTCGGCCTGGGCCTCGCGCAGCAGCGCGCGCAGGTCGAGCGGATCGGTCGCCATCTGTATCCGCCCGCCCGAGCGCGGCCATGCGTCGCGGGGTCGGTCGCGGTAGATCTCGATGCCGTTGCCGTCGGGGTCCGACAGGTAGAGGGCCTCGCTGACGAGGTGATCCGCCGCGCCGCCCAGCCGGTATCCGCTCTCGACCAGGTGCAGCAGCGACCGCGCGAGGTCGGCGCGGGTCGGCACGAGTATGGCGAAGTGGTAGAGGCCGGTCGCTTCTGCGGGCGCGGGAGGCGCACCCTGCTGCTCGTGCAGCACGAGGAGCGGCACCGCGCCCGCGCCGAGCACAGCGTAACCAGCATCCTCTCGCAGCAAGGAGAAGCCGAGCACAACTCGGTAAAAATCCCGTGACCGGGCGAGGTCAGCCACGGTCAGGGCTATGACGCCGATCTCGGTGTCGGGATGTAGGGTTGGGCCGGCGGGTGTTTGCATTGTTGATGTCTCCATAGCTTGAAGAAAGGGCCTGGGCCTTATTTGGGTGCCCAGGCCGGGCCATAGTCATTTGTGGAGTTGTTGGTGAGGCGGGTTTGCCCACTGCCGTCAGCGTTCATCACGTAAATTTCATCGTTGCCGTCACGATTCGACTCGAAAGCAATGCGCTACCCGTCCGGGGACCAGGCCGGGGCTGTTAATGTCGCTGCGAGGGTTCGTGCCGCCGCTGCCATATTGCTCAATCGGTGCGTACGCCAAAGTGCCCATACCAAAGATGCTGTTGCGCGTCTGCCCCGTCCCCTGCTTGAGCAGGCCGAAATCCACCAGCTTGATCAGGCCTTCTGGGGTCAGGCGGATGTTGGCTGGCTTGATGTCGCGGTGCAGGATGTGGGGAGTTTGGCTGTGCAGGCAGGTCAGCGCGTCGCAGAGTTGCATGGCGTAGCCGAGCACCTGGGACTCCACCAAGCCGCCGGGCCGCTTCGCCGACACATCTTGCAGGTTCTGGCCCGGCACCAACTCCATGACCAAGTAGCTGTTGCCGCCCGCCGCGAACACCTCGTAGTAGCAGGGCAGGTTCGGGTGGTCCACTCGGCTGAGGGCGGCGAACTCGCGCTGCAACTGGCTGAGGCTGGCAGGGTCGAAGTTCTCCTTCAGTGCGACTCGCTGCCCCGGCTGCACACCGCCCGGCAGCCCGACACCCGGCAGCGCCTCGGCTTCGTAGACCGCGCCGACGCCACCGTGCCCCAGCACCTGGATAATCCGGTAGCTGCTCACACGGTCGCCGACGTTGTACAGACGCACGGCTTGGGCGAGGAACATGCTGCACTTTTGGCAGAATGGCGTCCCGTCCGGATTCTGGGCATCGCATCCGGCACCTGTGCGCGGGTCATAGCAAACGATCATCGGGCCGCTTTCCTTTTGGCTTAGTTGGCCTCCACTTTGCGCCTGAACGTAAATACCATCTGCGTCGTTACCGCCATGCCGCTCACGCCCCATCCTCCTGTGACCGGCGTGACACTCACCAACTCCCAGCCGTCGCTGCCCATCTTTTGTAACCTATCCCAGTCCGTAAGGCCGTCCGGCCCACGTACTTCCCACATCTTGGCGGCGGTGGGTTTAGGTGCCACCAGGTCGACTACCAAGATATTGTAGCTCCACTGGTCCATCGGTTTCTCCTTACGCGCCAAATGGTGAATCCGCTCCTGCGGCGGGCGCGTCTTGCTTAACGTCTGTATCGGCCATCTACTCTACCTCTCACTCAACAGAGTACCACATCCCGGTAGCGGCGGCAAGCGGCCTCGCGTCAACTTCCCCCGCCCCCGATATGTTATAATGCCCTATACTTTGTGATGGAGGGCAGGCATGGACATCCTGGTTACCGGCGGGGCCGGATATATAGGCAGCGTCACCGTGGAGAGGCTGGTCGGGCGGGGGGACAGGGTCGTGGTCTACGACAGCCTGGTGAAGGGGCACCGCGCGGCGGTGCATCCGGAGGCGACGTTTGTCGAGGGCGACCTGCTCGACTTGCGTGGGCTGAAAGGGGTGTTGCGCGAGCATCAGATCGGGGCGGTGATCCACTTCGCGGCTCATTCTCTCGTCGGGGAGAGTATGCAGGATCCCGGCAAGTACTTCCGCAACAACGTCACCGGCTCACTGAACCTGGCCGATGGGATGGCGGCTGCGGGCGTGGGCATGCTGGTCTTTTCCTCATCCGCCGCCGTCTACGGGGAACCGAGGACGCTGCCTATCCGGGAGGATGATCCGCAGGAGCCGGTCAATGTCTACGGGGAGTCGAAGCTGACATTCGAGCGGCTGCTGCCCTGGTACGAGCGGATACACGGCCTCAAGTCTATCTCGCTGCGCTACTTCAACGCCTGCGGCGCGTCTGCGGCCTACGGCGAGGACCACCACCCGGAGACCCACCTGATCCCGCTAGTGCTGGATGTCGCTGCCGGCCGGCGGGAATACGCCGAGGTCTACGGCGAAGACTACCCGACGCCCGACGGCACGGCGGTGCGCGACTATATCCATGTGCTCGACTTGGCCGACGCCCACCTGCTGGCGGTGGACCACCTGGCGAAGGGCGGGGCGAGTGCGGCGCTCAACCTCGGCAACGGCAAGGGCTTCTCGGTGCGCGAGGTGATCGAGGCGGCTCGCCGCGTGACCGGGCACCCTATCCCAACGCGGTCGGTCGCCCGCCGCGCCGGTGACCCTGCGGCGCTGGTGGCCGGTTCCGAGCGGATAAAGGCCGAACTAGGCTGGACGCCGCGCTACCCCGACCTGGAGAGGATCATCGGCGACGCCTGGGCCTGGCACCGGGAACACCCGAACGGCTATGCAGGTACGTGAGCGATCAGCAATCAGCACTCAGCCGTCAGCACTCAGCTTTGGCCTAATACACCGCTCGCTCTCTGCGCCACATTGCTGAAAGCTGACGGCTAACGGTCGAATTGCTGCTCGCCGGCGTGGCGGGTACGGAAGATCAGGTTGATCGGGGTGCCCTCGAATCCGAAGTTCTCGCGCAGCTGGTTCTCGAGGTAACGCTTGTAGGAGAAGTGGACAGCCTCGGCGTCGTTCACGAAGAAGACAAAGGTCGGCGGGCTTGTCTCGGCCTGCGTCACGTAGAGGAACTTGACCCACTTGCCCGGCTTCGACGGCGGCGGGTGGGCCATAGTGGCTTCCTTCATCAACTTGTTGAGCGCGGCGGTCGACACCCGCTTCTTGCGCTCTGCCACGACGGTCAGCGCAGCAGGCAGCACGCGGTTCGTGCGCTGCCCATACTTCGCTGAGATGAACAGGAAGGGCACGTAGGGCATGAAGTTCAGCTCTTCGCGGAGCTTCGCGGTGAACGTGCCGAGCGTGCTGCTGTCCTTCTCGACCAGATCCCACTTATTGACGACGAGCACCATGCTCTTTAGCTGCTCGAGCACATAGCCGGCGATATGCGTGTCCTGCGCCGTGATGCCCTCAGTCGCGTCGATCAGCAGCAGCACCACGTCTGAGCGCGTGATCGCCCGGAGAGCGCGGATCACGCTGTACTTCTCCACGCCAGGCTCGATGTGGCCCCGGCGGCGAATCCCGGCGGTGTCGATCAGAGTGATGGGCAGCTTTTCCTCGCCCTCGCCGTAAATCAGCTCGGTGTCTATCGCGTCGCGCGTGGTGCCCGGCATGTCGCTGACGATCACCCGCTCCTGGCCGAGCAGCGCGTTCAGCAGGCGCGACTTGCCGACGTTCGGCCTGCCGACCAGCGCAATGTGGGTGACGTTTTCATCGTCTTCTTCTTCCTGGGCCGACGGCAAGCTCTCCACGATCAGGTCGAGGAGGTCGCCGGTGTTTACCGAGTGGTGCGCCGAAATCGGCATGGGGTCGCCGAGGCCGAGTTGGTAGAACTCGACCGCGTTGAGCCGGCGCGTCTCGTTCTCTGCCTTGTTCGCGGCGACGATCACAGGCTTGGCCGACTTCCGCAGCACCTCGGCGATCTCCTCGTCGGCCCCGGTGAGGCCGCTGCGTGCGTCCACCATGAAGAGCACCACATCGGCTTCCTCTATCGCGGCCTGTGCCTGCTCGCGGGTGCGGCGGACGATCTCCTCGCTCGAAAGCTCGATCTCGCCCGGCAACGTCTCGTCCAGAACGAGGCCGCCGGTATCTATCACGGTGAACTCAACGCCGTTCCAGTCGGCATCGCCGTAGAGCCGGTCCCGCGTCGTGCCGGGCTGGTCCTGGACAATCGCTCTCTGTTCGCCGACGAGCCTGTTGAAAAGGGACGACTTGCCGACGTTCGGGCGTCCAACAATCGCTACCACGGGTTTCGCCATAATACGCCATCCTGTTCCACTGAAAGGGTCTGCCAATCAGGCCATTATACGCCATAGGGATCAGCAGTGCAACTTTCCGAGGTCACTTTGCCCTGATTGCTTTATATACAGCGTGATCGGGCCGCACGCGCTTGACCTTGTGCTGGGAGAGGAGTCGTGAGACTGATGCACGGACCGACCAGTATATAGTAGAATATGGATAGAGGTGTCCCAGCAGGACAGGTAATTTGAAAAGGCAAGGTGAGATAATGAACGCGCGAATCGAGGTCAACCCAAACATCCATTTCGGCAAGCCGTGTGTGGCCGGCACTCGGATTCCGGTGCAGAATGTGCTTACGTTAGTGGAAGAAGGGAAGTCTTTCACAGAGATTAACCGACTACTACCCCGAGCTTCAGCCGGAAGACATCCGCGCGTGTATACGCTACGCGGATGATATAGCCTAACGCTGCCCGGAGGCCACACAACGGAGGCAAGCCATGCTAATTGAGGATGTGCGTCTGGGCATTAGCGCGCTCGCCTATATCCGCGAATGTTTGGATGGCTATACTCTCCCACGGTGCTTGCTCAGGCTACCCTTAGACAAGGGCTACGTCCACGCCTATCCCCCTCCTGAAACGCCAGACTACGCCCGGGAACAGGTGGCGCAATGGGGGCTTGTAGGTCAGCCCACGCCGACCAGGCTAGCGCCGGGCTGGATGATTGCGCCAGTGTCTGCCAACGTGGCTGGAAGATCCGCTCTTGTCAGCTTTATCTATGCATATCTGCAACCCGATCCCTATCGGTGTGTCATCTTCCAAGATATTAATGCGGATGCACAGGAGCCGTATGATCCAGAAGTGCCTTATTTCACTAATGGAGCCGAAGTCTACCGGTACGCAATGCGCCCGATGGCAGAGAAGGATCATATAAAGCGGATCATACAGGTGGTGCAGACGGCCAACGCCCGCCTATTCGTGGGCCTCCTAACCGCGTGGCCCGTCCAACATCCCCTGCGCCACGGGCAAGTGGTGTCAGAAGCCCTTTTGGTGCAAGTAGCTGCCGCTACCCAGCATCTGGTTGTAGGGGCTTGAGATGGTCAAGGCGAAGTACTATGGAGCCGGACGTAGCTCTCGACCTTCGGCATGGCGTAACCGGTATCATCGCCCATCCTACATAGCAAGCGATAGCCTTACGCATACTGTCGTGCCCATGCCGGGGCTGCTTTCGAGGCTGACGCTGCCTCCGTGCGCGGTCGCAATCTCCCGCACGATTGCTAGGCCGAGGCCGCTGCTGCCGATGCCCCCGGGTTGCCCCGTTTCATTCGCGATCTCGGCTGGATGAGGCGAGCCGCCCTGGTAGTACGGCTCGAACGCCCAACGGCTTGTCACCGGGTCCATGCCCTCGCCGTTGTCGCGCACAGTCAGCAATGCCTCTCCCTCCACCGCCTCTGTAGACACTGTGACCAGGCCGCCGGGAGGCGTGTGCCGCAACGCATTGTCCAGCAGATTGACCAAGACCTGCCGGAGCCGGTCGGGGTCGCCGCGCACGACGACCGGAGCAGCCCCTGTCTCAGGCCCGCGTAAGGTCACGCCGAGCCGCCCGGCACGGGCCGCGAAGAGCGCGCAACCGGCTTCTGCCAGTGCGCTCAGGTCGGTGGGCCGCGTTGAGAGAGGCGTGCCAGCACGCCCCTGGCTCATGACAAAGATCTCCTCCACCAGGCGGCTGAGGCGGGCGGCTTCGGCCTCGGCGGTCGCCAACGCCGGGGCATCGTCGGGGGCCGCAGTGTCGGCGAGGTTCGCCAGCACGGTGCGGAGCGCGGTCAGCGGCGTCCGCAGCTCATGTCCCAGGCGGCGCAGAACAGAGGCGCGGCCCTGTTCGAGTTCGCGGAGCCGGGTGATGTCTCGCAGCACGCAGACCGCCCCACCCTCCGCTATCGGCACCGCGACGGCCAGGCAGACGCGCCCCCCGGCCTGGATCTCGGCCTCCGCCGGCCCTGCGTGCTCGGCACCCGGCTCGCGGCCCATCGCCCGCCGCCAGAGCGCGGAGATACCAAGCGCAGCTGCCGCCTCCTGCACGGTTGAGGCCGGGGCATCGGGCGGTACGCCGAGCATTTCGCGTGCGGCCGGGTTCTCCAGGGTGAGCGTGCCATCTGCGCCGCACGCCAGCACGCCGTCGGCCAGCCCCGCGAGCAGTGCCGAGAGCCGGGCTTGCTCCCCCCGCGCCTCGTCGAGCAGCCCCGAGAGGCGAGCGGCCATCCGGTTGAAGCTCTCCCCCAGCGCGCCGATCTCATTGCCTGGCAGGCCGGTCGCCCTGCGGCTCAGATCGCCCCCGGCGATTGCCGTGGCGACGGCCTCAAGACGGCGCACCGGGCGGGCTATCCACCGCGCCAGCAACAGCCCGCCGCCGACCGCGAAAAGCGCGGCAAGCCCGGCGGCGATAGCGAAGGCCCTCCGCAGCCGGTCTAGGATCGAGTCTATGTCGGCGCGTGTGCCTTCAGCCTCAACCACACCGATCACCGCCTTGCCGGCATCCTGGATAGGCACAGCGGCGTATATCCGCCCTGGCTCGTCGCCCGGCGTAAGGATCAGGGTGATCAGGCTCGTCGGCAGCCAGCTGATGGTCGCGCGGCTGGGGTGGCGGTTGCCTGCGCTCTCCGGCGGCAGGGCGGCCAGTAAGGTGCCGTTCGCCGAGAAGATCCGCACGCCACCCTCTGCGGGGCGAGGCAGGCTCTGCGCGATAGTCGCAGCTTGCGCCACCAGGTCGCCCTGGCTGCCGACCGCGCTTCCGAGAAAGGCGGCATCGCCGGAAGCGAAGGTCTGTAGGTCGCTCTGGCGCGAGTCGAGCAGGGCGCGTTCGGTGCTGAGGTAGAGCGCGCCGCCGAGCGCCAGCAACAGCAGTAAGGTGCCTGCCAGGTAGAGCGCCGCGATCCGTAGGGCCATGCTGCGGCCTCAGCTTTGCAGCCGGTAGCCGACGCCGCGCTCTGTCCTGATTGGATTGGCGTCGGGGTCCACTGCGGCGATCTTCTCGCGGAGGCGGCGGATATGTACGTCCACGGTGCGCGGCTCCACGAACTCGGCCTGTCCCCACACCCTGTCGAGGAGCAGGTCGCGGGTGAAGACCTGGCCTGGGTGGGCTGCCAGCAGCGCCAGCAGCTCGAACTCCCGTGGCCGCAGGTCAAGCGGCCGGCCGTTGTAGCGGGCGATGCGGGCAACCCGGTCGATCTGTATGCCGGGCGCTGCGTCTTCGGTGCCGCCGGCCGCGAGCGCCTCGCGGAGGGTGCGGACCTCGGCCATCCTCCGCAGCAGGACGCGCACGCGGGCGACGAGTTCCCGCGGGTTAAACGGCTTCACCACGTAGTCGTCCGCTCCGAGCTCGAGGCCGACTATCTTATCCACGTCGTCTGTGCGGGCGGTCAGCAAGATCACCGGCAGGTCGGCCCCGGCCTGCCGCAGCCGGCGCAGCACATCGAAGCCGTCGAGGTCCGGCAGCATCAGGTCGAGCACAAGGCAGTCTGCGGCGAGCGGGGGCGCATCCCCGCCGAGCAGCGCGCCGAGCGCCTCGCCGCCGGTCGCCGCAGTGCTGACGGCGAAGCCCTCGCGCTCGAACCTCTGTCGCAGCGCTTCGCGGATCGTGGCTTCGTCGTCTACCAAGAGTATTCTCAGCGTATCGTGAACCTCCAGGGTTAAGTTGACAAGAGCGCCTGCAAGAAGTCCTTCACGCCCGGCCCGCCGGTGATGTGCAGCTGGAGATCCCCGCCGGCTGGGGGCACATGCAACTCGAAGTCGAAGAAGGGGCAGCAGAGCCGCTCATCGGCGATGAACTCGGTCACTAGGGGGTATGCGCCGGCGGGAAACCGGAAGGCATAGCCGGCGGCTTCCTCGCTTATCTCTTGGGCCACTGTGCGGAACAGGTACTCGCCCTGTTCCTGGTGTGCCGCGCGGCGGTCGGCCGGGATCGCGTCCATGTCACAGGCCAGAGGGGGTGGCGACCCCTGCGACGGGGCGGTGTCGGGCGCTTGTTGTTGAGCCATGTCAAACCTCCGTTGGGTGATCAGTGTAGGCTGGTACCGTAACCGAGGCGACGGCAGCCGAGCGGCGCTCCGCCAGCCGCAGCACCTCGGTCAGGAACGCATAGGGGTCGGTGACGGTGCCGCGCAGCCCAGTGCGGGCGGCGACTATCTGCGTCGCCTTGAGCATGAGTTGCCAGGCGGCGGGGGGGGTGAGCGTCCACTGGCGGGCCAGTACCTCGCGGACCAGGTAGAGGTCGGCGGGCGTCAGCAGCCGCACGTCTATCTCGGCTGCCAGCGGTGATTCGGGGAGAGGCGGGCCGGCTGGAACGCCTGCGAAGCCGGTGCGCTCGACGAGCTGGGGCAGCGTGATCGCACTCCCTTCGCGGACGACGAGCGTGCCTGCGGCGAAGTCGCCCAGCCGCCGCGCCCGGCCGTTGACGAACATGGTGACCACGCCGATCGCGTAGCCGAACGGAAGGAAGTCCACGATGCGAACCAGGTTGCGGATCAGCGCCTCCCAGAAACCGATCGGCCCACCCGCATCGCGCACCACGCGGAGGTGCGTCAGCCTCTTGCCGGGGGTCTGGCCGCTCCATAGCGTCTCGAAGAAGACATAGTAGCCCCAGAGCAACACGAAGCCGAGCACGGCGAACAGCCCGGCCACGAAGTAGTTGATCCCGAGGCTGGTGTTGCCCGCGATGAGGAGGCGGGCCACGAGGAGCAGCATGTAGAGCACGCCGATCAGGGTGGTGTCCAACAGCGCGGCGATAAACCGTGAGCCGACCCCCGCGACCTCATACCCGAACTCCACCATCTCCGGCGTTGCGACCACAAATTGATCATCGGCCAGTTCCATGCGCCCATTGTACAGCAGCATCAGGCTTGCGGCAAGGGGCGGAGGCGTGTTACAATGGCCGCATGGCGACCCAGATGGCGGAGCAGTTCATCACGGTGCGGCGGGCGGATTGGGCGCGGTTAGACGAGTTGCGCCTTCGCGCGGAGCGGGGGCGGCCGGCCGACCTTTCCGCCGACGAGATCGAGGAGCTGGGACGCCTCTACCGCCAGGCCACGGGTGACCTCGCCCGCGCCCGCCGCGATTACCCAGGCGACCGCCTCACGCTCTACCTCAACCAACTCGTGGGCAGCAGCTATGCGGCGATCTACCGGCAGGGCGGCTGGAGCTGGCGGCAGCCGATCCGCTTCTACACAACCGATTTCCCTCGCCTAGTCCGCCGACATTGGGTCTACGTGCTGATCGCCGCCGCGCTGCTGTTCCTGCCGGCGATTGCGTCCTGGATCGCGGTCGTCGTGCAGCCGCACAACGCCGAGGCGCTGCTGTCGCCCGCGACATACGACGGAGTTCGTAGCTTCCTCGAACGCCACGAACTCTGGACGAAGATACCCGTCCAGCAGCGGCCATACGCCTCGACCGAGATCCTGACGAACAACATCCAGGTGACCCTTTTAGCCTTCGCGGGCGGGATGCTCTTCGGTGTGCTGACAGTGCTCGTGCTGATCTCCAACGGCATCAGCCTCGGCGCGATCTCGGGGCTGTGCCAGGTCTACGGTGCCGGACCCGACCTCTGGTCCTTCATATTCCCCCACGGTTTCATTGAGCTGACGGTGATCTGCATCGCCGGGGGCGCGGGGCTGCGGCTGGCCGACTCGATGCTCCGCCCGGGTATGCTCTCGCGGGGAGCGTCGCTGCGGCTCGCGGCGCAGGAGGCCGTGCAGATGATACTCGGTGGCGCGGGGCTGCTGATCATCGCCGGGATAATCGAGGGCAACGTCTCTCCGTCGGAGACGCCGCTCTGGTTCCATATCGGCTTCGGCCTGCTGACGGGGCTGCTGCTCTACACTTACCTGATCTTCGCCGGACGCGACCCCGCCCGCACGAAGATGCGAACGAGGCTGTTCAATGCCCGACCACGCGCAGCCGAACCGGGCTGAGAGGCTAGTCCGGCAGTTCGTCGGCTTTGCCGGAGGCGACCGAGACGATGCGTCCCCGCTCTACCGGCAGCTCGCGCTCGGAGTCTCCGAAGACCCCGAAATGCTTGCCTTGGCGGGGCGCGCAACCTCCGAGCCGGCGGCCTACTTGTTCATGGGGGCGGTGCATTACCTCCTCCTACAGGGCGCGCGACACCCGCTGATAGCGTTCTATCCGAGTCTCACGCCCAGCCCTCTTCCACCTGCCGACGCCTACCGCGTCTTCCGCGACTTCTGCTTCGCGCACGTGCCCGCGATCACCAGGCTGATCCAGACTAGACGGGTGCAGACGAACGAGGTGCGCCGATGTGCCATGCTGCTGCCGGCGTTCGGCATCGTCGGCGAGCGCGCTGGGGGACGCCAGCTTGCTGTGGTCGAGATCGGGGCGAGCGCCGGTCTCAACCTGCTCTGGGACCGCCTCGGCTACGACTACGGCAGGGGCCGCAGGTACGGCGACCCTGGGGCGGCTGTCCAGCTTACATGCGAACTGCGCGGCGACTTGCAGCCACCATTCCCGGATGTCTTCCCGCCGGTCGCGTCCCGCCTGGGGATTGACCTGCACCCGGTGGATGTCCGCGACCCCGACGCGACGGCCTGGCTGCGCGCGCTCATCTGGCCGGAGCATAGCGCCCGAGTCGAGTTGTTGGAGCGTGCGCTGGCCGTAGTCCGCCGCGACCCGCCGGAGATCCGCGCCGGGGACGCTCTCGACCTGCTCCCCGGCATCATGGACTCCGTGCCCGAAGGCGCGCTCCTCAGCATCTTCCACAGCTTCACAGTCAACCAGTTCTCGGACGAAGGCCGCTCCCGCCTAGCCGCGATCCTGGCCGACTACGGCTCGAAGCGCGACCTCTGCTGCATCTCCATCGAGGGCCACCGCATCACCTACCCGCAACTCCGGCTGCTCTCTTACGCGGGCGGGGTAGAAACCGAGCGCCTGCTGGCGACTTGCAGCGGACATGGGCGGTGGATGGAGTGGTTAGTTGTTGGTGGTTAGAGTTGCCCCCGCGCCTTCAGTTCCAAGTAGCGGTTGATCACCGCCACGCTCAGGCTACCGGCGGGCACGTCGAGGGTGAGAACGCCGCGCGCCGAGAGTGTGTCGAGCGCCGCCTTACGCTCTCCGAGCAGCAGGCCGGCCACGGACCGCTCGTAGAGGGCGGTCACATCGGCGGGCACGGCACCGGCTTGCGCGGTCACGGCGGGGTCGCCCACCGCGACGACGAGCGGCAGGTGGCGTGGGGCGAGGCGGCTCACATAGGGCACGAGGCCGGCGGCCCCCGCGCGGTCGAGTATGTCGGTGAAGAGCACGACGAGGGCGCGGCGGGGATGGCGGCGCGCCAGGAAGTCGGTCGCGGCGGCGTACTCGCTCTCCACCGGCTGCGCCTGCACATTATAGAGCGCGTCGAGGAGTTGCAGGAACTGGTCGCGGCCCCGGCGCGGCGGGTAGTAGCCCAACACGCTGTCGGCGAAGACCAGCAGCCCCACCCGGTCGCCTTTCAGCGTGGCGACGTATGCGAGCAGCAGGCAGGTGTTGATCGCGTAATCGAGCTTGGCGAGATCGCCGACGGGGGCCGACATAAGCCGCCCGGCGTCGAGCATCAGGATCACCGGCTGACTGCGCTCGGTCTCGTACTCGATCACGATGGGCTTTGCGTGGCGCGCCGTCGCTGCCCAGGCCATCTGCCGGTAGTCGTCGCCGTGGGTGTAGTCGCGCAACCGCTCGAACTCGGTGCCGCTGCCGAGCCGCCGTGCGTTTTTCAGCCCGATCTCGAAGAGCGCGCCGCGCCGCGCGAGCATCTCGTATCGCCGCACATCGAGCAGGTTGGGGTAAACCTTGACTGGCGTGGCGCTGGGGAAGCGCGCCTGTCGCGTCAGCAGGCCCCAGGCGGTCCAGACGCGCGCATACATATCCCCAAAGGTGTAGTCGCCCCTGTGCGGAGGGTAGACGGTGTATTGGAGCGCGACCTCCAGCCGTGGGCCGATCCGGCTGGCGAGGATCAGGTCGCTCGCCCGGAAGTCGGCGGGCGGATCGTCGCGCACCTCGAAGCGGACCGGAGGACCGGCGGGGCGCGGGTCCCGCACGCGGACGCGGATCGGGTTGTCGGCACCCAGTGAGAGCTTGGTTTCGTTCACACGGTCTACACGGAACCGACCCGGCGAGGGGCTTTGCCGCAGGTCTACGACAACCGCCACGACCAGCCCCACCAGATAAATCGCTGCAAGGATTCCGGCCCCCGGCACCCATGTTTGCAGTGCTCCCAACGGCGCGGCGATCAGCGCAAGCCCCAGGAGGCGTAGAGTCGGCATCGGAAGCGAGATCTGCCTCACCGAGAACAGCTTCTATGATTTTGCGCTATTTTTTCGGCCTCCTCTGCTATCTTTCGTCGAAGGGACTCGGGTTCGAGGACGCGGACCTGTGCGCCCCAGCTCAGGAGCCAGCCGAGCAGGTCGCTGTCCCTCCATGCGCGCAGTGTCAGCAGCAGTCCATCCGGGGTCTCCTCCTCGGCGACCATGTAAAATGACCGGGCCTCGCGCACCCAGCGTGTCGCTTCGGGCGCGAAAATGGCGCGGACGACGACCTCCCGCGCCGACGGTGCGCGTTGGCCGAGCGGGATGTCGGCGGGCCGGGAGAATGTCTCTCCGAGCAGGCTCAGATCCTCCATCCGATCGAGGCGAAAGTTGCGGATAGCCTTCCGCTTGTGGCAGTATGCGCTGAGATACCAGGCGGCGTCGTAGTGGACAAGCGCGTAGGGATCAGCCTCGCGCCGGTCGGGAGAAGGCTCCCGGCTCTCGGTGTTCCGCGCATGGTAACGGAAGCGCACCCGCGCCCGCTCGACGATAGCGTGCCGCAGCTTGCCGAGCATCGCCTCCGCGTCGGGGTTCGTTCCGGCGGTGGGCGGTATGAAGGCTATGCTGCTCTGGAGATAATGCACCTCCTCGCGCGCCTTCTGCGGCAGCACCGCCTCGATTTTACGCGCCGCCGAACGGGCGACCGCGCGCATAGGCGGATCGAAACTCTGGGCTACCACCTCACTGCCCAGCAAGAGCATTGTCGCCTCGTCGGGGCTGAACATGAGCGGCGGCAGGAAGTAGCCGGGCACCAGCGAGTAACCCTGGCCGGGCACCGCGATGATCGGCACTCCGGCCTCGCAAAGCGCCTCAATGTCGCGGTAGATCGTCCGCTTGCTGATCTCGAAGGTCTCGGCGAGATCCTCCGCCCGACGGCGGCGGCGCGCCTGCAACTCCAGCAGGATGGCGAGCAGGCGGTCTGTGCGGTTCATGCTTGGCGCTCCCCCGATTCGTCGTCGCCCGGGCGCACCCGCATCACCCGCTCGTGGCTCACGGTGACCAGGCCGGGCGGCGCGCCCGGTATCCGGCGGACGTGGCGCTTCTCGGTGACGATCACATCTACCGCGCCGGCAGTCCGCGCCTTACTGTGGCGCGCCGCCAGCCGCGCCGCCTCGGCGACTGCGCTTTCGGGCACGGGCCGCCCGCCGGTGCGGATCACGACGTGGGAGCCGGGAACCCCACGCGCGTGCAGCCAGAGATCCTCGGGCAGCGCCACGCTGAAGGTTAGCGCGTCGTTCTGGCGGGCGCTTCGCCCGTACATCACGGTGTGGCCGTCGCTCGTCACCGTCCGGGCCGGGGTGGTCGCCAGGCGCGAGTCGGATTGCGGATTGCGGAGTGCGGATTGCGGATTGCGATGTGTGCGTTTGGTTGACTTGGGCGATTTTGCCGACTTGACAGGTTGCTTCTTGGGGTGCTGCTTCTCGGCCTCGGCGGGGCGGGGTGGGGCGGAGGTGTCGTCGGGGAGGGCGGCGATCTCTGAGCGCAGCAGGTGGATCGTGTCGTGGTCGTCGGCGAGGTCGAGGTGGCTGGCTAGCTCGTCGAGGTAGCTGAGGCCGAGGGCAACAGCGTTGAGGCGGGCCTGACCTCCCTCGACGGCTGCGCGGGCGCGCCCGTATTCGTGAAACAGTGCCTGCGCCTGCTCAAGCGGCGTCCGCCGAGGGTCGAGGTCTATCACCAGGTCTTCTTCGGGTACCTCGAGCCGGGTTTGGCCGGGCGCGATGCCGTACATGTAGGCCAAGAGCATCTCGCCTTTGTGGCGGTGCTGCTCGAATCCGGCGGCTCGGTCGAGTTCGGCCTGCAACCCCCTTTGCCTCCGCTCCAGCCGCCGGCGGCGCACGGCGAGTTCGGCACGAACGGCAGCCTTGAGCTGCGCGTGGCCGGAAACCTGCTCCGCCGCTGCGTAGAACGCCTCTGCCGCAGCCGATATGCAGGGAGCGTCTTCGAGCGTGCCGCCTGCGGCCTCAAGATGGGTGAGGCGGTAGGGCGCGAACGCCAACGCCTCACGTCCCCCGCCTTCGTCTAGGTCGTCGGCTTCTCCCCAGGCCACGGTCGGCTGCCAATCGCCGGTGCGGGCTAGTGCGATGATGCCGGTCAGCGCGGCAAGCAGGCGGGCGGAGTCGCCGGCATCGGCCACAGTCGTCTCCGTACTGCCGGTCGCGCGGAAGGCAGCCTCGCGCGCCAGCAGCGGGCTGACCGCGCTGAAGCGCGCGACCAGGGTTTGCCGGAGCAGCGCCTCGGGGTCGAGTCCGCGGAGTTCGCCTGCGAACGACCGCTCGCCGAAAGTCAACAGGTCCAGCTTGTGCTGGGGCGGCGGCGGGACGTAGGTCTGGTGGGGCAGCGTTGTCCGCACCCGGTTCAGGCTCGCCGGGATATGCTTCACCGCGTCAATGATGATCCCGTCGGAGCCGATCAGCACGATGTTGCTGTGGCGTCCCATGATCTCGGCGACCAGGTGGGTCTCGTAGAGCGCGAAGCCGGGCGGGATCTCAGACAGGCGGAAGTCCGGCGGCTCCTCGCTGTCTTCATCCTCCTCGCCCTCGTCCCAGTCTTCGAGCGCAGCAGGGCCGTGGCCGCGCTTCTGCACCGGCAGGACTTTCGTGAAGCTAAAATCAAGCACCCGCTCGAACTCAGGCTGCGTGACCGCCTGCAAGACGGCCCCACGCACATACTTGCGGAGCAACAGCAGCATCGGCGTCAGCACGGTCGGGTCGCGGGTCGGCGGGGTGGTGAGCAAGTGGGCGCGGGCGTGCTCGGCGTGCGCCGAAAGCAGCAGGTGGTGCCGCTGGTGGCCGCCGTAAATCTCCAGGCTGATCGCCTGCGGCCCCACAGCCCTCACCTGCTGCACCCGCCCCGGCAAGATCGCGTCCATCTCATCCCGCGTCGCGGCGATTGTCAATGCGTCAAAGTACAAGGTGTTCTCCCTCCCCACAACAGTATACGCGAGAGATAAGGCTAGTGCCAGCGAGCGGTCGGCTATCAGCCGTCAGCCGTCAGCCGTCAGTTATCAGCTTTCGGCCATCCGCTATTAGGGTTCGGGTGTTGGGTCAGGCACGACGGGCAGCCCCCGACGTATGGTTTGTGCCTGGCGGCTAATTATAGATGGACATTTGCGAGTAGGCGGTAGGCGGTAGGCAGTAGGCTGTGGGCCGCAGTCTATGCATACCGTAGGCACGAGATCGCTCATTATTTCACCCCTTTTGGGCAAAGATACGCCGATCGGAGTATTTTTTGGAAAACGGGCAAAATGCGCGGGTAAGATTGCCGTCGCTGCGGCGCGCCGCGCCTTTTTCAGGCATGGAGTAGGGCGTTTTCGGCCCGCCAATTTTACCCTCTCACTTTATATATCCATTTCGAGGGCATTTTACTGCCACATTTTGGGGGTCCGGGGGCAAAGATACTCCGAAAGACCTAGACGGCGTCAGTGGTCAGTAGTCGGTGGTCAGTGGTCAGCCGGGATTCTTCGCTGCTCTCAGAATGACAGTGGGTGCGGGGGCGGGGGCCGATGGGCGGTCGGCGGTGCGGCTACAGGGGCGCGGCCGTCCACGAATGGGACCACGAATACACGAATGGTGTGGGGGCGGCCAGCGGGATCGAGGTAGAGCCGGCTCATTGAGCGCGGCAACCCTTTCACGCCAAGCGTGGAGCTGAACGCTTGCTAAGAGGGGGGTTTTTCGCTATACTGTGCCTATACGGACCGGGCAGCGCGCGGAGGATTAGGTGTGCATGGCTCAGGGCAGGTGAGTATGGGCGAGGCGGGGGCCGAGACGTCAATACCGGAGGCGGGGGCGAGCGCCCCGCCGCGCGACGATGATGTGCCGGAGATGTCGGGCTATGTGAGGCGTCCGCCGCAGCCGCTGCTGGTGGTGATTTCGGGGCCGTCGGGGGTGGGCAAAGATGTGACGCTGGCCCGTATGCGGGAACTCGGCTACCCGTTCCACTACGCGGTGACGGCGACGACCCGGCCCCGCCGCCCCAATGAGGTTGACGGCGAGGACTACCATTTCAAGACGGCTGCCGAGTTCGAGAGGATGCGGCGCGACGGCAAGCTA
The DNA here is from genome assembly GCA_050998805.1 of Chloroflexia bacterium. Lineage (GTDB taxonomy): Bacteria > Chloroflexota > Chloroflexia > QHBQ01 > JAICKM01 > JAICKM01. Next base: position 127,582 of record JBPCPV010000006.1, on the reverse strand, counting down.
TTGGAGTGGGCGGAGGTTTATGGTCACTTCTACGGCATCCCGAAATCTGAGGTGACCGAGTACCTGGCGCGCGGGGAGGATGTGATCGTTAAGCCGGACGTGCAGGGGGCGGCGACTATCCGCCGACAGGTGCCGGAGGCGGTCTTCATCTTCCTGGCACCGCCGTCTTTGGCGGAGCAGGCCGAGAGGTTGCGGCTGCGGAAGACGGAGAACCCGGAGGCGCTCGCAGTCCGGCTGCGGATCGCGGGGGTGGAACTGCGTGCCTTGCCGGACTTCGACTACGTGGTGGTGAACCATACGGGCAAGCTGACCGACACGGTAAGGCAGATTATTTCGATCTTGACGGCAGAAAAGTGCAGAGTGAATCCGAGGCGTGTGGAGAGGATGGGGTGATTACGATCCACGAAAGAACACGAAAAGGACACGGAAAGCGGTTGGTGGGCGGTGGCCGCTGGGACGGCGGTACTGTGGCAGGAGGCGGGCCGTCCACGAATGCCGGGCCACGAATACACGAATGGGTTCGAGGCGATCAGGAGAAATAGAGTATTGCGACGAAGCACTAAATTACTCACTACGAATCGTATTGTGCTTGTGCTAGTCTGAACTATTACAGGTCCGTGTCATGGGCAATAAAGGCCGTCAACCAGTGATGGCGGGCGGGTGCTGGGTGCGCGCGGAGGGATTCGAACCCCCGACCCTCTGTTCCGAAGACAGATGCTCTAGTCCGCTGAGCTACGCGCGCCGGTCGCCCTATTATACCAGAAACGCGCGCCGGATGGGAGCTAAGCCTACTGCACGCGGACCTCGTAGGCCACGAGCCTCAGCAGCGTGCCGTCGAGGCTGACCGTCACCGTGCCGGAGGTCGTGTTGATCAGCAGCGTCTTCGTGGCCGAGGCCAGCACCCGCACGGAGGCCGAGGACGATGTGGCCGAGTAGAGCGCGGTGCCCGACGCGAAGTCATCGTGGAAGGCTTTGGCCGTGAAGTAGAAGGGCCATGCCTGCCCGCCTCCGGCGCTGCGGGTGTCGCTCCAGATGCTCTCTGTGTCGCCCTGGTAGGAGACCCCACCCTCGCCCTGCGGCTGCCATCGGAGCGGCACGCTCACGCCGTTCGCCGCGAATTGGAGTAGCGATAGCCCCAAGACGGCGTTCTGGTGGTTGTGGTCGTACTCGCTGCTGCCCCACGGCGTGCAGTACCACTCCGCCCACCAGATCGGCAGGCTCGTCTGCCCGTGTATCCAGGCGATCGCGTCGGCGAACTTCTGGGTGGCCCCGAACTCGCCGACCGGCTGTATGTGGTCGCGGTTGTCGGTGCCGGCGTCTACGGCGAGGAAGTCTGCGCCGTGCTTGTTGGAGAGCCAATGGGTGATCACATCGAGCGGGCGCTGGTCGAGCACTCCCCACGGCCCGCGCACCGAGGAGGGGTCGCTCATGGTCTGGGCGCTCGACCCGCTGTCGAGCACGACGTAGGGGCCGCCGACCTGGATGTTCGCGTTGACCGACTTGAGGGCGTCGTAGACCTGGTTGTACAGGGTGGTGTAGCCCTCGTAATCCCAGCGGTTCAACGAGGCGTTCCAGAAGCCCTTCATTTCATTCCAGACCTGGAAGTGGAGGACATCGGGGTAGCGGAGGGCGGCGCGGCGGGCAAGCTCCGCGAAGTCGGCGTAGTGGCTCGGCAGGGGCGCGACCTCGAGCAGCGACCAGTCGGTGTGACCGGGCTGGCCTCCTTTCATCCAGTCGGGCGCGCCGCAAAGCGTGACCACAGGCACGCCGCCGGTCTGGCGGATCAGGTTGATCCTGTCGTCGAGCGTGGACCAGTCGTAGACGCCGGACGAGGGTTCGGGGTTGTCGGCACCCCAGCCCATGAGAGACTGGTTCTGGTAGACGGAAGAGGCCGAGAGGAGCTGCCTGGCCGAAGCTACCGCCGCCGGGTTGTTCCAGGAGTCGGCGCTGTAATGCGTGTGGGTCACGCCGAGGGCGAGTCGGCTGGTGCCGACCTGGGCAGTGCGGTCCACATGCACCTCCACCGCGCCGGGTTTCTGCGGCGGCAGCGGGGCCGGCTTGGAGAGAGGCGGAGACTGCTTGGAGGGCAGTGGGCGGCTGAAGCTAAAGTCGTTGAATGGCATGTGGGCGGAGGCGGGTGGCACCGAGACTGCAATGAAGGCGGGGGCGGCAAGGCCGAACACCAAAAGGGTAATCCAGATCAGACGCGGGACGGCAAGTTTGTGTTTCACGGGTCATACTCCTGACTAGAACGTTGATACAACGACTAATCCGAGTATACCTGTGTTATTGCAATCTAGATATAGGCCATTGGTACTGTAGTTGCTAGTACGTTATAGACCACATGATCCGGCATGAACGCACTATGCCGTGTGATACTTTCGGTTTCAGAAGAACAGATCACTGCTCGCACGGCAGGATCCTGCTAGTACTTATAGTCTGTTGATCGTGCCGATAGTACTATGTCGGTAGTACTATCGGCGGAAAAAGCCCTCCGCCACGTGGCGGGAGGCTTGCGGTCTGAGGCCAGCCCTCGACCCCTAGCTTCATTTGTTCGTCTTGACGGGGGTGACGCTGCCCGATTCCTGGCCGAGGCCCTGCTTCGGCACGTCTATGTTGAGTGCGGTGGCGAGGTCGATCTGGTGGTCCTGCTCCTGGCGGACAATCTCGCGGAGGTCTTCGGCGAGGGGGTACTCGCCGAGGGCCTCGGCCTGGCGGACGCGCTCGCGGTAGTTGCGGACGGTCTCGTTCTCGTTCTCGAGGTCGAAGCGCAGCATCTCTTCGGCCTTCTCGGATGTCCGCACAGGCTTGGGGGTCGTGGTTGGCATACCGCCGAAATAGTCGATCTGCTTCGATATGATGAGCGCGTGTTCCAGCTCTTGCGCGGCGTGCTTCTCGAGTTCCCCGGCGATGCTCATGTACTGCGCGCCTTTGAGCACCTGGCTGTATATCACGTATGAGATTATAGCCTGGTATTCGCGGGCCAGGTCTTCGTTAAGCAGGCCGACCAGTTGCTCGCGCGTGATCTCGTGCGGGTTCTTCTCAGTTGGCATTGTGTGTTTACTCCTTGCTCGTAATGGGTGAGGCGCGTGAAGTGCGCGTGTTGCTGGGGAGGCATAGTGCAAATATCGGGCCAGCGTTGGCGCACCGCCTATGCCGGGTCCTGGCATTTCCAGAAGTACCATGTAGCCACCGACCTGTAGGGACGCCAGGATTCGGCGAGGGCGGTGAGCGTCGGGCCGGTGGGGAGGCCGCCGTTCGGCGGGATGGGCAGCTTGTAGCGGCGGGACACCGACTGCCGGAAGCCGAAGTCGCCGACCGGAAGTACGTCGAGCCGGCCCAGCACGAAGATCAGGTACATCTCGGCGGTCCAGCGGCCGATACCTCGCACCGGCAGCAGCGCCGCGATCACCTCGTCGTCGGACGCGGCGTCGAGCGCAGGCAGGTCGAGCGTGCCTGCGACGATCCGCGAGGCGAGGTCGCGGATCGAAGCGACCTTCGCGCCGGATAGCCCTGCGGCCCGCATCTCGGCTTCGGTGAGCGCCATGATGGCATCGGGCGACAGCGTGCCAGCGGGCACCGTCTCGGTCAGACGGCGGAGGATCGAGTCGGCTGCCCTCACCGAAATCTGCTGGCTGATGATCGCGTCCACCAGCGAAGCGAAGTGGTTTGTCTCGACCGCGAGCGTGCAGGGGCCGTGCGAGGCGATCATCGCGGCGAGCACGGGGTCGGCGGCGGCCAGATGCGCCTCGGCGGCGGCCATGATCTCGCGGTCAATCGGTGTGGTCGGCATCGGCTTGTCTCCTTTCTTTCTATCCTTCTTCCTCGTCGCCGGACAGATCCACGCTCACCAGGCGGGCTTCGAGGCCGGAGGACGGGCTTTCGACGCCGAGCGCGGCGATCTCGTCGTCCAGTGCGATGTCCTGCCGGGCGGATACCGGCTGGCGAAGACGCCCGGGCAGCCGGCGGGCGATCATCCCGCTGACCGTCGCAAGCTCACCTACTTTGAGATAGTGGAGCGCCGCCACATAAGCAAGCAGGCCGACTGCCCCCGGCACCGCTAACGCGATGACCCGGGCCGGCAGGGAGGTATCGGGCAACATGCCTCGGAGCAGCAGCCAGACTCCGAGGCTAAGGCCGCCCATCACGACAGAGCCGATGCCGGCTTTGAGCGCGGTTGAGCCGATGCCCAGCCCAGGCAGCCCGCCAAGCCCACGCCAGAGCAGTAGCCCGGTGACGGCGGCATTGAACGTGAGCTGGGTGCTATTCGCCAAAACCAGACCGGCCATGCCGTAGCTGCCCTTTAGTACCAGTGCGGTCACGAGATAGACGCCGACGCCGGCGATGCCGACCGACACCGGGATCAGAGTGTTCTTGCGCGAATAGAAGCCGAAGATGAGCACCTGGTTGAGCGCCGCGCCCGGCAGCCCCGGCACGTAGCAGACCAGTGCCAGCACGGTGCGCCACTTGTCGGATTCGGTGAACTGGCCGTGCCGGAAGACCAACGTGATGAGCGGCACCGAGAGGGCGAGCAGCCCGGCCGTGACCGGCAGCACAAGCACCGTCACGAGCCGGATGCCTGTGGCGAGCGTCCGCCGGTAGGCCGCCTCGTTGCGGTTGGCGAAGTGCTGCGAGAGAGAGGGCAGCGCGGCCAGCGAGATCGCCGCGCCGACAAGGCCGAGGCCGAACTGGATCAGGGTGGTCGCAAAGCCCATGGAGGCCACGCTGCCCTCGCCGGCCTCGAACGCCCAGCGCCGATCGATCACAAGCGCGATCTGGCTGGCGACCAGGCTCACGGCTATCGGCGCGTAGAGGATGAGGATGCGGCGCACGGCGGGGTGGCCGAAGTCGAACGACGGGCGGATACGCAGGTCGCGCAGCCCCGGCCACTGCACGGCGACGGTCAGCACCGCGCCGATCAGCAGGCCGAGCGCGAGGCTCTGCACGCCGAGCAGGCCAGCCAGCACGAGCGCGGCGACGATGATCGCCACGTTCAGCGAGGACATCGAGAGCGAGGTGTATACGAAGCGGTGGAGCGAGTAGAGAGCCGCAGTCAGCACGGCGGACATGCCGAGAAACAGCACCCCGGGCAGGGCGACCCGCGTCATGTCGAGCGCCAGCGCCTCGGTGGCGGGGCAGGGTATAGAGCAGTTGGTGATGTAATGCACCAGCGGCCCCGCGCCGAGTTCGAGCGCGCCGATGCTCACGAGGAGCACAAGGACAGCCCCGGTCATGATTATGCCGAGGATCCGGCCCATTTCGGCCCGCCGGTCCGAGGCCACGTACTCACTGAGCACCGGGACTAATGCCGCGCTCACCATGCCGCTGATCAGCAGGTCGTAGATGATCGTGGAGACCTGGGAGGCGGTGTTGAAGGCGTCAACCTGGGCACCTCCGCCGAAAAGGTGGGAGATGACGACCACACGACCAAGGCCGAGCATCCGGCTGAGGATCGAGCCGACCATGATGATGCCCGCCGCGCGCGCGATCCGGCCAGTTGCCATCAGTCGGCGTCCTCGCCGCGCCCGGAGCGGCCCAGGCGGTCGAGGGCTTCTGCGTCGCGGCTTGCGCTCGCTCTGATCCGGTCGATCAGTCCGGTTGTGCTGCGCCCGGCGACGAGAGGTACGATCACGACCTCGCCTCCGGCGGCACGCGCGGCCTCGGCTTCCGGCAACGGCTTGCCGCCGGCCGCATAGTCGCCGCCCTTCACGTAGACATCGGGCGCGATTGCCTCGACAAGCCGCGTCGCAGTGGCGTCGCCGAAGGGCAGCACGTAGTCAACGCACTCCAGCCCCGCGAGCAGTTCGGCGCGCTCATCGGCGGGCACGAGCGGGCGGCCCGGCCCCTTGTATGTACGCACCGAGGCATCGTCGTTCAGCCCGACGATCAGCAGGTCGCCGAGGCCGCGTGCGGCCTGCAAATAGCGGAGGTGGCCGACGTGCAGCAAGTCGAACGCGCCGTTCGTGAAGACGACGCGCTTCCCGGCCTCCCGCCATTCGGCGCGCCGCCGCAGGATCTCTTCGAGAGAAACGACTTTTTCGAGCAATACCGTACCCTTCTGCCCGCTTCTCTAGAGGGAGAGGGGCTTTGTGTCGGGGTACTATACCACAGGGGCGCGGCCTGGGGCAATATCTGGGCGATGGCTGGCCGTCCCGACCACCGTCGCCGCGAGGAGCACGAGCACCGCACCTGCGATGGAGGGCGCTCCGAGCGGCTGGTGGAGCACAACCACCGCCAACGCCCCCGCCACCACCGGTTCGAGTGTCGCGCAGACACTGGCGGCGGCGGCGTCTAGGTGGCGCAGGCTCAGGGTGTAGGCGGCGATCGGCGTGAGGGTCTGCACCGTGCCGAGCATCGCCAGCACCGCCCAGGACGCGGGGTGGGCCGCCGGAGTGAGCAGAGTCACCGGCGCGGTGAACAGGATGGTCGTGAGCAGCCCGATGCTGCCGATGGCGAGTGTATAGAAGAGCAGCGTCGGCAGGGGTACAGACTGGGCCTGCGCCATCTTGCCGAAGATGCTGTAGAGCGCGTAGGTTGCCCCGGCGAGCAGCCCGCATCCGATGCCGAGCAGGTTGCCGCCCAACTGCGCGGGGTTGTACGCGCCGGACACCAGGATCACCCCGGCGAAGGTCAGCGCCAACGCGAGGAGTTTGCGGCGCGTCAGACTCTCGCCCAGGAACCGCCACGCCAGCACCGCGACGATCGCGGGCGCGGTGTAGAGCAGCACCACCGCAGTCGTCACGCCGACCAGCAGGATCGCGTAGATGTAGGCGACGTAGAACACAGTCACGCCGAGTAGCCCGTAGGCGGTCACCAGGCGGCGTCCGGCGGGAGGCACCCACAGCAGTTCGCGCCGCCCGACGAGCAGCAACAGCCCGATTGCCGCAGCCCCGAACAGCGCCCTGTAGAAGACCACGACCAGCGGAGTCAGGCCGTACCCATCTATCGTCAGCGTATAGACCGTGCCGAGCGTGCCCCAGAGCGATGCGGCGAGCAGCACGAGACCGACGCCGAGGAGAGGATTGCGCGTCATGGCGGGGCGGTGAGTTCCACTTCGAGCCTCCTGGCCGGGGATGGGGCGGGTTAGGTTGGGGATATTATACCACAGACGGCTGGGGCGCTTGACATGCGCGCATGGCTCCGGTATGCTGGGCGCATGACGATCGCCCACAAGCAGCAGGCGCAGCTGGAGCGGCTGAAGGCGCTGGCCGAGAGACCGGAGGAGCAGGTGAGCTACGCGCTCGAGATGCTCGCGCCCGGAGCGGGCATCAGTGTCGTGCAGCCGGCGCTCCGCGTGCTGGCGGGCAGGGCGGGGCCGGAGGCAAGGCCGGTGCTGCTGCGGCAATACGCGCACTACGCCACCGACGGGGTGAAGCGCGACCCTGGCACCGGGCTGCGTGTGGCCTTGCTAAATCTGCTACGCCCGCTCGTCCTCCCTGCAGACATCCCGTTGCTCGACGCGGCGTGCATGACCTATGAGTTCCTGCCGCCCACGCGGGCCGAGGCCGCCGCCGAATTGCGGGCAGCCGCGATGATCGTGCTGGACGACCTCGACGGCGAGAGGGCTGCGTACCATGCCGTGCGCCTGCTCGCCGACAAGCACACGTCCCACATGTCGGGGGAGCCGGGGTTGACGGCGGCGCGCATCCTGGCGGCGCGGGAACGGATGCTGCCGCTCTACTACTACGCCGTCCACTCCGCGCCAGGCGTGTCCGAGGTGATGTCCGAGTGCCTTCGCAGCCTCACTCCTCTGCCCGATGCGCTGTTGGCGGAGCTGGTCGAAAGGTTCGGCAGCAGCGACGACGAGATCGTGCTGGCGGGGCTGTTCGATCTGCTGCTCGAACACGAGGCCGGTCCCGCCTACCACAACTTCGTGCTCGGCTTCCTTCGCACCACCCGGAAGTACGATGTCTACCGCTACCTCGTGACGACGATTGTCGCGGCCAAGAAGCACGAACTCCTGCCCGAACTACTTACACTCGCAGCCGACGAGAACGACCCCCGCAAGATGGAGATCCTGGCCGACGCGCTGTCGCTGGTGCGGGCGGACCCGGCGGTCGAGGCGCTACTGCGCGAACTCCGCGAACGCGCTTGACAGCCCGGCCCCCGGCGCGCTATAATATCCGCAACAACCGAAGAGACAACGACCGCGAACAGAACGAGTAGCTGCCGGAGCGGGAGTCCAGAGAGCCGGAACCGATGAGAACCGGCCTCAGCGCGGGCAGTGAATGGATCTGGGAGTCGCGCACCGAACGGGCGAGCCGCCCAAGTAGGCTGCGCCGGATCGCTCCACCGTTAGCCGGAGCCGGGTACACGACGTGAAACGTAGTGCGTAGTACGTAGTGCGTAGTGCATAGTATGGGTGCTCGATATAAGCGCACTTGGCTGGGGCGGTGGGACCGCGACCGCTGAGGCGGAACTTGGGTGGCACCACGAGCAGGCTTTGGCCCTCGTCCCTTGACTGGGGACGAGGGTTTTTTATTAGGAGCAAACCTATGATACATGCTGCATTGACCAAACTGATGGAGAGGCAGGCCCTCACGCAGGCCGAGGCTGAAGAGGCGATGGACGAGATCATGCAGGGGCAGGCGACGCCCGCGCTGATAGCCGGCTTCCTGGTCGCGCTGCGGCTCAAAGGCGAGACCGAGGAGGAGATGGCCGGCTTTGTGACCGCGATGCGAGCGCACGCAGTGCCGGTGGCGGGACCGGAGGGCGCGGTGCTGGTGGACACCTGCGGCACAGGCGGCGACGGGCGTCAGACGTTCAACATCTCGACGGCTGCTGCCTGTGTGGCGGCGGGCGCGGGCGCGTATGTCGCCAAGCACGGCAACCGCGCGGTGAGCGGGCGGGTGGGCAGCGCGGATGTGCTCGAGGCGCTCGGCGCGAACATCCAGCTTGGGCCAGAGGGCGTGGCGCACACCCTGGCCGTGTCGCACCTCGGGTTCATGTTCGCGCCGAATTACCACCCCTCGATGCGCCATGCGGGGCCAGTGCGCCGTGAACTCGGAGTGCGGACGGTCTTCAACCTGCTCGGCCCGTTGACCAACCCGGCGGGCGCGCAGGCCCAGGTGATGGGCGTGGCCGACCCGCGCGCCGCGCTGATCATCGCGCGCGCGCTCACCCGCCTCGGCACGCACCACGCGCTCGTCGTCCACGGAGACGGCGGCCTTGACGAGATCGCGCTCGGCCCGACGATCTGCTACGAGATCCGCGAGGGCCAGGAACCGCGGCGCTTCACGATCATGCCCGAAGAGTTCGGCCTGCCCGCTGCGCCGATCTCCGAGATCCGGGGAGGCTCGCTCGAGGAGAGCGCCGACATAATCCGCCGGGTGCTGCGTGGCGAACTCGGCCCCCACCGGGACGTTGTGCTGCTGAACGCGGGCGCGGCTCTGTATGTCGGCGGCCTCGCGCCGGACCTGCGGGAAGGCATCGCCCTGGCCGCGGCCGCGATAGACAGCGGAGCCGCCGCGCGGGCGCTCGCGGCGTTCGTCGCGGCGAGCAACGGGCCGATCCCGGCAGGGGAGGAAGCATAGATGACGATCCTGGACACCATTGCCGCGCGCAAGCGCGAGGAGTTGGCCGTACGGCGACAGGCCGAGCCATACAGCGTGCTCGAACATCGCGCCCTCAGAGCGGCACCGTCACGCGACTTCCGCGCGGCGATCAGGCGGCAGCCGGGGAGCGCGACGCCGCGCATCATCGCCGAGATCAAGCGGGGCAGCCCATCGCGTGGCATCCTCTACCCGGACCTCGACCCGGCGGCTCTCGCCCGCGCATATGCAGCCGGAGGCGCGGCTGCGCTGTCTGTACTGACCGACCGCGACTTCTTCGGCGGCAGTCTGGCCGACCTGCAAGCCGTGCAGGCCGCCGTGGAGCTGCCGGTGCTGCGTAAGGACTTCCTGCTGGATGACTACGGCGTGCTGGAGGCCCGCGCCGCCGGTGCGGACGCGGTACTGCTGATCGCCGCCCTGCTCGACTCGGGCGCGCTCCGCAACCTTCGCCAGCTCGCCGCGAACCTCGGCATGGCCGCCCTCGTCGAAGTCCACGATGCCGCCGAGTTCGCCTCAGCACTCGAATCGGACGCCGAGATCATCGGCGTCAACAACCGCGACCTGGGCACCTTCGCCGTAGACATCGGCCTCACCGAGCGGCTCGCGCCCCTCCGCCCGCCCGACACGCTGCTCGTCGCCGAAAGCGGCATCGCCACGCCCACCGACGTTCGCCGGATGGCCGCCGCCGGTGCCGACGCCCTGCTCATCGGGGAAAGCCTGCTGGCGGCACCCAACCCGGCGGCGCTGCTACGGGAACTGCTCGCGTAGTGCGAAGTGCGTAGTACGTATTGCGTATTGCGTAAGTAGAGATTGGACTGTAGTCAGACTTGCTTTGGAGCACCCGACAAATGAACGAGATCGATACAACAAAAACTACGCAAACTACGCACTACGCACTACGCAGTACTCACCACGTCAAGGTTTGTGGGCTGCGGGAGGCGGGGCATGTGGGGGCGGCGGCGCAGGCTGGGGCTAGGATGTTGGGGTTCGTGTTCGCGGAGAGCAGGCGGCGGGTCGAGGCGGGGGAGGCGGCAGAGCTGATCGCGGGGGTGCGACGGGAGCTTGGGGCGGGCGCGCCGGTTTGCGTGGGGCTGTTCGTGAACGAGGCTCCCGGCCGGATCGCCGCAGTCGTCGCGGAGTGCGGCCTCGACATCGTGCAGCTCTGCGGCGACGAGCCGCCGGATGCCGCCGCCCTGCTCACCATCGCCCGCCCGGTGATCCGCGTCTTCCGCCCGACCGCCGCCGGAGCCGACGGCCTCGACGCCGAGATCGTGGCCTGGGATGCCGCAGCCGAAGCCGCCGATGCGGAGGGCGGCGCGCTGTCGGGGCCGTGGGGCAGCCGCCTGCTGGTGTGCCTCGACGCTGCTCACCCAGGCGCATACGGCGGCACCGGCCGGCTCGCCGACTGGGAAATCGCGGCACGGCTCGCCGCCCGCCGCCCTCTGATGTTGGCCGGGGGCCTCACGCCGGAGAACATCGCTGCTGCCGTCGTTGCCGTCCGGCCCTGGGCCGTAGACGTGAGCAGCGGCGTCGAAACCGGCGGCGTTAAGGATGTGGGGCTGATTGCGGCTTTTATCGAAAGAGCACACGAGGAGACACTGCATGACCATTGAGACATTGCCCGACCGCGACGGCCACTTCGGTGCTTTTGGTGGGCGCTTCGTGCCGGAGACGCTGATGCCGGCGTTGGCCGAACTCGAGGCGGCCTATGCGACTATTCCGAATGGGGCAGACTTCCGGGCGGAACTCGCCGAACTACAGCGCGACTTCGTGGGGCGGCCCACGCCGCTGTATCATGCGCGGCGGCTGACTGGGGAGGCGGGGGGCGCGCAGATATACCTGAAGCGCGAAGACCTGGCCCACACCGGCGCGCACAAGATCAACAACGCGCTTGGCCAGGCGCTGCTCGCGCGGCGGATGGGCAAGCAGCGGATCATCGCGGAGACCGGCGCGGGACAGCATGGGGTCGCTGCGGCCACCGCCTGCGCGCTCTTGGGCCTCGATTGCATCGTCTACATGGGCGAGGTGGACATTGCACGGCAGGCGCTGAACGTGTTTCGTATGAAGCTGCTCGGCGCGGAGGTCCGCCCGGTGACGAGCGGAAGCCGCACGCTCAAAGACTCTATCAACGAGGCGATCCGCGACTGGGTGACGAACGTGGCCGACACCTTCTACATCATCGGCTCGGTAGTCGGTCCCCACCCCTACCCGCAGATCGTGCGCGACTTCCAGTCGGTCATCGGGCGTGAAGCGCGCGAACAGTCGTTGGCGCAGATAGGTCGCCTTCCCGATGCGGTCGTTGCCTGTGTGGGGGGCGGCAGCAACGCGATCGGCATCTTCCACCCCTTCGTCGGCGACCCCGGCGTGCGGTTGGTGGGGGTCGAAGCCGGAGGGCGCGGCCTCAGTAGCGGCCTGCACGCGGCCCCGCTCTCGGCGGGCACGCCGGGCATCCTGCACGGCGCACGGATGTACCTGATGCAGGACGACGACGGCCAGGTGCTGGAGACACATTCGATCTCGGCGGGCCTCGACTACCCGGGCGTCGGCCCCGAACACTCCTACCTGAAGGACACGGGCCGCGCCGAATATGTCTCGGCGACCGACGACGAGGCTATGGCCGGATTCAAGGCGCTCTGCCGGCTCGAAGGCATCATCCCGGCGCTCGAATCGTCGCACGCCGTCTCCTACGCGATGGACATGGCGCGCACCATGCCGACCGACGCGGTGATAGTCGTCAACCTGTCGGGGCGGGGCGACAAAGATATCTACACGGTGGCAGATGTGCTCGGCGTGACGCTCAACTCGGCTGCGGCCCCGGAAGGGGGCAAATGATGGGCACCGAACGGATCGCGGCGGCTTTTGCCGCCAGTCGGGCGCGCGACGAGGTCGCGCTTATGCCCTATGTGCACGTAGGCTACCCCACGCTCGCCAAGAGCGCAGAAGTCGCCCTTGCGCTTGCCGGCGCGGGGGCCGACCTGATCGAGATCGGCATCCCGTTCAGCGACCCGCTTGCCGACGGCGCGACGATCCAGAGGGCGACCCAGACCGCACTCGCAGGCGGCACCACGTTCGACAGCTGCCTCGACCTGGTGCGCGAACTGCGACCGCACGTGGCCGCGCCGCTGATCTTCATGGGCTGCTACAACCCGCTGCACCATCGCGGCATCGCCCGCGCCGTCGCCGAGGCCGACGAGGCAGGCGCGGACGGGCTGATCGTGCCCGACCTCCCGCCCGAAGAGTCCGGAGCGCTCCTGGCCGCGACCCGCGACCACGACCTCGCGCTGATCTTTCTCGTCTCGCCGGTGAGCAGCGACGAGCGGCTGGCGAAGATCGCGGCCCTCGGCAGCGGCTTCCTCTACTGCGTCTCGCTGACCGGCGTCACCGGCGCACGCAGCGAACTCGCTGCGACGCTGACCGGCTACGTGGCCCGCGTCCGCCGTCACACCAACCTGCCGCTTGCCGTCGGCTTCGGACTCAGCACCCCCGCCCACATCGCAGAGGTAGGCCGCGTGGCGGACGGGGCGGTGGTGGCCTCGGCGCTGATCGACCGGATCACCGCCGCGCCTGGGCGGGAGGCTGAGGTGGCGGCGGCATACTTGCGGGAGTTGAGGGGCGGGCGCGAGGAGAGATGAACGATGGGCATCGAGGACGTAGAACCCTGGATTGGATTTCTTTGGGCTATGGGACGATCTGGAAGACCTGCTCGGCCGGGAGGTTGACTTGGTGACCGAGCGGGCGCTGAAGCCAGGAGTGCGGGAGAGGATATTGCGGGAGGCTGTTTTGGTTTAGCGCATGCTGCTCACCGCGCTGCGCCCGCGTACCACCGCGTGAGCACTCCCTCCGCAGGCTTGTTCTGGGGGCTTTCGCCGGTGTCGAAGGGGCCTCCGGCGGTCGGGCTACTGTACCATGGGGACCAGAAGATGCCGGCCAGCCAGGGCACGCGGCCCCATGCCTGTATGATCGCGTCGTAGCTTGTTGCCTGCTGGGAAGGCGGCTGGGATGCGAATCCGATCTGCGTGAACTGCACCGGCTTGGCCCAGTGCGTCTGCACCGCCGAGATACTTGCCTGGGCGCTCGCCGAGGCTGAGGCCGGGAAGTAAGCGGCGATGCCGATGTAGTCCAGGCGGTTCCACCAGCCGATGCGCGCGAACTCGGCGTCGCCGGTCGCTCCCCAGTCCGCCGAATAGGTGATCGGTCCGAAGTAGTACTGGCGCACGGAGGTGATCACCTGGTCCCACTCGGGGTCATACTGCGGCCCGGTGAGCGCCGAGAGGCGGCTGCCGATGCAGAACTCCTCCGCCCCGGCCGCCCGCGCCAGGTCGGCGAAGTCGCCGAGGGTCTGGCGGTAGTTGTCGAACCACTCGCTCGCCGGTTGGGGGGCGAGACCACGGCTGTCTGCGCCGTCGTCGGCAAGTACCACCGGCTCGAACATCACCTTCATGCCGAGGGAGTGTGCGTAGGCAATCACGGCGGTCAGCCCGGCGTCTGTCGGGTCGAGCGCCGAGCGGATGAGCGCGAACGTCGTGGAGTTCGCACTGCTCTGACGGATCGGAGCGACGACCGAGACCCAGTTCGCTCCGGTCTTGTGCAGCCGGGCCAGCGAGTCGTAGGACGCCTGGCTACCAAAGGGCGCGCTCGCGGTATGCACGAAGGTTAATCCCCGTTGCCCGCCCGCGCCGAGCACGCCGCCGTTGGCCTGCGCCTGCCGCACCGCGCCCGCGCGGACCTCCGGCAGCGCAAGCGGCAGCGCGACGAGCATAAGCCCGACGAATGTGAGAAAGATGTAGCTAGAGCGGTTTCGTCCGATGTTCATTGCGTTACCTCTCGTCGTAGAGCTGGCGGCCCAACATGCCGAGCAGGATCTCGAAGGGTGTGTCGGCGTTCTCGGGGTGGTACTCCATGCGCGCGCGTTGGAAATACTGCACCAAGTATGCGCGGCCATCGGTCTTCGAGACCTCGTTCAGCTCCTCGCTGATCGGGAAGCCGTAAGTTGCCAGGCCGCCGGTGGTCTGCCACTTCTGGAGGAATGGACCCCGCGCCAGGTGCCCGGTCTCCGCGAAGTAGCGTTCGCCGGGCCGCGCCGGGGGTGCAGGGATAGGCGGATCCGGCTCATGGAAGTTGGTGCCGAGCAGGCCGTAGAGCACCTCGAACTGCGTGTCGTGGTTCTCAGGGTGCCACTCTAGGCGAACCCGCTCGAAATACTGCACGGTGTACGTATGCCCGTTGTCGAGCCGCTCGACGAGCAGCCCGCTGATTGGGTAGCCGAGCACCGGCAGGGCGTTCGCACCTAGGCCCTCCCAGTAGTTGCGGAACGGCCCGGTAAGCGAGAAGCCGGTCTGCGCGTAGTAGAGCCGCTCATCGGGCGAGGCAGGCGCGCCTATGTAGAAATCCCAGGCCACGGCGGTCGTCCTGCCGGCGATGTCGGAGGCTTCCGCGCGCACGGTGTGGCGGCCGGCGGGCACGCGGGAGGCGTCCACGAGGATGCGGCCCTGGTGGGGGTCGGTGCCGGTGCCCTCGTTCAGCAGCGCCCGCCCGTCGAGCATGATGCTGCCGGCCTGGAGGTTCGCCTTGCCGTCGTTGAACTGCGCGGCCAGCCGCACCAGGGAGCCGTCGTTCAGGGTCGTGCCCGGCGCGGGTGCCACAGGCGACACGCGGAGATCGCCGTCGTCCGCGGGGTCAGACGCCAGGAAGGTCCATGCGCCGGTGCCCTGCCGTCCGAGCTTGTCCACGCCGAGCGCGGTGACTATGTGCGCGCCTGTGGCGGCGGGCGCGCTCGCGCTCAGGGCGATATGCCCGGCGGCTCCGCTCCCCGGCTCGGGCTTCGCGCCGAGGTCGCGCCCGTCGAGGCTCACGGTCTGCTTCGCCCAGCCGGTATCTGTGCCGAAGAGGACCGCTATCCGCTGCGTGCTGGCAGGCTCCAGCCAACCGTCGGCGGGCACCAGGATACGCAAGCTCGGCCCCGCGCCTCCGGGTGGGGGCGGAAGGGTCGTCGGTTTCGGTTGTGGGCCGGGCGGGGGTTGTGTGGGCGGGGGAGGGCCGCCCGCGACCGTGAACTGCCAGGTCCAGCCGCCGGACTGCGACGCGGCATCGGTCGCGGTTGCTCCGGCGGTGTGTACACCCACGCTCAAAGTCGCGCTAGCCCGCAGCTGCCAGGGGCCGGTGCCGCTGATCGTCGTCTGCAACAGCTGGTTGTCAATAGTCAGACCGAAGCCGGACAGGGCAAGCGCACTGTTCACCGTGCAGCCGATCAGCACGCTGCCTACGGGCACGCTGCTCCCGGCTCCCGGCAGCAGCCCCGCGCCGAAGATCACCGGCTGGTTAGCGGGCTGGGCGTGTGCCGGTCCGGCTAGGCTGCCGAGCAACGCGAGCAGCAGAAGCAGAACTGCCGGCTTGGACCACCGCTCCCCGCCCATCTTTTTCTGATGCCTCATCGGGTCTCCTCACGGACTAGATGTTCTCGCGCATCCCCTCGCTGCCCGGCGTCACCGCAATCGGGTCAATGTCGTCCGTGCGCTCGACGCCGATCCCGTGGCGGTAGACGAGTTCGCCGCCGAGCCAGCCCTGGTAGGTCGCCAGGATGAAGCCGTTGAAGATCGCCAGCCCCGCCCCGACGAGTATAAACAGGTCGTTCGGGAAGATGATCCGCGCCGGAGGCTCGCCGAGGTTCAGCAGCAGCAGCGACATCACGGTGATACCGGCGAGCAGCAGCGCGATGATCAGGTGCCAGGTCGCCTTGTCTTTTGCGGGTGCGTCGTTCGGGATATTCAGCCAGTCCACCAAGCCAGGCAGCGCCGCCGCCAGGTTACCGAGCAGGCCGATCAGCAGCATCCAGAAGCTGGCGCGCCACCAGAAGCCGACATCGAAGTTCAGCACATGGTCGCCGTTGGTCCACCCGAACGCCAGCAGGAGGAGGTAGACAATGAGCGCGATGGCCGCGAGCGGATAGAACGCGAGCGGAAACACCACCAGCGTCGGGTGCGCGGGGTGGCCGAGGACTTTGAACCGGCTTTTCATAGCAAGGGCACTCCTTCGGGCGAGTGGTCAGTGGTCAGTTTTTTGTTCTTGCCGCCGACGATCGGTGGTTGGATTCGTCACAACGCTATTATATACCAATTGCGCGGTCTTTGCAGGCCCCGCCCCGGCACCTGTGGTATAATGGGCGGGCCGCGACCGACACGAGATTCGGGTCGCGGACGGAGGAGTTGCAGATGAGCAGCCAGACGGCACAAGCTGATACGCCCGCCGCGCCCGCGCCTGCACCGGCCCGTAAGTCGCGCCTGCGCGCTCTGGCGCAGGCCCTGCTGGTCGTGGCCATTACAGCGATCCTGATCCTCGGCCTGCTCGAAGTCGCCCTGCGGATTTTCGCGCCCCAGATCGTGCCGCCGCTCGGTGGGCTGTTCGTGGCCGACAAAGACACGTCGTACCGGCTCAAGCCGGGCGCGCAGGTTGCCTTCCGCTTCGCCGAGGGGGACACCACGTTCGACATCAACAGCCAGGGGCTGCGCGAGAGCGCCACCATCGGCCCACCGGCTGCGGGCACGACGCGCGTGCTTTGCATCGGCGACTCGTTCGCGTTCGGCATGGGCGTCAACGCGGCGCAGGCGTTCCCCCACCTGCTCAACGGAGCGAAGGCCGCCGACGGCACCAGTGTGGAGAGCATCAACGCCGGTGTCTTCGGCTACGGTACCGACAACGAGGCGGCGTGGCTCAAGACTTACGGCTGGGCCTTGCAACCTAAGATAGTGCTGGTTGCCTTCTTCGTCGGCAACGACGTGAAGGATGTCATGCTCGGCATGGACAAGACGACCGTGGACGCCGAGGGCCGCCTCGTCGCGACCGACAAAAGCAAACAGGCTATGGCGGGCGACCCAGGCGAGGCGACGGCACCGGCGAAAGGCGGCGGCATCAAGGCGTGGCTCGAGCAGAACTCCCACGCTTACATCTTCCTGCGTAACCTCTACTACAAAGTCTTCTCGCCGGCGGTCAAAGTCCAAAAGCCGACCGTGTTCGACGCCGCGTCGTTTTACCTGAAGGCCGAGCCGCCGGACATCGCGGCGGGCTGGTCCAAAACTACCGCGCTCCTCGACTCTATGCGCGCGGACGCCCGGGCACACGGCGCGCAGATCGTCGTCGTCGCCATCCCGACCCGTGAGCAGGTTCACGACAACTACTGGCAGGAGATGAAGGCGCAGTTCGGCCTCAGCGACGACGCACTACAGCGCGACCTCCCGCAGCAGAAGCTCGCCGCCTGGAGCGCACAGAGCGGCACGCCGTTGATCGGCCTGCTCCCCTCCTTCCAGGCCGCAGGCAAAGACAAGCTGCTCTACTTCCGCACCGACCGCCACTGGAACGCCGACGGCCACGTCCTCGCCGCCGAGCAGATCCGGGCCGCGATGGTCCGCCTGGGGCTGTTCAAGTGAGTGGTCAGTGGTCGGTGGTCAGTGGTCGGGAGGAAGGGGGGGCGGATCTGATCGTGGCGCACGCGGCTGAGTTGGTGACTATGGCGGGAACGACGGAGGCGCGGCGGGGGGCAAGGCAGGCCGAATTGGGGCTGATTGTGGACGGGGCCGTGGCGGTGCGCGGGGATTCTATCCTGGCGGTTGGGACGAGCGATGACGTGGTGACGGCTTGGGGCGGGCCGGGGACGCGGGTGATAGACGTGACGGGGCGTGTGGTGACGCCGGGGCTGGTGGACGCGCACACCCACCTGGTCTTCGCGGGAAGCCGCGAGCACGAGTACGAACAGAGGTTACAGGGTGCGGGTTACCTTGAGATACTCGCGGCGGGCGGTGGGATCATGTCCACCGTGCGTGCGACGCGGGCAGCTTCGGCCCAGGAACTCGCCGCCGGAATGGTCCCCCACCTGCATGCGATGCTCGCCTACGGCACCACTTCGGTCGAGGTTAAGAGCGGCTACGGCCTCAGCACCGAGGCCGAGTTACGCAGCCTGACGGCGATCCGCCTGGCCCAGGAGCAGGGGCCGGTGCCGCGTATCTGCCCGACGTTTCTGGGCGCGCACGCCGTGCCGTTGGAGTACCGCGACCGGCCCGACGCTTACATTGACCTGCTGGTGGGCGAGACCCTGCCCGCAGTGGTCGCTGCGGGGCTGGCCGAGACGTGCGACGTGTTCTGCGACGAGGGCGCGTTCGATGCCACTCAGGCGCGGCGGCTCCTCGAGGCTGCACAGTCGCTCGGCCTGCCGGTGCGCCTCCATGCCAACGAGTTCGCCCAGATCGGGGCTGCCGACCTCGCCGCAGAGCTGCACGCCCTCTCCGCCGATCATTTGCTTGTACTGGACGACGCCGAGATCGCTGCGCTCGCTGGGGCGGGCGTGACAGCCGTGCTGCTGCCGGGTACCGGGCTCGGCCTCGGGCGTTTCGCGCCTGCGCGTGCGCTTATCGCCGCGGGTGTGCCGGTGGCGGTGGCAACCGACTGCAACCCCGGCACCTGCCTCTGCGAAAACCTGGCGCTGATGATCTCGCTGGCGTGCCTCTGCATGGAGATGACGCCCGCCGAGGCCCTGGTCGCCACGACGATCAACGCCGCGCACGCACTCGGCACCGGTTGGGCGCGCGAAGTCGGCAGCCTCGAATCCGGCAAGCGCGCCGACCTGGTGATCTGGGCGGCACCGAACTACCGCCATATCCCCTACCACCTCGGCGTGAACCTCGTGGAGCAGGTGATCCTTGCCGGCGTCCCAGTCTGAGGCGGCGAACAGCGCCCCCGTACGGTCCAGTCCGCCGCCCTGGCTGCCGCACCTGCTCGCGCTTCTCGCCTATTTCGCCCTCGCTGTGCTGTTCACCTGGCCGACCGTGCTCCACTTCGACAGCCGGATAACCGGCAACCTGATCCCAGACCGCGACCAGAACCTCTGGAACCTCTGGTGGGTCAAAGAGTCGTTGCTCGTGCGCCACACCAACCCGTTCCACACCGACCTGCTCTACTACCCATACGGGGTTGACCTCTACCTGCACGACCTCGCCCTGCCGAACGGCTTGATCGGGCTGGTGCCGCAGCTCCTTTTGGGCGTGTTTGCCGCCTACAACACCGTCGTCCTCGCCTGCTACACGCTCACCGGCTATGCCGCGTACCGGGTCGTCCTCTACTGCCTCGGTCGCCCGGCAGGCTCCGGCCCGCCCCCTCCCTCCGGCGCGGTCCGCCATATCGCCGCGTTTCTCGGAGGCGTGGTCTTCGCCTTCACCGCCTATAGCCTCGACGCGCAGAAGCAGATCAACATCCTCGCGCTCCAATGGGTGCCGTTCGCCGCCGAAGCCTGGATGCGCGCCTGGGACACAGCGTCTCGCCGTTGGGCCGCGCTCGCCGCCGTCTACTTGGTGCTGGCTATGCTTGTCAACGCTTACTACGAGGTGCTGCTGGTGATCTTCATGGCGGCCTACACGCTCCACTCGATCCCCCGACGCCGGTCCCTCCGCATCATCCCGGCGTTCGCCGTGACCGCGCTGCTGCTGGGTGGGCCGTATGCCTACGGCGCGTGGCAGAGCACACAGACTGAGCGGATCACTGTGGAGGCGACCGGGCAGCAGGGCGTCCACGCCGCCGACCTGCTGAGTTTCGTGCTGCCGCCACCGGATCACCCGTGGTTGGGAGAGAATGCGCCTTGGTGGCAGGGGCTGGATCCGAACACGGTGCCCGGCTACCTCGGCCTTGGCGTGGCGTCTATTCTACTGGCGCTGCTTGGCCTCTGGCGGCTGCGCCGGAGGCGACGGGAGGCGGTCTTCTGGGGGCTGCTCGCGCTCGGCGGGGCGACCTGCGCGATGGGCACGACTTTGCAGGTCGCCGGCGTGCGCGACTTCGGCGGCCACAGCATCCCGCTGCCGTTCGCGCTGCTCGGTCGGCTGCCGATACTCAACCTGATCGGCAAGGTCGAACGCTTCGAGGTGCTGACCCTGTTGGCGATGGCCGTGCTGGGAGGTTGGGCCTGCACGGGGCTGTTGGCACGCGCACGGCGACTGCCCCGCGTCGGCGTGCCGTTGGTTGCCGCTGCGCTCTTTGCCGCCCTGGTCATTGAACTGCCAATGTACGCCCGCAGCGACCGTCGCGTGACGCTCCCACCCGGACCCTCGGCTCTGGCTGCCGCGCCGGGCCAGGGTCCGATCCTCGAGCTGCCGTTCGTGCAGGTGCGAGTGGCCCCGCTATCGAAGCGGATGCTCTACCAGACCGTCCACGGGCGACCGATCCTCGCGGGCTATATCTCTCGCACCGTCGAAAACCGCAACGCGCTGCCCTGCTCGCCGCTCTACCGCTTCGTCAAGCCCCTCGCCCTCGGCGACAGCGACATCGTCTCCCCGGCGACAAACGCCGAACCGCTCGCCGTGCTGCACAGCTACGGCATCGCCTACATCGTCAGCTACGCCCGCGTTGATGTGGAGACCGGCACGCTCGTCTCCGGCGACGAAGCAAACGCGCTCGGCGCGCTGATCAAGCAGGTGGCCGACGGCCCACCGATCTATACCGATGATCTGATGGCGATTTACCGTCCCAAAGCCGGCGCAGCTCTCTCCGCGCCGAGCTTGCAGATCGGCGATTCTTGGCACGATCTGGAGACGCAGGCAGGCAGGCCCTTCCGGTGGATAGACGGCGGCCAGGCCACCATCTGCGTCGAAACCCCAGCACCGGTCCGCCTCTCCCTTGCCGCCCGCGTCACCAGCTTCGCCCGCCCGCGCACTCTCGAAGTCTGGCAGGGCAACAACCGTGTCTACACTGCCACTGTGCCGGCTGGCGATTTCGTCTCCCTGCAAACGCCTATGCTCGACTTCCCCTCAGGCACGACCGAACTGCGGCTCGTCGTCCCCGAAGGCGGCCAATCCCCCGGTGGAGCCGACACCCGCACTCTGAGCCTCGGTTTGCAGGACGTTCATTTCGCGCCTTGAGCTACATCGAGCCGATGGTGATCATTCTTCCCACATGGGGAAAATGATAGCGCACTTACCTGAGCCGGTAGACCACCATCTCATCTGGGGCGAAGGCGTCACGGAAATCGGGCTGGATGTCGCCGAGCCAGAAGGGGGCCTGGTATCTGACCGGCTGGGGGGCCTGGTAGACCCGCGACCAGTCGGGCAGGCCGTCGAAGTAGGTGCGGGTGGATTGCCAGTCGGGGCCGTAGCTGCTCGCGGCGACGACGACGTAGCGCACGCCCCAGATCCTCAGCAGGTCGAACGCCGGCTTGCTGGGGAAGTGGGCGAGCACCGGGCGGGCCGCGCTGAACGCAGGCGGCTCGAACGTCTCATAGCCGTAGGCCAGAGGGTGCCCATAGGCGGTGCCCGCGTAGAGCGGCGGCCCCGAGATGGCTGCGGTCAGGGGCAGGCGCATGACGGCACCTCCGTCCGACTGCGATGAGAGCCAACCAGAGACAGCGTCAGGCGCCACGGCGGTCAGCCCCCAGGCGTTCGGCGCGCTCCAGAGGTCGAGCAGCACGAAGCCGAGCAGCCCGGTGGTCAGCGCGATACGCCCGCGTCCCATGCGTGTGCTGCGGGCCAGCCGTGTCGCGCCGATGCCCGAGAGCACCGCGACCGCCAACGCGACCGCGCCCCCGAAGCGGGCATAGGCACGCAGGCTGTTGAAGCCGGGCACGTAGTCGAACAGCAGGCGGGCGGGCATCGGCATCGGCGTGCCGCCGAGCGTGACCGCCTCGCCGGGCAGCACCCGCAGCGTCAGGCCGAGAGACAGAACCAGGCAGACGACGCCAGCCGCCGCCCACGCCCACGCCCTCCGACGCTTGCCCAGCAGCGCGACGCCCGCCAGCAGCAGCGCCGGCACACCCAGATAAAGCACGCTCTCGATTGGGTTCTCGCTGGCTTTGACCTTCATAGCTGCCATGCCCCAGAGCGGCTGTAGCTCGTTCGGCACAAGGTAGTCGGCGAGGCTGGCCGAGTTCTCATCGGCGGCCTTCGCGGAGTGGGTCAATGGGGCTTCCCCGGCGGCACCGAGGGCGACCACCAGCCCAGGCAGCGTCACCAGACTGGCTACGACGGCGAAGGCAAGGAACGCCTTGAGATTCTGAGTGCAGCGAAGAATGACAGTGCCGGGGGCACGCGCCCTGAGGGTTGTGCGTTCCTGCCAAAGGCGCACGAGCATGTAGACGCCGAGCATCGCGCCGCCGATGATCGCGTAGTACCAGGCGGTGAGCGCGTTCAGCCCGTAACAGAGGCCGGCAAAGGCAGCCCAGCGCCATCCGCGCCGCAACGCTCGCTCCGCGAAGAGCAGCGTGAGCGGCAGCCACTGGGTGGCGGCGATCTGGAGGTGGCCGCTCGCCTGCGCCAGCCGGTAGGGCGCGAGCATGAAGACCACGCCAGCGATGAGCGCCCCGCCTCGCCCGCAGCCGACCTCGCGTGCCAGCGCATAGGTCGCCAGCCCCGACAGTACGAAGCCAGCGAGCAGCACAAGGTTGTAGCCCGCAGCATCCCCGAAAAACGCCGCAAGCGCCGCCCCCGGCAGGGTGTTCGGCAGCGTCGGCTCTCCGCGCCCGAAGTTGAAGCCGAAAGGGAAGAAGACATGCGGGTCGTTGAAGAGGTTAGCGCCGCTGCCGAGCGCCGTCCGCACCCACCATATCTTGTACAGGAAAGCGAAGTTGTCCCCCGGCGGCCCAGGCACCGCATCGCCTAGCCTCGTCGTCAGAGGCCATGTGGCGACCAGTGCCAGGCCCGCGAAGATAGCGGTTAGCCCGACCCACTCGGCTGCGCGGCCCCGGCGCGGGTGCGACAAGAGCGCGCTGAGGCGCTCCTCAAGAGTCGGTCCGCTTTGGAGCAAAAGCAACGCTGCGGCACATATCGCCAGAAAAGCAGCCACTAACGCCGTCGCAGCCGGGAGCAGGGGGGGTGGGACGGCCCAAAAGCCGATGCCTACCAGCAGCGCCGATGCGAAGGCGGCGAGCAGCCCCCAGCCGCGCCGCGCCACCGCGAAGGCCAGCGCCGGGATCAGCAGCGCCGCGATGCCGGGCAAGGGTGCCGGCCAGAACAGGCCGAACGGCCCAGCCACAGGTAGCACGCTCACCCGACGCACAGCGAGCATCAGCAGGCGTGAGTCGTGTGCCGAGGGATAGAAGCTATCTGTGAAGCCTGCGGCGATAAGCGCCAGTGAGTTTTGCAACCCGATTTGGCTATCCGCCGTTATTGTGTATGTGGCGAAGCCTGCGCTGGGCACGATATGTGCGCTCGTGCCGTTCGCTGTAAGGCTGATGCCTTCCGGTTGCGGCACTCCCGCCGGGCGTGGGGCCGCGAGTTCGACGGCATAGCTCTGTCGGGCGGCAAGCGCAGGCAGCAGAAAGCCGGCCTCGGGGCGGCTCCAGCGGAACCGGACTCCGCCTGTCGGGGTTTCGGGCGGGTAGAAGCCGTCCGCCCCGATGGTCGGATCGTCGGGCGCGAAGCTGAGAGGGCCGAGCGACGCAAGCCGCAGGCTCAACAGCCCCACGGCGAGCAGCCCAAGTGCGAGGAGCAGCAGGAACGTCACTGGATGGCGGTACCGGTCGGTCAACATGCGCCCATGATACCATATACTGGACACTACAGCATACGCACAGTCGGATATTGCGGTCGATTGCGGTATGGGGTATAATGCGCCTGTGTAGCCACACCTAAAAGGCAACTAGTAAAGGAGTCGAAGCGTGAACCGTTTGAAGCAAGTCCGTGAGCGCAAGAGCTTCACTCTGGCTCAGTTAAGCGCCCGCACCGGTATCGCCGTGCGCGTCTTGGAGAGCTACGAAGCAAACCTGGAGGAGATCTCGCCTAACCATCTCAAGGTCTTGAGCAAGGTGCTCTGGGTGAAGCCGGGCGAACTCGTGCCCCCGCCGTCGGTGGAGGCTCCGCCCGCCGAAGCCGGGGCGGCGAGCACGGCGGCGTACCAGCCGGCCGCGGCCCAGGGCGACGCGACGACGGCACAGGCACCGCAGGCTGTAGCCCAGACGCCTGGCTCTGTAGCTCCCCGGCCCTACCAGCCGCCAGCCCCTTACGGCGGCCCACCGGCAGGGGACCGACCGCCGCGCCAGCCCATGAATGACGGGGGACGCCCGCCGCGTCCCGGCCCAAGCCGCCGGGAGCCGGTGATCATGCCGGCCACTGACGGCCAGATCACCGAAGTCATGCGCCTCGCCGCCCGCCTCAACCGCAGCACAGCCGAAATCGAGACCGAGTTCGGGCGGGGCATGGCCGAGATCACCCGCTTCGATGCCCGTGAATGGATCAAGAAGCTCCGCGAAGACGCACTCGCTCAGGCCCCGCCGGCCAAAGTCCACTTCGGACAGTGGCCGGGCCTGAAAGATGACCGCGAAGCCGTCTATTTGGCCGAGCAGCGCGAGCTCGGCTCGGCTTTCCGGGTGGCGTTGTTCAACGGCCAGGCGTTCGAGGGACGGATCGTTGATTTCACGCCCTACACTCTCACCCTCGAGCATGATACACCACGTGGCGCTGAACAGATCGTGCTACGCAAGCTGGCAGTGGCCTACTACCATCGGATCAGCCCCGGCGACGGCACGGCTCCCACCACTGCGAAGCCTTTCGCCGAGCCCAAAGACATCGCCCCCTTCCCAGGTAGCGGCGCGCCTGAATTCGCTGCCCCCGAAGCGGCGTCACCAACCGCCGCAGAGGCACCGGCCGCGGAGACGGCCCCGGCCCCCAAGCCGCGCGCCCCGCGCAAGACGAAGAAGGCGGCAGCCGCCGAAGCCGCCGCCAAGAGCCCAGAGGACGCGAAATGAGCCTTAGCGACTACTTGAAGTTCATGCGCGCCGTCAAAGGCGGCGTCACCCCGTGGGAGATTGCCGAGGCCACAGGTATTTCCTCCAAAGATGTGCATTTGCTCGAAGTCAAGCACCGGCGGATGGGCGAAGACGACGCGGCGCTCGCCAAGCTGGCGGCCTATTTCGAAGTTCCGCTTAATGCGCTTACCACGCGCCGCGAGATGTTCCGTAAGCGGCTCACCGGCTTCCTGGCCGACAGCCAACACGCTCAGGAGCCGGTCACGCTTGTGCTTGAGAGTGGCGAGGAGATGGTCGGCATCGTTGCCTGGTTCGGGCGCGAGGCAGTCGCCCTTGTACCGACCAGCGGCGACCCCGATATGCCGATCGTCGTACAGCGAGCCGTAATCGCCGACTGGCGCTGACAGCTTGCAGCTTTCAGAGCTAGACCGAGTGGGGCCGGTGCAAAATCGCCAGTAGAATCTGCTCATACATTGCCTCGACAACCGCCTCCTGGTTCGGACCGAGCTGGGCGTAGTGGTCCAGGCCGGGGGCAGGGTTGACTTCGAGGACGACATAAGGGCCGGGGGCTTGCTCGATAGGGGCGGCGGCGAGGATGTCTACGCCGCAGTATCGCAGCCCCATGTCGCGCGTGAGGGAGACCGCGAGCGCGCGGTAGGCTGGGTGGATGGCCCCGCTCACGTCGGTCGCCTCGCCGCCGGTCGAGAGGTTGGCGTTGTCCATCAGCACAACCCGCTCGTCGGGCGCGGGTATCGAGCCGGGGCTTAGGCCGAGCCGCGCCAGGCGCATCGGGATGCGGAAGTCGTCCAACGGGATAGTAGTGTCGCGACCCGATGCGGTGTAGGCAGCATGCTTCTGTTCGAGCAGCGCGCGGATCGATGCCTTGCCGTCGCCGATGACCGAGAGCGGCGCGCGTCTGTAAGCGCAGACCACGGCCCCGTCCAATACCACGATCCGATAGTCCTCGCCTGGTGCCGGGCGCTGCACCAGGGCCACATTGTCGCACTCGCCGACGAAGACGACGCGCAGAGCGCGCTCCAACTCCCGCCGGTTCCAGACACGGGCGACGGCCCGTCCCTGGCTGCCGGAGTTTGGCTTGACGATCACCGGGAAGCCGAGTTCGCGGGCGTATGCGTAGGCGGCATCAAGGCCGCGCTTCGCCCCCGACCAACGGAGCATCGGCGGCGAGAAGAAGGTGCGACCTTCGGGCACCGGGTAGCCGAGCCGGGACATGAAATACGATGCGTAGGCTTTGTCGCGGGCGATCTCCGACGCGCCTTGGCCGTTGAGGTCGAAGTTCGTGTTTCGGAAGTAGCTCACTGTGCCGTCTGCGCGCAGTATCCGCCCGACATAGCCGAACTCCGGCTCCAGCTTGACACGAACGCCGAGCCGCTCGCCGATGCGCGCGATCGTCTCAGGGGCCAGGAAGTGTTGCATCGCTGGTCTCCTGTAGATCGCGGTGCCGCCGTGTCCGCGGAAGCCGACCACCCGCAGTCAGCGCCATGCTGGCCGCATACGCACCGAGGCCGCCGATGCCGAGCAGGGCGACCAGCGCCGCCCGCCCGATCAGCCCACCGTCGGCAAGCCCCGGCAGGGCGGCCTGTAGCCCAAAGCAGACCGCGGCCATAAACAGCCCGGCAGCGACGGAGCGGCCCAGTGTGCCGAGGATCACGCCTGCCTGCGCGCGGAGGTGGCCGCGCAGCCCCCAAACGAACAGGCCGAGCGAGCAGTAGTTGTAGGCACTGAACGCCGCTGCCAGCCCGACAGCGCCCCAGGCAGCTGAGAGCGCAGGTGCCAGCCCCAGGTAGGCCCCAACACCGAGCGCGTAGAGGCCGAGCGGCCTCAGCATGTCTTGGCGGGCATGATAGGCACGCGGCAGCACTTGTAGAAGGGCGAACGGCACGATCCCCACCGCGTATGCCGCGAGAATCCGCGCTGACTGACGCCCGTCGGCCTCGGTGAAGACGCCATGTTGGTAGAGCAGCCTCAGAGCAGGATCTGCACAGACCAGGAGCCAAGCGGACGCCGGCACCGTCCAGGTCAGCACCTGGCTGATGCCCCGGCCCAGTGACCGGCTGAACTCCTCAGCCTGCTCCTCACGCGCCAGCCGTGGAAAGAGCACCGTGCTGACTGTACCCGCAAGTATCATCACCGGCAACAGGTTCAGCTTCATGGCATAGGCCAACAGCGACAGGCTCCCCGGCCCGAGTCTCGACCCGATCTGCCTCTCGACCACCCCGACGAACTGCGCCAAGCCGACCATCGCCAGCAGAGGCACGGCCAACGCGAAGACGCGCTTGATTGCGGAGTGCGGAGTGCGGAGTGCGGAGTGCGAACCGCTGACGGCTGACGGCTGACCACTGACGGCTGACCACTGACGGCCAGCCACCAGCAGGCCGCAGAGGCCGCCGATGCTCATGCCGATGGCGGCGGCGGTGATGCCGTTGGCGGGGCCGGAGACGGCGAGGGAGAGGACCACGAAGGCGTTTGTGGCGGCGGCGGCGAGGGCGGGCGCGATGAAGCGGCCCTGGTAGTTGAGGGCGGCGGAGAGAACGCCGGACGGGGCGATGAACAGCACCATCGGTAGGCTGAGGCGGAGGACGCTCGCCGCGAGGCCGGCGGAGGCCGGGGCAAGACCGGGGGCCACCAGACCGACTACGGTCGGCGCGGCCAGCCAGAGGGCGGCGGCGAGCAGCAGGCCGATGCCAGAGGCGACGAGGCTCATGTCGCGGACGAGGCGGCGGCGCTCGGCGTCTCCGTCGGGGCTGGGCGTGCTGGTCTGCGCCAGTACCGGCAGGAAGGCCGGTACGAGGCTGCCGACTATCACCAATTGCTGCACGAGCAGCGGCACATAGCTGCCGACGAAAAACGCATCGGTTTGTGGCGACGCGCCATACCAAGCCGCCAGCAGGATGTCGCGCCCATATCCGAGCAGAGTATTCAGCCCTGCCAGCGCGATCAGCACCACGGCTGTCCGGCTCAGGTACGCCCAGGAGTGCGAAGTGCGGAGTGCGGAGTGGGGATTGCAGATTGCGGATTGCGGAGTGGGTGTCGGGGATCTCCTGCCCTTGAGTCCTAGCATGAGTGCTCCCTCGCGTTTGCAACGCAGTCGTAGAGCGCGGCGAGGCGTTGCATGTTTGTGTCGAGCGAGTATTCGGCTTCGACCTTTGTGCGGGCGGCGGCGGCGAGGCGGGCGCGGAGCGGGGGGTCTGAGAGCAGGCGGAGGACGGCTGAGGCGAGGGAGTCGGCATCGGGCGGGGCGAGGAGGCCGTCGGTGCCGTCGCTGATGATTTCGAGCGCGCCGCCGTGGGCCGTGGCGACCACGGGGCAGCCGGATGCCATAGCTTCGAGCATCACCAGGCCGAGAGGCTCCGGCTGCCCCGTGGGGTGGACCAAGACCACCATCCGTCCAAGCAGCGCCCGTACCTCAGCCAGCTCCACCTGCCCTGTGAAGCAGACGCGGCCCGCGAGATCCGGAGAGGCGGCGCGGGCCTCGAACCCAGCCTGTAGGTCGGCATAGGCGGGCGGACAGCCGCCGACGATCACGAAACGTGCGTCGGGCACCGCAGCCGCCACCCGTGCGGCTGCGTCCAGGAAGAGCGCGTGCCCCTTCCACGGCGTCACACGAGCGATCATGCCGACGAGGTTTGGGTTTTGGGTTTTGGGTTTTGAGTTTTGAGTGGTGGGTGCCGCCGGTACGGCAGCGATACAGGGGGAGGGGGGAGCCGCCGGGACGGTGGCGGTACGGGGAGGCGGGATCTCGATGCCGTCGTGCATCACCACAAACCGGCGGGCGAGCGCGGGCGGGAGGCCGGTAAACGGGGCGCGCGTGGTCTCGCTGATGCAGACGACTCGATCCGATAGGCGCGGGATCAGAGAGCGCAGCGCCGGGGCGATTGGCCGGGGGCGGTCCAGAACCTCGCGCACATGCCAGATGTGGGGCCGGCGCATGAGCCGGGCGGCGAAGGCACCGGCAAGCGGCACGCTGGTGTTCGTATGCACCAGGTCGATCCGCTCGTGCGCGATCAGCCGCGCAAGGCGTAACGCCCCCGGCAGGATGCCGGCGATCCGCAGCGCGGCAGTCGGCGTGCTTATCTCACGGCGGCTGCGCGGCACGCCGAATCCCAACGTATAGACCTTTGCGCCCCGACGCTCCAGCTCCCCGGCGAGCGGCCCACGCCGAGGCAGGGCGACTATCTGCGCGTAACGTCCGCCGAGGCCGCCGACCATCGCCATAAGGCAGCGTTCGGCACCGCCGAGGAGTTCCGCCGAGGAGTTGACGTAAAGAACGCGCAGCATACTGCGGTTAGCCCGCCGGCTGCAAGGGTGTGATCTCGGACCGCTTCACCTTTTCGAGCGCGTTCAGCTCTCGGCGGCGGCTCTGTAGCCCCGCCCAGTGCCGGGGGAGGGAGAGAGCGTCGCGCAGGTGGCTGGGGCGCAGCGTCCAGGGGCGGACCAGCGCACGGCCCATCCGCCCCGCCGCTTTCCGCATTCGGAACTCGTGGTGTATCACCTGGTGCAGCACGCGGTAGAACTCGGTCGTATACGCTCCCTGGAACATCATTTCGAGGTCGTTGCTGTCCACCCAGTTCTGCTTCTCGCCCATCTGCCGGCGCACCTGCTCGTGGAACTTGGTGCCGGGCAGGGGGTAGGAGACCGATATGCCGATGTCGTCGGGATTGCAGTCGCGGACCATCTTGATCGTCTTCTCGATGTCAGCCCGCGTCTCGCCGGGATAGCCGAATTGCAGGAAGAACGCGATCTGTATACCGGCGGCGTGCAGCTTCTTCGCGGCGGTGTATATCTGCTCAACTGTCGTGCCCTTGTCCATCGCGTCGAGGACATGCTGCGCGCCGCTTTCTGCGCCCACCCAAACGATCCGGCAGCCCGCCCGCCTCAGTCCCTCCACCACGCTGTCTTTGATCAGGTCTGCGCGCAGTAGGCATTTGAACGGCACCTTCGCGCCCAGCCTCTCGACTTCGGCACCGTATCGCTCGATCCAGTTCGGCTTGAGGCCGAAGATGTCGTCGGCGAACCAGATGTGGTCGGGATGATGAGTTTCTTTGAGCCAGAGCAGCTCGGCGGCGACGTTTTCGGGGCTGCGGACGTTGTAACGCTGGCCGTAGATCGGCTTCGCGCACCAGTTGCAGTGGTACGGGCAGCCCCGCGTCGTCACCATGTTCATCGAGTAGTAGCCATGCCGCTCCAGCCAGATCCGCCGGTACTTCGGGATGTCCACCAGATCCCAGGCCGGGAAGGGGAGTTCGTCGAGTGCGCGGATGAAGTCTCGCTTGACCATCGTCCGCTGCTCAGGCCATGAAACGCCGACGATGGCCCGCGGGTCGCCGGCGTCCCGCCCCGTCAGCCGGTCGAGCAACTGGGCCAGCGTCGCCTCGCCCTCGCCGACGATGATCGCGTCGGCACCGGCCGCGAAATAGAGTTCCTGCTGGTCGGTCGCGTCCGAGCCGGAGATGATCACCATCCCCCCGGCCTCTTTCGCTGCGGCGGTCATCTTGAAGGCTGCCTCGCGCATCCGCGTCAGGCACATCTTGCTCAGGTAGTTGAAACTGTCCTCATAGATCACCGCGAAGCGCGGCCTCTCCCTGGCGACGGCCTCGGCCCACTCATGTTCCCCTTCCGCCAGCATGGCGTCGAACAGCCCAACCTCATAGCCCCGTTCCCGCAGGTAGCTCACGGCGTAGAGAGTGCCGAGCGGTGGATACGGCATCATCGCCTCCCGCTGCTTTGCGTCGAAGTGGAGGTAATACGACTGTCCGAGCAGAACCTGGGTCATGTCCTACAGTCCTTCTAACTCGGGCCGACGGTATGAGATGTACTTGAACATGGCGCGCAGCTCGACGGGGAAGCCATATATGCCGAAGCGGTAGCGCCAGCCGCCGAGCGTCCGCAAGACTTGCCGATGCCACGGCAGGATCTTGAGGTCGGTCGCGGTCGGATAGCGGGCACCAAGCACGGTCTCGAAGTCGGCGAGCAGGGCGATGTGCTCGGGCTTGACCCAGGGCGTGTGCGGGTTGCGGCGCTTCGTGAAAGAGATGCCCTCCTCGGTGATCCAGCCGTCGAGCGTCTCAGGGTAGTGGAAGCCTTGCGCGACCGCCTGCTCGTACATGCTGCCGCCTGGCGTCGGCGTGTACAGGTAGAGGATGATCTCGCTCGCTGGATTTAGCTGCTTGATCTTGCGGATGAAGCCGATGTTCTCCATGATGTCGGCTTCGGGGTCCGGGGGGTTGCCGAGCACGAACGAAAACTCGGGGATGATCCCCCACGCCTTGGCCTTCTTCGCCATTTCGAGCGTCGTCTCAGGGGTCAGTGGCCCCTTGTTCATTGCTTTCAGCGTCGTTTCGGAGCCGGACTCCGCGCCCATGAAGATCATCCGGCAGCCGGAGTCCCGCATCAGATCCCAGGTGCGGTCGTCGTAGCGCATGATCGTGTCGATCGTACCCTCAGCCCACCAGCCGAAGCCCCGCCCCTTCAGCCCTTCGCCAAAGGCGGCGACCCGCTTCTCCGAAGTGAAGAAGTTGCTGTCGTGGAACTCGAGGCCGTTGATGCCGTACTTTTCCTGGAGCCGGAGGATCGTGCCGACCGTGCGCTCGGCCTTTTCCGGCAACCAGCGCGCCCAATATACCTTCGTGACCGCGCAGAAGGAGCAGTCGAACGGGCAGCCCATGCTCGAGTTATACGAGATCGTGCGCCCGCCGAGCATCGTGCGTGCAATATAGCGGCCAACGTCCACCTTTTCGTAAGGAAGCACCGGGAACTGGTTCGGGTCGGCCAGCGCGCGCGCGGGGTTATGCACGATATTGCCGTCCACGCGGCGGCTGATTCCCTTGACGGCGTCGAGCGGCCCGCCCTTTTCGAGCGCGTCGATCAGCTCGAGGATCGTCAACTCGCCCTGGTTGCGAACCGCGAAGTCAATCGCCGAGTCGCCCATCACTACATCGGTGTGGCTCGACGGGAAGTAGCCCCCCCAGATCGTCGTTACATGGGGGAAGCGCGACTTGACGGCGCGCGTATGCGGTACCGCGCGGCTGAGTTGGGGGCCGGGCATCGCGGTCACCAGCAGGTAGCGGATGCTTGGGTCGTCCTCGATCATCCGCTCGATGGTCGCTCCGGCGTCGGCGTCCAAGTTGCCGTCCACCAGCTTCCAGGGGTACTTGCCCTCGAAGACTGCCGCCAGTGCCAGCACCGAAATCGGCAGCCGTTGCTTGGTCTCGGCAGAGCGGGGATTGTATAGGATGATCATCGGCTGCTACTCCCGGCAAAGTATACTGTCTATTCTGGTCTGTCCCATCAGATAATACCCTTTTTGGCCCGCCGGGTCAAGCGCCCGCGCGTTCGTTCTGGAGATCGGCCTGTGATATAATGTCCGGTGTGACCTTTGCACAATTTCATGGAGGCGGGGGGAGAAGATGAGGGACGGGGTGCCTGAGAAGACATTGGCGGAGATGGTGGACTATTACCGGGCGCGGGCGGCGGAATACGACGAGTGGTTTTACCGGCAGGGCCGCTACGATCGTGGCCCCGATGCCAATGCCCGTTGGTTCGCCGAGGTCGCCGAGGTGTTCGCGGCCCTCGACGCGCTACATGTCAGCGGCGACGTGCTCGAACTCGCTCCCGGCACGGGCATCTGGACCGAGCGACTTGTCCGCACTGCCGCGACAGTCACTGCCGTTGATGCCTCTCCCGAAATGATCGCTGTCACCCGTAGTAAGGTAGCCGACAATCGGGTGAGCTACGTGCAGGCGGATCTCTGGGAGTGGCGACCCACCCGCACATACGATGCGGTCTGCTTCGGCTTCTGGCTCTCCCATATCCCGCGCGAGCGCCTACCTGCCTTCCTATCGCTGGTTGCGGCTGCGCTCCGGCCAGGCGGCAAGGTCTTCTTCGTGGACGGCCTCCGCGAGCCGACCAGCACAGCAGCCGATCACCGGCTGCCTGCGGCAGACACGCAGGTGATGACCCGGCGCTTGAACGACGGGCGCGAGTTCGAGCTAGTCAAGAACTTCTTCGAGCCTGCGGAACTGGTCGCCCATTGCCGGGAGGCGGGCCTGGAGGTTGCAGTGCGGCAGACGGAGACGTACTTCCTGTGCGGGCTGGGGAGGCGGTGTGCCTGACAGGGAGCACCTGTTTAGTGGTATAATAGTCAGCGAAGCATGTTGGTTGCCATTGAGAACGCCATGAACGGCTGCGGCGACTGATGACCAACGAAAGGAACACGCCGTGCTGAACTTACCGAAAGCCCTACCCGCCGCAACTGTCCCGGCGGAGCAGGCAGTGCGCCGAGTCGCATGTCGCCGTCCAGCGCGCCTCTGGCTGGCCCTCCCACTGCTTGCCCTGCTGCTCGTCGCTGCCCGTGGCCCTGTGCCGGTCGCTACAGCAATCACACCCTCGCCAGCCGCGGCCCCGACCCTCGGTGGTGGGTTCGCGGCTTTCTGGCAGCAGCACGACGGTGCCCTACTTTTCGGTGCCCCGGTGACTGGCGAACTCAGTCGTCCTGGCCTCACCGTCCAATACTTTGAGCGCGCACGGCTGGAATGGCATCCGGACTGGCCGCCCGGCCGCCAGATCACTATCGGGCGGCTCGGTGCCGAGTTGCTCGGCACGCGCGTCCTGCCGCTGCCGGTGCCGTTCCCGTCCAACCCCGGCCACCGATATTTTGCTGCTACGGGCCACAGCGTACAAGGCGAGATCCTGCGCTTCTGGGATGCCGAGGGCGGCCTGCCTATCTTCGGCTATCCGCTCTCGGAAGAAACAACCGAGGATGGGCGTACTGCACAATACTTCGAGCGGGCCAGACTCGAATGGCACCCCGAACTGGCGGGCACCGGTTATGGCGTGCTATCCACGCCGTTGGGCGCGCTTTTGGCACCTTCCGGCAGCGTCCAGCCAGTCGTGCTGGAGCCACCTGCGGTGCAACTCGGGCACACGCTCCTGATCAAGGTGCCGGTCCCGGCCGGGGGCAGCGTGACAGGCACGCTTGCGGGCAAGCCGCTCACCTTCGCCTGCTGCCTGCCTCTCAGCACTGCGGGCGGCACATGGCAGGAGGCTTGGGCACCGGGCGGCACCGAGCCTGCGCTAGCCCCATCGCCCATCGCGCTCGCCTTGACGGTCCAGACATTGGGCGGGGCCGCATCGCATATTGAGCGCACGGTATCCGTTGTGGATTATCCATTTCCGCTGCTGCGTACGCCCTCGTACCCTTATCCCGGCCCGCGCCCGCCGCCCGCCGCAATCTCCCATGAGGAAGATGTGCTAGTCGCCACGTTTGCAGGCCGCAGCGGGCCGCCGCGCTGGACAGGTATCTGGAAGCAGCCTCTTGCCGGCGTGTTGGAGGTCAACTCGGCCTTCGGCGAGCGGCGGGCCTACGGTACCGCGCCGGTGTCGGTCATCCATGGCGGGGTGGACCTCGCGGCAGACAGCGATACACCGGTCCACGCCCCGGCACCGGGCACTGTTGTCCTGACTCAGTACCTGGCAGAGCGCGGCAACACCCTTGTCCTCGACCACGGCGGTGGCGTCTTCTCACTCTACGCGCACCTGGCGGAGTTCCGGGTGCATCTGGGGCAGCAGGTCCAGGCGGGCGACGTGATCGCCCTTAGCGACAGCACCGGGGCTGCGACCACCGGACCCCATTTGCACTGGGAGGTCCATGTGGCGGGCGCGGCCGTTGAGCCTCTGCAATGGTTGGCCCGTTCCTTTCCCTGAGCCGCGCGGGTTGACCAACCGGCGGGGCTGTGGTAGCATGGTGCAGCTTATCCGATGCGATCCGCGCGTGACTGCATCTTGAGGAGACAGGATGCCTAGCCCACCGACACCAGGTTCCGGCACT
The DNA here is from genome assembly GCA_050998805.1 of Chloroflexia bacterium. GTDB lineage: Bacteria > Chloroflexota > Chloroflexia > QHBQ01 > JAICKM01 > JAICKM01. The sequence goes on along the minus strand of JBPCPV010000006.1, from coordinate 92,478 downwards.
ATATTCGCTGCCGTGATCCTCCTGTCGGCCTGTGCGGCACTCGCGACATACCTGGGCCGACGTAGCCCTCGCGCATGGGCGGTGCCTGCGGCGATAGCTCTGCTCTGCTTCGGCTTCGCGCTCGCCTACGACAGCTTCCTGCCCGACGACAGCTACATCACATACCGCTACTCGCAGAACCTGCTGGCCGGTCACGGCATGGTGTTCAACCTCGGAGAGCGCGTCTTGAGCACGACTACTCCGCTCTACACACTGCTGCTGGTGGCTGCGGGGGTTGTCTGGCCGGATCTGCCGACCACGAGCCACATCCTCAGCCTGGCCGCGCTGTTCGGCGGGGCGATGGCGCTCTACGCGCTGCTCGCCCGCCACGGCAAGGCGGTCGCGGGGCTGATGCTCGCGGCCCTCTACATACTCAACCCGTTGACCGCCGCTGTCTACAGCTCGGAATCTATCCTGCACGTCGCGCTGATCTTCGGGGTGTTCCTCGCATACGACCAGGGGCGTCTCAATCTGGCCGCTGCGCTCGCTGCGCTCGCCGTGCTCAACCGGGGCGATGGCGCGCTCGTGGCTGTCGCGCTCGGCCTGCACTGGCTGCTGACCGGGGGCCTGCGCGCCGGACGGGGGCGCGCACTCCGGGCGCTAGCGGTCTACGCGACGATCAGTCTGCCGTGGTACTTCTTCTCCGCACTCTACTACGGCAGCCTCGCGCCCGCGACGTTGAGCGCCAAGATCGCGCAGGGGGAACTTCCGAACGCGCCGCTATTCGGACCCGGCATCGGTATCTGGTGGATGGCCTACGCCGGGCAGAACCCAGTCTACTGGCTGATCCCGCCCCTTGCGCTGCTCGGCCTGCTGCTGGTCTTCCCACGCAACGGCGACCGCTGGGCAGCGCCGACGGTGCTCTGGGGGGGCCTCTATACCGTCGGCTACATCCTGCTCGGCGTCACCCGCTACCAAAACTACTACACTCCGCTAGCGCCCGCCCTCCTACTGCTCACAATGCTGGGCGCGCACTGGTTCGGAGTTGCCCTTGCCTCTATACCGAGACACGCACTCCGCACTCCGCACTCCGCACTCCGCAATACGCCCTTCGCGCCCCTCATCCTCGGCATCGCCATAGCCGCCGGCTTCTTCGTCACCGGCGCAGGGCTGTATCAGCGGTTACCCCAGCCGCGGGCGGTGATTGACGAGCAGGTTGGGCGCTGGCTGAAGCAGAACACGCCCGCCGGCGCGAGTGTCGGGATGCTCGAAGTCGGCGTGATGGGCTATTATGCCGAGAGGCGGGTGATTGATTTCTACGGGCTGCTCCAGCCGGATGTAGCCCAACACCTTGCCCGCAACGACGGGGGCTGGGCACCCCGCCACTACCAGCCCGACTACATCGTCATGCACCCGCCCCTGCTCGTGCAGTTCTTCCCCCCCGGCGACACCTGGTTCACGGATCATTATAGGCCGGTGCAGACATTCGAGAACGCCCGATGTGTCGAACTCGCCACGAACTGCTCGCCGATGGTGATCTATGAGCGCAAATGACGTCCGGCCGGCATCCTCTCCGGCATTCCGCTACGGGCTGATTGCTGTCCTGGCGCTCGCAATGCTGCCCTACCTGAATGCGCTCAACGCCTTCTGGGTGGGCGATGACTACAACTACGTGGTGCCGAAGACGCTCGACACGGTGCTGAACTTCTTCAACCCGACGATCGGGCGGGCCGCCTACCGACCTGCCAATTGGCTCACCTGGGCGTTTGACTACAGCCTGTTCGGGGTCGTCCCCCTCGGATGGCACCTGACGGGCCTCCTGCTGTACCTGCTGAACACGCTGTTCGTCGTGCTGTTGGTGCGCGAGCTGGCGAAGGGCTGGTGTCCGGACGATCTGCGGGCGCGAACCTGGGTGCCGTTGCTCGCGGGGGCCTTCTTCGCGGTCCACCCGTCACACCCCGAAACAGTCACCTGGACAGGCGGCAGGGCGGATGTCGCCTTCGGGGTCGGGCTGTTCCTGGCTGCTTGGGCCATCGCCCGCTGGAGCGTCGGGGGCCGGGAGAGCCGCGGCCTCTATGCTCTCGCCTGGATCGGCGTCTGGCTGGCGATTATGGGGAAAGAGGCCGGGCTGATCGCGCCCCTGGCCTTGCTGTTGGTGGATTGGGCTATCCCTGAGCGGCTGCCGGAGGCTAATGGCGAACCGTCGCGGCCGGTGATCGTGCGGGCGCTTGTCGGCGGCGTGCTGCGGTTGGGGCTGTTCGCGGCTTTTATGGAGGTTGTGTTGTCTATCCAGCAGGAGGGGTCTGAGACGTCGGGGGCGCGGCTGGCGGGGCAGCTCCTACCGTTCGGCCTACTGCTCGTCGGAATACCTCTGCCCTGGCGGAGCCGGGCGGCTTCGGGCCGCCTCGCTCGGCTCGCGCGCGACCACGCGCCGTTCTTCGCCATATCGGCGGCTTATGTGTTGCTGCGCTTCGAGCTGGCGCGCACCGGCTATGGGCGGCTGATGTACGGCACCGACACCTACCTCCGTCTCAGCCCCGAAACGCTCCTCAACTCCGCGAACGGCTACCTCGCCATCGGCCTCGGTGCCTGGAACTCGGCGCAGGGGGTGATAAGCTGGCCTCTGCTCCTGAAGGTCATTTTCTTCCTCGTCTGCCTCGGCTTCGCGGCGATAACGGTCCGGCGGCTGGGGCTGCCGGCGCTGTTCGCTCTGCTCTGGATACCGCTCACCGGGCTTGTCACGTTCAACGCAGCCGCGCCGCGCTGGTTCTACGTGCCCTCGATGGGCATCTGCCTGCTGGCTGCGCTGCTAATCTATTCCGCGGGCAAGGCGCGCCCCGCGCTGCTCCTGGTGCCTGCGCTCGCGCTCGTGCTTGTCTGGGGCGGGATCACGCTTGAGGAGAACTCGCGCTGGGTCGCTTCGGGGCAAGTGGCACGGGGGATCTTGGGCCAGATCCGGGCGCTGCACCCGGACCCGCCGAGGCCGGCTACATTCTACATGGCGAACCCGCCCTACGGCTACGCGGGCGTGCTGCTGTTCAACTCCGGCTTCTCCCAGGCACCCAGCTTCGTCTACCAAGACTACCAGGGGATCACCGGCTACGAGCTGGAGGAACACGCCGCCCAAGTACGTGCGGCTCTTGCCGACCCGTTACGGGTGGGGCCGCATCCGTTCTTCCTGCGGTATGAGAACGGTCGACTAGTTGAATATCCGAGTCTGCGGGCGCTGGTCGCGGCGCAACAGGGTACACGCCCCTGAAATACAGAGAAGCCCCCGGCCAATACAGGCCGGGAGCTTCTCTATTGAACGTCTCGGGTGCGTTCGACTTAGTAGTCCATGCCGCCGCCCATGCCGCCGCCCATGCCGCCCGGCGGCATTGCGGGCATCGGCTCGGGGATGTCGGTGATCAGGGCCTCGGTGGTCAGGATCATGCCGGCGATAGACGCCGCGTTCTCCACCGCCGAGCGGGTGACTTTGGCGGGGTCAATGATACCCTGGGCCACCATGTCGCCATACTCGCCGGTCAGCACGTTGTATCCCAGAGAGGTGTTCTTCTTGTCCACGGACATGCGGCGGACCGACTCGACGACCACTGAGCCGTCCTGTCCGGCGTTCATGGCGATCTGGCGCATCGGCTCTTCGAGGGCGCGGCGCAGGATCGTGATGCCGGTCAGGGTGTCGCCCTGTGCCTCCAGCTTGTCGAGGGCCGGCAGCGCGTTCAGCAGGGCGACGCCGCCGCCGGGCACGATGCCTTCCTCGACAGCAGCGCGGGTGGCGCTGAGGGCGTCTTCCACGCGGTGCTTCTTCTCTTTAAGCTCGGTCTCGGTTGCGGCACCGACTTTGATCACGGCGACGCCGCCAGCCAGCTTCGCGAGCCGCTCCTGGAGCTTCTCCTTGTCATAGTCGCTGGTCGTTTGGTCGATCTGGGCCTTGATCTGCTCTACGCGGGCCTTGATCGCCGCATCATCGCCCTTACCGTCAATGATCGTTGTCTCGTCCTTCGTGACTACGACTCGGCGGGCATGGCCGAGATCCTTAGTCGTCGCGCTCTCGAGCTTGCGGCCGACTTCCTCGCTGATCACCTGGCCGCCGGTCAGGATGGCGATGTCGCGGAGCATCTCTTTGCGGCGGTCGCCGAAGCCGGGAGCCTTCACGCCGACGACGTTGAGCACGCCGCGCAACCTGTTGACGACTAAGGTCGCCAGGGCCTCGCCGTCAACGTCCTCGGCGATGATCAGCAGGTTCTTGCTGACCTGGAGGATCTTCTCCAACACCGGCAGCAGGTCGTTGAGCGCCGAAATCTTCTTGTCGGTGATCAAGATGTAGGCGTCATCTAGGGTGGCCTCCATCCGCTCGGCGTTGGTCACGAAGTATGCGCTGATGTAGCCCCGGTCGATCTGCATACCCTCGGTATACTCGGTCTCGAACTTGAGGCCGCGGCTCTCTTCGACGGTGATCACGCCGTCCTTGCCGACTTTGCCCATGACTTCGGCGATCAGTTGGCCTACCTCGGGGTCGGCAGCCGAAATGGTGGCGACGCTGGCGATGTCTTCCTGTGAGTTGACCGGCTTGGCATTGGCGCGGATCTGCTCGACGAGGGCGGCTACGCCCTGGTCAATGCCGCGCTTGAGCATCATGGGATTGGCACCTGCGGCCACGTTGCGGAGGCCCTCGGTGACAATCGCCTGGGCCAGCACGGTCGCGGTGGTGGTGCCGTCGCCGGCGATGTCGTTAGTCTTGGTTGCGGCTTCCTTGAGGAGCTGGGCACCCATGTTCTCGAATGGGTCTTTCAGCTCGATCTCTTTAGCCACGGTAACGCCGTCATGGGTGACGGTGGGAGCGCCGTACTTTCGGTCGAGGGCGACGTTGCGGCCCTTGGGACCGAGTGTGGTCTTGACTGCGTTTGCTATCGTATCCACGCCGCGCTTCAACGAGCGGCGCGCTTCTTCATTGAACTCGATTTGCTTTGCCATATCGGCTCAAACCTCCTGTAAAACTAGTGGGAACTGTGCCCAATAGACCTAGCTGATGATCGCCAGGATGTCGCTCTCGCGCAGGATCATCAGATCCTGGTCTTCGAGCTTAAACTCGGTGCCCGCGTACTTTGCGAAGAGAACGCGGTCGCCTTCCTTGAGTTCCATTTTAGAACGCTCCCCACTGTCGAGGATGCGTCCGGGGCCGACGGCTTCGACGCGGCCTTCCTGGGGCTTTTCCTTGGCTGTATCCGGCAGATACAGCCCGCCCTTTGTCATTTCCTCACGCTCCAGCGCCTTGATGACGACGCGATCTCCGAGCGGCTTCAAACTCGCCATACAACAAACCTCCTCTATCCGTTCTGGTGTTGTTCAGTAGTCCGGGTTAGCACTCTCTCGGTGAGACTGCTAATCCTATAATACAGCAAAACGCGGGAAAATGCAAGGGTTTTGGGGCACCAATTTGGCACTCATTTTAGGAGAGTGCTAATGCCAGAGGTCAGCGGGTTGACCTCGGTGTAACCGGCGTGGGGTCAACGAATATGCCGCCGTTCTCGACCTTCACGGCGTATTTGCCGGAGTTGCCCATCGCCGGCAGGCCGATCGCCTTGCCGGTGGTTACGTCGAACGCAGAGCCGTGAAGCGGGCACTCGACCATGTTATCGTAGAAGTCGCCCTCGGCGAGTGAGGCCTCGGCGTGCGTGCAGATGTCGCCGATGGCGTAGACTTCGCCGTCTACGTTGAAGAACGCGATCTCCTCGCCCGCAACCGCGACGGCCATTTTCTCGCCCGGCGGCAGAGCCGAGGCATCGGCGACCCGAACCCATTCCGGCATTTCTTCCTCCCGACATAACAAGGCCCCCTCTATGGGGGCCTCAGAACACCATCGTTCTTTTCGTGTTTTTCGTGGATCGGCGTTCGGACTCAGCGCCGCTCGATACGCGGCTGCGGGTTCCGCACCGGCACCGGTACCAGAACGGGGGAGGGCCGCGGGGCGACGGCATCCGCGAGGTCGCGGACTGCCTTGATGATCTTCTCTACGAGCGCGTTCGACAGCAAAGTGTTCATAAATCCAGCTCCTGAGAACCGGCCCTGATGTAGGGTTGGCCTGGCTCTCCAGTTGAGTATACGGCGCGCTGCCTCGATAGGCTTTCCGCCCAGTTGTAAGTCCTCAGCCCAGTTGGTCGGAATTATTCCCGCCTCCTGCCGACAGCATGAAATAGCCGACCAGGCAGATGATCAGGCCGAAGCCGAGCATACCGATATATAGCCAGGTGTTGGAACCGCCGGGATCCTGCGTCAGCACGATCAGGCCGAAGATCGCGAGTATGCTCAGGACCATGACTATGGTGCCAAGCAAGAAGAAGACGTAGCTGAAGATTTTCTGCATACGGAGCAGCTCCTTTATGCATGTGCCTGCGACATATGTCGGCCTCACTCCTATTATAGCACAAATCGCGCCGTTGTGTGGGAGTCGTCTTCTGCGGTATAATGGAGAGAGGGATCGGAACGGATGGACTCGGAAGAGATCCCGGCGTTGCTCGACCGGCTGGCCGACACCTGGCCCAGCTACATCGCGCGCCCCGGCCAAAGCCAGATGGCGCGCGCGGTCGCACACGCGATTGACTCCGGCCTGAACCTGCTCGTGGAAGGCGGCACCGGCGTCGGCAAGTCGGTGGCCTACCTGCTGCCCGTTGCGTTGAGCGCGCTCCAAGACGGCAAGCGCACCCTGATCGCTACCTCACACAAGCACCTCCAGGACCAGTTGAGCGGCAAGGATCTGCCGCAGATCGCCGAACTCACCCTCGGCCTCGGCTCCCCAGACCTCACCTGGGCGACGCTCAAGGGGCTGCCCAACTATGTCTGCCGCATCGGCTTAGAAACTGAGCTCGCGCGTAGCGATCCAGACCTGATGGCCGAGCGCGTGGCCGACTGGATAGAGGAGAGCGGGCATCATGGCGAGTTCGACGAGATGCCCTTCGCGGTGCCTGGGGATCTGCGGTCGCGGCTCAGCACAGAAGCCGAGGAATGCCCGCACGAACGCTGCCCACGCTACGGCGATTGCTTCGCTATGGCTGCCGCGCGCCGCGCGAAGGCCGCCTCGGTTGTGATCACGAACCACGCGCTGCTCGGACTGCACCTCGCATCCGGCGGACATATGCTGCCGGGGGCCTACGACACGGTGATCGTGGACGAGGCCCACGCATTCGAGGGCGCGGCGACGCGGGCCTACGGCTTCGAGGCTTCGTCCGGGGCACTGCGGAGGCTGCTCTACGGAGAGGTTACCCGCAACATGGCCGGTGAGGGGCTGCTGCGCGCGGCGCAGGCCGCGCTCGCCAGGCTCGATCTAGAGGTCTCCGGGAGGCTCGGCCAGGAGGAGACGAAGCTCCGCGCCCCGATCGGTGCCGGAGGCGAACTGGCCGATCTCCTCAACCGGCTGGCGACCGACCTCGAACCCGACCGTCTTGATGCATCGTCACTTGACCTCGGCAGCAGGAAGCTGGTGGAACTCAGCGAGGCTGAGGCCGCGGCTCTGAGGGCGTCGAAGCGAGCGGCTTCGTTCGCCGACCGGCTGCGGACGGTCTGCGCCGTGGACGACCCGCTGCTGGTGTACCACGTTGAGGAGGGCGCGGCGGCTGACAGCGGGCTGCACGAATACACGCTGCTGGCTCTGCCGCTGGAGGTCGGGCCGTTCCTCGAAGCCTGGTGGGAGCGGCAGGCGACGATACTGACCAGCGCGACCCTCTCAGACGGCGAGTCGTTCAGCTTCTTCAGCGACAGGCTCGGACTTGCTAGGCCGCACAGGCTGATGGTGCCGTCGCCGTTCGATTACCCGAACCGCACCCGGCTTGTGCTGACCCCGGTGCCCGGGCAGGAGCAGCCCGGCCGCACGTATTATGCCCGCCTGGCCGACCAGATCGCCCGGCTGATGGACGCGGCGGGAGGCAAGTGCCTGTTGCTTTTCACCAGTCACCGTGCGCTCGAAGCGGTCTGGGCGCAGCTACAGCCGATGCGGATCGCAGGCTGGCGGCTCTACCGGCAGGGCGAGGCACCCCAGGCCCAGCTTTTGGCCGCCCTCCGCGGGGCATCGCCCGACGGCAAGGTAGCGATGTTCGCCAGCCGAAGCTGGTGGCAGGGGGTGGATCTGCCGGGGATGCGCCTCGTCGTGATGGACAAGCTGCCCTTCCCGCAGCTCGGCGACCCCCTGACGGCGGCCCGCAGCGAGCAGATAGAGCGGCTGGACGGGCAGGCGTTCCACCGTTACATACTGCCTCTGGCGCTGATCGCTTTCCGGCAGGGCTTTGGCCGCCTGATGCGCTCCGAGAGCGACTTCGGCGCGGTCGCGGTCTGCGACGCCCGCATGGTGACGCGCAGTTACGCGGCGCGCTTCCTGGAGGCCCTGCCGGAGGACATCCCGGTGCTTGGCAGTAGCGACGAACTGCGGCTTTGGGTGCGGGAGATGATCGGGGTAGGTAGAGCTGATAAAGGTTGGTAGGAGCCTATCCCAAAAAGGTCCTTGTCCCTCGTGGGAGCCGGTTTGAAACCAGCCCTTACAGGGGGTTTCCGCCTTCCGAGAGTCGATAATTTCGATAATTCGTGCCTAGCAATCGGATCGATAGGTGAAAAATGGGTATCTAGGCACGGATCGGGCTTAGGATTATCTGTTTTTGGAAAGTGGTCCGCAGTTGGCTGTTGCATGGCTATCACCTCCGTTTTCTAGGCACGAATCGGGTGCGAAATTTTACCCTCTCACTTTTAATATCCATTTCAGGGGTCATTTACTGCCAGATTTTGTGGTGTTTGGACCGAAAGGGGGCAAAGATACTCCGAAAGACCTAGACTGCGTCAGTTTTGAGTTTTGAATTGTGGCGGGAGAGGCGGGGTCGGGGATACCGCGCCCGTGAGAGAGTCGCTCCGCGCTTGATTGCTTGCGGTTGGTGTGATTTATCGAGGGGGAGCCGCTCTCCCACAGACGCTCCCACCTCCTAACCAAGATGTGGGTAATCACCAGCGATCTCTTCTTGACAGAAGGGGACGACGTTTGCTATAATGACGGGGCTGCTGACACAAAGCGGCAGCGGTAACTTTTCGACTCGCTAGCTCAACTGGCAGAGCAACTGACTCTTAATCAGTGGGTTCAGGGTTCAAGTCCCTGGCGGGTCACCAAAGCAGGGTCTGATCCAGGAGGACATTTATGGACCTTTCGCATTTCGCCGTCACCCCGACGCTGCTGTTCTGGGTCGGGGTAGTTTTGTTGCTAGTCAACTGGCTGGTTCTGGTGGCTAAACACCTCGACAGCTCGAACACCAACCGGCATGGGTTCCTGATCGGGATGCAGACCATCGGCCTGGTACTGGTGCTGCTTGGCTGGATCATGTTCTTCGGCTTCCATATCGGGGGAGAGATACCGAACATAAACATCAGCCCGATCGCGTCGCCCCCGCCCTGAGAGGGCCGCGCGTCCACAGAAGCATTTTACGGGGACGATCAAAGGCGAGAGAGGCTTAGATGGGCTTTCGTTTTCGCCGCAGCATCAAAATCCTGCCTGGGGTGCGGCTCAGCCTTGGTAAAAGCGGGCTGGGGCTGAGTGCCAGTGTGCGTGGCGCACGCTACAGCGTGGGTCCATCGGGAAGACGCACCACGTTCAGCATCCCCGGCACCGGGCTATCCTATGTCAGCCGGAGTCACAAGCAGGCATCTCCCAGACGTGCAAACCACGTTCTTGTAGCAGCGCCGAAGCCCAGCCGTTCGTACTGGCTGATCATCGCCGGGGCGCTGGTCGTGCTTCTGCTCTCCTGCATGGTATGCGCTCTGATCGCGGGCGCACTGCCGAAGTCGGGGGGCGGGCACGCTGAGAACGCGCCGCGCGCGGCTGTCGTCGCAGTAGCCTCGAACCCGACCACTGAATACACAACTTTCCGTCCTGCAATCAAGGCAGAGTGCGTCGGCGATTACCCAGATCTGTGGAAGTGGGGAGGTACTTGAGCCAAAGCCAGCTTCTGTGGGAGAGTCGCTCTGCGCTCGATGTACTTGCACAGGCAACGGTGCCTGCAGAGTAAGAAATCGGTAGTCGTGAGACATCGAGGGCGGAGCTGCTCTCCCAAAGATACAGACCAATGGCAGACCGAGATGCAGAGTTCAAGCCTCTGGCGGATCACCCAAAAGCAGCCTTTGCGACTCCCCGCGAGGCCTTCTTGGTGGGGGGCGCAGGCTCGGCACGCTTCATGCTCGCTCCTGATACCGGCAACTCTGCTGCACGACTGCGTAGCTGGAATGGGGGGGTATGATATGGAGAGCAAAGTTAAGCTGGCTGGACACCCGATCCACCCGATGCTGATCGTATTCCCGCTCGGCCTGTTCGTCACAGCAACCGTATTCGACCTGGTTTACATGCTGGTGGGGCACACCTCATTCAGCGATGCCGCATACTGGATGAGCATCGCCGGTATAGTCGGGAGGCTGGCCGCCGCGCTGTTCGGGTTCTTGGACTACCTGAACGTCCCCGCAGGCACCCTCGCCAGGCAGGTTGGCATGTACCACGGCATCGGCAATGTCGTGGTCGTTGCGCTATTCGCCGTCGCCGTGCTGATGCGCTGGGGCGTCAACGGTCATCTGACGAGCGCCGTCCCCTTTGCCCTCGAAGTGATCGGGGTTCTGCTCGCTGCGGTGACGGGCTGGCTCGGCGGTGAGTTGGTGGACCGCCTCGGCGTCGGCGTAGACAACGGGGCGAACCTCAACGCGCCGAGTTCCCTGTCGGGCGAGCTGGCGAGCGCGACGGGCGTCGGGCAGACCAGCCCACCGAGCGGCACGCAAGCCGTCTAAGGCCGGCAATCCGCACTAACGCGCTACTTCATTATGCGGGTGTTCGCCTTTTCGATCCGTGCAAGAGCCTCTTGTAGGTTCTCGAGCGAATTGGCGAAGCTGATGCGTATGTAGCCCTCGCCAAACTGCCCGAACGCGGTGCCCGGCAACACCGCAACGTCCGCCTCGGTCAGCAGGTAATCGGCATAGCTGCGGCTGTCCATGCCGGTGCCGAGGATGTTGGGGAAGGCGTAGAACGCGCCCTTCGGCATATCGCAGTGTAGGCCGGGGATCTTGTTCAGCCCCTCGATAACCACGGTCCGCCGCTTGCGGAACTCCGCGACCATCTTATCCACCTCGTCCATTGGCCCGGTGATCGCCTGGATCGCCGCGCGCTGGCTGAACGACGAGGTGCATGAGACGCTGTTGATGATCAGCCTGCTGATGTGCGGCACGAGAGGGGCGGGGAAGAGACCGTAGCCGAGTCGCCAGCCGGTCATCGCGTAGGTTTTCGAGAAGCCGTCGAGCAGGATCGTCCGCTCGATCATGTCGGGGAACTCGAGTACGCTGTGGTGCGTGCCCTCGTAGAGCAGATCGCTGTAGATTTCGTCGGCGAGCACGACAATGTCGTGCTTCTTCGCCAGGTTGGCGATCCCCTCCAGCAGGTCGGGCGACAACACGCTGCCGGTCGGGTTGTGCGGGCTGTTGAGGACGATCATCCGCGTGCGGTCCGAGATCAGCGCCTCGAGGTCTTCCACCTCGAAGCCGAAACCCCGGCTCTCACTGAGCTGTAGCGGGACCGCCTCGCCGCCGATAAAGTTGATCATGCTCTCATAGATCGGGAAGCCGGGGTTGGGGTAGATCACTTGGTCGCCAGGCTCGATGAGCGCCAGGATCGCGTAAAACATGATCGGCTTTGCCCCCGGCGTCACGATCACGTTCGCCGGGTCGGCTTCGATGCCGCGTTTCATGCCGATATGTTTCGCCAGCACCTCGCGCAGTTCCGGCAGGCCGGTCGCTGGCCCATAGTGTGTGTACCCTTCCTCGAGCGCCTCGCAGGCAGCGTGCCGGACATGCGCCGGGGTGTCGAAATCCGGCTCGCCGATCTCCAGATGGATCATCGGCTTGCCCTGCGCCTCGAGCGCCCGCGCCCGCGCCGCCACCTCGAACGCGCTCTCGGTTCCTAACCTGTGCATCCGTTCAGCCAGCTTCATTGCCGCTTCTCCTTATACGCTCACGGTTTCATTAAGTATAGATCCACGTCGGTCCGAGGGGTCTGCCCGTCTGTGCTGATCACGCTCAACAGGTGTTGCACCGGCCCGCTGACCCCGGTCTCGGCGGCGGCGGTGTAGGTCAGCACCAGCCGTGTGCGGGTGCCGCTCGGCAGCCGGGTTGCGTCGGCGACTGCGGTGAGGCAGGTGCAATCGCTCGCCAGCCCCCTGATCGTGAGCACCCCTGCCGCCGAGTTCGCCAGCGTCACCTCCCGTGTGATCACAGCGCCTGCGTCGGGAGTCCCCAGGTCAAACGAGGCTTCCGACACGTCGAGGTGCGGTTGCGGGATCTGCGGCGGGAGGTGCGGCGGCATCGGCAGCTTGTTCACGTCGGTGACTACAGACGTGATCGGCGACGCGGGGGCGAACGCGCCGGTTCTCGCAGCATCCGGCGCGGCGAGGGTCGGGCTGGGCAACGGCTTCTCCCCTGGCTGTGCAGTCGCGGCCGGGTAGGTCGGCAGCGTTGAGATGACTTGCTCAGTCGGCGTCGGGCGGGCGAGGTCGGCTCGGTTGCTGTTGTTTATCCCCCGCAGCCCCCAGACCGCAGCCCCGAAGAGCAATATCGCCGCCGTCGCCCCGGCCACGAAATATATCCCGAAGCGATCCGTCCCGCCCTTTCGCCGCGCCTGCGGCCTCACTACGGCTGTTTGCTTCCGAACCGGAGCGACCGCCTTCTTCCCGACCTGCTGTGTCTTGCGTGTGCTCATGCGTCTGCCGGCCCCATCCCTTTCTCTCTCAAACTGCCGCCAGTATACACCAGAGCGAACTCGCTCGCAAGGCGGTCCCGTGCTTGACGCGACTCCTGAAAGCTGGTAGGATTCTGCCGTGGCTGATTGCTGACGGCTGAACCCAAGATGGGAGAGGACTAAAATGAGTGAGTTGACTGCGGACACTGGTGCTTGGGGATTTGGCTCGTTCCAGAAGTACAGCGGCAACCCCATCATTGAGCCGACGGGTGAGGGCTGGGAGGCATACTCCATATACAACCCCGCCGCGTGGACCGACGGCGAGAAAGTCTATCTGCTCTATCGCGCCGAAGGGCCGACCGAGTTTCCAGGCCGCGCGTTCACTTCACGCATCGGGCTTGCGGTGAGTGAGGATGGAGTCCATTTCACGCGGGAGGCCCGACCCGTATTCGAGCCGACGGAGGATTACGAGATCCCAGGCGGCTGCGAAGACCCGAGATTGGTTCGCATCGGCGGCGTCTTCTACATGACCTACACTGCGTTCGACGGTACGACCCCACGTCTAGCCATGGCGGTTAGCCGCGATCTGCATAACTGGGAGAAGCGGGGGCCGCTTTTCCCGGAGCGCGGCTGGACGAAATCCGGGGCTATCCTGGCCGAGCCGGTGGATGGCTACTACTGGATGTATTTCGGTGACAGCAACCTCTGGACGGCCCGCTCTAAAGACCTCGAACACTGGGAGCTGATCGAGGAACCGGCGCTCGCTCCAAGAGAGGGACACTTCGACAGCCGGTTGGTGGAGGCCGGTCCCCCGCCCATCGCCACATCGCAGGGAATAGTGCTCATCTACGATTCTGCCGATGATAATCTCAGATATTCGGTTGGGCAAGCCCTGTTCCAGCCTTCTGCTCTCGGCGGCTGCGTGCGCCGTTCCTCGACCCCGATTCTGGAGCCGGAAACAGTTTATGAGAACGAAGGCCAAGTGCCGCAGGTCGTTTTCGCCGAAGGCTTGGTGCAGTTTAAAGGGAAGTGGCTGCTCTATTTCGGCATGGCGGACTCGCGTATCGGCCTCGCGACCTCGGAGTCTTTGCGCGAGTAGAATCGGGCGGAAGGCTATCCAAGGTACTCCGCGTTCCTCAGTTCGCCTCGCTTCGACGGCTTCTTGCACTCAGCACGCATATACTGTATAATACGCTTGAAAGCCCGGATGATTCTGCGCCGTGCGCTGGTCCCTATTTGGAAGGACAACATCCGCCGGGACTCTTGACTCTTGAAGGACGGCAGATATACACCTATGGATGATGAGAAGACGCAGTCGGCACCCTTGGCCGGCGACAGCACCGAACCGATGACGGACGAGACCACCGCGACAACAGCCGAGACCGCCGAAGAGCAGGGCGCAGCGCAAGCGCCGGAAGAGCACGCCGCATCGCAAGCGCCTGAAGCCCCGGTGACGGCGCAGACGCAGGCACCACTGGAAGAGCACGCGGCACCTGCGGTGCCGGAAGAGCACGCGGTGCCACAGGCACCCGAAGCGCCGGTGACGGCGCAGGCGGAGGCTGCGCCCGAAGAGCAGGCCGCGTCGCAAGCGCCGGAAGCGCCTGTCGCCGCGCAGGCAGAAGCCCCGCCGGAAGCCCCCGCCGCGCCGGATGCGCCCGAAGCGCCCCTGACTGCACAGGCAGAGGTGCCGTCGGAAGAGCAGGCCGCTCCACGGGCACGGGAAACCTCCGCCGCTCCGCAGGCGGAGACACCCTCTGAGGAGCAGGCCGCGCCACAGGCAGAGGCCCAGCCCTCGGCACCCACAACCCGGCAAGGTCAGGGCAAGTCCCGCCCCAAACACTCGCCCCATGCGCCTGCTCCGGCCCCCGCCGGCGAAGCGGCCAGGAACGGCGAGACTGACATGGCCTCGCTGCTTGCCTCCTCCGATGAGCAGTTCCGCCAGCTCAAATACGGCGACGTGATCGAAGGCACGATCATGCGGAAGGATCCAGATGAGATCCTGGTAGACATCGGCTTCAAGTCTGAGGGGGTCATCCCAAGCAATGAACTCACGAGCCTCAGCCCGACCGAACTCGCGGACCTGAGCATCGGCGACGAAGTGTTGGTCTCCGTCCTCCAGCCCGAAGACAAAGAGGGCCACGTCGTGCTCTCACTGGACCGGGCGCGTCAGGAGAGGTCGTGGCGCACGCTGCAAAAGCAGTTTGAGAACAACGAAGTCATCGAGGCCGAAGTCAACGGCTACAACAAGGGTGGCCTGCTGGTCAACCTGGAGGGCGTGCGTGGCTTCGTGCCCGCCTCACAAGTTACCGGACTCAGCATCGGCGGGAGCGAAACTACAAAGCAGAGCGAGCTTTCCCGCTTCTCCGGGCAGAAACTGCCATTGAAGATCATCGAGATCAACCGCAACCGCAACCGGCTGATACTCTCTGAGCGCCAGGCCGCACAGGAGCAGCGCGACGCCCGCAAGGAGCAGTTGCTCGCCGAACTCACGCCGAACCAGGTCCGCGAGGGACGCGTTTCGAGCATCTGCGACTTCGGCGCGTTCGTTGACATCGGTGGTGCCGACGGCCTGATCCACCTCTCGGAACTCAGCTGGAGCCGAGTCACCCACCCGAGCGAGGTGCTGAAGGTCGGGCAGACGGTGCAAGTCTATGTGATAAATGTGGACGAGCGCGACCACAAGATCGGCCTCAGCCTCAAGCGCACCCAGCCCGAACCCTGGACCCAGGTCATGGAGCACTACCAACTCGGCCAGCTAGTGCGCGGCACTATCACCCAACTCACCGACTTCGGCGCGTTCGCGCGCCTGGAGGACGGCATCGAGGGGCTGATTCACGTCTCCGAACTCGCGGAGGGCCGCGTCACACACCCGCGTAATGTAGTGCAGGAAGGCTGGGAGCTGATCCTGAGGGTGATACGCATAGACCAGCAGCGCCGCCGGATGGGACTCAGCCTCAAGCGGGCGATGGAAGCCCAAGAAGGCGACACGATGGAGCCGCAAGGCGCCCTGCCCACACCGACGCCGCGCGCTGCTGAAGGCGTTCGTGGAGGTGGACGTGGTGGCCGTGGACGTGGTGAGCAGGCCGCCGCCCACGCCGAGGAAGCCCAAACTCAGGCTGGCGCGGTGCCCACCGCAGAACCCTCGCTGCAACCCCCGGAGACTGCACACCCCGTAGCCGCCGAGGAAAGCCAAACCGCCATGGCCCAGGCCATGAACGCCGCCCGCGACACCCAGACAGCGGAGGCCGAATCCGCCGCCGCCGAAACCGAATCTGCCGCTCCCGAAGCGACGACATCCAACACAGCCGAAGAGCCTGCGGCAACCGAAGCAACGCCATACGACCTGGTCGTGGCGGTGCCCGATGCCGCCGAAGCTGAAACCGAGACGACCGAAGCCGACACCGAGGCAGCCTATGTCGAGCCTGATGCCGCCGAAGCTCAAACCGAGGCAACCGATGTCGAACCCGCCGGTGCAAACGAAGCCGAGGCGGATGCAGGCGACACCTTCGACGTAGCTGAGACCGAGGCAGGCGCAGCCGAAGCTCCCCAAGCAGGCGAAGCCGAACCCGAGGCAGGCGAAGCTGAAACCGCAGGGGCGGAAGAAGTCGAGCCTAATGCAGAGCCGGGCGAAGCTACCGATACGGCAGAAATAGAAACCGCTGACGCAGCCGAAGCTGACACCAAGGCAAGCGCCGGAGAAACCGCCGAGGCGGGTGCAGACGTTAACAATACAGAGGCCGTATTCACCCACGAAGCCGAACCCACATCGGCCGAGCCGGATGCAGCCACGGACGCCGAGCCAGGCAGCGATGCCAAACACGGCGAAACCGACACAGAAGTTTGACCGCGTAAGGTGTTACAAACGGCCGGGCACTCCCGGTCGGCCTACAACACTGACGGGTGCCTCCCACGCGGGGGTATCCGTGTTTATACGGGAGAAAACCAATGGCCGAACGCTTCGACAGGTTTACTGATCGCGCTCGTAAAGTACTGAGCCTCGCACAAGAAGAGGCACAACGTTTCAACCACAACTATATAGGCACCGAGCATATCCTGCTTGGGCTTGTCCGTGAGCAAGAGAGCGTTGCCGCGCGGGTTTTGTCCAACCTCGGCATCGAACTGCCCAAAGTCCGCAGCGCCGTCGAGTTCATCATCGGGCGCGGCGACCGCCTCGTGGTCGGCGAAATCGGCCTCACCCCACGCGCCAAGAAAGTCATCGAACTAGCCGTGGACGAGGGACGACGCATGAACCACCACAACATCGGCACCGAACACCTCCTGCTCGGCCTTGTCCGCGAGGGTGAGGGTATCGCGGCCGGGGTGCTCGAAAGCCTCGGTGTCTCGCTCGAAAAGGTCCGCGCAGGGGTTATCCAGGCGCTCAACGCAAGCGGCCAGCCCGGCCAGAAGCCCTCCGGCCAGAGCAAAACGCCCTACGTTGACGCCCTCGGCACCGACCTCACCGCAGCCGCCGTAGCCGGCAAACTTGACCCGGTGATCGGCCGCAAGAAAGAGATCGAGCGCGTCATACAGATCCTCTCGCGGCGCACCAAGAACAACCCCGCCCTGATCGGTGAACCCGGAGTCGGCAAGACGGCAATCGTCGAGGGCCTGGCCCAGCGCATCGTCGCCGGAGAAGTCCCCGAAACGCTGATGGGCAAACGGGTGCTCGCCCTCGACATCGGCGCGCTCGTCGCGGGCACCAAATATCGCGGCGAGTTCGAAGAGCGACTGAAAAAAGTCGTCGCCGAAATCAAGGACAGCAACTCTATCTTGTTCATTGACGAGTTGCATACCCTGGTAGGCGCGGGTGCCGCAGAGGGCGCGGTGGACGCCGCGAACATCCTCAAGCCGGCTCTCTCTCGTGGAGAGCTACAGACCATCGGCGCGACTACACTTGATGAGTACCGCAAGTACATCGAGCGGGATGCCGCACTAGAGCGCCGCTTCCAGCCGGTGACGGTGGACGAGCCGACTGTCGAAGAGACGTTGTTGATCCTGCGCGGCGTGGTGAGCCGCTATGAAGATCACCACCGCCTCACGATCACCGACGATGCCCTGAAAGCAGCCGCGACCCTCGCCGCCCGCTATGTGCCCGACCGCTTCATGCCCGACAAGGCGATTGACCTGATCGACGAGGCCGCTTCTCGCGTTCGCCTCTACCGGGCCACCAGCCCCACCAGCCTCCGCGAGGCGATGCACGACCTCGACACCCTCCATAAAGAGAAGGAGACCGCGATCCAGTCCGAGGAATACAGCCGCGCCCAGGAACTTGTTGAGCGCGAGCGCCGCCTGCGCGACCGCATCAGCCAGATGGAAGCCGGTTGGAACGAGGAGCGCATCGAGGAGAAGCCCTTCGTCACGGAAGAAGACATCGCTCAGATCGTTTCGATGTGGACCGGCATCCCCCTGATGCGGATCGCAGGCGAGGAGAGCGAGCGCCTGCTCCAAATGGAAGACTCGCTGCACAAGCGCGTGATCGGGCAAGAGGAGGCGATTTCGACGCTGGCGAAGGCCGTGCGCCGCGCCCGTGCCGGACTCAAAGACCCGAAGCGGCCGATCGGCACCTACATCTTCCTCGGCCCCACCGGGGTTGGCAAGACCGAGCTGGCGAAGGCGCTCGCCGAGTTCATGTTCGGCTCAGAGGAAGCCCTGATCAAGATCGATATGTCCGAGTTCATGGAGCGGCACAATGTCGCCCGCCTGGTCGGCGCGCCTCCGGGCTACGTCGGTTATGAAGAGGGCGGCCAGCTGACCGAGGCCGTGCGCCGCAAGAGCTACTCGGTGATCCTGCTCGACGAGATCGAAAAGGCGCACCCCGAAGCCTTCAACATGCTCCTCCAGATCATGGAGGACGGCAGCCTCGCCGACGCGAAGGGCCGCCGCGTTGATTTCCGCAACACGATCATCATTATGACCTCGAACGTCGGGGCCGATGTGATCAACCGCGACATGTCCATCGGATTCTCGTCTCGTGCCGACGCCGAAAAGACGCAGAAACGCGAGTACGACATGATGAAGGATAAGGTGACCGCCGAGCTGAAAAAGACCTTCAAGCCCGAGTTCATCAACAGGCTCGACGGTGTGATCGTCTTCCACTCGCTGAACAACACCGAAATCCGCCGGATCGCCGACCTGCTGCTCAACCGCCTGCGGAGCCAGATGAAGGAGCAGGAGATCACCCTCGACGTAACCGGCGAGGCGATGGACTTGCTCGCCAAGCGCGGCTATGACCCGAACTTCGGTGCCCGCCCGCTTCGCCGCATCATCCAGAACCTGATCGAAGATCCCCTTGCCGAGGGCTTGCTTGACAGCCGCTACCATACCGGCGGCACGATCCAGGTAACCGCCGAAAACGACCTCCTCAAGATCGACAGCCGGCCGCCGGAAGACGCCGCAGCAGAGGATGCCCCGGAAGCCGCAACGAAGGCCAAGCGCAAGCCGAAGGCTGACAAAGAGGCCGCCGGTGTCGCAACCGGCGGCGACGACGAGCCTGAGACAAGCTGAACTCAGCCGAAAGTGAAAGCCCTGAGTGAGCACTCAGGGCTTTCTGCTTGCTAAGACTCGAGCCGGCCTTGCTCATAGAGCCAGCGGGCGAACCGCAACCGCTTGTAGTCGCCCATCCACTCGCTCATCTCGCCCTGCCGCGACCGTTCGCGGGTTGCCGCCAGGCGGGCTACCTCCTGCGGGCTGAAACCCGCGGCCCTTAGTGCCTCGAAGTTCTCCTGTGTGCCCGCCCCAACATCCTCACCCCGATCATGCAACTTGGCGTCTGATTTCTCGGTCATGGCCGCCCATCCTTTCCCTCTACGGGATTTTCGCCCGTTCGGCCCTAGTCACAATCGGGCCTCGAAAACTTCCCTCATATATATATACGCTTGTCCGGCCAGATCGGTTGCGCCGGCGCCAGTTTCCCGCAACGGATCCCGGGCTAGGTGTCGTGCCGCCGGAGGGCATCGCGGTGAGGCAGAGCGAAGAAAACGGCGAGCAGCAGATTCAACGCAACGCTCAGCCCTGCATTGATCGTGGCAAGCCCGAGAGCCACAATGTAAAGCATTGGGCCGAACGCATAGTCCCTTGTTATCCTCTTAGTCACCTCGGGGTCGGCTTTCTCATCCAGAAGCCTGTCTTTATAGGAAGCGTAGCGCCAGAGCAGGTTAAAGCAGATAGCGATCAACAAGAACGCGCCGCTGTAGATCATAGCCGCAATGTGCTGATCCGGGCCTTCTATGTACTCCGCGAGCACCTCAGTGGGGAACGGCACGAATGTAACCGTCAGCAACAGCAGCAGGTTCAGCACGATCAGCCAGTGGTCAATGCGCTTAATCTGGAGGAACAGCTTGTTGTGATTCATCCACATGATGCCGACGGTTGCGAAGCTCGTCAGGAAAGCCAGGAACACCGGCCACTGCTTGAACAGCGTATCAAGGAGTCCGCCGCTGCCCGGAGAGTCGGTCGGCACCTTGAGTTCCAGTACGAGCAGGGTGATCGCGAAAGCGAACACTCCATCGCTGAACGCTTCGACCCGCACGGTCTCGTTACCGGCGTCCATGCAGGCAGCCCTCCATTGCTCCCGGTTCCCAACGTCGTCCTATGGACGGCACCACTCGTACATCCGTGGGAAGGGGATCGTTTCGCGGAGGTGGGGCAGGCCGCCGATCCACGCGGTCATCCGCTCGATGCCCATGCCGAAGCCGGAGTGCGGCACGCTGCCGTAGCGCCGCATGTCGAGATACCAGTCAAAGGCTTCGCGGGGCAGGTTATGCTCCTCGACGCGTTGCTCGATTAGCGCCAAGTCATGTATACGCTGGCTGCCGCCGCAGATTTCGCCGTAGCCTTCGGGCGCGATCAGGTCGGCGGCAAGCACCACCTCGGGCCGCGCAGGGTCGGGCTGCATATAGAACGCCTTGATCTGCGTCGGGTAGTGCGTGATGAACATCGGCTTGTCGAACTGGTTGCCGAGCGCGGTCTCTTCATCTCCGCCGAAGTCGTCGCCCCAGGTCGCCGCCGGGTTCACCGTCCGCTGCAAGTAGGCGATTGCCTCGTCATAGGTGATGCGGGGGAAGGGGGGCACGATCCGCTCCAGGCTGCTCGTGTCGCGCTCAAGTAACTTCAGTTCCTCGGCGCGCGTCTCCAGGACCGTTTGCACGATGTACGAGATGAACCGCTCCTCGAGTTCGAGCAGGCCCGGCAGCTCGAGGAAGGCGACCTCCGGCTCGACCATCCAGAACTCCATCAGGTGGCGGCGCGTCTTCGATTTCTCGGCACGGAAGGTCGGGCCGAAGCAATAGACACGCCCGAGGCTGCCGATCGCCGCCTCGTTGTAGAGCTGGCCGCTCTGGCTCAGGAAGGCAGGTTGGCCGAAATAGTCGGTCTCAAAGAGTGTCGAGGTGCCTTCGCAGGCGTTCGGCGTCAGTATCGGCGCGTCCACCAGTGTGAAGCCGTTGCTGTCGAGGAAGTCGCGCACTGCCTTGATCACACTCGCGCGGAGCTTGAGCGCGGCAGCCTGCCGCGTCGAGCGCAACCAGAGATGCCGGTTCTCCATCAGGAAGCCGATGCCGTGTTCCTTTTCGGCGATAGGATAGTCCTGTGCGTACTGATAGATCGAGAGTGTGCGTAGCGAAAGTTCGACGCCGCCGGGCGAACGCTCATCGGCGCGCACCATGCCGGTCGCGCTGAACGAGGACTCGAGTGTCAGCTTATCGGCGGCTTCCCAATCGGCCTCGCTGAGGTCGCCCTTGAAGGCGACTATCTGGCAGACGCCGGAGCCGTCGCGCATCACGATGAACTGTAGCTTGCCCTTCGACCGGTGGTGCTGCAACCAGCCCCGCACCGTGACTTCCTGCCCGACATATCCTGGCAGGTCAGAGATGTAGACTACCGGAACTGACTCAGTTTGCTGCTCATATGATACTTCAGTATCCGCCACTTCGCCTCCTCTGCTATCGGGTTGAGGATCGTCAAACCCCGGGTCAGGCCAGGCTGGCCATGATCTTGTCGAGTGCCGCTCGCGGTGGGCGGAGCTTCGACTCATCGAGGCGCACGAGAGGCGTTGCGACTAGGTCGTTTACCTCGCCTAGCGTTGGACGGCTTTCGTTGATGTAGAGCAGCCCGGTGACGAACTCGTGCTTCGCGTGCGTTTCTTCCAGCAGGCGGATAGCCGCCGAGCGGTCGGTCGGGTCGTAATCGCGATCCAACTTCTTCAACTGGATCGTCGGCCCATCATGGAGCTTGACCTCGATCATCGTGCCGGGCGCGTAATCCACAGTGATCTCATCGTACTTCTGCACGAACGAAATATCGTGCAGCTTCTCCTCGTGCGCCTTGCCGTAGCTGTAGCTCTTGGTGGACTCCTCATGGTTGTTGAAGGTGACGCAGGGGCTGATGATGTCGAGCATGGCGGTGCCCTGATAGTTCAGCGCCGCTTTGAGGAGTTCGCGTACCTGCTTCGCGTCTCCCGCGAAGCTGCGGGCCACGAAGCCGCACTCGGCGGTCAGGGCCTCGAGGCAGAGGTCGATCGGCGGCAGCTCGTTGGTGCCTGCATATTTCAGCTTCTGGTTCATGTCGGCGGTCGCCGAGAACTGGCCTTTAGTCAGCCCGTAGACGCCGTTGTTTTCCACGATGTAGACCATCGGCACGTTGCGGCGCATGATGTGCTTGAACTGACCGAGGCCGATGCTGCCGCTGTCGCCGTCGCCGCTCACCGCGATAGCCTGTAGGTCGCGGTTCACTGTGGTCGCTCCGGTGACGACCGACGGCATACGGCCATGCAGGGCGTTAAAGCCGTGCGAGCGGTTCAGGAAGTAGGCCGGCGACTTGCTCGAGCAGCCGATGCCGCTCATCTTGATGATCCGGTAGGGCTGTAGCGACAGCTCGAAGGCGACGGCCATGATCTGGCTCGAAATCGAGTCGTGCCCGCAGCCCTGGCAGAGCGTAGACGGGTTGCCTTTGTAGTCGGACCGTTCCAAGCCGGCCAGGTTTTTTTTGCCGCCGGCAGCTGGTGCGGGGCTAGCGGTTGTTACCATTGTTTTGGGCCTCCTTGCCCATGATAGCCTCGGTGACAAAGCGCGCGGTCAGAGGCAGACCGTCGCAGTGGGCGATGCTGCGGATCGAGGCCGCTCGCTCAGGTATAAAGAGTTGGATTAGCTGGCGCATCTGGCCGTCGAAATTGAGTTCGACCACGTAGATCACCTCATGCTGCCCCACGAACTCGCGGAGCGTCTCTTCGAGCGGCAGCGCGCGCACGCGCAGGTAGCTGGTTTCGAGGCCGGATGCGCGCAGCCGGTCGCGGGCCTCTTGTACAGGAGGGTCGGCAGAGCCGTAGGCGATGATGCCGACCTTCGCGCCCTCACGCCTGTCCACGATCGGTTTGGGCACCAGGCCGCGCGCCGTGTCGTGCTTCTTGAAGAGGCGCGTCAAGTTGTTCAGCCAGTCGTCGGGCCGTTCGCTGTAGACGGCGCGCTCGTTGTGCCCGGTGCCCCGCGTGAAGTAGGCCGACATCGGGTTCGTGTTGCCGGGCAGCGTCCGATATGTGATGCCGTCGCCGTCAACGTCCTTGTAGCGGGCGAAGTCTCCGGCTGCCTTGATCTCCTCGGCGGTCAGGATTTTCCCCCGGTCCATCGGCTTATCGGGGTAGGCGAACGGCTCGGTCATCCAGAGGTTCATGCCGAGGTCGAGGTCGCTGAGGACGAAGATCGGGGTTTGCAGCCGCTCGGCGAGGTTGAACGCCTCGTGGCCGAACTCGAAGCACTCGGCCATCGAGCCTGGAAGCAAGCAAACTTGGCGGGTGTCGCCGTGGCCGAGGTAGTATATCGGCAGCACATCGCCCTGCGAAACGCGGGTCGGCAGCCCGGTGCTGGGCCCCATACGCATCACATCCCAGATCACGCCGGGGATCTCTGCGAAAAACCCCATGCCCGCGAACTCGGTCATCAGCGAGATGCCGGGGCCGCTGGTCGCAGTCATGGCGCGCGCGCCGGCCCAGCCCGCCCCCAGCACCATGCCGATAGCCGCAAGCTCGTCCTCGGCCTGGACGACGGCATAAGTCGCCTCCCCAGTATCGGGGTCGCGGCGGAGTTCGTGCAAGTACTCGTTCAGCGCATCGAAGACGCTCGTCGAGGGGGTGATCGGATACCAAGCGCCGAACGTCACCCCGCCGAAGACCGCGCCGAGCGCGCCTGCCGAGTTGCCGTCGATCAGCACGAGGCCGGCGGTCTCGTTCATCCGCTCCACACGGTAGGGGTCCAACTTAGGCAGGTGGGATCGCACGTACTCCGCAGCGGTCTCCACCATCTTGTAGTTCAGGTCGACAGCCTTAGCTTTGCCCTTGAAGTGATACGAAAGCGCGCCCTTGATCTCGTCGAGTTCGATATGCAGCAGCTCGGCGAGCGCGCCCACATAAGCCATATTCGCTATGTAATCGCGGAGCTTTGCGTCCGCGCCCGACTCCTTGACCATCTCCTTCACCGGCAACGGATAGTAAATCACGTCGTCGCGCCGCATCGCAAACTTCATATCGTCGGGGTGGATACATACTCCCCCGGGCGGCAAGGTAACAAGGTCGGCGTCGGAGGTCTGCGGGTTAAAAGCCACCAATATCTCCGTCATTTCACGCCGGGCGATATAGCCTTCTTTGCTCACCCGGATCGTGTACCAGGTCGGCAGGCCGGCTATGTTCGATGGGAAGAGGTTCTTGCCGTTGACCGGGATGCCCATCCTGAACAGCGCCCGGATCAGCGACGCGTTCGCCGTCTGGCTGCCCGAGCCGTTCACCGTCGCCGCCACAATCGAGAAGTCGTTGACGACCTCCGGGCGGGCATCGGCTGGCGCAGCCTGCGGGCCACTTTGCACGTCTAACGTGCTTACCATTTCGATCTACCTCCTTAAATTAGGAAACCCAAAGCCGTAGGGCACGGTGTGCCGCGCCTTACAGTTTCTACCACCTACTATTATACACCCAAACGCCCGAACGCGCATCCGGCTAGGCTCATCCCGGCGTCAGTTCGTCCCTCGGATCGATTATTTCGCTGTCCGGCTTGTCGCTGCTGTCGCCGCTCGCGGTCTCGCCGACGAGGTTGCCCGGCCCGCGCATCGGCGGCTTGATGGGTGCTACATCGCCTTCGACAGCGCCCAGATGGTCGCCCGACGGCACCTTGATCTTCTCTTTGTCGCCCTCGTGCGTTACCACGCTCTGATGCAACTCCTCACGCACATCTGCGGGCTGCGTCTCCGGGGACTGGGCTATGCGCTTCGGGTTCTGCTCGGTCATCCTGGTGTCTCCTTCGTCCTATGCTGTATAGATATGCTCATTATAAACGATGTGGGCGGGTTCCGCGATGGGCCGGCAGCCCACCCTCGCTTTTTGGTACAATAGACGCATGACTACCGAACGTTTCGCTTGGCAGCGCCTGCCCCCAGGCTTCCTTGCCCTCTCTCCGATGGCCGGAGTGACCGACAGCCCCTTCCGCCAAGTATGCAAGCAGATGGGGGCCGATGTGTTGTTCACCGAGATGGTCAGCGCGGAGGCGTTCCTGCACAACCACAACCGCACCACCCGCGAAATGCTCCACTTCGACGAGTCGCAGCGCCCGATCATCTGCCAGCTCATGGGTAGTGACCCGATGCGCCTCGCCGAGGCGGCCCGGCGCATCGAGGGATGGGGCTTCGATGGCGTGGACCTCAACATGGGTTGCCCCGCCCAGAAGGTCTACGGCAACCGCTGCGGCTCATCGCTGCTCGACTACCCCGATGAGGCCGCCGAGATCGTCGCAGCCATGGTCGCGGCGACAGGTCTGCCGGTCTCCGTAAAGATGCGCTCCGGCGTCACCGGCAGCGTGCAGCCAGCCTTCGCAGAGCGGATGGCCGAGGCCGGAGCGCAGGCCATCACGATCCACCCGCGCACCAAAGACCAGGCATATCGGGGCCGCGCCGACTGGGAGATCACCCGCGAGATCGCCGACGCCTCGCCGGTGCCGGTCATGGGCAGCGGCGACCTCTCCTCATGGGCCGACGTGGAGCGGCTGTTCGCCACGACCAGCGTGCGCGGTGCGTTCATCGCCCGTGGCGCGATGGGCAACCCCTGGATATTCCGCCGCGCCGACTGTGCCCCCACGCTCGAAGAACTCACGGCAGTCGTCCGTGAACAGGCACAGCTCGCGCTCGAACTCAAAGGCCGCCACGGCCTGATCGAACTCCGAAAGCATCTCGGCTGGTATCTGCGGGGCTTCGACGGTGCCCGCGAGATCCGCCGCCTCGCTACCTCGGTTGAGACAATGCTCGATGTAGAGAAGCTGCTCGGTATTGTCGCGGCAACCGGAAGCGTCCCCCCACGCCAGCCTATCGCAGCCTGATCTACGACGGAACACTGGATAACATTACATAACAAACGTCACAATTAAATCACAGTTCCGTCAAAGTGCTGGTATTTTACAAAACACTCTGCTATACTCTCCGTCAGGAAAGGTATAACACGGCCCCGGCTGTTCGTTTGGCGGAGAGTGGGGTCATTAGTGAAGGAGTTCTTGTGTTATCAAATAGACAAAGCCTGCGTGGGTCGGTTCTGACAATGGCGCTCTGTACAGGTGTCCTGCTCTCGAATGGAGCTACCGCCTCAGCCGCAGCGTCCCAGACACGAACCGCCGCCCATCCAACGGCCCACACACCCATCGCAGCAACCCACACCACGACTAGCCGCAGCACCTCCGCCAAGCCGATCAGCCACACCGTCGCTAAACCGGCCTCCCCTGTCAAGGCCGCAGCCAAGCCCGCAACCCACACCGTAGCTAACCACGCCACACCTGCCAAGCCGACCCAACCGGCGACAAAGCATACCGCACCGCCCCATAATGGCGTACGTTCTGCGCCGATCAAGGCTCTGGCCCAGCCCAAAACGGTCGAAAAGGGTATCGCGATGCATTACTATCCCGGCCTCTTCGAGACGGTCGCCCGCAACCGTGGCGTAGCGCTGCGCCGTGATGTGGATGGATACACCAGCCGACAGAACTGCGGTGAACTCGGCAGCATCGTGACGGCCCGCCTGTTCGATCCCTACACAGGGCGCTGGTCTAACTGGCTCCGCTTACAGGTGCTCGACTGCTCCGCGCGTCGCGATGTGGCCCACCACCGGGCTATCGGCCTGATCCTTGAGGTGGACTACCACACTGCCGCAGCTACCGGCTTCGTGTACCGAGGCTGGACCGAGGCCGAAGTCGGACGATAGCCCGCTTGCTAGATATTGGAGCGGTCCTCGTCGAACCGCTTCACGATCCTCGCAGGGTTGCCGGCCACCACCACGTTCGCCGGCACGTCGCCCGACACCACGGCCCGAAACGCCACCACCGAGTTCTCCCCGATCCGCGTGCCTTTCAGCACTGCCGTCTGCCCCGCAAGCCAGACGTTCGGGCCGATGGTGATCGGCCTCGTGGAGACGGGCGCTGTCGGGTCGTGGCGGCGCGCAGGGGCGAGCGGATGGAAGTCGCTGTCGAAGACCACCGTTGAGCCGAGGATGCAGTGGGCACCGATCTTGATCGTGGTGTAGGCCATGACGCCCGCCCCGTTCAGGCGTGTGCCGCTGCCGATCTCGATCAGCGACTCCGGCGTGTACGTGATGAACACGTTCTTTTCGGCGTGCGCCCAGGCTTTGATGTCGTCGCCGAATATCACTCGCCCCGGCCCACGGACTACCAGCCGTCCGTTGGTCTGGAAATTGCGGCCAAAGGTCACGCGGCGACCGAACCTCGCGCGGAAGAGGGCCACCCAGAATCGGCTTATCATGTAGGCGGCGATCGGTTTGATGCGGGCCTTGACTCGTGCTGGGAGAAAGATGGACATGCAGCAATTATACCAGATACCGGAAGGTGGCTGGGTAGTCGGCATCTTGCTTTTCGACGATGTAGAGGTGCTCGATTTCTGCAGCCCCTTCGAGGTCTTCTCAACGGCGGGACGCACTAACGGCGACAAGGGGGCGCGCGCGCCTTTCCGAGTCTTCACCCTCGCCGAGCACCCCGGCCTGGTCCGCTGCCGTGGCGGCCTCAGCGTTCAGCCCGACTATAGCCTCGATGCCGCTCCGCCGCTCGACCTGCTTGTTGTTCCCGGAGGCTGGGGCACAAGGCGCGAGGTCTCCAACACCCACCTGCTCGACTGGATCGCAGCCCGCGACCGTGAGACCCTGCTCACGCTCTCTGTCTGCACCGGAGCTTTCCTGCTTGCCGAGCGCGGCCTGCTCGACAGCCTCCCGGCTACAACGCACTGGGCCAGTCTCGACCGCCTCCGCACGACCTATCCCCGGATAGACGTGCGCGCAGAGGTCCGCTATGTGGACACCGGCCACATCGTCACGTCAGCCGGCATCTCAGCCGGTATAGACATGTCCCTCCACATCGTCTCTCGTCTCTGCGGCCCGGCTGTCGCCCAGACGAAGGCGCGAGAGATGGAGTATGCCTAGTCGCAGCCCTGCTGGTTTGGTGCAGGCCGAGGCATCCGGAAACCGCCTCGGCTTGACCGCAGACCAAACCCGTATCCCGACGGCTTACGCCCCGCTCTCACCCTCATCTTCATCGTCCTCGCTCTCCGCCCGGGATGCAGGCAAAGAGAAGCCCCTACCGGATCGGTAGGGGCTTCCAGAGTTGGGGAGTAGATGGTGTACTACGGGCGGTCGGTGCGGACGTTGCCTTCCATGTCTTCCTGCCGGCCGGTCACTGTATCTTTGATATTGTCCAGGCCCTGCTCGATTTTGCCGCCTGTCTCTTTGAGGCCGCCGCGAACTTCCTGGCCCGTGTCACCGCGAACCTCGCCCACCTTCTTCTCGACCTGGCCCTCTACTTCTTTCTCTTTGCCTTGTTCCCAGCTAGTCATTCGTAGCCTCCTTTATCTGTGCTATAGCCTGCCCAATTCGGCAGACACAGCACTATAAGCAAGCGGCGTGCCACATCTTTCACCTTATCTGCCGGCAGATTATCACACGGAACCAGCGTTCCCGCCTGATCTGGGCGAGCAGGTTGCCGTAGCGCGCCTCCATCTCCGCCGTCAGCCGGGCGAGTGCCGCGATGAGTACATCGTCCGGCAGATCCCACGATGAGGAGAAGCAACGGTCGCGCAGCCGGGCCAGGCGAGCCGCTGGTGTGTCCGAGACGGTCCAGCGCGCGAGGATAGCGTCATGGGAGCTGTAACCGAGTGCTTCCAAACAGCCTACTGCCTGCCGAGTTATGGCCTGCCGTGCGCCGAGCCGCAGGTCTTTGTATCCGGCCTCAATGACGTGCGCGAGCCAGCGCGCCTCGATCCAGGCGTCCTCACCAGCCTGCTGCTCGTCCATCCCCAACGCGATCACGCCGCCCGGCCTCACCACCCGCCGCGCCTCGTCCAGCACTTCCCGCCAGTCTTCCACCAGGTGCAGAATGTGTACCAGCAGCGCAGCGTCGAATCCTCCGTCGTCGAACGGCAGCCTACGGGCGTCTCCCAGCACTATGCAGAGCGCGCACTCTGCCCCCGCGTCCCGCTTCTCTCCAAGCCGCTCCAGCATCTCAGTCGAGACATCCATGCCCACCGTCCATGCGCCCGCCTCCGCGAGTGGCAGCAACACCCGCCCGGTCCCTGCCCCCACCTCGAGCACGCGCGGCACCTGCCCCGCCGCTTCTTCCAGCTTGGTATACAGCCCCCGCCCGATCTCCGCGCCAACATCGGACGGCCACCCCCGCGTCGCATCGTACTGCCACGCCACCCTGTCGTAAGAGTGTCGGTTGTCGGCGGTTGGCTGTTGGAGATCTCTGGTCATGGCTGATTGGCTCCCGTGCTTTCAGCCATTATAGCACCCCATATCAAGGCGTTGTGCTATAATCCTTACGTCTATGCAAATCGAACCCTTCGGCGACAGCGCCCTGCTCGTCACCTTCGGCATCGAGATCGACTCCGCGCTCAACGCCCGCGTCCACGCGCTCGCAGCCGCAATACACGCGGTGCGCTCCGCGCCTGCGTCGCCGTGGGGCGTTCCAGTGCCAGCCTACAGCAGCCTGCTTGCCCCCTACGACGCGGAGCGATCGACATATCCCCAAGCCCTGAAACAGATGAGGGAGTTGGTCGCCTCCCTGCCGGGTACAGATGGTGAAGAGTCTGCCGTGCGTGAGGTAGTCACCATCCGAGTGCGCTACGGCGGGGAATACGGGCCGGACTTGGCCGATGTCGCCGCCATGCATGGCCTCACGCTGGAGCGGGTGGTGGAGATGCATAGTGGCACGCTCTACCGCGTCTTCATGCTCGGCTTCGCACCCGGCTTCGCCTATCTCGGCCCTCTGCCTACTGATCTGATCACACCCCGCCGCTCAACGCCACGCCCACGGGTGCCGCCGGGCAGCGTGGCGATTGCCGGGGCGCAGACCGGCATCTACCCACTGGCGACCCCCGGCGGCTGGCACCTGCTCGGCCAGACCGACGCCCGGCTCTGGAACCCGCAGCGCGACCCGCCCGCCCTGCTGCGCCCAGGCTGCTTCGTCCGCTTCGTTCCCCTCTGACGCCATGCTCGAAGTCCTCACCCCCGGCTTCCTCTCTACAGTCCAGGACGCAGGCCGCACGGCCTACGCCGACCTCGGCGTGCCCCAGGCCGGGGCCTGCGACCCGCTCGCGCTTGCCGTGGCGAACGGGCTGCTCGGTAACCCGCCGGGCGCGCCTGCGCTAGAGATAACGGTTGTCGGTCCCGAGCTGCGCGCTCTGACCACCTGCGTGGTAGCCCTGGCCGGGGCCGACCTCGGTGCCTATCTACTTGAAGAAGCCAGGGACCTGCTGGCGGGTGGGGCGTACCTGCTGCGTCGGGGCGCGACACTCGCCTTTCGCGGCGGGCAGGGGGCGCGAGCATACCTCGCGTTGCCCGGCGGCATAGCCGTGCCGCAGGTGCTTGGCTCGGCCTCCACCTATCTCGCCAGCGGCCTCGGCGGCCTCGACGGGCGCGCCCTCCGTGCCGGAGATCGCCTTATACCGGCACGTCCCGGCGACCTATCCGCCGCCGGTTGCCTCTGGCCGAATCACATTGACCTGGCAACCGAGCCGACTGTGCGCGTGCTGCCCGGTCCTCACGTGGCGCACTTCGCGCCCGACGCCCTCGCCTCGCTGCTCTCGACCGCCTGGACGGTTGGTCCTCAGAGTGATCGCATGGGACTGCGCCTCATTGGGCCTCTACTCGCCCACTCAGCGCCCAGCGAGGCTGAGATCCTCTCGCAGGGCATCGTTTGGGGCGCGATACAGGTGCCCGCCGACGGCCAACCGATCCTGCTGCTCGCCGACCACCAGACGACCGGCGGCTATCCTGTCCTAGCCGTTGCCGCGCGCGCCGACTGGCCGCTGCTGGGGCAGCTTGCGCCAGGCAGCTCGGTGCGCTTCGCACTCACCACGCTCGATGAGGCTCAGGCCGCCTACCGCGAGCAGCAGGCGGGCTTGCGGGCGACTGCTGCCGAGGTCACGCAGCCCGATCTATGGGAACGGCTCTTGCGCTCTGCCGAGTGAGGCAACCTCGGCTCACACGCCCCGCTTATCCGAGCGGCGGTCCGGTCCCGACGACTTCACGGTGTCCAGAGTCTCGCTCTTCGATACGGAAGCATCAGGCCGGTCGGTGGATGTGCCGGGGTGAGGATTTGCACCGGCCGTCGCCGGAGTCTGCCCCAGCTTGCCGGCGGTCATGTCGTCAGAGACCATCCCGCTCACCTGCACTTGCCCGGTTGTCGGGCTGATGTTCGGGCGGATTGTGCTCTCCGTGCCGGTTGAGACCAGTTGCGAGCGCCCGCCTGCGCTGAACTCCATGTTACGCAGGTAGCCAACCCGCGCACCGTCGTCCATGAAGCCGGGGTCGCCGGGCTTCCACGGGTTGCCGCCTGCCCTGTTCCCCTGTGGCGGCACCTCGCCGAGGCTATTCATCGGCATATGCATCGCCTCCCCGTCTGGAGGGTATTCGCCAGGATTCGGCAGCGTAAGCTGCCCCGGCCCGTCCGGTGCCTTATTGTACACAGCCGCCTTCTTTGACTTTTTGCCCTGCTTGCCAAGCTCAGTTGACATCTCTACTTCTCCTTGTATTCTCCGAAGACGCGGCGGAGCGCGTCGCAGATCTCTCCGAGCGTGCAGCGATCCTCCACTGCCCGCACGATATACGGCATCAGATTATCACAGCCCTCCGCCGCGCTCTGGAGGGCGCGCAGCCGGTCTGCCGTTGCGGTCGCGTCGCGCGATGCCCGCAGGTCATTCAGCCGGGCTATCTGCGCCGTGCGGAGCGCCTGGTCCACCAGCAGCAGATCTTCGGGCGGGGCCTCCGCGGTTCCGAAGCGGTTCACGCCGACGATTACCCGCTCGCCTCTATCTACCTGCTGCTGCCAGCGATAGGCGCTCGCCTCGATCTCCTCATGGAAGAAGCCCGCCGCCAGCGCGGCGAGTGTGCCGCCCATCTTGTCTATCCGAGATAGGTAGGCCCGCGCCCCCGCCTCGATCTCGTCGGTCAGGCTCTCTACAAAGTAGGAACCGGCCAGCGGGTCAACCGTCGAGGCGACGTTGCTCTCGTAGGCGATGATCTGCTGCGTCCGCAGCGCCGTGCGCGCCGATCTCTCGGTCGGCAGGGCCAGCGCCTCGTCGCTCGCGTTCGTGTGCAGCGACTGCGTTCCTCCCAGCACCGCCGACATCGCCTGTAGTGTCACCCGCACGACGTTGTTCTCCGGCTGCTGCGCCGTGAGCGACGAGCCGGCGGTCTGCGTGTGGAAGCGCATCATCGCCGAGCGGGGGTCGTTCGGCTGCCAGCGCTCTGTGGCGAGCCGCGCCCAGAGCCGCCGCGCCGCCCTGAACTTGGCGATCTCCTCGAAGAAGTCGCTGTGCGCGTTGAAGAAAAACGCAAGCCGAGGCGCGAAGGTGTCAATATCGAGATCGGCGGCGAGCGCGGCCTCGACATAGGCGATAGCGTTCGCAAGCGTGAAGGCCACCTCCTGCACGGCGGTCGAGCCTGCCTCCCGTATGTGGTAGCCGCTGATGCTGATCGTGTTCCACTTCGGGACATGCGAGGCGCAATACGCCATTAGGTCGGTGATGATCCGCAGCGACGGCTCCGGGGGGTAAATGTACGTGCCGCGCGCGATGTACTCTTTGAGTATGTCGTTCTGCACCGTGCCGTCGAGCTTCTCCTGCGCCACACCCTGCCGCCGCGCCACGGCGATGTAGAGCGCCAGCAGCACCGAGGCCGTCGCGTTGATCGTCATCGAGGTGCTGACCTTGTCGAGCGGGATGCCCTCGAAGAGCTGGGCCATATCTTCAATCGAGGCGATAGACACCCCGACCTTGCCGACCTCTCCTTCGGCCAGCGGGTGGTCGGGGTCGTAGCCCATCTGTGTCGGCAGATCGAAGGCGACTGAGATGCCGGTCTGCCCCTGGCCGAGCAGATAGTGGTAGCGTGCGTTCGACTCCGCTGCGGTGCCGAAGCCGGCGTACTGGCGCATCGTCCAGAGCCGCCCCCGGTACATTGTCGGCTGCACCCCCCGCGTGTAGGGGAACGCTCCGGGGTAGCCGAGATCGCGGTCGTAATCGAAGCCCTCTGCTTCGAGGTCGGCGGGTGTGTAGAGCCGCTCGATAGGCAGCCCGGAGGCCGTCTGGAACTCCGGCACCCGCTCCGGGCTGCGGCGCAACGCCGGTTCGAGTGTGCCCTGCTCCCAGCGTTCGCGCCCGCCCTGCGTGGTCATTCCAGCACCACCAAGGGCCGCCCGCGCTCCACCGTCTCGCCGGCGGCCACCTTGACCGCCTTCACCGTGCCGGCTCTCGGAGCCTGGATGTCGTTTTCCATCTTCATGGCCTCCAAGAGCAGCAGCCGTTGGCCCTGCTGCACCGCGTCGCCCACGGCAACAGACACAGCACGAACCAGGCCCGGCATCGGGGCCTTCACAGTGATCTCGCCGGTCTGGTGAGCCTTGCTCGCCGCGACCCGGCCCAGCCGTTGCTCGCGCTCGGTCTGCACCCGCGCCGCGAAGTGATACGGCCCCAGCTCGATAGCCCAGCCGCCCTGCTCCTCGGCGTCCGGCACGACGCGCACCTGTCGGCTCTCTGCGTCAAGCAGCAGCGAATAGAGCGCCGGGGCCTGCGCCATGCTCCAATCCGCAGCCTGCTCCGGCCCCTCGCCCACGCGCACCTGTCGCCCGTCGGCCCCCTCGCTGACCACGACCGGGTACTCGGTGCCGTCTATCTCGACTATGTACGACCGCTCCATGCCTAACTCTGGCCTTTCCCTTATGGCGACGTGGAGATTGCGCTAGCGTAGACCCATGCGGCGGCCGGCAGCGCGCCACTGGCTGCCGTCGGTGGGTGCCGCATCTGCCGCGCCGTTGACTGCCGTGAAGCCGCTCTGCCGTGCCTCGTCAGCCGCGAGGGCGGCGGCGATTGCCGCGACTCGGGCGGCTGCCGCCTGTTCGTGCGCGTCCATATGTGCCGACAGCGGCCCAAAATGTTCGACGAAGGCCGTATCGAAGTCGGCCTGCTCGAACTCCCGCGAGGCAAGCACCGCCTGCTGGTATGGGATGTTCGTCAGGATGCCCGCGATGCGGAACTCGGCCAGCGCGCGGCGCATCCGGCGTATCGCCTGCTCCCGGTCCGCGCCCCAGCAGATCAGCTTGGCGACCATCGGGTCGTAGTAGATCGAGACCTGGCCGCCGGGGAAGAGCGCGCTGTCTACCCGCACTCCTGGGCCGCTCGGCTCGGTTACGGCGGGGATGCGCCCCGTGGACGGCATGAAGTCGTGCTCAGGGTCTTCGGCGGTTATCCGGCACTCGATGGCGTGCCCACGGAACTCGACCTGCTCCTGCGTGAAGCCGAGCGTCTGGCCGTTCGCCACCCGGATCTGCTCCCGCACCAGATCCAGCCCGGTGACAAGCTCGGTGACCGGGTGCTCGACCTGGAGGCGTGTGTTCATTTCGAGGAAGTAGAACTCACGGTCTGGTGTGAAGAGGAACTCGATGGTTCCGGCGTTCACATAGCCGGCCGCGAGCGCCGCCCGCACCGCGACCGCGCCCATCCGAGCGCGCGTCTCCGGGTCGAGTACCGGCGAGGGGCTTTCCTCGATCAGCTTCTGGTGCCGCCGCTGGATCGAGCATTCGCGCTCGCCGAGGTGGACCACGTTGCCGTGGCTGTCGGCCAAGAGCTGTATTTCGATGTGGCGAACATGCTCCAGATACTTTTCGATGTACACGCCGCCGTACCCGAACGCCGAGGTCGCCTCGCTGGCCGCAGCCCTGAGCGCGTCCGCCAGCTCCCCGGGCGCGCGGACAACGCGCATCCCTTTGCCGCCGCCGCCTGCCGCTGCCTTGATCAGCACCGGGTAGCCGATCTCCCCGGCGATCCGAGCCGCCTCGTCTGCGTCCCTGACCTCGGCCTCGGTGCCAGGGACCACCGGCACGTCGTTGGCGATAGCCAGCTTGCGCGCGGCCACCTTGTCGCCCAACAGCCGTATCGCCTCCGGCGGCGGCCCCACGAAGATCACCCCGGCCTGCCGGCACGCCTCCGAGAACTCGGCGCGCTCCGACAGGAAGCCGTAGCCGGGGTGTATCGCGTCCGCCCCGGCCCGCCGCGCCACGTCGAGTATCGTGTCTGCGCGCAGGTAGCTTTGCGCCGCCGGTGCAGGTCCGATCAGGTATGCCTCGTCGGCCATCCGCACATGCAGCGCGTCCCTGTCAGCCTCCGAGAAGACAGCTACAGGCACAATGCCCATATCTCGGCAGGCGCGTATGATGCGGACGGCGATTTCACCCCGATTGGCGATCAGTAGCTTACGTATCGGCATAGCGCATGAACTCTATTTGGTTTCCGAAGGGATCCCAGGCATAAAACCTCGGCATCCCCGCCACCGTCGGCGCATCGCCGGTGCGGACGCCGTGCGCCTCCAGGTAGGCCCGCGCCTCGGTCACATCGCCCACGTGGAAGGCGAAGTGCTGCCGGCCCATCGCCGGTGGATCGTCGTCCACCCCAACATGCAGCAGCGCCGATCCCTCCCCGACGTGAAACCAGGCCCCGCCGCGCGGCCTCAACTCTGGCGGCTTCTCAACCTCCGCCAGCCCCAGCAAGTCGCCGTAGAATGCGCGTATCTCAGCCTCGCTCCCCTTCGCGGCCCGAATATGCACATGGTCGATCCTCTCAATCTGAATCATAGTGGCATATTCCCATGCTTCTTCGGCGGATTGGTGTCGCGCTTGTTCGCGAGCATCTCGAGCGCATCGATCAGCCGTGGGCGGGTGGTCCGTGGCTCGATTACGTCGTCCACGTAGCCGCGCCCGGCGGCGATGTACGGGTTGGCGAAGGTCTCCTGGTACTCGGCAACCAGCCGCGCGCGCGTCGCCGCAGGGTCCGCTGCTTTGCCTAACTCGTCCTTGTAGAGGAGGTTCACCGCGCCGTCCACACCCATCACCGCGATCTCGGCGGTCGGCCAGGCGTAGTTTATGTCGCCACGCACATGCTTGCTCGCCATCACGTCGTAGGCTCCGCCGTAAGCCTTGCGAGTGATCACGGTGATCTTCGGCACGGTCGCTTCACAGTAGGCATAGAGGAGCTTCGCACCGTGCCGGATGATGCCGCCATGTTCCTGGGCGACGCCGGGCAGGAAGCCGGGCACGTCCACGAAGGTGATCAGCGGGATGTTGAAGCAGTCGCAGAACCGCACGAAGCGCGCTGCCTTGTCCGCCGAGTCTATGTCCAGCACCCCCGCCAGCACCATCGGCTGTTGCGCCACGATGCCGACCGGACGCCCGTTCATCCGCGCGAAGCCGACGATGATGTTGCCCGCGAAATGCTCCTGGACTTCGAGGAAGTCGTCGTTGTCTATGACGAGCCGGACGAGGGCCTTCATGTCGTAGCTCCGCGTCGGCTGGTCGGGGATGATCGTGTTTAGCTCGTCGTCCATGCGGGTCGCCGGGTCAGTCGGCGGCAGGCGGGGCGGGTCGTCAACGTTGTTCGACGGCAGGAACGAAAGCAGCCGCCGGATCGTCAGAAGTGTCTGCTCCTCGCCGTCAAGCGCGAAGTGGGCGACGCCGCTCGTCGCGTTGTGCGTCATCGCCCCGCCGAGTGTCTCGAAGGTCACGTCCTCGTGGGTCACAGTCTTGACCACATTTGGCCCGGTCACAAACATGTAGCTAGTGTCTTTGACCATCAGGATGAAGTCGGTGATCGCCGGAGAGTAGACCGCGCCGCCCGCGCAGGGGCCGAGGATCGCCGAAATCTGGGGGATGACCCCGCTGGCGAGGGTGTTTCGCAGGAAGATGTCGGCATAGCCGCCGAGGCTGTCCACGCCCTCCTGGATGCGCGCCCCGCCGGAGTCGTTCAGGCCGATCACAGGCGCGCCGGCCTTCATCGCCATGTCCATGATCTTGCAGACTTTTTCGGCGTGGGCCAGCGAGAGCGAGCCGCCGAACACCGTGAAGTCCTGGGAGAAGGTGAAGACGAGCCGCCCCTCGATCCGCCCGTAGCCTGTGACGACCGAGTCGCCCAGGATCCGTTGCTCATCGAGGCCGAAGTCGTTTGCGCGGTGGACAACGAAGGAGTCAAGTTCGGTGAAGCTGCCCTCGTCGAGCAGCAGGTCGAGCCGTTCGCGGGCGGTCAGCCTGCCCTTCGCGTGCTGCTGCTCAATGCGGCGCTTCCCGCCGCCCTCCATCGCCGCCGTCCTTAGCTCATGGAGGTGGGCGATCCGCCCGGCGGTGCCGCTCACCGGGTGGTCCGTAGGTTTATCGGGCTGTTCGGTCATGGCGTCCCGGGCGCGCTATTCTCGGCAGGCAGCGGCGCGAAGAGATCCACAAGGTTGCCGTCCGGATCGGTGACGACAGCATAACGCTGGCCCCAGAAGGCATCCCAGGGTGCCTTGTGTCCGGGGTGGCCTCTGCTCACGATCTCTGCATAAAGAGCGTCAACCTCTGCGGGGCTGTCACACTTGAAGGCCAACCCAATACGCTGGCCCACCGGGGTTACCCAGGACGGGTCGATCTCCTTCACCATCTCTTCGCTGTTCCACGAAATGCGATAGCCGTTCGACGTTATCAGATCGACGTACAGCTCGGCCTCCACGCCGACCGGAACATCCAGTCCTAGTAAGCGGTAGAAGCCGAGCGAGGCCGCCATGTCATGCACCGTTAACCCGATCATGTCGATTTGCGCCGCCATTCTCTCCTCCTAGCATAACTCAGTCTTGCTTCGTGGGGAGAAGCTCTACACGTTGATCTCGTCTATGTAGCACCATCTCCAGTCCTGACCTGGCTCGAAGGACTGCATGATCGGGTGCTGGGTCGCGTGGAAGTGCTTGGTGGCGTGCTTGTTCTTGGACGAGTCGCAGCAGCCGACGTGGCCGCAGATCAAGCACTCTCGCAGCGCGACCCAGCTATCGCCGGTCTTCAGGCACTCCTCGCAGCCGTCGGCGCTCGGCGTGACTTCGCGGATCTGGTCGGTGTGTGTACATGTTGCCGTCATCTGTTTTCTCCTTGGCTAATGGTTTGGATGTGGGTGTGCCGGAGAGGGGAGTCGAACCCCTATGGCCTTGCGGCCAGCGGTGTTTAAGACCGCAGCGTATACCCTTCCGCCACTCCGGCGCGGTCATCTACTCCGTGCTTGTCGGCAGGCGCAGGTAAACAAAGAGGGAAAGCCGTATGCTTCCCCTCTAAGTGGAGCGGAAGACCAGATTCGAACTGGCGACCCTCTCCTTGGCAAGGAGATGCTCTACCACTGAGCCACTTCCGCGATATTCTTCTAGCTCGTATTATAGCAAAGGCAGTGCCTCTTGTCAAGATCGCATCCGCCGAAAACCCGCCCGGTTTTGTCCTTGACTCCCATCCGATCCGGGTGTATAATACGGCCAGCCTAGCCCCTTGGGAGGTTGCTGTTATGATCAAGGCACCTATAGCGCGACAATCGGGTTTCGCCCGCCGTCACCGGCTCTGAGACGTTCCGCGTCTCGGGCCGGTGATGCTGTTTCAGGCGGCATTGTTGGCAGAAGTGGTCTGGAGATTAGCAAGAGGAGGGTATAACGTGAACTCAAGCCTGATCGGCAAGATCGACAAAGCCAAGCGGTATCAGCAAGAGCCGGAGCGCATCCAGTTCCAGTCCCTAAGTGTGACATTCAACGGTGAGAATCACGAGCACGAAGTCTCGTTGAAGGACAACGAGTGGTCCTGCAACTGCGGCTTCTTCCCGCACAACGGAACCTGTTCCCATGTGATGGCGATGCAGCGCATCCTCTCGCCGATGCTCTCGGCGGACGCTCGCTACGGCCCCGAACAACCTCACCTCGACCTATCGGGGAACGAAGCGCCACTCGGCGCGGGCATGAAATAGCGATCAGCGTCAGCGATCAGCGATCAGCCGTCAGCAATCAATGAGCTGATGTTGTAGCCCCGGCAGTGATAGAAGCAAAGACAGAGCCTGTCCATCTCGGGCAGGCTCTTTGCATCCTTTCCTATCACTCGCACCCGTCAAGCCGCCCCGCGCAACGCCTGCTCCCCTACCTCTGTACCGCGCTCTGCACTCTGCACTCCGCACTCCGCAGTGGACAGGTCGAGGCCACGGTCCATAGCGGCGGCCAGACGGCGCAGGTCCGCCAGCAGGTCGGCGGCGCGCTCTGGCCGGAGCGACTGCGCGCCGTCCGAGAGGGCGCGGTCGGGGTGGGAATGTACCTCGACGAGCAGGCCGTCGGCTCCGGCGGCGACTGCAGCCTTCGCCACCGGCGCGACCAGTTCCCAGTGGCCGGTGGCGTGGCTCGGGTCGGCGATCACCGGCAAGTGGGTCAACCTCTTGAGCAGCGGGATGGCGGCAACATCGAACACGCCCCGCGTGCTCTTGTCGAAGCTGCGGATGCCCCGCTCGCAGAGCATGACATTCGGGTTGCCGTTCGATAAGATATACTCGGCGGCCAGCAGCAACTCCTCGATGGTCGCGCTCAGGCCGCGCTTGAGCAGCACAGGGCGCTCTGCCCTCCCGGCGGCGGCGAGCAGGGCGTAGTTCTGCATGTTGCGGGTGCCGATCTGCAAGATGTCCGCGTGGGCGGCGACAAGCTGCACGTCCTGGGGGGACATCACCTCGGTGATGATCGCCATGCCGGTCTTTTCGCGTACCTCCGCCAGGATCTCGAGGCCGTCTTCGTGCAGCCCCTGGAAGCTGTAGGGCGACGTGCGCGGCTTGTAGGCGCCGCCGCGCAGTATCTTGACGCCGAGCGCCGCAAGTTCCTCGGCGACTTCGAGCGTCTGGGCGCGGCCTTCAACGGAGCAGGGGCCGGCCATGAACGCGATGTCCTGCCCGCCGATCAGCGCGTTGCCGACCCGGATCAATGTGTTCTCCGGGTGGTCAGTGCGGCTTGCCAGGCGGTAGCCCGGCTGCAATGGCACAATCTTGTCCACTCCGCGCATTGCGCTGAACAGGTCCGGCTCAACCGGGTGCTTGCCGCCCAGGAAGCTGACGACCACGCGCCCTGCCGCCTCGCCGACCTCGGGGCTGTAGCCGACCTCGCGCACCCGCGCCGTGAGCCGCGCCACGTCATATGCGCTCGCACTCGCCTTCATTATGATGATCATGGTCTTGTTTCCTCCCCGGGGTCCGGTCGGCTGCCCGGCCGTAGCGCCCAGCGCATTAGCTTGCCGGATGCGTTGCGCGGCAGCCTGGATACGAATGTGATGCCTGCGGGGACTTTGTAGCCCGCCAGCCTTGTTTTGCAGAACGCGATCAGCTCATCCTCTGTGGGAGCCGCGCCGGGCCGGGACAGCACGAAGGCGACCGGCACCTGCCCCCAACGCGCATCCGGCACGCCGACGACGCCCGCCTCAGCGACGCCAGGGTGCGCCAGCAGGGCGGCCTCGACCTCTGCGGGGTAGACGTTCTCGCCGCCGGAGATGATCAGGTCGTTGTGCCGGTCCACCACGTAAAGGTAGCCCTCGGCGTCAAGGTAGCCGAGGTCACCTGTGTGCAGCCAGCCGCCGCGCAGGGCGCGGGCTGTCGCCTCCGGCCTGCCCAGGTAGCCGGGCGTGACGATTGGCCCCTGCACCAGGATCTCGCCGACCTCGCCGGGGGGCATGTCGCCGTTGGGGCCGGCGATACGCAGGCGGGTGGGCAGCAACGGCTTGCCCGCCGAGCCTAGCTTGCGGAGCGCGTCTGCCGGGGAGAGCGTGGCGACCTGTGATGCCGTCTCGGTCAGTCCGTAGGTCTGGACAACCGGCACCCCAGCAGCCGCAGCGGCCTCGAGTAGCGGTCGGGGCGCGGGGCCGCCGCCGAGCAGCACCGCCCGCAGCGTCGGCGGATACGGCACGCCGCCCCGCTCGTCGAGCATACGCGTGAGCATCGTGCTGACGACCGAGAGGACGGTCACGCCGTCCTCGTCAATCGCCCGGTTGACCGCAGCCGCGTCGAACCGCTCGTGGACGATGACCGGCACGCCGTAGATCACGCTCCGCATCAGGATCGCCAGCCCACCGACATGGAACATCGGCAGGCACGCCAGCCACCTGTCGCTCGCCATCGTGCCGAGGTTCAGCGCCGACCCGACCGCGCTCCACCACTGGTTGCCGTATGTCAGCATCGCTCCCTTCGGCTGCCCGGTCGTCCCCGACGTATAGATGACCGCCTGCACCCTCCCCAGGTCGATTGCGGAGTGCGGAGTGCGGAGGGCTGATTGAGTAGGGGTGCCGGCAGGCTGTTCGGTCGCACGGCTGCCCTCCATTAGCTCGCCAATATCCACGGTCTCACATCCAGGATAATCCACACTCCGCACTCCGCACTCCGCAATCAGCAGGCGCGCTCCGCTGTCGTTTAGCTGCCAGGCTATCTCCGCCGGTATGAGGCGGGTGTTCAGCGGAACCAGCACCGCTTCCAGCCGTATGCAGGCATGGACCAGGGCGACGAAGCCGACGTTGTTGCCGAGGAGAGCAGCCACCCGGTCGCCCGGCACCACGCCCCGCTCTCGCAGCCCTCCGGCCAGCCGCGTCGCTTCTCGCTCCAGGTCACCCCATGTCCAGCGCGTCTCCCCGGCTATCACCGCCGGCTTCTCTCTCGGTGCGGCAGACAGCCAGTCCTGCGTGCTGAGTGCCGAGTAATGTTCGTTTCTCTGCGATCCGTCCATAACCGAACGCTCCTAGCCCCTGACCACCAGCAAACCGACCGCGAACAGCACACCGAACACCAGATGCAGCCGCCCGGTGCCCTTCAACACCCCGATCAGCGGTGGGCCTGCGGTCTCCGCCCAGATGGAGCGAACCAGCGGCACCGCCAGGGGCAGCGTCGCCAGGGGCAGCAGGGCGAGTGGTGTCAGCAACCCCGCCAGCCAGAGCGCGGGCGGCACCAGGTAGGCGACGACTAAGCAAGCCGTGTAGAGTGCCCGCGTCGCCTGCCGCCCGATCCGCACCGCCAGCGTCCGCTTTCCGGCTCGGCGGTCGGTGTCAATGTCGCGGATATTGTTGGCGACGATGATCGCCGTGCAGAGCAGGCCCACCGGCACCGACGCCGCTAGCGCCGTCCCCGTGAGGGCGCCGGTCTCGACATAGTAGGTGCCGGTGACCGCGACTACGCCGAAGAACAGGAAGACGAAGATCTCGCCGAGGCCGTGGTAGCCGAGAGGCCACGGCCCCCCGGTGTACGCGACCGCGCTCACCAGCGACAGCACGCCGATCACCAGCACCGGCAGGCCGCCCACCGCGATCAGGTAGACGCCGATCAGCATCGCCGCCGCGAAGACGCC
Source organism: Chloroflexia bacterium (assembly GCA_050998805.1). Classification (GTDB taxonomy): domain Bacteria; phylum Chloroflexota; class Chloroflexia; order QHBQ01; family JAICKM01; genus JAICKM01. Next base: position 50,080 of record JBPCPV010000006.1, on the reverse strand, counting down.
GATCATCCCCCACTTCACCGTCTCCGGCGGGATCAGCCCGCTCTGGGTGACGCGGGGCGGGCCGAGGCGCTCTGCGGTGTCCGCGCCCTTCTGGTAGTCGAAGAGGTCGTTGGCGAGATTCGTGCCGATCTGGATCAGCAGCGACGCAGCCAGCGCCGCCACGAACGCCCCCAGCCTGAACCGCCCTCCGCCTACAGCCAGCGCCGTGCCCACCAGCACCGGCACCACCGCCGCCGGCAATGTCGCCGGGCGAGCCGCCAGCACCCAGGCACTGCGTCTGCTCATCGTCATGGCAGCCGTGGGAAGCGCGAAAAGTCGGGGGCGCGCTTCTCGATGTAGGCATCGCGGCCCTCTTTCGCCTCTTCGCTGAGGTAGTAGAGCAGAGTCGCGTCGCCCGCGAGGTGCTGGATGCCGGCCAGGCCGTCGGTGTCCGCGTTGAAGGCGGCTTTGAGCAGGCGGAGCGCGGTCGGGCTTTTCGACAACATCTCGCGGCACCACTGCACCGTCTCCTCCTCGAGCTGCTCGAACTGCACGACCGTGTTCACCAGGCCCATATCGAGCGCCTCCTGAGCTGAGTACTGGCGGCAGAGATACCATATCTCGCGGGCCTTTTTCTGGCCGACCGTGCGCGCCAGCAGCCCCGAGCCATAGCCGCCGTCGAAGCTGCCGACCCGCGGCCCGGTCTGCCCGAACACCGCGTTGTCTGCGGCGATGGTCAGGTCGCACACCAGGTGCAGCACATGTCCGCCGCCGATGGCGTAGCCCGCAACCATTGCGACCACCGGCTTGGGCAGGTACTTGATCTGGTGCTGAAGGTCCAGCACGTTCAGCCTCGCCACTCCGTCCCCGCCGACGTAGCCGCCATGCCCCCGCACGCGCTGATCGCCGCCGGAACAGAACGCCTCACCGCCCGCACCCGTGAGAATGATCACGCCGATCTTAGAGTCGTCGCGGGCGCGCCTGAATGCGTCCTCCATGTCGAAGAGGGTCTCGGGCCGGAAGGCGTTGCGGACTTCAGGCCGGTTGATCGTGATCTTGGCGATGCCTTCGGCCCCCTCGTAGAGGATGTCGCCGTACTCGTGTAAAGTTTCCCATTTCAGAGACATGATAGCTGTTCCTTTCTCATTAGAAACTCGGTGACAAGCGTTCCAAACGCGCCCGGCTGCTCCAAATGCACCGCGTGTCCCGCGTTGGGCACGACGGCCATTTGGGCATTGGGCATGGCGGCGGACATTGCGCGTGCGATTGCGGTGAACTTCGGATCTAGTTCGCCGGTGATAAGCAACGTCGGCATCGGCAGGGCGGGCAGGCGGTCGTAGAGCGGCGGGTGTGCGCCGGTGCCGAGGCCACGCAGGCTGTTCGCCAGACCCAAAGCCGAGTTCGCCAACCGCTGCGTGTGCAGCCGCTCGCGGGTCGCCTCCGGCAGGCGGGCCTGGCTCGCCCAGAGCGGCAGCGCCTCCCAGCGAGCCACGAATGTCGGTACACCCTTGCGCTCGATACCGTCGGCCAGCGCCTCGTCGCCGGTGACTCGCGCGGCGCGCTCCGAGGGGTCGGCCAGCCCCGGCGACGCGCTCTCGAGGATCAGCGCGCCGACTCGCTGGGGGTGCGCGGCGGCGGAATGAAGCGCGACCCGCCCGCCCATCGAATAGCCGAGCAGATACGCCCGCTCCACCCCGAGCACGTCGAGCAGCGCCGCGAGGTCGGCCACCGTCGGCTCCATCCCGTAGCGCGCGGGGTCCGTGGGCGCGTCGGATCCGCCGTGGCCGAGCAGGTCTACCGCGATTGTATGGAAGCGCCGTGCCCATGTCGCCGTGAGCAGCACCCACGTCGCCGCGCTGCCGGTGAAGCCGTGGAGCAGCAGCAGCGCCTCTCCCTCGCCCGCACATTCGACGTTGTACCGCACGCCGTTGACCTTGAGGAGGCTCATGGTGCGGCCTCCTCGCCGATGCCCGCGATCGCGGCAGCGACCGCCGGCCAGATCGCCCGGTGGTCGGCCACATTCCGGTCGCGCTCCGTCCGCAGCTCGATCACTGTCAGCCCGTCGCCTGCGATGCCCTCCCGCACTGCCGCCCTGAATGTCTCCCAAGTCGGCGGGCGGAGGAAGCGCCCGCCATACATCTCCACGGCGGGGCGGAAGTCGAGGCCGGTAGGTGTCCCGAAGAGTTGCTCGAACTCATCGGTCTCCGTCGCCTGCGGCAAAAAGGAGAAGATCCCGCCGCCGTCGTTGTTCAGCAGCACGATCGTCGCCCGCAGTCGGTGCTGCTTCGCCGCCAGCAGCCCGTTCATATCGTGGTAGAACGACAGGTCGCCGATGACCAACACGAGCGGCCCGCCATCGATACTCGCCCCCAGCGCGCTTGACACGACGCCGTCTATCCCGTTCGCTCCCCGGTTCGATAGGCAGCTCAGCGCCTTTTCGCCGCCCGGTAAGAACGTGTCGAGGTCGCGCACCGGCATACTGCTCCCCACAAACAGCGTCGCCCCCATCGGCAATAGTTCGCCCAGCTCCGCGAAGACCTTGCCCTCGAACGGCCCGCGCATCCCCGCCAGCTTCCCCCCGATTGCCGCCCGCGTGCGCCGCTCCGCCTCAACCCAATCCCGTGTGTAGAGATTTGGGTGTAGAGAGTTGGGCATCGCGTTCGCGTCACTCCGCACTCCGCACTCCGCACTCCGCAATTGCGCGCACAGCCTCGTCGGATTGGCGTAGACCAATTCCGAGGCGAGCGCCGCGGGGTCGCGCCAGGCGGGAGCATCGTCTACCACGATATGCCGGCAGGCGGTGTGGGCTTGCAAAAACAGCAGTAACGGTTTCGATGTCGGCATGGCTCCGAAGCGCAGCACGACCTCCGGGGCCATGCAGGTGGCGAAGCCAGGGTCGCGAAGGAAGGCGTCATAGGCGCTGATCACCAGGTCGCTGTGGTGGGGGCCGCGTCGCACGCCTGAGAGCGGGTCGGCGAGCACCGGCCAACCGAGCCGCGCGGCGAGCGACATAACCGCCGCCGGGAACTCGGGAGCATCTTGCGGCCCGCAGATGATCACGCCGCGCCCCTCCGGGTGGAGCCTCCCGCTCAATCGCCCCGTATCGTCCTGAGCGAGCACGCGCGTACCTGCGGTGACGGCAACCGCTTGTCTCGCCCCCGGCCCCTCTACTACATGAGATCTCGCGGGCACGAGCGGCTCGCGCAGCGGGAAGTTGAGGTGGACGGGACCGGCGGGTGCTAGCCGGGCGGTCGCGACGGCGCGGGCGGCGATAGCGCGGATGTAGCGCAGTATCTCCGGCGAGTCGTCCGGCGGGGCCACGTCGGCGAACCACTTTGCGTAAGAGCCGTAGAGCCGAACCTGATCGATCGCTTGCGGCGCGCCGTTGTCGCGGAGCTCGTGTGGGCGGTCTGCGGTGAGCACGACAAGCGGCACACGCCCCAGGTGGGCTTCGACGACGGCCGGCAGGAAGTTAGCCGCCGCCGTGCCCGACGTGCAGAGCAGCGCCACTGGCTCGCGGAGCGCCTTAGCCATGCCGAGGGCGAAGAAGCCTGCGGAGCGTTCGTCAACGTGGGTCCAGACCCGCAGATCCGCCCTGCGGGCGATCAGCAATGCGAGCGGGGCGGAGCGCGAGCCGGGGCAGATGCAGACGTGCCGCACGCCGGAGAGCGCGAGTTCGTCCACGAAAGCGCCAATATAGGCCGCCAGCACCGCTTGCGGGTTCATGCCGTTGCCCCCTCCAGCGCCGACAGCACGGCACGCAGCTTGACCTCGGTCTCGGTGTACTCGGCGTCTGGGTCCGAGCCGCCGACGATGCCGCACCCCGCGTAGGCGCGTGCGGTCGAGCCTTCTAGCAGCGCGCAGCGGATCGCCACGGCGAACTCGCCCTCGCCACGGCTGTCGAGCCGCCCGACCGGCCCCGTATACCAGCCACGGTCGAGCCGTTCGCAGTCGCGGATGCGGGCCAGGGCGGCCTCTCGCGGGGTGCCGCCCATCGCAGGCGTGGGGTGTAGCCGACCCACCAACTCGAGCAGGCCCGTCCCCTCGCGGAGCCGCCCGCTGATCGGGGTATAGAGGTGCTGTAGGTTGCGGAGCCGCCGCAGGCCCGGCGAGTCCGGCATCACGACCTCAGTGCAGGCGGCGGACATCTCCTCGGCAAGCATCCGCGCGACAAGAGCGTGCTCGATCCGGTCCTTCGCGCTCGCAAGCAGGGCAGACCCCAGCCGCGCATCCTCTTCCGCGTCCGCGCCGCGTCGGGCAGTCCCCGCCAGGCAATCGGAGCGCAATTCCCCGTTGGCGACACTCACCAGGCGCTCCGGAGTCGCCCCCAGGAAGCATCGCTCGCCGCGACAGAAGGCGAAGATATAGCAATCCGCGTAGCTTTCGCTCAGTCGGCGCAGCACGGCCGCAGGCTCAATCCGGCTCTCGGCGGTGAATACGACCTCGCGCGCCAGCACCGCCTTTTCGAACGCCCCCGCCCGTATGTCTGCGGCGAGCGCAGCTACGGCTGCCTTCCACTCGTCCGCCGACACCTCCGCTACATGGAGAGCGGAGACCACGTTCTCCACCTTCCTCTGTAGGGAAGGGGGCTGGGGGGTTAGGTTATCGTCCCCCACCACGGAGTTCGTTGTCAGTAGCGTCCGCTCAGGCGTCTGCGCGAGCAGGATGCGCGGCAGGACCATCAGGCCGGGCGGGAAGCCGTCCCAGGCGGGGGTCGTCGGGCGGTCAGGGTCGAAGGCGAAGCCGCCCATGAGCATCGGGCCTGCCCCTTCTGGCGCGCTGATCTGAGCGGACGCCAGCATCCCGCGCCATGCGTCGGCTATCTCGGCAAAGTGCGCGGGGCCGTGCGTGCTCGATGCGAACTCGCGTGCGACGCCGATGCCCACGAGCGTGAGTTCGGCGTCCGGGGACCGCCAGAAGAAGCGGTCGCCTGCCGGAGCCTCGGCGAAGAAAGCGAGCAGGTCGCGCCGGTCTACCTCGACGGTAGTGCTGACCAGAACGGGCGCGCCCTGCCTGCGGGCCTGCGTGACGGCATCCGCCGGGCGGTCGGTGGGAACTGCCGGCGGTTTGTCGAGGGTGGAGGTTGTCATGCGTGGGCCTCCTCTCCGGCTTCGATCGGTGCGCCGATGCTGCGGAGCAGCAGGGTCCGTAGGGCCGGGTAGGTTGCTTCGAGGTCGCCGGGCGGCTCGGTCAGCGCCCAGCGGGTCACGACCTGGTTGAGCGCGCCGAACCAGACGAGCGCGGCGAGGTCCGTGTCGAGCGGCAGGATAGCGCCGTCGGCAACCGCGTCGTCGAGGTGCCTGCTGATCAGCGCCGCGAACTGGCGGTGGATCGAGGCCATTTTGACGTTGAACTCCGGCCCCGCGCCCATCGCCTCGCAGAGGAAGAGGCGAGTCAGCCCGCGATGCGCCGCGAAGGTGCCGAGCACGACGCGCAGGGCAGCATCGGCCCGCGCAAGCGGGTCGGCCTCCACAGAGATCACGGTCTCGGTGCGCTCGATGAGCAACCCAGTCATCCGGTCGAGCAGGTTCAGGAACAGTGCCTGCTTGCTCGGAAAGTGGAAATAGAGACCGCCCTTCGACGTCTCCGCCTCCGCCGCAATATCCTCCATGCCCGAGTCCCGATAACCCTTGCGCGTGAAGACCTGGACTGCGGCATCGAGGATCCGCGCACGCCTGACTTGACCACGTTCCTGTTCTTTAAGCATCTTTCCTACCTCCGGCCCCTCAGCCCTTGCGGGAGAAGTGCCGTCCGACGAAAACCGACCGACGTGTCGGTTTCCCCAATTATACCAAACTTTCAGAAAAATGTAAACCGCTTCCCAGCCGTTTTCGTGCTCCTCGTGGATGAATCGAGTGCCTGCGGCACGTACTTTGCACAGTGGCCTCTATGGCTGAAAACCGCTTTCTGACGGAGACCGAGCGCGCTACATTGCGCTCTGTGTGCGATGCCTTCTTCCCGTCGCTCGAGCCGCCGCCCGGGGCAGGCGTTGGTGATGAGGCCGCGTATTGGCGGCGGTGCGCTGCCGATCTCGGTGTGGCCGATGCGGTTGAGGAAACGCTCCTGCTCGAGACGACGCCAGAGCAGAAGCGGCAGATACGGCTCGTGTTGCGGGCGCTGGCAACCCCGCTCATTATCCTGCTGCTCACCGGCAGCCCGACGCCGTTCCGGGACCGGAGCCTTCTGCGCCGCGAGAAGCTGCTGCGTAGCTGGGCCACCGGGCCGTTGCCGCCGTTGCGACAGGCGTTCCTTGTCTTCAAGCGTCTCTCCTGCTTCCACTTCTACGCGCACACCGCGCCAAGCGGCACGAACCCGAACGCCGCGCTGCTCGGCTACCCCGGCTACGCGCTGCCGCCGCCCGGCCCTCCCGCGAACCCCGTACACCCCCTGCGGTCGCTAGAGATAGACCGCGACACGGTGCTGGAGGCCGATGTCTGCGTGATCGGATCGGGTGCGGGCGGCGGACCAGCTGCCGCAGTTTTTGCCGAGGCTGGGCGACGTGTCGTCGTGTTGGAAGCCGGGGGCTACTACACCGAGGCCGACTTTGACGCGCAGGAGTCCTCCGGCTGGGAGAGGCTCTTCATGCGCCGTGGAGCGCTCACTACGGCGGACGGCGGCATAGTACTGCTCGCTGGGCGAACGCTCGGCGGGGGCACGACGGTCAACTGGAGCACCTGCTTCCGCCCGCCGCGCTCCCTGCTCGAAGAATGGGCCGCCCGCGCCGGGGTGCCCGACCTGCTGGGCGACGAGCTACAGGCGAGCTATGATGCCGTCGAGCGGCGGATGAACATCCATCTCGAGGACCGAGATCTCAGTCCGAGCAACGCCGCGCTCCTCGAAGGTGTAGGCGCGCTCGGACTGCACGCCGCGCGCAACCCCCGCAACGTAGACGGTTGCGGCGACTGCGGCATCTGCCACTTTGGGTGTCGCTGGGGCGGCAAGCAGGGGACGATGCGGACCTACCTGCAAGATGCATTCGACACCGGCGCACAGCTCGTGACCGACTGCCGCGCCGACAGGGTGCTGCTCGAAGCCGGGCGTGTGATAGGCGTCGAAGCTCTGGTGCGTCCCCCTGTAGAGAAGCGCGACCCCGGTGCGCCTGGGCTGCGCCTGAGAGTGCGCGCCCCACTGGTTGTTGTGGCCGCAGGTGCCATCGGCTCGCCGACGGTGCTCATGCGGTCCGGCCTGCGCCACCGCGAGTTAGGGCGCAACCTCTACCTCCACCCGTCCACGGCGGTTGTCGGCAGGTTCGACACGCCGATGCGCGGCTGGCGGGGGCCGATCCAGGCAGCCTACTCGGATGCCTTCGCCGACCTGAGCGGCGACGGCTATGGTCTGCGGCTCGAGGCCCTGCCGGTCTACCCCGGCTTCGCTGCCGCGAACAGCCCGTGGGAGGGTGCGCGCGCCTTCCGCGAAACGATGAGGGGCTTGGAGAGCCTACAGCTAATGCTCGTGCTCACCCGCGACCGGACGTCGGGCCGCGTCGTCCTCGACAGCCAGGGTGGTCCGCAGGTGATCTATAGGCCAGGGGCCGAGAGCCGCAAGCTGATGCTGCTCGGCGTGCAGGAGGCGACCCGCGTTGCGCTCGCGGCAGGCGCGTCAGAGGTGCAGACTTTGCACAACGCTCCGCTCCGTATCTCAGACCCGCGACAGATGCCCCGCTTCGCGGATGCGGTGATGGCCGCAGGCGCGCACCCGTACAATATGCTCGTCGGCAGCGCGCACCAGATGGGCACCTGCCGGATGAGCGCCGACCCGGCGCGGGGCGTGGTGGACGGCACCGGCGCGGTCCACGGCGTCTCCGGCCTGTACGTGTTTGACACGAGCATCTTCCCTTCGGCATCGGGCGTCAATCCGATGGAGACGACGCTGGGACTGGCGCACTGGCTCGCGATGCGCGCCGTGAGCCGGTGAGGGGATCTGGTACAGAACTTGCTTACGATTAAAGTGGGGGCGTGCCTATGCGAAAAGAGAGGCACAAAATGGGCACCTGGATCTGCCGGCGTTCTGCCGCCCAGGTTGCTCTAGCAGAGGAAGGGACATACAGATGATCGAAAAAAAGAAGATGATGACGGCCCTTGGCCTGTTGAGCCTGCCGTTGCTCTCGTTCGGCCTATTGCAGTCTGCGGCCGCCGTACCGGTCGGTTTCGCCGACCCAGCCTTCAGGGCGACATGGGCGCGAACAGATTTTCCTGTTGCGAGCCACGCAGTCTCCCGCACCTGGTTCTGGGGGCCTGCACCGAACACCCCGGGCCTCCTCGAGCCGAACGCTGAGTCACCCGGCGGACTCCGCCTGGTGCAGTACTTCGACAAGAGCCGCATGGAGATCAACAACCCGTCAGGCAACCGCGGCGACCAGTTCTTCGTGACCAACGGCCTGTTGACCATCGAACTGATTTCGGGCCGTATGCAGGTTGGTGCCAGTACATACACGAACCGCTACCCTGCCTGCATCCCCGCGACGGGAGACCGTGGCGAGCAGGATGCGCCGACCTATTTCGCGTTGCAGAAGGTCAGCAACACGACGCTCGGCGACCACCCGGCTCTCGACCACATGGGGCAGCCTGTGGCTGCCACGATCAACCGCACCGGCGTAGTCGGCAGTGATCCCTCGAAGGCTTCCACCGCGACCAACATCGCCTTCTACGACACCACGACCAAGCACAACATACCCGGCGTGTTCTGGCGGTTCCTGAACTCAACCGGCACAGTCTACGAGAACGGCCGCATCGTCCCCGCCCAAGTCTTGATCAACCCGTGGTACTATGCGAGCGGACACCCCATCAGCGAGGCGTATTGGACGAAGGCGACCATCCAGGGACACCTCACCTCGGTGCTGGTACAGATGTACGAGCGCCGCGCACTAACCTATGTGCCGACGAACGCGCAGGGCTGGCAGGTCGAGATGGCGAACATCGGCCAGCACTACTACGACTGGCGCTACAAGGGCGAGGGCAACTGCTCTGCCGCGCCTCAGCCGACAGTCCAGCCGACTTTCGCCCCGACTGGGACACCCGAAGTGACCGGCACGCCGGCCACTCCCGAAACGACAGCCACTGCCGGCACCCCCCAGGCGACCGGTACCGCAGTGCCCACAGGCAGCGCTGTTCCCAGCGCCCAGCCTTCCGGTACGGCTACAGTGGTTGAACCTACCCGTACATTGGTGGTCGCGACCGGGACCGTCGTTCCGGCCACATCTCCCACCGCGACCAGCACCTCGGTGGCGTCACCGGCGAAGTAAGCAACCGGGCCGCCTGCAAGTGCGCCGCCCCTCCCAGGGGTGGCGCACTCGTATTTTCGCAGGCTGCGAAAGCTGGCATCACGCACACAAATGTGGTACAATAGAACGTTAGGGCATCGTTCGAGATGCCTGATCAGATCTGTTTAACACGCAAAAAAGCATATTGCCGACGGCGTTGCAACGAGGTGTACCGAATGACTTATAACCCGGTCAATCCCCTGATTGTGCAGAGTGACCGTTCTATCCTGCTTGAAGTCGACAATCCTCTCTACGAAGCCGCCCGCGACGATCTGGCCCGCTTCGCCGAACTCGAAAAAAGCCCCGAGCACATCCACACATATCGCATCACCCCGCTCTCCCTCTGGAACGCCGCCGCATCCGGCTCGAATGCAGATGAGATCACCGCCGCGCTCATCCGCTACAGCAAGTTCGACCTGCCGAGTAATGTGCTCGCCGACATTGAGGACTATATAGCCCGCTTCGGGCGTGTCAAGCTGCTCCACGAAGACGGGCGGCTGATCCTTCGCTCCGACGATACGCTGCTCATCACCGAGATCACCCGCAATTCGCTGATCAAGCTCTTCTTGCGTGGGCGGCTCGACGAGCGCACGCTCGAAGTGGATCCGGCGGCTCGCGGCCATGTCAAGCACGCGCTGGTCGAGTTCGGATACCCCGCCGAAGACCTCGCCGGCTATGTGGACGGCGAGGCGCTCGACATCGAGCTACGCACAGTCGCGGTGAGTGGCGAGCCGTTCGAGCTGCGGCACTACCAGAAGGACTCGGTCGGAGCGTTCTGGGCAGGCGGCAGCAGCCGCGGCGGCAGCGGCGTGGTCGTGCTTCCGTGCGGTGCCGGCAAGACGCTCGTCGGCATGGGGGTGATCGAGAAGGTGGGAGCCAGCACCCTGATCCTATGCCCCAGCACGACCGCTGTGCGCCAGTGGATACGCGAGCTGCTCGACAAGACTAACCTGACCGCCGACCAGGTGGGCGAGTACACCGGCGAGCATAAAGAGATCCGCCCGGTGACGGTCACGACATACCAGATTATGACTTACCGGCCCTTCGTCGTGAGGGTGGAGACCGGCGAGATCGGCGAGTTCCCCCACTTCGAGCTGTTCACGAACCACGACTGGGGGCTGATTATCTACGATGAAGTGCATCTGCTGCCCGCCCCGGTCTTCCGGGTGACCGCGGAGATCCAGGCGCGGCGGCGTCTTGGGCTGACCGCTACGCTGGTGCGCGAGGACGGGCGCGAGGAGGATGTTTTTTCGCTGATCGGCCCCAAGAAGTTCGACGTGCCCTGGAAAGACCTCGAGCAGCAGGGCTGGATCGCCACCGCCGAATGTACCGAGGTCCGCGTGAAGCTGCTCCCAAGCGAACGGCTCGACTACGTGCTGGCCGAGGACTCGCGCCTCAAGTACCGCATCGCCGCCGAGAACCCGCTGAAGCTCGACGTGATGCTGGAGCTGGTGGAGAAGCACTGCAACGACAACGTGCTGGTGATCGGCCAATACATAGCTCAACTCAAGCAGATCGCTTCAGTTCTGAACGCGCCGCTGATCACCGGCAAGACGCCGAACCACGAGCGCGAGGTTCTCTATCGAGACTTCCGCGACGGCAAGATCAAGCTCCTGGTCGTCTCGAAAGTCGCCAACTTCGCAGTGGATCTGCCGGACGCGAACGTCGCCATACAGGTGTCGGGCACCTTCGGCTCGCGCCAGGAAGAGGCCCAACGCCTGGGCCGCATCTTGCGCCCGAAGGCCGACGGCGGCCCCGCCCACTTCTACACACTCGTCACGCGCGACACGAAGGACCAGGACTTTTCGGCGAACCGCCAGCTCTTCTTGACCGAGCAGGGCTATCGCTATACCATCATAGACGCCCACGAGATCGTGCCCGAAGTAGACGAGAAGGTGGCCGCCGAGCAGCGGCTGATGGAGCAGGAAGGCACCGAGGCTCTGCGGGCGCAGGCCGAGGAGCGACGCCAGGCGCGCCTAGCCGCGATGGCCGAGGATGAAGCCGAGGAAAAGGCCCGCGCGCGGGGCCGCAAAGCCTCCACAGCGAAGGCAGGCGCACCGGCGGCGGATGGTGAGGCTCCGAAGAAGCGCCGCGGGCGCCCGCCGAAAGCCCGACCGGAGAATGCGCCTGAACTGATCGCGGTGCCGACAAACGGCAACGGCTATGGCTCGGAACACGCGGCGAACGGCAAGGCCCGCGATGCGGGTACACGCGGCAAGCTGCGATTGGTGAAGTGAGGACGAGATAATGTCGGTTTGGGCGGTACTCGGCTGCCAGTGGGGCGACGAGGGCAAGGGCAAGATCGTGGATCTGCTGGCCGACAGGGCGCGAGTGGTCGTGCGCTGCAACGGCGGCCCGAACGCCGGGCACACCATCGTCAACTCAATAGGCACCTTCGCGATGCGCCAGATCCCCTCCGGTATCTTCCACCCAGGCACGACCTGCGTCATCGGCAGCGGCGTCGTGGTGGACCCGGCTACGCTGCTCGACGAGATGGATATGGTGGGCAAGGCGGGTGTGGACCTGCGCCGGCTGCTGATCAGCGACCGTGCCCATGTGATCATGCCCTACCACCGGGTTCTCGACGAACTGGAGGAGCAGGATCGGCAGTCGGTCGGCGGCGGGCTAATAGGCACTACGAAGCGCGGCATCGGCCCTGCCTACGCCGACAAGATCGCGCGCGTCGGCATCCGCATGTGCGATCTCGTAGACGAAGAGGCCCTCCACAGCAAGCTCTCGGCGGTTCTGAACTATAAGAACCGCCTGCTGACACAGCTCTACGGTGTAGAGCCGATCAGCCTGGACGATACATATCGCCAACTGGTCGAATACGCCCGGCGACTCGGCAAGCATATCGTCCCGACCGACATCCTGCTGAACAGGGCGCTGGCCGACAAACAGCATATTCTGCTCGAAGGCGCGCAAGGTGCGTTGCTCGATCTTGATAGCGGAACGTATCCCTATGTGACTTCGAGCAACCCGACAGCCTCCGGCCTTTGCCTGGGCGCAGGTCTGCCGCCGACCGCACTAGATGGTGCGCTCGGCGTCTACAAAGCCTATCAAAGCCGAGTGGGCGAAGGCCCTTTCCCCACCGAGCTGATGGGCGAGGAGGCCGACTTCCTGCGGAATCAGGGTGGGCCGGGCCATGGCGAGTTTGGCACAGTCACCGGGCGGCCACGGCGGGTCGGCTGGTTCGACGCAGTTGCGGCTCACTATGTCGCCCAGCTCAACGGATTGACGGCGCTTGCGATCACCCGGCTCGACGCTCTCGACAAGATGCCCTCGATCCGGGTCTGCACAGGCTACCGGATCAACGGCATCGTGCTGAATGTCTTCCCGGCGGCCATCTCGACCCTGGCGGGCGCGCAGCCGCAGTACGAAGAACACCCCGGATGGATGACCGACACGACCGGCTGCACCCGTTGGGACGACCTACCGGCCAATGCTCGTAGCTACCTCGCCCGCTTGAGCGATGTACTCCACACTCGGATCGACCTCGTCTCGGTCGGCCCCCGACGCGAGCAGACGCTCCGCCTACGTGAGCCGTTCGATACTGAGTGACCTCTTCCCCCGTACCGCCGCCGACTCGGCGGCACTTACAGATCGATACCTACTGCTTGTAGCCAGTTGACCGACGCCCTGTCGCTGCCGGTGTCAAAGCGGAGCGCGACCACATCGACCCGCCAATCCGTCTGTTCCTCGTGCATACCGTGTGAGGCTAGATACGCCTGCGCCAGCAGCAGTAGTTGGCGGCGCTTCGCCGGGGTGACCGACTCCTCGGCGGTGCCGACAGCCCCGTGGCGGCTGCGTACCTCCACGAAGACCAGCGTGCCGCCGTCCTGGGCCACGATGTCCAACTCCCCCCGCATCAGGGGGGCGAACTCGGTGCCGGTGGGACGCCAGTTGCGCTCGATGATCGTCAACCCTTGCGCCTGCAAGTAGGCTGCGGCCAGAGCTTCCCCCTGCTGCCCCAACTCGCGTCTGCTGTTCATTGGGCGGCGAGGGCGCTGCGTAGTGGGTCGAACGAGCGGCGGTGCTGGGGCGTGGGGCCGAGCCGCCGAAGGGCAGCGAGGTGCGCGGGCGTGCCGTAGCCCTTGTTCTCGTAGAAGCCGTAACCCGGCCAAAGCGCATGGTAACCGTCCATGATCGCATCCCGGGCGACTTTGGCGACAATCGAGGCGGCGGCTATACTGACGGAGCGGGAGTCGCCCTTGATGAGGGCCAGATGAGGCATCGGAAGACGCGGTAGCCGGTAGGCGTCCACAAGCACGAAATCGGGCGAAGCAGGCAGCGCGCGGATGGCGCGTGTGAGGGCGAGGCGGTTGGCTGCGCCCATGCCGATACGGTCGCAGAGGCCGGCTGAGACGTTGCCGAGGCCGACGGCGGCCTGACGGCGTATGCAGGCATCGAGGCGGCGGCGCTCGGCGGGGGTGAGCAGCTTCGAGTCGCGGACTGCGGCGAGTTCGGCCAGGCAGTCGCAGAGCGCCGAGTCGCCCGTGCCGCCTGCTGCCATGATCAGCTCGGTGGGGAAGACGACGGCGGCGGCGAACAACGGACCCGCGAGCGCGCCCCGCCCTACCTCGTCACATCCGGCTACGGTCCGCAGACCCGCAGACAACCCGGCCAGCTCATGCGCCCAATCGGGCTCGAGCGGGCCGGGCGGCGCGGGCGACACGCCTGCGGGGGGCCGCCAGGCGCGTCGGGTCCGTGTGCTAGGCGAAGCGCTTTTCCTTGATGCGGGCAGCCTTGCCGGTGCGCTTCCGCAGATAGTAAAGCTGTGCGCGGCGGACGAGGCCACGGCGCATGACTTCGATCTTGTCAATGCGGGGCGAGTTAAGCATAAATGTGCGCTCTACGCCGATGCTGTGCGACGCGATGCGGCGGACGGTGAAGTTAGCCGAGATGCCGCCTCCGCGCTTCCGCATTACCGTGCCCTCGAAGACCTGGATGCGTTCGCGTGCGCCTTCAACGACCCTAGCATGTACTCGCACGGTATCACCGGCCCCAAACTCGGGGATGTCGGTACGCAACTGCGGCTGCGCGAGGTCTTTCAATAGCTCGTTCATTACATAAACTCCTGGATATATGCCAATATTTGCCGGAAAGCTCGCGGCGCGGAGTTGAGTATACCATACTCGTCAGAAACACGCAAGGTGAAACGTTTCACTACGGACGTTGGAGCATACACCCCGGCGAGTTCAGAGCGTTATACACCATCTTGCAGATCTGACCGCGCGTGCTGTTGCCGCCTGGCCGGAAATAGGGGCGGTTTTGGCTGTCGCACGGCTCGCCGGGGCCGCCGCAGGTGTAGCCGCTGATCACACCGTGGCAGGCGGCGGCCTCAATGATGCCGTAGAGCGCGTAGTCCGGCGGCACGTCGGCGAAGGTCGGGGCGGCGGGGGTCACGCCGGACCAACCGGCCGCTGCCGCGCTCATCTTCGCCGTCTGGCCCCGTGTCACTGGGTTGTAGGGACGGAAGTAGGGGCGGTTTTGGCTGTCGCAAGGCTCGGCCGGACCGCCGCAAGTGTAACCGCTGATGATGTTCTCTTTGGCGGCCGTCTCTATGTAACTGTAGAACGGGTTGGCGGAGTCCACATCGGTGAAGGTCTGCGGGTGGCCCGTGAAGGGCGTGATGTGGAACGCGATCACGAGGATCTTCGCCAGTTGGGAGCGCGCTGTCTGGTTGTAGGGGCGGAAGGTGTTGTCTACGTAGCCGCCGACCGCTCCCTGCTCCTTGAGGTAGCTCACCGGGGTGTAGAAGTAATCACTGGGGCAGACATCGACGAAGACGCAGCCGCCGACCGGCGTCGGCGTGCGCGTGGGCGGCAGTGGAGTCAGAGGAGAGCCGGGCAGGCTCCATGCGTTCAAGTAGTTTCCCGACATCCAGTAGACGAAGCCGTTGGATATGGCGACGCCGGAGTTCGCGCCGCCGGAATAGAGTGGGTCGAGCGTGCGGAGTAGGGTGCCGTTTGTCTCGTCGAGGATTCTGAGGCCGTTCGCGCCGGTGTTTGCGAAGACAAGTCCATTCGTGACCGCTAGGTTGCCGCGCATCGTGCCGAGAGGGACCGAGGCCCAGCGCTCCCCACCGGTCCCCGGGTCCACTGCGTGTATACGCCCGTCTGATGCGCCGTATAGCAGGGTACCGCCGAGGCCGACGCTCGGATCGTAGGCAGAGATGAGGCCGATTACCTCCTGCGCGGGCACAGCCCATATTGGGCCGAGGCCGACCGAGTTGAGCTGGTAGGCGTATATCTCACCGTCTTTATGGCCTGCGACTACGAGTATGCGCCCCTGGGCGTCGCTGAAGATCGTCGGCGATGTAGCCTCGTCGGTATCCATGCCGGAGATGCCTTCCTGGTCCACCCCGGTGAATGCCAACGTGTCGGCATCGAGCGTCACCATAGCGCGGGTGTAGGGGTCGTTCGTGTTGCCCTGGTCCTCTCCTGTGGTGATTGCGAGTGTGTTGCCGTCGGCGCTGAGGGCCGGTGAATGCCAGACGGACGCCCCGGTATGTCCAGGGGGCACGAAATAGACGTTCGCGAGCTGCGTGCCGGTCGTGAGGTCGAGCATACGAAGCTCGCCTCGGACCTGGGGGTTGTCGCAGCTTGACGCGATCCCGATGTAGACATGGTTGCCTTTGATCACGGGTGAGGACCATGCGAAGCCGCTCGGCCCGACGTTCATATCGTGTCGCCAGAGGAGCGCGCCGGTCGCGGTGTTCAGCCCGTAGTATGCCGCGTCGCCGCCTCCGACCACCGCGATGCTGCCGCTGATCGCAGCGGTCGCGCCGATGCCGATGTCCAGGCAATCGGAGGCATGGCCGACGGTTGCATTCCAGAGGGGCGTGCCCTGCACGGCGTCGAAGGCAAAGTAGTTCGGCCCGCTGTCGTAGCCGCCGCCGACATACAGCCGCCCGTTCACGACCACCGGCGCGCCCGACGGCCAGATAGCGCCGGTGCCGATCGGTTGCTGCCAGCGTTGCGCGAGGCTGCTCACGTTGCCGGGGTTCAGCACCGGGTCAGCCTCGATATAGCTGCCGTGTGTCGGCCCCGCCCCGTACATCGGCCAATCGCCGGAGGCCGGCGGGCGGGGCGGCTTGGGCGCGGCTCCAGCCCCACCGCCGGCGGCTACGCCGAGCACAAGCAGTATGGCGAAAGCAAACAGAATACCTATCTTGTGGCGGGCGCGCATGGGGTTTCTCCTTCGAGCTGAATCAGAGCGGTCGGCCTACTTCACGGTGAACGAGCCTCCGTCGCTGTGGCCGAATACGTCGGGATAGTAGAGCAGTTCGGCGCGGGCCGGGAGATCCAGATAGACGCCGGGGGTCGTCGCGCGGGCGAAGTAGTCGTAGACGTAGGTGCCGGGACTCATGTAGCTTGCGAACAGCACGGTGCGGTCGTCGCGCATCTCGACATTATCGAACGGACCCCAGCGGTAGTAGGGATCAAGGGAAGGCACATCTCCTCCGAGCTCCGGTGCCACGGGCGCGCCGCCTGCGAGGATGCCCGCAGGGTTCGGCGGGCGCTCGGTGAATGAGGTCGTGTTCAGCGAGCCGTTCACGCCCTCCAGCCCCGCCGGCAGCGGGTCAGTGACCAGCACGTAGTGGGATGTCTCCGGGACCACGATTGTCAGCCGGACTTTGATCAGGTCTCCGGCGTTCACTTGCTTGATCGGGTCGTCTCCTGCTGTCCCGCCGGTGCCGTTGGGCATCGCGTAGTAACTGCGGGTGATCGCCAGCCCCTCGCTGCGCGACTTGATGCCCTCGCCGGGCACATAGTAGCGGAGGCTGACTTGGTAGTACATCTTGCCTTTTGTGCCGTCGCGCGCCAGCGCGAGGTCGCCGAGACTGTTCTGCGGCAACCCTGCCGACGGCAGGCGCACCGTTGTCGTCTGGGTCAGCGTCCGGCTGTTCGCGGTGCCCTCGCCGAGCAGCTTGTCGAAGGCGCTCACCTGGAAGCTGTAGTCTGCTGACAGTTCCTTGCTCTGCCTCATGTAGTGCGCGAGGCTGACCAGGCTGATCGCCGTCTCTTGGGTAGTCAGCCAGTGGCCCTCCTTTTCGGCGGTCATCAGCCATCGGACTGCCTTTGGCACGAGCGGATCGTCGGGCGCGAGCGTCACGAGGGCGTCGAGCGCCAGGGCGGTCGCGCGGTTGTCGGTGCCCATGCTCCAGTAGTCCGGCTCAGCTTCCTCCCAGTGAGCGGTGGTGCTGCTCTGGCGGGCGGCTGCGGTCAGGCTGTCGAGGACAGTCTTGCTCTCAGGTTTCATGCTCAGCTTCGCCAGGGCCATCGCCAGCCAGGCGCGTGCGTGGTTACTGATCCGGGCCGATTGGCCGGCCAAGTCTTGGGCTGCGGAGGTCATCGCTAGGTCGTACTTATGGTCCGGGTAGGTCACGGTCGCCAGTACGTAGAGCGTGTAAGCCTGCATGTTCAGGCGGTAGGTTGCGTCTATTGCGCTCGTGTCATTTGTGCTCAAGAACTGCGCTAGCTGATCGGTGCCGCGTTGCAGCATCGCGTCAGGGACGTGGTAACCGGAGTCGCGTGCAGCGCCGAGGCCCTGCACCGCGTAGGCGGTCTCCCACCAGTCGGAGGGGCCACGCTCCCACCACGACCAGCCGCCGTCCCCTTGCTGTAGCGCGGCCAGCCTTGCCACGCCGCTATCCACGATGGCCGGCAGGTCGGCGGAGTAGGGGGTTTTCAGCCCCTGCTCCCTATAGACCTGATCGAGCACGACGAGCGGCATGAAGCGGCTCACGGTCTGGTCGGTGCTTTCGTAGGGATACACCTCTAGATACTTGAGGCTCTCGACGGTCGAGGCGGCCAGCGACGGCGACACCTGCACGACAAGTTCGCCAAGCAGCGGGTTGACCGTGTAGGGCAGGAGGACGCTCTCATCGGCGCGTGTGCCGCTCACCTCGCCGCTGGTAGCGACGGCTTCGGGCGCGGCGAACGGCTCGACCGGCAGCTGCGCCCCCACAGCGTCTTCGAGGTAGCCGGGCTGACCGGCAGCACCCGCCGTGTGGACCCAGTAGCGAAGGTTCGCCGTGTCGCCCTGCCCGACGGTGCCGCTCCATGTGACGACCGCCTCAGCGCCGGCGGCGATGGTGAGCTGCTGTTCGGCTGGCGGCTTGGCGTCGAGCGTCAGCGCGCCGCTGACGGTCAGCGACGCCGTGACCGCGAGGGGCGCGCCGCTGTAGTTGTGGATAATCGCCCCCGGGTGCGGGCTGTCGCCGACCGTCAGGAAGCGGGGCTGCACCGGGCGCAGCAGCAGGGGCTTGGTCACTGTCAGCGGCACGTTGGTCATGCCGGCCAACGTGCCGCCGGTGATGCCGCGCGCGGTGAGCCGCCAGGTGGTCAGGTTGTCGGGCAGAGGCACCGGCACAGTTGCGCTGCCATCCTGCCCTGTGGTGACATTGGCCCGCCAGAAGGCTGTATCCTGGAAGTTGACGCGGACCGTCTGGGGTGTGGGCGGGCCGACATCCCCGCCCCTCTGTCCGGCCGATGGAGAGCCGTCGCCCCCCATAAGCGGCATCCCCTGTATCGTGTCTGCCTGGACCACGCTGAAGCTACTGCTGGTGGAGACGCCGAGGCCGCGCTCGGCCCAGAAGGTGTCGAAGAGGTCCGCCGAACTGTTGTCGGCGAGGGCGAAGATCGCCTCGTCCACGACGGCCAGCGATAGCTCGGCGGGCGCCGGTTTGCCCGCCGCGTCGGTGGTGCGGATCGTCACCGTCTGCGTGCTGCCCGGCAGGAACGGACCCTGGCCCGGCGGCTCGACGGTCACATGCAGCTGCTTGCTCGACGCATCAACCGTCAGCTTGACGTAACCCTGCATGTAGCTCATCTGCCTGCCCCAGTCGGCGGGCGCGCCCGCAGGGACGGGGCCAGGCCCGAGCAAGGAGAGGCCGACGAAAACGTCGGGCAGGTCGCCGGCCTCCAGCGGCACGTCGAGCGTGGGCGCGCCGCCGGTGAGATTCACGAACCGGTAGCGTTTCAGGTGGCCGCGCTCGATTGTCAGCAGGCCGATAGCCTGTGTGAACGGCGACGTGACCAGGATGTGGGCCGTGTCGCCGATGTTGTACTTCTTCTTGTCGGCCACCAGCTTGATCTGCGCCTGGTTCTGGGTGCGCCACTCAACCGGAGAGCCGTCGGCGGCTGCCGCCCAGAAGGGGGCGCTGCTGTGGACCAGGTTGCCGCGCGCGTCGGTACTCTCGGCGTGTACCCGGTAGTCGCCTCCGCTCGGCGGGGTGAACAGATACGTCGCTCGGCCCGCCGCGTCCGTCGTCAGAGTGGTCTCGGCCACGGGTACTTCGTTAACCGTCCAATCGCCCTGGCCCTTCGGCGGGGTCCATTCGTTGCGGACTATCCGCAAGTGTACGCTCGTGTTCGGCTGGACCGACTTGCCTCCGGCATCCACGGTACGCACGGTGATCGTCGTCGCCTGCTTCGCGGTGGCGACGTAATCCCCGACCCGCAGGCCGACATAGTAGAGGCCCTGGTGGACAATGATGTTCGTGTTCGCTGCGACGGTCTGGTTGCTGAGATCCTGGACCTGGCCCTCGATCAGCACCGTCTTGCTGCTGTCGGTGGTCGTCACGTACTTGCTCGCGGCCACGGCGAGGTGGCCGTCCTGGTCGGTCTGCGCCTTGTAGGACTGTACATCACCCGTGTTCGGCGGGAAGTTCGGCCCCGAGCCGTAGGCTACGTCGTTTTCGAGCCAGGGTATGCCGCCTTCGCCGAATGTGTAGCTCTCGCCGGTGTCGGGGTCGCTCCAGTCGAAGTAGTAGGGGCTGGTCTGGAGGTTCACGGTCGTCGTCACGTTCGCCAACGGCCCGCCGAAGTAGTAGCTCGTTGCTATCCTCGCCGTCACCGGGTCGCCATGCACGACCGCATCATGGTCGGCGGTCACCCTCACCTGGAAGTCGGGCTTGCGGTATTCCTCCACCTGGAAGCTCGTCGAGCTGATGTCGTTGGAGAGGTTGTACTGTCCGGTCGGGGCGGTAAGCGGCACGACGAAGTGGCCGCTGCCGGTGCCGAGCGAGGAGAGGGTCACGGTGCCGGTGTAGAGAGCCATTGGGCGTTGACCGTCGCCCGCTGCTGCGGTGAGAGTGATGCTCGTGCCGACGGGAGGAAGGCTGTAAGTGGCGTCGTCGTCGAGGCGTTGTACCACCCGGTAGTAGACGGTTTGGCCCGGCCTGTAGATCGGGCGGTCGGTGTAGACCACGTCCCGCTGTGTGTCCGGTTGCTCGATGTTAGGACCGTAGGGTCTAGGCCCGATGCTTGCGTCAACGGCCGCAGCATCGCCGGGCTGTTCGCTCCAGACTGATGTTACGGCGTAACTTTTGTCCAGCTTGATCCGCAATAATCCATCCGCGCCGGTGTGCTCGTGGCGGATGTGTAATTCCTCGATCGTTACCGAGCCGAAATGCTCTTTGGTTTCGACCCGCACCGGGTAGGACGGCAGAGGCTTGCCGGTGCTCAGGTCGGCGGCCCAGACGAGGAGATCGGTGCCTTCGCTCTTGGTGACAAGCGCGGCCCGCCCGACCATCAGCACGGCGGCCGAGTCGAGAGGTTCCGTGCCGTAGGGGTTGCCGGCCGTGGCCTGGAGGATGTAGTATCCCGGAGGGAGGCGGTCGCGCGCGGCGTCGAGAGCAACGGTCGGGTAGATGCTTCTCGGGCCGTTCGCGTTCGCATGTACCGGCACGTCCCACTCGCGCTTGAGTTCGCCGGGATAGCGCTGGCTATAGCGCGAGTAGTGCGAGGATAGGTTGCCGCCGAGCACCTCATGCATATCGTCTTCGCTGAGTTGGTAGAGGTGCAGCGTCAGATTGTCGAGGTTCGTGGCGTCTATCTGTATACGCGTGGGGTGCCCTGCGTAGAGCGGCTGCGTGCTGCCCCGCTTGAGCAGCAGGCTGGGCGGCAGTGGGCCGATCTGCACCTGCCGGCTTGACGGGGCCACCGGGAAGCCCCACTTGTCGCGCATACCGGCTTTGAGCGTGAAGGTGTAGGTCGTATTCGGCAGCAGCGAAACTCCCTGCGTGTAGATTCCGGACGCGTCGAGGGCGAGTTGGTTCTTGTATCCCTTCGGTACCGGGTCTACGCTCAGGAAAGCGGAAGCGTCCTGCCCCTCGGCGAGCGGGTTGTTGAACAAGAGGCTGAACTCGCTTGTGGGTTCCGCCGGACGCCCTTCTACGCCCGCCGGGCTGTAGTCTTTGACGTGGGTCGGGTCGGTTGTGTGGAACTCCCAGAAGTTGTTGCCCGCCATCTTGGTTTCGGAGCCGACCACGGCCTTTACGGGGCCGCCGATCAGAACATCATAAGCCTTGCTGAACTCGAGCGGGCTCGCCGGTGTGAAGGTCATCACCGTGCTGTCGGGCGACCAGCTATATGTGCCTTGCAGCGCCGCGCTCCGCTCATATAGATGCGGCGTGAAGGAGCGCTGCACCGAATCGTGGTCCATCGGCTGGTTGAACTCGACGGCGATCGGCGCATCGAGCGGTACGTCCTTCGACCCATTCTCCGGGCTGACGCTCAGGATCGCCGGCTTGATCGTGGTGAAGCCGAAGGTCTGTCCCCGCGCGAGCGTCACACCCGCCTCGTCCGGCCAGCCATCTTTCACGGTGACGCTGTAGGCGGTGGACGGCAGCAAGCCGGTCGCTGCGTGGAAGCCGGCGGCTGATGTGCCCAGCCAGACCCAGCGCCCCTCGACCGCCGGGCTGATCGTGACCCACTGACTTATGTTGGGCTGGCTTTCGAGCGCGGTCAGCGGGATCATCGGGCGGTTGAACGAGATCGTCACGATGGTGTCGGTGGGGACTTCGCTCGCTCCGGCGCTCGGCAGGGTGCGTAGGATGGCCGGGGCCGGAGCCGTCTTGAAGGCCGCATCCATCGGCGCGCCGAGCGGCTGGCCGCTGCTCGTGCGTGCCTGGGTGCCGACGCTGACGCGGTAGCTGGTGTTCGGCGAGAGGGGCGCTTGGGGCGTGAACAAGAGCGTGTTCGCCTGCCAGGAGAAAGCGCCGGGTGCGGCCGGCTGCAAGCCAAAAGCGGCTTGCGCGGCGGCAGTATCCATCTTATCCGAGAAGGTCACGGCGATCGGGACTGCCCCCGCAACATCGCCTTCCCGCATCCCGACTCCGGCGGTGATGCCGAGGACATGAGGCCCCGTGACAGCGTGCCCCGGCACCGGAGTGAAGGTCGCGGCACCCGGCAGGATCGTCGGCGTGTCGGCCGCCTGCGTCGTCGGGCTTGCGGGCGATGTAGGCTGTGCGGTCGGCCCCGGCGTGGGCGTCCTCCCGCCCGTACTGCCGACCACTCCCCAGGCCAGCAGCCCGACCAGTGTTACTACCAGCAGCCCCCCGCCCCAGATGGGCAAGGCGCGGTTGCGGATTGCCGGAGGGGGTTGGGGCGTCTGGGGTGTTGTCGCGTTCGTGTCCTCGATCATCTTATCACCTCACAAAGTAGACGGGCGGCCACAACAGGCTGTTGTCATGCCGCTATCTTAGGCTATCACATGGAATATAAGATGCACCGAGGCACAATAAAGTTCCCAGGAGCGAAGAGGCAACCGCCGCTCAGACTCTGGAGCCGGGGCCGATTATCCGGGTTATCTGCTCCATCAGCGATGTGATGTCGAACGGCTTGGTGAGCGCGGACTGCACATTGAGATCCTGCGCTATCTCGCGTAGCCGTGGGTGTGCCGAGGTGAGTATGACCGGCACCCCTTCCCAGAGCGGCTCGAGCCGCAGCCGCGACAGGAACTCGACCCCGCTCACCCCCGGCATCATCAGGTCAAGCACCAAGAGGGAGGGAGGCTCAGCGTCAAGCGCGTCGAGCGCCTGGTAGGCGTCTGCTGCGCTACGCACCGTGTAGCCCTCCTCGGTCAGCAGGCTGATCACGAACTCGCGCCCCGCCTCGTCGTCGTCGATCACCAAAATATAGCCTTGCATAGGCCATAGTGTATCACACCTGGCCCGAAAGGGAAAGGCCTCTCTATGCTTGACTCCCGCATCTCGAGCGCCTATAATATGAGCGAGCGGCGGCAGAGACGAACGGGCGGGTTCAGTCTCACTCACGCGCCGTAGCCAGGAGACATCACGATGGACGTCGCAGTTATCGAACGCGCCCGGCTGGGGGACGAGGATGCCTTTGCCGAGATTTATGAGTACTACAGCGAACCGATCCATCGCTATGCCTACCGGATGTTGGGCAGCCTCGAACAGGCAGACGACCTGACCCAGGATACCTTCATCCGCGCCTATCAGAGCCTCGCCCAGCTCGGCCCCGACCCCAACCTCGGCGCGTGGCTC
This sequence comes from Chloroflexia bacterium, assembly GCA_050998805.1. GTDB lineage: Bacteria > Chloroflexota > Chloroflexia > QHBQ01 > JAICKM01 > JAICKM01. The sequence continues at coordinate 26,543 of JBPCPV010000006.1, read as the reverse complement.
TACAGGATCGCGTCGAACGCTTGCCTAGATGCGATACGCCGGCGGAAGCGTATCACCTGGCTGCCGATGCTCGATAGGTCGGATCGGGACGAGGAGTTCACCAGCGACGATTTCGCTCCTCAGATAGCGGAGGCCGATGCGGTGCGCCGCGTGCTTGCCGAAATGTCCCCCGCGCTGAGTATGACGTTGGTGTTGCGGAGCAGCGAAGGCTTCTCCTGCGAGGAAATCGCCGAGATTATGAACGTCCCGAAGGGCACCGTCTTTAGCCGCCTGGCCCGCGCCCGTGAACAGTTCGAGAAGCGGTATGCGCGGTCCGCTCGAGAGGAAAAAGCATGACCTGTGCGCGGTATCGCGCCCTGATTTCGCGCTACCTCGACGACGAACTGACGCCCCGGCAGCGGGCCGAACTCCTGGACCACATCGAGCACTGCCCAGCCTGCTCGGCGGCGCTTGCCCGCTACCGGCGCGACGATCTACTGCTCCGCAAGCTCCCGGCCGAGGACAAGCCGACTCCTGCCGTCAAAGGCAAGGTGTTGGAGGAAATCCGGCGCGGCAACAGTAGCCCACGTCGCAGGCTCACACGACTGCTTGCGCTCCGCAGGCGCGTCAGCCCGCGCCTTGCCGCGCCGGCCCTGCTGCTGTTGCCCGCGCTCGCGGTCGCCGCCGGCCTGTTCGTGCTGAATGCGGAGCGGCAGGACATGGCGCGTCAGCTCGGCTTTTCGCCACCGGCTACAGCGACCGTGCCCTCTCTCGACGTGCCGGCCAGTTTCACGCCGCCTCTGAATGGGGCCGCGCCTCCCCGCCTGCTCACCACAGTCCCGTTCGACGGCGCTGCCTCTGTTGACCCGAACGCCGGCCTCCTCCTAAGTTTCGACCAACCGATGGACCGCCGCTCCGTCGAACACGCCCTGCGCTTTTCGCCCCCAGTGCCCGGCGATTTCACCTGGGACGCCGATAACCAGGTCCGCTTCAATCCGGCGACCGGCCTGCTGCGCGGGGTCTCCTACACCGTTGCGCTCACCGACGGCGCGCGCAGCCGGGTCGGCGTGCCCTTGCCGCCGACGACGATCTGGGGCTTCAGCACCCTCCCTGCGCCTGCCCTCGCCGCCGCCTATCCTGCGCCCGACGCGGTCGGAGTGCCGGCCGCTCCCACCCTCGTGCTGACATTCACCCGCCCAATGGAGCCGGCTTCGGTTCCGCCGCTCCACCTCTCCGCCGACGGCCGGCAGCTCGGCGGCACCGCGCTATGGTCTCCCGACGGCCGGGTGATGCGCTTCACGCCGGCTGCTCCATTGCCGCCGGGCGAAGTCCACGCCTACCTCGCAGGCGGCAAAGACCGCGCCAGCGGCAGCGTGGCCCCTACCGCCTGGAGCTTCAACGTTGCCGCCCCCGCCAACCAGTTCAACTTCACCGGCCAACGGCTGCTCGCCCTCTCTCTCGGCGGCGAACCGTCGGTTGGCTACACCGCCGGCTCCGACCCCAGCGACTTGAACGCCCGCAACCTCCGCTTCGCGCTCTACCCGATTGACCAGCCTGCCCTCGAAGCCGAGATGGCATGGCTCGCCTCGCCCGATGCAGCAGACCCCGCCGCGCCCTGGCCGAGGCCGAGCGCCGCAGGCCGCGCCCCTGCGCGCACCTGGAGTGTGCCAATCCGTGGCGACAAAATGGAGCTGCATGGGCGGCAGGGTCTTTCCCATACCGCAGGCCCGCTCTCCACCGGCATCTCCGTGCATGAACCCGGCATCTACCTGCTGACCGGCGAACTCTCTGGTAGCCGGGGCGATGCGCGCCTTGTCGTGCTCGGCGACGAGAGCATAGTACTTCTGACCGGCGGTGGGCAGTTGCGTGCCTGGGTGAGCAAGCTCGGCACCGGACGGAGTGTGGCCGGGGCGATGGTGTGGGTCTATGACGACGCGGGTGCCTCCCTTGCCTCCGGCGTGACCGACGCCCACGGCATTTTCACAGCCCCCCTACCGCCCGGCAAGATGCCCTCGCTTGTCCTCAGCGAAAAAGACGGCGAGTTCGCTGCCGCCTACGCAGACGATGCCGCCCGGCAACCCCTTGCCGCGTCTGCCGACAACCTTGATGCGACAGTGCTTCTCGACCGCTCGCGCTACCGGCCCGGCGACCTGGTGCAATTCATGGCAGTGGTCCGCCCTCCTCCCCCCGGAGCGGCGGGCGCGCCTGCATCCGTCAGCCTCAGCGATCCTATCGGGCGCGAAATCGGCGCTCTCACACTCCAGCCCGACGCCCACGGTGCCGTACATGGCAGCTTCCTCCTGCCGGAAGGCGCGGCACTCGGCACCTACAGCCTGCTGTTCGGCCTCAATGCCCGCGCCATGCATACCGGGCTGTTGGTCATCGCACGCGAAGACGCTCCGGGAGACGCCGCTCTCCAACTTGGTATCGGATCGGCTGCCGGCCCGCTCTATGCAGCAACCGATGTCACGGCGACCATCCGCGCGGACTATGGCCCCTCCGCAGTCGCGCCTTCACTGCCCCTTACCCTCAGCCTCACCGAAGACGCCGCACCCGGCGTTCCGGCGGTTGTCGTCACCGGCACTACCGGAGAGGACGGCATCGCCCGCATACCACTCCACCTGCCCATGCCCCAGTATATGTCGCCCCGCGGGGCGACATATACCCTGCTTGTCAGCGGTGAAGACGGCGATGGCCGCACGGCGACTGCGGCGGCGGTCTGGACGGTGCGGGCTGGGCACGAGCTCCTCGAACAATCTCTGCCCGCCCATGCCTTCGCGCCCGGCACAAAGGCCCTGGTGACGATCCGGGCGCGCGACCAGGACGGGCACCCTCTGAGCGGACAGCCGGTTAACACCGGCCTCGCTGCGCCCGTGCTGCCCGCCGACGGCTCGCCCGAAAGCGCCTCCTTGCTCAGTCAGGTCGGCTCGGTTACCAACGCCGAAGGTGTGGCGACGGCCACGCTCTCTCTACCTCTACAGGGCGCGTTCCGTGTGCTATCAGTGATCACAGATAGCGCGGGCAGCCGCCTGGAGGTGGAGACACGCATCTTTGTCTATCGCGCCGATTCGGGCGCGCCGTGGGCCGTCTATCCATCCCCGCAGGCCGGCCTCACCATCACGCCCGACGCGGCATCATACCGGCCCGGCGAGACCGCCCACCTGTTGATCCAGGCCGGGGACTCCGGGGGTGGCCTGGTCATCAGCCGCCTCGGAGGGAGGGTTGTCGGGGTGCGAGATGCCGATTTCGCGGCCGGCGGCGGCCTGGCCGATGTACCGATCCCGTCGGTGATCGGTGTGGAGACCCACCTGGATGTGCAGTTCCTCCGCTTTGTCGCCGGAGCAGACGGCCCGCAACCGGTGAGCGCCGATATATCCCTGCCCCTGCTCCCCGCCGCCGGCGCTCGGATAGACACCTCGCTGCCCGACCCATCCCTGCCGAGCGGCTACGACCCGGGCACCGCGCTCCCCCTGCGCCTCTCGGTTCACAACGATGCCGGGCAACCGGTCTCCGGCGAAGTCCTTCTACGGCTGGCGGGAGTGGGACCGGACGCGCCGACCGCCTACTGGAACAGCGCCGCGCTCGACGCCGCAGGCCAGTTGAGCGCCACACTCGGCCTGCCCGCAGATGCCGGCGACTGGAACCTCGACATCTGGGCCTTCACGCCGGGCGGTCTGAGCCACACCAGCCGACGCCTGCATACCGAGCCGCCCCTCGCCGTGGATTGGGCTGCCCCCGCCTCGCTCGTGTCAGGTGACACGAGCACCGTCGCCGCCCTCGTGACGAACAACGAGCCGGCCGCCGCCAATGTGAGCATCCGCCTGGGCACCGCCGGCGAACACCCGCCCGACGTGACCGGCCCCTCGGAGCAGACCTTCCGCCTCGCCCCCGGCGAAACCCACCGCGTCTCCTGGAGCCTGCGCGCGGCGGCTCCCGGCAGCGGACGGTTCGTGCTCGACCTCACCTGGGACACCTCCGGCGACCGCAGCGATAGCGTCCATCGCGCGCAGAGCGTGACTACCGCTCCTTACGGCATCTCCGACGAGCAGACACGCGCGGGCACGGTCGGCACCGGCGAGACGATCAATATGACGCTGCCCGCGGATGTGGACCCGGCCACTGCCGGCCTCGAGATCCGTTGCGCGCCGACACTCGGCAGTGTCCTGGCTGACGCGGCGCTCGCTCTCACCCCTGTTGCCGACTCGCGCCCTGGCCCTGTGGCGGATGTCGCTGCACGGCTCGGTGCGGAGTCGGTTGCCGGGGTTGCCATGCGCCGTCTGGGTCTCGCGGGCGACCTGCCGTCCGACACGCCCGACATTGGCGATCTCGATTACCTCTACAGCTCGCAGGCTACCGACGGCGGCTGGGGTGCCTGGCCGGGGTCCGCCTCCGACCTCGACACAACAACCGCCGTCCTCTCGGCCCTTCGACAACTTTCCCAGACGGGCGATACCCATGTGGATGCGGGCACCGTCAGTCGCGGGCTGGCATGGCTCCGCCAAGCGGCTGAGACGCCGAGGGCTCCCGGCGGAACCGGCACCATGCCCGGTGTTGTGGAAACCGAGCAGACCGCTGCGGCACTCTACACCCTCAGCCTCTACGGAGCGGGCGACCCGGGTGCCGTGGACCGGCTGTTGGCCGCCGAAGCCCGCTTAACATCTCGTGCCCGCGCCCTGCTCGCGCTGACGCTCGCCGCGTCGGGGCGCGCCGCCGAGGCCCGGCTGGTCGTCGAGCGTCTGGCGGACGGCGCGGGTGAGAGCGCGGACCCGGTTGTGCTCGACGCCCTCTTGGGTGCGGATTCGTCGGCCCACGGCCCCGTCGTCGCCGTGTTCGACCGGCTGCTTGTGGCCCGCAAAGGCGCGACCTGGGGCAACCCCCCGGCCACAGACGCAGCGATACGCGCCCTCAGCCGCTACATGAGTGCCGTGCCGGAAAGCCCCCCGACCGGCAGCTACCGTGTCCTCGTCAACGGAACGCTGGTCCGTGAGGTCGTTGCCGTACCCGGCGCGTCCGGTAGCGGCGGAACGGTGTTGACCCTGCCGGGCAGCAGCCTTCACACCGGCGATAACAGCGTGCGGCTCGAGACAGGCGGCGGCCACCTTTACTACAGCCTCCGTGTTCACGCCGTACTGGCCGCAGACGAACACCCGATAGCAAGCCGGCGCTCCTCCGCCTCGGAGCTTGGGCTGCTCCGAGTCTACCAACCGGGTCCGCGCACCGGCACCACTATAGTGCTGACTCTCACCGTTGTGTCTGCCGTCGGCAACCTTCGGCTCGATGACCCGCTGCCGGCCGGCCTGGCGCGCCTGCCTGCACTCACCTTCGCACGGCTCGACGGCCCGCCTGACGCGCCTACCCTCCAGGACATGACTGCCGCGCTCCACCTGCTGTCCGATCGCCCAGACCAACCCGGCCTCCACGCGATGCTGACCAGTCTAGCGCCCGGCACCTACATGCTGACTTACGGCGCGGCCCACGTCGCGCCCGGCAACTACACCGCCCTCCCTGCCCTTGTCCAGTCCACCGATGATCCGTCCATATGGGTCCGCTCCGGCGGCGACAGTTTGAGCGTAGCGCCTTGAGTGCGGATTGCGGTTACTAACCACTAACCACCAACCACTAACCACTAACGGGGACCAAATGAGCCAATTCGTTGTAGAGGGCGGGCACCGGCTCGCCGGGGAACTGACACCTGCGGGCAACAAGAACGCCGCGTTGCCGATGCTGGCGGGCGCTTTGCTCGCCGATGGGCCGGTGACGGTGCAGAACCTGCCGGAGATCGACGATGTGCGTGTCATGCTGCGTCTCTTGCAGAACCTCGGCGTAGAAGTTGAGCAGGGCAACCATGAGGTGCGCCTGCTCGCCCGCGACCCCCGGCCTGCCTCTCTCGACCCGGATCTCTGCCGCCGCATCCGCACCTCGTTGTTGCTCGCGGGGCCGCTGTTGGCCCGCTGCGGCACCGCGAGCCTCGGATTGCCCGGAGGCGATACAATCGGCCGCCGCAGGAGCGACACTCATCTACTCGCGCTCCGCGCCCTCGGAGCGGAAGTGGACGTTACAGGCGGCCAGTACAACTTCCGCGCCCACCACCTCCACGGGGCCGACATCTTCCTCGACGAGGCGAGTGTGACCGGCACCGAGCAGGCCATGCTTGCAGCCTGCACCGCAGAAGGCACAACCCGGATCCTTAACGCCGCATCTGAGCCTCACGTCCAGGATCTCGGCCTCTTCCTGAACACTCTCGGCGCTCAGATATGCGGCCTCGGCAGCAACGCGCTCGAAATCGTCGGGGTGCCCCGGCTCCACGGCGGTACTCACCGCGTCATGTCGGACCACATGGAGGTCGGCTCCTTTATCGGACTCGCGGCAGTCACCGGCAGTGAGATCCGCATACGCGACGCCGTGCCCCAACACCTGCACATGACCCGGCTTGTATTCGAGCGGCTCGGCGTGCGGATCGAGGTCGAGGGCGACGATCTGTTCGTGCCCGGCGGCCAGGAACTGAGGATCGCCTCCGACACGCACGGCGCGATCCTCAAAATAGACGACGGCCCCTGGCCGGCCTTCCCCAGCGACCTGATGAGCATCGCCCTCGTCGTCGCCACACAGTCGGAGGGAACTGTACTGATCTTCGAGAAGATGTTTGAGAGCCGCCTGTTCTTCGTGGATAAGCTGATCGGCATGGGCGCGCGGATCGTGCTGTGCGACCCGCACCGGGCCGTCGTCATAGGCCGCTCGCCCCTGCACGGCGACGATTTTGCCTCCCCAGACATACGCGCCGGCATGGCCCTACTCACAGCCGCCCTCTGCGCCGAGGGCACGAGTGTCATCCAGAACGTGGGCCAGATCGACCGCGGCTATGAGCGGATCGAGGAGCGCCTCGCCTCGGTCGGCGCGCGCATCCGCCGCACAAAATAAGTGTGCCTGCCCCTCGCCGGCCTCCGCGTACTCGACTGCTCGCGCGTGCTTGCTGGCCCCTACTGCACGATGCTCCTCGGCGACCTGGGTGCCGACGTGATCAAGGTGGAGCAGCCGGGCACCGGCGACGACACCCGGCAGTGGGGGCCGCCCCACGCCGGTGGAGAGGCCGCCTACTACCTCTCGATCAACCGCAACAAGCGGAGCCTCGCGCTCGACCTTAAACAACCCGCGAACCGAGAGACGATCCGCCGGCTGGCGGCGCGCTCCGACGTTTTCGTGGAGAACTTCCGCCGGGGCACCACTGCGGCCTGGGGCCTCGATTACGCTACGCTGCGTGAGGCGAACCCCCGCTTGGTCTACTGCACGATCTCCGGCTATGGGCCGGTCGGTCCACTGGCCGCGCACCCCGGTTACGATTTCGTTTTGCAGGCCGGGGCCGGGCTGATGAGCATAACCGGCGAAGCCGACGGCCCGCCGATGCGCCTCGGCGTTGCGATTATTGACATACTGACCGGCCTCTTCGCCGCGAACGCGGTCCAAGCCGCGCTCTTCGCCCGTGAGCGCAGCCCCGAACACGCCGGCACCCAGATCGAGGTCTCTCTGTTCGAGTCGGCCCTGGCGGCGCTGATCAACGTCGGCCAAAGCGCCTTGTTGAGCGGGCGCGACGCGCCTCGCTACGGCAACGCCCACCCCAACATCGTCCCGTACCAGCTGTTCGCGGCTGCCGACGGCTGGTTCGCGCTCGCCGCCGGCAACGACCGGCAGTTCGCCGCCCTCTGCGCGGCCCTCATGCACCCTGGATGGGAGACCGACCCACGCTTCTCGACAAACGCCGCCCGCGTCGCCCACAGAGCCGAACTTATCCCCGCGCTCGGTGAGGTCTTCTCCGAACGCCCCGTAGCTCACTGGCTGGCGGTCTGCGAAGCCGCCGACATCCCGGTGGCGGCTGTGGAGACCGTCCTAGACGCTCTGAGAAGCCCCCAGGCCCGCGCCCTCGGTATCGTCCGAAGCATTAGCCACCCAACCGCCGGCACCCTCTCTATGGTCGGCTCACCACTCCGCTACGATGGCACACTCCCCCCGATCCGCCTCCCACCACCCCTGCTCGGTGAGCACACGGCGGAGATACTGGCGGAGCTGGAGCGCGAGGGGTGATGGGTCATCCACCACTGTCATTCTGAGCGCAGCGAAGAATCTCCGTCGCACCAGCCCCAACAATTCAAAACTCAAAACTCAAAACTCGTCCGCAGCCTCCGTCTTTCGGAGTATCTTTGACCCCAAGACGCCAAAACTCCCCAAAATATGGCAGTAAATGACCCCTGAAATGGATATTAAAAGTGAGAGGGTAAAAACGGCGGGCGGAAAACTCGCTACTCCGTGCCTGAGAAAGGAGTGGTGCGGCCCGGCGCCAGGCACAAAATCTGATAATTTTGCCCGGCCCGTGCCTACAATCGCCTTTTTTACAATCACTTCAGCTCTCAGGCACGGGTCTTCAGATCAAGTACAGGATCGTTCCCCAGAACACCATCTGACGGCCTACTTAACAGGTTGCAGTCGCCAAAGGCGGAGGCGCGCCTAGCTCGGGGTCCGCCTCCCGGATCGGGTCCGGGAGGAGGGCGGTGTCGAGTACGTCGCTCATGTCGTCTACCAGCACAAACTTCATCTGCCGCCGCACCCGGAGCGGGATCTCCGCGAGGTCTTTCTGGTTCTTGCGAGGCAGCACCATCGTCCGAATCCCGGCCCTGTGAGCGGCGAGCACCTTCTCTTTGAGGCCGCCTATCGGCAGCACCTTGCCGCGTAGCGTGATCTCGCCGGTCATCGCAACATCTCGGCGCACTGGGCGGCGGGTCAGCGCCGAAATCAGCGCGGTGGTCATTGTGACGCCGGCCGATGGGCCGTCTTTCGGGATCGCGCCCGCCGGGACGTGGATGTGGATGTCGAGCTTCTCGAAGCGCCGTGTGTCTATCTTGTAGAGGGGTGCCCATGAGCGCGCGTATGATAGTCCCGCCTGTGCCGACTCCTTCATCACGTCGCCGAGCTGCCCGGTCATCAGTAGGTTGCCCCGACCGTCCATCAGGGTGACTTCGATGCCCATCGTGTCTCCGCCCATCGGGGTCCAGGATACGCCGGTCGCAAGCCCGACCTCGTCTTCCTTCTCGGCCAGGCCCCACGAATAGCGCGGTGGGCCGAGGAATGGTTCAAGCGCCTTCTCGCGGATCGTGTAGCGGCGGTGTTCCAGCAGCGTCTCGGCATCCTGTGTGTCCGGCAGGCCGGATACCACCTCACGCGCGACCTTGCGGCAGATGGCCCCGATCTCGCGCTCCAGGTTACGCACGCCGGCTTCGTGCGTGTACTCACGGATGATCGTGTAGAGTGCGGCGTCCGCCATCTGCACCTGCGGCAGGAGCAGGCCATGCTCGGCCACCTGCCGCGGCACCAAGAAGTTGCGGGCGATGTGGAACTTCTCTTCTTCGATATAGCCCGGTAGCTCGATCACTTCCATCCTGTCGAGGAGCGCATCAGGCACAGGATCGAGTATGTTCGCGGTCATTATGAAGAGGACTTTCGATAGGTTATACGGCACGTCAAGATAGTGGTCGCTGAAGGCATGGTTCTGCTCGGGGTCTAGGACTTCGAGGAGAGCGGCGGACGGATCGCCCCGGAAGTCGGCACCGAGCTTGTCGATCTCATCGAGCATGAAGACTGGGTTGACCGTTCCGGCGGCCCGCATGGTCTGCAAGACCCGCCCGGGCAGCGCCCCGATATAGGTGCGGCGGTGGCCGCGTATCTCGGCCTCGTCGCGGATGCCGCCGAGCGACACTCGCACAAACTTGCGGCCCAGGGCTTCTGCGATTGACCGCCCCAGGCTCGTCTTGCCGACGCCCGGAGGCCCGACGAAGCAGAGGATCGGCGAGCGCATCTTGCCCGCCGCGAGCCTCCGCACCGCCATGTATTCGAGCACGCGCTCCTTGACCTTCGGCAGCCCGTAGTGGTTCGCCTCGAGCAGCCGCGCCGCATCGGCGATGTTCAGGTGGTCGGGGGTCTCCTGCTTCCAGGGCAGGGTCACCAGCCAATCAAGGTAGGTGCGGATGATGCCGACCTCGGGCGACATCGGCGGCATCAGCTGTAGCCGGTCAAGTTCGTCGCCGGCCTTCTTGTTTACCTCTTCGGGCATACCGGCGGCCTCGATCTTCGACCGCAGATCGTTGGCCTCGCGTGTCTGGGGATCGTCCTCACCGAGTTCGTGTTGGATTGCCTTTAGTTGTTCGCGTAGGTAATATTCCCGCTGCGATTTATCCACTTCTTTCTGTACTTGGCTCTGGATATGGCTCTCTAGGTCAAGAACATCGGCTTCTTTGGCGAGCATGATCGCCAGCTTTTGGAGGCGCTCCTCTGGGTCGCGTGTGCTCAGAAGCTCCTGTCGCTTCTCGATGTCGAACGACACAGAGGACGCGATCATGTCGGCCAGGCCGCCCGGCTCCTTGATGTTGAGGGCTGTGACATAGGATTCTTCGGGCACCGAGTGGCCGGTCTTGACGATCTTCTCGAAAAGCGCGAGCACCGCGCGCATCATCGCCTCGGTGGTCTTTGTCATCTCGGCGCTCTCGCGTATCGGGCGCGCCTCGGCACGCAGGTAGGGGCTGGTCATGGTGTAGCGCACGATCTCGACCCGGCGCTGTCCCTGCACCACGAGCGCGGTTGTGCCGTCGGGCATTTTTAGTACGCGCCCGATATAGATCTCTACTCCTATCTGGTAGAGGTCGCGGGGTGCGGGGTCATCGGCTTCTGCGTCGCGCTGGGTCACGGCCAGAAGATGGCCGTTCCCGGCCGTTGCGGCAGCCACCGCCTGTAGGGAAACGTCCCTGCCGACGAAAAATTGGGTCACCATATGCGGGAAGATCACCATATCGCGCAGCGGCAGCACAGGGAGGTGGAGCAACTCGCGGCCTCGTGGCCCTGTGCGGCGTTGGTCGGGGGCGCGATCAACCTCTACCGCAACGGCCTCAATCGGCACATCAGGACGGACATGGCGAGGACGGCGCACGCGCCCGCCGCGCGAAGGTACAGCGATACCGCTCTGGAGAGGTGCTTCGATGGGCGCGTCTTCGCTCTCCAGGTCTTCGGGCGGGGTCTCTATGGGGATGTCGGGCGGCGGCAGCTTCTTCGTTCGGGGCATCGGTGGAACCTCATCGGCTGGATCTCTTACAGTATATGCCACGGGCAGGGAGTGCGTCAAGCTGCGGCGCGGCACTTGCTGTATAGGCTTGTTTCGTTGTACAATTAGGTATGCAAAGATAGGCCACCGCTAGAGGAGGAAGAGCCGTGATCGAAGCCAAAGTTGACAGCATCCGGGTGAGCCTGGTGACACAGCAGCGAGTGGTCATCCTCAAAGACTTGTCCATGGATCGCTATCTCACTATCTGGATCGGCCCGTTCGAGGCCGACGCAATCGCGTTTGCCATCCAGGAAGTCCCCATCTCCCGACCGCTGACCCACGACCTGCTCCGCAGCGTGATCCAGGAACTCGGTGCCAACGTCACACATGTGCTGATCAACGACCTGCGCGACGACACATATTATGCACGGATAGTACTTGACGTGCAGGGTCGCCACGCCGAGATAGACTGCCGCTCAAGCGATGCCATAGCCCTCGCCGTGCGGGTCCACTGCAAGATCTTCGTGGACGACAGCGTGATGGAGCGCGGCGGCATGACGCTCGAAGGCGAGCCCGCCGGCGGCGCATCCGAGGAACGCTCCGGCCACCCGGAGGAATCAGTCGGAGAAGGCCCCCGCCCCGACGACGAGCGGCTCTCGGTATTCCGCGACTTCATCAACAGCCTCGACATTGACGAGGAACGCCCCGAGGGGAGGAGCTAGCTATGTCACTTTCTCTAGCCACTGAAACTTTCGCCCTTCTTGAGCCGTTATCTTAACGGCAGGCTGATTAGGCCGTTACGGCATCGTTCTTTTCGTGTTTTTTCGTGTTTTTCGTGGATCGGCTTTATGATATAAGCAGGAGCAAATAGACGCATGGAAATCAAAATGGCGCGGGAAATGGGAATGTGCTTCGGGGTCAAGATGACGCTCGACCGCATCGCGGAAGCCGGGCGTGAACACAGGCAGATTGACACTCTCGGCACCCTTGTCCATAACCCGCAGCTTGTCGAGCGGCTCGAAACGCAGGGCGTACACGTGAAGGACGGCCTCGAGGAGGTCTCCGCGCCGACCGTCGCCATCACCGCGCACGGTGCCGCACCGGACGTTGCATCGCGCGCCGAGGCCGAGGGCCGCACCGTGATCGACACCACCTGCCCGCTCGTCACGCGCGTCCAGCAGACGGCGAAGCGCGAGGCCGACGAAGGCTCCTGGGTGGTAATATACGGCGACAGCTCCCATCCTGAAACAAAGGGCATCCTCGGTTGGGCCAACTCTACCCTCGACGCGACCATGCCGCCGACCCCTGGCAGTCTAGCCGAGCGCAAGCCGCCGAAGCACCAGCGGCGCGCGATCTGCGTCCGCAGCCTGGATGACATCGCGGCGGCGCTTGATACGGCAGGCACCCCGAACGCGAAAGTCACCCGCCTCGCGCTGCTCTCGCAGACCACCATGAACGTCGCGTGGTTCAAGAAGTTCGTGACCGAAGTGGTGGACCACTTTCTGGAGTTCGGCACCGAAATCCACGTCCATAACACTATCTGCCTCCCGACCGCGAAGCGCCAGCCCGCCGCCGAGGCCCTCGCGCAAGAAGTGGATTTCGTGATTGCGGTGGGCGGTTATGAGAGCGCCAATACACGGCATTTGGCCGAACTTGCCGGGCAGTACTGTCCGAGTCGGCATATCGAGCGTGCTGAGGAGATCGACCCGGCCTGGTTCGCGGGCGTCCAGAAGGTCGGCGTCACCGCAGGCGCAAGCACACCCGACTGGGTGATCCAAGAGGTGGTTGACAGGCTCGCGGCACTGCCGTAAGCAGTCAGTGGTCCACGGGCGGAGCCGTGTCGTACAGCAGTCAGATGATCCTACTTCCCCCAGGCGGGCCACGAGGCGTCGGAGAGCACCGGTGACTGGCCCGAGCCGTCGGCGCGCACGCGGGCCAAGCCGGTCGGCTGCCACTCCTGCCCGGTCTCGCTGGGGCGCAAAGTGCCGGTCTCATAGACGATCCACTGGCCGTCGGGTGCCCATGCCCCGTTGTTGCCGGGCACGAACAGCTGCTCTGAGCCGTCGGCGCGCAGCCGCACCGCGACGGCGGGGCTGCCGTCAGCCGAAGATGCCCGGTAGAGGATCAGTGAGGCGTCGGCGTTGAAGCGCGGGAGTGGGGCCTGGGCGTGGTCTTGTAGGCGCACGCCCACCAGTCGCCGCTCGTTGCGGTATGGCTGGAAGTCGTCGGCCACCACATCGTCGAGCGCGATGGCCCCGTTCATGGTTTCGGTGTAAAGCAGGTTGCGGTTATCAGTGGACCAGGATGGCTCTCCGCCGGCCACGGTTTGTGGGTTGCCTGCGGTCACGTCGAGCGGAATGACCTGGATTGGCCCGGTCTCTCCGCTAACAGCGAGGCGGCGCATGTCGGGCGTCCAGGCAATGCACCGCTCGAACGTCGGCCCCTGCCTCTCTCCGGGGCTGTGCAGGCTGGTGATCCGGCTCGGCGTGCCTCCGGCAACCGGCATGGACCAGGCGATCTCGTCGCCGACAGGGCTTGCGGCGAGGGTGAAGTATGCCACCAGCCGGCCGTTCGGGGACCAGGCAGGCCGCTGATCGGGGGACATATCACTAACCACCAGAGCTTGTTCCTGTCCACTCGCAACGTCGAGGAGCAGCAACTTGTGGTCACCCAGGAAGGCGACCTTGCTCCCGTCGGGCGACGGCACCGGCGGGGAAAGAGCCGCGCTCGCCGATGCGGCATGAGCGCCGCTTCCGTCGGGCGCTGCCGTCCAGACATGGCCGCCGCGCAAGAACCAGAGCCGCCCGGTCGGAGGGAGCGTCATCGGCGCAGCGGTGGCAGTGGGCACGCCTGGGTCTACGGGCGTCTTCGTGGACGAGCCGACGATGGGAGTAAGCTGCTCAACAGGCGGCGCAGGCACGTCGCAGGCGGCGAGCAGCGCTAAGGGCAGGAGGGTCAGCGGTAGGCCGAGGCGCAGGCCGCGCCACGCGAGTGTGCGGTTCATTTGGTGGACGGAGCGTCGGCTGGCAAGGGTGCGGCAGACGCATCAGGCTCCTTTTCGATGATGTAGGCAACGCCGCCGTGGCCCAGGAACGCCGCGCGTAGGTGGTCGCGGCTATAGACGCGCTCGATGGCCTCACCCCTGCGGGTGTCGGCGGCCGGGTCGTTGACGAGGAAATCACCGCTCTGCGTAACCCCGGTCACGACTATCAGGTGGCCGTCTGTGGACGGTATAGGTGCCTCGGGCAGTTCGCCCGGCCCGAAGGCGATGCTGAGGATCGGCGGGTGTCCCGCCCCCAGCTCCCGCTCGATCTCGGCCATACTGCCGATGTGCCGCACCACGCCCCGCAGCCCCAGGCTGCCCGCGTAGGCCACGTTGAACGGCCAGTTGCCGTATATCTGCGCGCCGTGGTCGAACACCGCCTCGGCGATCTCGGCGGTCGTCCGGGCGATCCCATAGTAATCCAGCACCATGCCGATCGAGGCGGGGCTGCAAATCTCGCCCGCGATCTCATGGCACTCTGCTCGCTGCGAGCGGTCGGGCACCGCGAGTCGCACCGCCCGACCGAGCGGCTGATCTGCAAGCGCATCCGGCGGAGAAGCGCCCACGAGACGGGTGCTTGCCGTCAGCCGGCGTACTACGGGCGTGTCGCTCCAGCCGGAGAGGGTCAAGCGCACCTGGAAGGCGTCGGCGACGAGGCCGGTATCGAGCCGTAGGGTGTCCACCTCCAATCGCACCGGCGCGCCCGCCTCGCCGCCGTGACTGTGCGGTAGCCGCTGTTCGCCGTGGCTGCCGCTCCCCCAGCGGCCGAGCGAGGCCCAGGCCGACCACGCGGACGCTTCCGGCGGCGCATCCGCCTCCGTATAGCGCAGTCTCGCTTCGGGGTATATCGAAGTGCCCGGAGGGGTGTCGGCGTTCCACGAGAGGATCAGCTCGCTGAACGGCTGCCCACCGGATTCGACCACGCTCAACTCGAAGCCCGCCTCGGGGCTGTAGCTGTGTGCGCCGCCTCCGCCGACGAGTGTCTGCGGCAGCACAAACCGGGTCTCAGTCATCCAGAACATGAGGATAGTATACATAGCGCGGGAAGATGGCGCAAGCGGTCGGCAGGCTGGGCTATGCCTGGTGTGGGCCGAGCTTTTGCGCCGCCCTGCACAATCAGGTATAATGGGACGACGTAACAAACAACCCTCACGCTTCACGCCGCAGGAGTGCCTACTTTGACCGTACTCGCGCGCCAGCGCAACAAGATCCTCGCCTCCGTAGCCTTCGCCGTCCTGGTCTACGCCGTCTTTCTCGGCCTCAGCGATTACCATAAGCTGACGCAAGTCTTGCAGACGTTCCAGTGGGAACTCCTGCCGATCATCCTGTTTTTCAGCCTGCTGAATTACGCGCTCCGCTTCGTCAAGTGGCACTTCTACCTGCACGTCGTCGGGGTGCGGGGGCTGTCGTGGCCCGATAGCCTGCTGATCTTCGTCAGCGGGTTCAGCATGACGATAACCCCTGGCAAGGCCGGAGAATGGCTCAAGTCGCTCATGGTCAAGCAAGTTGTCGGCACCCCGATTGCGGTGACTGCGCCGATCATCCTCGCGGAGCGTATGACCGACGGCCTGGCGATGCTGCTGTTGGCGGGGGCGGGCCTCTTCCTGTTCGACAACCCGCTGGTGCGCGCCTTCATGGCCGCCGTGGTGATCGCGGCGGTGATCGCCACCGCGTTTGTGCAGAACCGGCGGGCTGCGGGCCGGGTCGGACGTATGCTCCGCCGGTTCCACTTCCTCGACAAGCGCGTGGATACACTGCGTGCCTTCTATGACAGTAGCTACCAGCTCCTGCGGGTGCAAAACCTGGTGCCAGCCGTCGCGCTGGGATTCGTCTCCTGGTCGGGCGAGTGCTTTGCGCTTTTCCTGATCCTCACGGGCATGGGCGTACCAGCTTCCTGGCAGTTGCTGGTGCTTGCATCGTTCGCTATGGGCACGGCCACACTGGTCGGCTCGGTGCTGCTACTGCCGGGCGGCCTCGGTGCCACAGAGGGGAGCATCGAGGGGCTGCTCGTGCTGTTCGGCAAGGCCCCGTGGCTACCTGTCGGGGCGATAAGCGGCCCCGTGGGTGCGGCGGCTACGTTGCTGGTGCGCTTCGCCACGCTCTGGTTCGGCGTCGCGCTGGGCTTCGTCGCGCTTGCTATCGCCCAGGCCCGCTTCGGGAAGATCACCGAACCGACTGCCGATGTCCCGCCGTACACTCCGGTCGAGGACCAGACCCCGGTCGGGGCCGCCCGATGAAGTCCGCATGGGGCACGGCCTGCGGCGGAGCCTGCCTGCTGACTGCGCTGCTGCTCGTCTCCTGCGGCAGCTCCTCTTCCTTACTGAGCGGCGTTGCGGCCGGCCCGAACGTCGTGCAGCCGAACGGCAGACAGGCGACCGAGCCGATCCAGCTGCGGTACAGCCTCGGCAAGCAGGCTACGGTCACGGTGAAGATCCGCTCCGACGCCGACGGCCACGAGATCACGCTGCGCCCATCTGAACAACTCTCGGCGGGCGATCATTTCGTGCTGTTCAACGGCGTTGTGCCGACAGGGGCGGCCCCCGGCCCGACGGCGACCGGTGTGGCCCAAGTTCTGCCGAACGGCAGCTACAAGCTGCTTGTCCACGCCGACTCCGGCGGGCAGACAGCGGACGGAGAAGCCGCATTTTCGCTGAAAGACGCGCAGACCGCTCTGCCCACGCTCGAAAACCTCCAGGTCTACCCTGCCACGATCTCTCCGAACAGCGATGCAATTGACGATGTGGCCCAGATCACATACCGGCTGGCCCAAACCTGCACCACCTCGGTGACCCTGGATGGGCAGTCTGGTACGCGCGTCACGGTGCTGGCCCCGTCCCGCGTGCCGGCCGGAGAGCAGCGCGTCGTGTTCAATGGGCAGTCGCTCCTCGGCGTGCCGGTGGCGAACGGCGTCTATACGGTGACGGTGCGTGCGGAGGACCGAGCCGGGAATGCAGTCGAAGCCCGCAGCCCTCTGACCGTGACCGACGCCGGCATCCCGAACCTTGACGTGCTCTCGGTGAAGCTGGATCCGCCCAAGCTGATGCTAGGCGGCAAGCTGCATGTCCAGATGGTTGTGCAGAACACCGGGGACGTGCCGTTGAGGACGCAGGGGCCGGACCCCGGCTACACCTACACAACAAACGACTCCTACGCGAACATCGAAGGTGGGCGCTACACCGACAAGGCCGGTCTTTGGCGCGTCGGACTCGACTGGGAGGGCAACTCCGGCGGCGCGCCCTACCGATACCCGTTCCGCTGGGGCTTCGGCAACACCCTAGCCCCCGGCGCGACGGCGACAGTGGACGGCTACGTGACGATCCTGAAACACGAGCAGACGATGTGGTTCTTCGCGGGGATTTTGCAGGAGGGCGTGAGCATCTTTAAGGACGGCCTGGGCCGCACGCCGGTCGGGGTTAGCTGGTAGGGCTGGAGTGGGCGTTACCATCCCTGCACCTCCTTCTCTCCATTATAGCAGATGCGCTCTCTGAGCCATAGAGCCTACTTCTCCACCGGCGCGGTCGGGTCGCTGCCCCACTCGGCCCAGGAGCCGGTGTAGACCTGCACTTTGTCGAAGCCAGCCAGCCGCAGGGCCGTGTAGTCTACGGAGGCGCGGACGCCGGTCGAGCAGTAGGTCACGACCCGGCTATCCGGAGTGACGCCATGGGCGGCGAACAACGCGCGCAGGTCGGTGCCGGTCTTGAAGAGATGGGGCGAGGCCGAGGCGGCGGTGCTGTCGAATGGGATGTTGACCGCGCCGGGGATGTGGCCTGCGGCGTATTCGCCGGGGCTACGCGCGTCCACGAGGCGTATCCCCGACTGGCCGAGGGCGGCCCTCACCTGTGCCTCGGTTGCCAGAAGGTCAGGGCGGGGATGGGCCGTATAGGTCGTTGCCGCGTATGTCGGGGCCGCCTTGCTCACCTCGCCTCCCGCCGCCTGCCAGGCCGCGAACCCGCCGTCGAGGATGCTCTTTTGGGCGTGGCCGAGTTGGTCCAAGACCCACAAGAGGCGCGCGCCGTACAACGTACCGTGGTCGTAGACTACCACTCGGTTGCTGTCGCCGATCCCCCGCTTGCCGAGCAGCCCGGCGACACTTCCCTGCCACGCGGCTATCGAGGGCGCTCGCGTGTCGGTCACTTGGATCTCGCTCCAGTCAATGTGGATGGCACCCGGTAGGTGGCCGGCCGCGTACTCATCGCCGCCGCCCATATCCACGATCCGCAGGTTTGGGTCGGCCAGGCTCGCGGTCAGGTCGCCTGCGGTCATAAGGTATCCGGCTGTGGGCGTTGAGGCGGGTGCGGGCGAGGCATCTGTGCCGCACCCGGCGAGAGCCAGAGCAAAGATCAAGATCAGGATACCGCTCCATAGTTTGTACTGCCTATTCATAGTCTACCTCCTATTAGGTCTGCTGATTAAACGAGCCGGGCCTCGCCCAACGATCTGCCCGGCCAACAACTGGCTGACTTGCGCGCATCGGGTTTTGTTGTATACTGGGGTTGCCGGGGGGAGACCCCCCATGACATCAGCTTTGTTTGGAAGGGAGAATGCGATGAAACGGGTATCCTACTTCTGGTGTTTCTTACTTGGAGCCGCCGTGCTGGGTATGGGGCTTGTGGGCCTCAGCAGGACTGCGGGCGCGGCGCTTCCGACGGAACAAAGCGTTCCGAGGATCGCGGATCGTTTCCACCACCTATCGGGAGTGGTGGCCGTACCGCCGGCGGAGATGCTCGGGCAGGGGTTGGGGGAGCGGCGGAACGTTCTCCTGACGCCGCCTGTATTCGGCCCAAACGTCAGCGCCTCGCTGAACGACCCATCGGCCCAGAACGAAACCACGATAGCGATCAATCCCGACGACAGCCAACGGGTGATAGCCTCGGCGAACGACTACCGATGCAACCTCTGCCCCGAGGTCTACCTGTCTAGCAGCGGCGGCACGACCTGGGCAAATTACCCGGTGCCGGGGGTCACGGGCCTCTATTATGGCGACCCTGCGATGACCTTCGACCACGGCGGCCATGCCTACTTCGGCTACCTGGGCTATCAGGCGATATGCACGGCCGCCGGAGGTATGTATGTCTCGCGCTCGACCGATGCGGGCGCGAGCTTCAGCGCGCCACTCCAACTGGCGGCGAATACTAACAACGGCCAGATCGCGGTGTTCCAGGATAAGGACTACGTGGCTGTGGACGCGAATGTGACCAGCCCGTATTCGGGCACCGTCTACGAGGGGTGGACGCACTTCGTCTTCCAAGCGGGCAGCAATTGCGGTGCCGCGTCCAGCCAGCGCGACGCCTCAACGATCCTCTCCAAGAGCAGCGATCACGGCATCACATGGTCGGTGCCGATCACGGTCAGCCCGGTCTTCTCGAACAACAACCAGGGCACCGTGCCGGCGATCGGGAGGCATGGCGAGGTCTACGCCTACTACCTCGGCGCACAGACGCAGAGCCAACTCAATTACGATACGGTGCTTTTCTCGCGCTCGACAGACGGCGGGCAGACCTTCCCGTTCTTCACCCATATCGCCTCGATCACCGACCTGCCCAGCCCGCTGCCGCACACTAACTTCCGGGACAACGCCTTCGGGGCGATGGCCGTGGACCAGCAGCTCGACGGCTATCTCTACGCCGTCTGGGCCGACTACCGCACCGGCGACGCCGACATCCTCTTCAGCCGCTCTACCGACAACGGCACGACCTGGGGTGCGCCCCAGCGCGTGAACGACGACCCGGTGGGCAACGGCAAGGACCAATTTTTCCCCTGGATCGCAACGTCGCCGGACGGGCGTGTCCATATAGGCTGGTTCGACCGGCGCGAGGATCCGAACGACGCGAATTACAAGGAATACTACGCGGACTCGCTGGACCACGGGGCGAGTTTCGAGCCTAATGTAGCGGTGAGCAGCGCGCCATCGATACCGGGCACGAGCGGCTTCATCGGCGACTACAGCGGCATCGCCGCCGTCAACGGCCTGGTGATCCCGGTCTGGACCGACATCCGCAACGGCAGTAACCAGGATGCCTATGTCGCGCAGGGGATCTACACGTCAACCCAGGGCACGCCCTCAACGACCCCAACGGGCACGGCGACGGCAGCCGCAACATCAACGGGCACGGCGACGATGGCCGCAAGCCCAACGGGCACGGCGACGCCGATAGGCTGTGGGGCGTTGCCGGCCTGGCAGTTCGGTCCGCCGCGAAACCCCGCCCGAGAGTACATACAGGGTGCGATAGGGACGGACGGCAAGCTCTACACGGCGGGCGGCTGGTCCGGCGCCAACCCGCCGGTCTTGAATGACGCCTCGCGCTTCAACCCCGCCACCAACGCCTGGGAGTCGCTGCCGACGCTGCCGGTGCCGGAGGGCGTCTACGGAATGGGCTCGGCGAACGGCAAGATCTATGTCGTCGGCGGGAGCGACATCCCGACGCGGACCCTGACGACCACGGTCCAGGTATTCGACATCGGCGCTAACGCCTGGAGCTTCGCCCCCTCGGTGCCGAGGGCAACAGGAGTGCAGGGGCCTGCCGTGGCGACAGTCAACAACCACCTCTACGTGATCGGCGGTGCCGATAACAACAACGTCTACAGCACTACGAACATCCTGGACCTGACTACCAACACCTGGACGACCGGCGCGCCACTACCCAACGCTCTTTTCCTCAGCGGCGCGACGGCTACCGACGGTTTGGTGTATGTCTTCGGAGGGGCGGATAACGCCGGCAACTCGACTGATACCCTGTATGCCTACAACCCCTCGACCGACACCTGGGCGACCCTCGCCTCGGCGAACACCGGCGGGCTGGGAGTGGTCCCGAGCATCTCGCCCTATGGCGCGGGCCGGTTGATCGCCACACTCGGAACCGACTACGCGACTTTCGCCAGGCGCACAACCTTGACACGGATCTATGACATCGCCGGCAACACCTGGAGCGATGGGCCTCTGGTGAACGATGCGCGCTACGGAAACGCCCAGGGCACGCTACCGGACGGGCGCGTGCTTATCTACGGCGGTTCGGCGGCCACTGCGGGCAGCGTGGGAGGCAAGCAGGCTCCGCGCAGGGAGCGCCTCGCGGTCGCCGTGCCTGATGCGTTGACCGCGAGCAGCGAGCTGCTGCCGCCGCAGGTGGTTTGCACGCCGACACCGACCAGCGTTGCCACGGCGACAGGCACGACGACACAGACAGCGACGCCGGTCGTGCCCAGCGCCACCGTGCCCGCGACAGCGACACCGACGACGCCTCCGGCTAACACGGCGACGCCGACGACCCAGCCGGGCACCAGTCCGACGGCTACGACCCAACCGGCGGCCACCTTCACACCGACCGCGCCGCCTGCCGCTACTGCTACCCCAACGGCCTGCACGATCAACTTCTCCGACGTCCATATGAGCGACTACTTCTACACGCCGGTGCAGTACCTCTACTGCCACGGGGTGATCTCCGGCTATTCTGACGGCACGTTCCGTCCATACAACCCGACAACCCGCTCGCAGATGGTCAAGATCGTTGTCCTCGGCTTCCAGAAGGCGATCAGGACGCCGAGCGGTGGGAGCTATACCTTCACCGATGTGACGCCGGGCAACAACTTCTACGCTGTGGTGGAGACAGCATCGGCAGACGGCATCGTGAGCGGCTATACATGCGGCACGGCACCGGCCGGTCCTTGTGACGCACAGCACAGGCCGTACTTCCTGCCATACAACAATGTCACACGGGGCCAACTCGCCAAGATAGATGTGATCGCAGCAGGCTGGGCGTTGTACAACCCGGCGGTGCCAACGTTCAGCGATGTGCCGCGCGGCTCGACGTTCTACACTGTGATCGAGACGGCGGTCTGCCACGGAGTGGTTAGCGGCTACAGCGACGGCACGTTCCGCCCGTACAGCGACGCGACACGCGGTCAGATAAGCAAGATCGTCTACCTGAGCATCGTGAACCCGCCGGTCAGCTGCGGCCCATAGGCGGTGAAATAGGGTACGATATGCGATGAAGCGACAACAATGGCTTGCTGGCCTCGCGGGGATCGCGGCGGTCTGCTTGCTGATAGCGAGCTGCGGCATCGGGCCTGCGCCGGTTCCCGGCAGTCCGGTCACCCTCTCGCCGACCGTGGCACCTCAGTTCACGGCTGCACCACTCAGCCCGTCGCCCGCCGCGCCGACCGGCGCAACGGTGCTAACGGGGCACACCGCCGGCGTGACGCAACTTGCGTGGTCGCCGGACGGTCGGCTCCTGGCGTCGGGTGCGGGATCTTTGGACAACCAGGCCGACACAACATTACGCCTCTGGAGGGCGGATGGGACCGCCGTGACGAGCCTAGGGGATCAGACGGCATCGGTTTTCAGCCTAGCTTGGTCGCCGGACGGCAAAATGCTCGCCTCCGGATCAAGCGATCAAAAGGTCCGTCTGTGGCAACCAGATGGCACGCCGATACGGAGCATCGCTGCCAACTCAGGGACGGTGTTCGGCCTCGCCTGGTCGCCCGACGCCAAGACGCTGGCGGCAGCTTCGATCATCACATTCCCGTTGCCTACGGTGCAACTTTGGCACCCCGACGGCACTCTGCTTGCGACTATGCACACGCTCGGCAGCGGCGGCAAGTTCTTCAACCTGGCATGGTCGCCCGACGGCAAATGGCTGGCTGGCGGGGCCGGCGATTACAAGCTCTGGCGACCCGACGGCAGCGAAGTCGCCCATATAGGTAGCGGAGGCGGCACGCCCGCCTGGGCGCTGGCATGGTCGCCGGACAGCAAGCAGTGGGCGACTGGTGATGAAAGCGGAGACGTCTGCATCTACGACACGACGGGCGCGCTCGTAAAGCGGGTGAGGAACCAGGGAAACGTTGACAGCCTGGCGTGGTCCCCGGATGGCCGGATGCTGGCCGGAGGTGACGGCGTGACGTTTTGGCAGGCTGACGGCACACTGCTCAGAAACCACCTCGATCTAATCGATCGAGTGAGCAGCGTCGCCTGGTCGCCCGACGGCAAGATCCTGGCCTCCGGCGGCTCAGACAAAATCGTGCGCTTATGGCGGGCCGACAGCACACTTCTGGCTACCTTCACCGGACACACCGACGCGGTAAACAAAGTGGCTTGGTCGCCTGACGGCAAGACCCTTGCCTCAGCGTCGAGCGACAAGACCGTGCGCTTGTGGCCGGTGCCGTGATGTAACTATAGGAGGTTGAACATGGCGGCGCTTCCATCAGATGCGTTTGTATTCTTCGGCGCTACCGGCGACTTGGCAGCAAAGCAGATCTTCCCGGCGCTACAGGCGATGATCCGTCACGGGCATTTTGACTTGCCGATCATCGGCGTGGCGGGATCTTCTCTGACGGACGAGGAGATACGAGCGAGGGCGCGACAGAGCCTGGAGCAACACGGCGGCGTTAACGAGGCGGCGTTCGCCAAACTCATCAGCTTGCTGCACTATGTGGGCGGCGACTACCACGACGAGGCGACTTACGGCAGACTCAAGCAGGCGCTTGGTGCTGCGAAGCGTCCGCTGCACTACCTGGCTATCCCGCCGAGCCTCTTCGGCACGGTGGCGGCTGGCCTGGCGCAGGCAGGCGCAGCCCAGGACGCCCGCGTGGTCGTCGAAAAACCGTTTGGGCACGATCTCGCATCTGCACAGGAGCTTAACCGGACGCTGGAGAAGTACTTTCCTGAGCGGGCCATCTTCCGCATAGACCACTACCTGGGCAAGGAGCCTGTGGAGAACTTGCTCTTCTTTCGGTTTGCCAACGCCTTCCTGGAACCGATCTGGAGCCGTCACTATGTATCGAGCATCCAGATCACGATGGCCGAGCAGTTTGGGGTAGCGGACCGTGGGAAGTTCTACGAGGAAGTGGGCGCGGTCCGCGATGTGCTGCAAAACCACCTGCTACAGGTAGTCACGCTGCTGACTATGGAGCCACCGTCGCGGCAGGACACCGAATCGATCCGCGACCAGAAGTCGGTGTTGATGAAGGCGATGCGCCCGCTCGATCCGGCGGACGTTGTGCGCGGCCAATATGCCGGCTATCGGGGGGAGCCGGGCGTCGCTGCCGACTCACAGGTCGAGACCTTCGTGGCGGTGCGGCTCCAGATCGCAGACTGGCGTTGGGCGGGGGTGCCGATCTATATCCGGGCCGGGAAGTGCCTGCCTGTTACGAGCACCGAGGTGGTGGTTCAGCTGAAGCTGCCGCCTCAGATCGTCTTCGGGCGGGTGGATCAGAGCCGGGCCGACCGCTTTAACTTCCGCCTCAGCCCGGATGTCTTCATCGCGCTCGAAGCGCAGGCAAAGGTGCCGGGCGAGGGAATGGTGGGCGAAATGGTGCGGCTGGTTGCTGCCCATAAACCGGGCGACGAGATGCTGCCGTACGAGCGGCTGCTCGGCGATGCGCTGCACGGCGATGCGAACCTGTTCACACGCGAGGATACGGTGGAAGCCGCCTGGCGTGTGGTTGACCCGATACTGCACAAACCCACCCCGGTACATGAGTACGCACCCGGCACCTGGGGTCCGCCCGAAGCGGATGCGCTTATCGCGCGACATGGCGGCTGGCACAACCCCGATCCGGCACAATGAGGCGCTAATCAAGCGGTTCAGACATCGCCGCGCACGAGGGTTTCGGCCTCGGCGAGGATCCGGTCCAGGTGCGCTTGGCTGGTGAAGCTCTCGGCGTAGACTTTATTGACGGCCTCGGTGCCGGAGGGGCGAGCAGCGAACCAGCCGTGTTCGGTTACCACCTTCAGTCCGCCGATCGGCTCGTTGTCGCCGGGTGCCGTCGTCAGCTTGGCTAGGATCGGCTCCCCGGCGAGCGTAGAAGTATGCACATCGTCGGGCGCTAGCTTGCTGAGGCGAGCCTTCTGCTCCGGCGTGGCGGGGGAGTCGATGCGGGTGTAGAACGGGGTGCCGAGGCGGGCGGTGAGATCGGCGTAATGCAGGCCGGGGTCGCGGCCGGTGCGAGCGGTGATCTCGGCGGCCAGCAGGCCCATGATCAGCCCATCTTTGTCGGTAGTCCAGACGGTGCCGTCGCGGCGTAGGAACGAGGCCCCGGCGCTCTCCTCGCCGCCGAATCCGAGCTTGCCGGCGAGCAGACCGGCGACGAACCACTTGAACCCCACCGGCACCTCGTAGAGCGGCCTGTCGATCTCGCGGGCCACGCGGTCGATCAGGCTGCTGCTGACGACCGTCTTGCCGACCTGGCAGGCGGCGGGCCAGGCGGGTCGGTGCCGGAAGAGATACCAAATGGCGACGGCCAGGTAGTGATTGGGATTCATCAGGCCGTTGCTGCGGGTGACGATGCCGTGCCGGTCGGCGTCTGTGTCGGTTGCGAAGGCAATGTCGTAGGTGTCTTTTAGGCGAACGAGGTTTGCCATCGCGTAGGGCGAGGAGCAGTCCATGCGGATCTGGCCATCGTGGTCAACAGGCACGAAGCGGAAGGTCGGGTCAATGGCCGTGTTCACGACGGTGAGGCGCAGGCCGTATCGCTCGGCGACTGGTCCCCAGTAGCCGACAGAAGCACCTCCCAGGGGGTCGGCCCCGATGGTCAGTCCGGAGGCCCGTATCGCGTCCAGGTCGAGCACATTCGCCAAGTCGGCGACATAGGGGATGATGAAGTCGTAGGGATGGGTGGTGGGGGCGGTGAGCGCGTCGGCATAGGAGACGCGCCGGACGCTCTTGTTCTTCTCGGCAAGGAGGGCATTGGCGCGGTCTTGTACCCAGCCGGTGATGTCAGGCTCGGCGGGGCCGCCGTTCGGGGGATTGTACTTGAAGCCGCCATCGCTCGGGGGATTGTGCGATGGGGTGATGACGATGCCGTCGGCCAGGCCGGTCTTGCGCCCGTGATTATAGGTCAAGATGGCGTGCGAGATGACTGGGGTGGGGGTGAGGCCGTTGTTCTGGGCGGGCAGGACTTCGACACCGTGTGCTGCGAGCACCTCCATTGCAGTGCGTTCGGCGGGTTCGGAGAGGGCATGAGAGTCTTTGCCGAGGTAGAGCGGGCCGGTGGTGCCCTCGCGCGTGCGGTACTCGACGATGGCTTGGGTTATCGCTAGGATGTGGTCCTTATTGAAGGTGCGGTCGGCGGCCGAGCCGCGGTGCCCCGATGTGCCGAAGCTGACGCGCTGCTCCGGGACGGAAGGGTCGGGGTGTAGATCGTAATACTGCCCCCTCAGTTGATCGACATCGATCAGTTGGTCGGGCGGGGCGGGCTTGCCCGCCAGGGGACTGACATGCTCTTCCATGTTTATGCGCTCCCTACAGCACACGGCAACAAATGACCTCAATGTTGCCCGATTTCTGCGCCTCGACAGGGGGATAGCCGCGTGCCGAATAGCTGTAGGTACATGTCTAGCGTGTTGCGCGGCTCACCCAGCGACTTGCGCTTGCCGCCCAGATTTCGGTACAATTGCTTCGTATGAATGCTGATCCGCTGCCAATCGGAGATCCTCTCGGCCTTCGGATAGCC